>NZ_BAYD01000048.1 GCF_000685075.1 Paraburkholderia oxyphila NBRC 105797
CCAAGCGCTTCCCGGTCTATCGCTGAGCCAGGCTGTAATCCATCATGCGCTGCCCCTTCTGCCGGCACGAAGACACGCAAGTGGTTGACTCGCGCGTGTCCGAGGACGGCGCCGCTATCCGGCGCCGCCGCCGCTGCCCGGCCTGCGACAAGCGTTTCACGACGTACGAGCGGGTCGAGCTGGCGATGCCGGCCATCGTCAAGAAGGACGGCAGCCGCACGGAATTCGACCGCCGCAAGATCATGGCGAGCATGCAACTGGCGCTGCGCAAGCGGCCCGTTGCTGCCGACGCGATCGACGCGGCGGTCGCCCGCATCGAGTATCAACTGCTCGGCAGCGGCGAGCGCGAGGTGCGCAGCGAGCGCCTTGGCGAGCTCGTGATGGGCGAATTGCGCGAGCTCGACAAGGTCGCGTTCGTGCGTTTTGCCTCCGTGTACCGGCGCTTCGAGGACGTCTCCGAATTCGAGGACGTAATCGAAGAGTTTCGCCGTGCAAGCGGCGCTGCCACGCCGCCGAAGAAGCGCTGAGTGCCTGCGCGTTTCATCTGAGCGCTTGCGCGTTTGCTCCTTGCGTTCGCGCGTTTTCCTTCCCCGCATTTCCCGTTCTCCCTGCCGTTGCCCGTGACCTTTGCATTGTCGCGGGAGGGCTCCGTGCGCATAAGCTGGCCGTTCGGCTAATTGTTCCGTTTCGCGTTCATCCGTAGAGTGACTGCAATCCCTCGACGATAAGGATTGCAGATGAAATGCGCCGGCTTCACGCTGATCGAAACGATGGTCGTGATCGTACTGCTTGCGCTGTGCGCCACGGCAACCGCGCCCACGTTCGCATCGTGGCGCGCGCGCGACCAGGTCGATGCGCGCACGAACGCGTTGCTCGGCTCGCTCGCTTACGCGCGCAGCGAAGCGATCCGGCGCAAGGTGCGCGTGAGCGTTTGCCGTATCGACGCCACGCGCCATTGCCTTGCGGCTGGCAAGAGCTGTCCGTCCGGGCGGGCGGACTGGTCGTGCGGCTGGGCCGTGATAGCCGAGCGCGCGGGCGTGCTGTCGCTGTTGCGTGCGCAGCCGGCGCTCGATGAGATTGCCGTGGCGTCGGGCTTGACGGCGCTCACGTTCACACCGCCCGCGGGGCAGGCGATCGGCAGTCTGCGCAACTTCGAGATCGCGCCGCGCGCCGCTGCCGCTTCAATGCGGGGGACTGGGTGGCGTCGCTGCATACGCGTTGCCGCGGGTGGGCGCGCGCGCGTGAGCGACGGTGCATGCGGAGCGGCGTCATGAGCGTGCGAAGCAGGCATTTTCGGAGCGGTCCACGCATCGGGCGCGGTGCGGCCTTGCTCGAAGTCGCGCTGGCGATGGCACTGATGGCCATGTGCGGATTGGGTCTGCTCGGTGCGCAGCTCGGCTTGGCGCGCCATGCGGTTGCCTCCGCCGTACGGGCGCGCGCCGTATTTGCCGCCGACGCGATCGCCGAGGCTGCGCTGGAAGCGGGCACGGCGCCGCGCGATCAATGGAAGGCGCGCGCTGCGCTCATCGTGCCCGAGGGGCACGCAACCGTGTCCACTACGGCGGGCGAGGCCTCGCTAGTCGTGCTGACATGGGCCGCACTGCGCGATGAGGCCGCGCCTCGCTCGCTGCCGCCCGCCGACGGATGCGAAGAGGCTCAAGCCGGCGGCGCGGAACCTGCACAAGGGCGAGCCTGCGTTGCGCTCGCGTTCGTCCAGTGAAGCGCGCTGTGCTGCTGCTGCGCTCGCGCGCCAGCGCAGGGCACACGTTGCTCGAATTCACGATTGCCGTGGCGCTCGGTCTCGTCGTGATCGCGGGCGCGCTTGCCGCATATCGCTCGCAGCGTCAGGCGTTCGCAGCTGCGATCGACGCCGCGCGTATCCACGAGGCCGGCGTGAATGCGCTGACGCTCATGGGCGAGCAGATCCAGATGGCCGGCTTCGTGGGCGCCGACGCTCCGGCAGGGCTCGCGGGACCGCCGATCTTTGGCTGCAGCGCCGGGCGCCCCACCGGTGCCAATGCGAGTTGGACCTGCGAGGCGCTTTCGAATCGCTCGGACGGCGTAGCGGTGCGCTATCGGGGCGACGCAGAGTCCACCTGGCTGGCCGCGAATGGCCAGGTCACCGATTGCCTCGGGCAGGCGGTCGGGCCGCCCGCGGCCGAGGTGCTCAATCGTTTTCATGCCAAGGCGAGCAGTTCGACCGGCGAGCCCGAGCTCTACTGCGAAGGCTCCGGCAAAGCCGGTACGGCGCAGCCGCTCGTGGAGGGCGTCGAGCGCATGCGTGTGCGTTATTGGCTGGCGGGCGCCGCGCAGGCCGTGGACGCCGCGGCGCTCTCGCGCGACCAATGGGACTCGGTCGTGGCCGTCGATCTATGCGTGCTCGTGCGTGGCGCGCCGTTTGCCAGGCGCGTGCGCTACGTCGATTGCGACGGCGCGTCGGCCAGCGCTGCGGATGGTCGCGCGCGGCAGGCGTTCTGGCGCCACGTGGCGCTGCGCAATGTGCTGGCGGCACGGTCATGAGTTTCGCGGCGCGGTGTTCGCGTAACCGGCGCGTGAATCAGTACGGCGTCGCATTACCGATCGTTCTGCTGATCGTTTCGATGATGCTCGCCACGGCGGCGGCGTGGTTCGAGGCGGCGCTGTTCGAGGCCCGCAACTCAGGCGCCGCCATCGATCAGCTGCGCTCCTTCCATGCGGCCGACGCGGCGCTCGTGCTCTGTACGCGTGCACTGGCGGACGGCACGGCGATCACGCCGCCGGCGCCGGCCCAGCCGGGCGAGCCGCAGGGCTGGCGCCGTCAGGAGACGTTCGGGGCGCAGGCCACGGCGCCCTTGCGGTCGTGGCCCGGTTCCGTGAGGCCGCCACAGTGCTTCGTCGAAGCATGGCGTATCGAGGCGCGGCCGGCAGTGCGCGCGTTTCTGGTCACGGCGCGCGGATTCGGTTCCACGGACGACGCGCAAAGCTGGCTGCAGATGCAGCTCGTCCTGGAAGGCACGCGCATCGAGCGTCATTGGCGGCGCGTCGTAGCGAGGCCGTTTTGAGCGCGGCAAAAGGAGGGGAGATGCAACGCAGTGGGCGTGGTTTTACCTTGCTCGAACTGGTCGTCGCGCTGGCGGCGATGGCCATCGTCGCGGCTTTCGCGTTGCCGGGATGGCGCAATCAGATCGCGCGCGGGCATCGGATCGATGCCGTCGCGGCGCTCTATCGCGCGGCGCAATTCGTCGATGCGCAAAGTCCGGCGCCGGCTTCGCTCCCTGATGGCATGGATCAGGCGCCGCCGGGGGGAGCGGCGGTTTACCGGCTGAAACTTGTGGCGGCAGACGAAACGAACGGTGGTTATACGATCGTGGCCACGCCCACGGAAACGGGCCCGATGCGTGACGATCCCTGCGGCGCTTTCACGCTCGATGCGAATGGCACGCGCAGCAATCAGGCGCCTGGCCTCAATCATGCGGCCGCGCCCGTGACGGTTCCCAATTCGCGCGAGTGCTGGCGGGACCGATGAGCGGGCAGCGGGGGCCGGCTCGAACCGCGCTTTAGCCGGTGATGTCGTCTTCTTCGGACGCGTAGCGCCGCGCGCCGCCGTTTGGCGCGCCGCGCTGGCGGCGCACCTGCTGCCAGATGCGCCAGGCCTCCCACGCCGTGAGCGCCAGACCGCCCCATTTCACGACCGGGCGGGCAGCCGAAGCGACGCTCTCGCGCAGCGGCTTGGCCAGCACGAGCGAGGCGATGGAGCTCAAGAGGGGATATTGCTTGAGCAGATTGCCGAGACCGGCGCCCACGCGGCCCACGCTTGCGCCTGTGCCGCCGAAACCCGGCACGAGAAAGCGCAGCCAGCTGAAGTGTGTGACGGCCTCGCGAAGCTCGACAACCGAGGCCGCCATCTCGGCGCGCTCGACGCTCGCGCGCACGATCAGCAGTTCCTTGCGCAAGGCGCGCAATTGCGGCGTCGACAGGTCGCGGGTACGCGTGCGTTCAGGGCGAAAGGCGTTGTCCGGTCGGGGTTGGCTCATGGATTCGGTTCGGGCTTGGATGCGCGGCAGGCGGTTGGCAAACGTGGACTAGGGCTTGCGAAGGATTTCACGATCCTTCTCGAATTCTTCGAGCGTCGCCTGGAAGACGAGCGGCGCATTGCGCAGGCCACTGCGCGCCTTCAGGCCGCAGATGAGCGCGCCGAGCGCATAGAAGATCGTGATCCCGGCGAGCGCTTGCCAGCGCCAGGTGTCCCAGAAAGCGATCGCGACGAGTGCGGTCAGCGCGATCAGCGCCATGGCCCCAAGCAGCATCGACGCGAGTCCGAGGAACAGCACGCCGAGCAGGCGTTCCTTCTCCTCCGCCAGTTCGATGCCGATCAGCTCGAGCCGCGTGTGAAGCATCGCGAATGCGGAGCCGAGGAGACGGCGCACCGGTCCGTGTTCTTGTCGCTGCGAGTGGGTGTCTGTCGTCATGGCGAATGCGGTTGGCGAGCGCGTGTGCGCGCGAGGCGAATGCGCGAGGGAAGCGCCCGGAAAAGACAGGCCGGTGCAGTGCACCGGCCTGCAGGCTTGTGGTTCGGCCGCGTAACGCTCACGTAACGGTCACGGTGACCTTGTGGCGCCGGGCTGCTGTGCCCAGCATCGCCGTGAACGCTGTGCGCATCGTCAGCCGCCTTGCGTGGGCCGCCCACCACGTGTGGTGGCGAGCGCTCCGCGGCTGCACACCGCGTTTTTACTTGCGGTTGATCAACAAGCCCACGAGAACGCCCACGCCGGCGGCAATGCCGATCGACGTCCACGGATGCTCGTGCACGTAGTCGTCGGTGGCGCGCGCCGCCTTTTTGCCTTTCTCGACCACGACGACCTGAACGTCGGCCGCCTTTTCCTTGGCTTGCTTCAGGCGCGTGAGGGCCGTTTCGCGAAGCTCCGAAGCGCGCTCGCCCGTGGCGCTCGCTGCTTGCTTGAGCAGGTCCTCCGCATCCGCGAGGACGGTTTTGATATCCGACATCAGCCTCTCCTTGTTGACCTCTGACATTGACTAGCTCCCATCGTGTCACATCACGCGTGAATCGTAACAAAGATACGAGCGCTGGCAAGCTTGGCTGGCCGCCACCGGGCAAGAATTCCGCATGATTCGTTCCTGCGGGCTCGCCTGGCGGCTATTCAGCGGATCGCTCGGCGCTGCCTTGCGCATGCTGTGAGCGCACTGGCATTCACAGTAAAACAAATGGAGTTGATCTGGTACCCAAAGTTTCCGCGATCGTGGCCAAAATTACTAAAACTCATAACGGTCTGACCCGATGTTCGTTCTCGGGGCATGAGCAGACCCTGTATGCTTGAATGTAGTAAATGTCCACTGGATCAACGGGCCGCGTGCAATGGTTGGTCCACCACGTTCAAAGGAAACCGCACCATGAGTCTGCGTCTTGGCGATATCGCACCCGACTTCGAGCAGGATTCGAGCGTTGGCCGCATCCAATTTCATGACTGGCTCGGCGATAGCTGGGGCGTGCTGTTCTCGCACCCGGCCGACTTCACGCCGGTCTGCACGACCGAACTCGGCCTGACCGCGAAGCTGAAGGACGAATTCGCGCAGCGCAATGTCAAGACGATCGCGCTCTCGGTGGATAGCGCCGAGTCGCACAACGAGTGGATCAAGGACATCAACGAGACCCAGGCGGCGAGCGTCGGCTTCCCGATTCTTGCCGATGGCGACCGCAAGGTCTCCACGCTGTACGACATGATCCACCCGAACGCGAACGAGACGTTCACGGTGCGCTCGCTCTTCGTGATCGATCCGAACAAGAAGGTGCGCCTCATCATCACGTATCCGGCGAGCACGGGCCGCAATTTCGACGAAGTGCTGCGCGTGATCGATTCGCTGCAACTCACCGACCACTACCAGGTCGCCACGCCGGGCAACTGGAAGCAGGGCGACGATGTCGTGATCGTGCCGTCGCTGAAGGACGAAGAGGTTCTCAAGCAGAAGTTTCCGAAGGGGTACAAGGCAGTGCGTCCATATCTGCGCCTGACGCCGCAGCCGAACAAGTAAGGCAAGCCGCCCGGCCACGCTGCGCATCGCGCGCGGCGCGGAGCGCGGGGGCAAGAAAGCAAAAAGCGCCGCACGAGTCGACTCGTGCGGCGCTTTTTTTCATACGCCAACGGCTGCGAGGAGCGCGTTTAGAAGAACGCCTGGATACCCGTTTGCGCGCGGCCGAGGATCAGCGCGTGGATGTCGTGCGTGCCTTCGTAGGTGTTCACCACTTCGAGGTTCACGAGGTGGCGCGCCACGCCGAACTCGTCGGAGATGCCGTTGCCGCCCAGCATGTCGCGCGCGAGGCGTGCGATGTCGAGCGACTTGCCGCACGAGTTGCGCTTCATGATCGAGGTGATTTCGACCGCCGCCGTGCCTTCGTCCTTCATGCGGCCGAGGCGCAGGCAGCCTTGCAGGCCGAGCGTGATTTCGGTCTGCATGTCGGCGAGCTTCTTCTGGATCAGCTGGTTCGCGGCCAGCGGGCGGCCGAACTGCTTGCGGTCGAGCACGTATTGGCGCGCCGTGTGCCAGCACGCCTCGGCGGCGCCCAGCGCACCCCAGGCGATCCCGTAGCGCGCCGAATTCAGGCACGTGAACGGACCACGCAGGCCCTTCACGTCCGGCATGATGTTCTCTTCGGGCACGAACACTTCGTCGAGCACGATCTCGCCGGTGATCGACGCGCGCAGGCCCACCTTGCCGTGGATCGCCGGTGCGGAAAGACCCTTCCAGCCCTTCTCCAGAATGAAGCCGCGGATGTCGTCCTTGCCGTCTTCCTCGAGCTTCGCCCAGACGACGAATACGTCGGCGATCGGCGAGTTGGTGATCCACATCTTGGCGCCCGAGAGCGAGTAGCCGCCGTTCACCTTCTTCGCGCGCGTGACCATGCTGCCCGGGTCGGAGCCGTGGTTCGGCTCGGTCAGGCCGAAGCAGCCGATCCATTCGCCGCTCGCGAGCTTCGGCAGGTACTTCTGCTTTTGCGCCTCCGAGCCGAATTCGTAGATCGGCACCATCACGAGCGACGACTGCACCGACATCATCGAGCGATAGCCCGAGTCGACGCGCTCCACTTCGCGCGCGATCAGGCCGTAGGCCACGTAGTTCAGGCCGGGGCCGCCGTATTGCTCGGGGATCGTCGGGCCGAGCAGGCCGACTTCGCCCATTTCGCGAAAGATCGAGGCGTCGGTCTTCTCGTGACGGAACGCTTCGAGCACGCGCGGCGCGAGCTTGTCCTGTGAATAGGCAGCGGCGGCGTCGCGCACCATGCGCTCGTCTTCAGTGAGCTGCTGGTCGAGCAACAGCGGATCTTCCCAATGGAACTGGGCATGTGCGGCCATGGTGTCTCTCCTGTCGAACGCAGTTAGCGCTTGAGCTGTCGGCCGGCGTTAGTGCTTCAGCACTTACTCCGGCCCCATGCAGAGCACTTACTGCGATCCCATGCAAGTTGGTTGCGGAATCTCTCGAAATGGGCAATTTGCGCTTGACTGAGGTTCCGCTATGCGGAACAATGTTTTGCAAATTGATCCTAGTGTATCACCAGCCCGCTCATGTCTGCACCTGAAATGAATGCATCTTCATCGTTTTCCTCCGCGCTGGCAGAGGGCCCGATCGACGAGCGCAAGTTCGTCGTGGCGCTCGCGCGCGGGCTCGAGCTGCTGCGCGCCTTCCGGCCCGGCGAGACGCTGCTCGGCAACCGTGATTTCGTCGAGCGCACCGGCTTGCCGAAGGCGACCGTCAACCGGCTCGCGTACACGCTCACCATGCTCGGCTATCTGCGCTTTGACGAATCGCTCGGCAAATATGCGCTCGACGCCGGCGTGCTCTCGCTGGGCTTCGCCTTGCTCGCGGGCACGGACACGCTCGAGCTCGCGCGCCCGCACATGCGCGTGTTCGCACGCGAGGTGGGGGCGGCGGTGTCGTTGGGATGTCGCGATGGTCTCGACGTCGTGTACCTCGAGACCATCCGCAGCGAGACGGCGCTCACGCTGGGGCTTGCCTCGGGCTCGCACCTCTCGATGCTGACGAGTTCGATGGGGCGCGCGTACCTCGCGGTGCAGCCGCTCGACGTCCGCACGGCGCTCTTTGCGGAGCTGGAAAAGGCGGCAGGCGCCGACGGCCCCGCCCAGGTTGCGGCGGCCAAGCGCGAGATCGAGATCTTTGCGAAGGAGGGCGTCTGCTATTCGTTTCGCGATTGGCACGAAGACGTCAACGCCGTGGCGGTGCCGTTTCGCGAGCCGCGCGAGCGCCGCTGGCTTGTGCTCAGCTGCAGCGGGCCGGCTTCGTCGATGGGGCCGGACGTGTTTCGCGAACGCGTGGCGCCGCTCTTGAAGTCGCTGGCGCGCAGGCTCGGCGAGACGGTGTGATCCGCGTCGCAGCAGGCGAAAAAAAGCCGACCATAGGGTCGGCTTTTTGCATGAAGCGGTGCGTCCGGCTTAGTGGTTCAGGCGGCCGAGCAGCAGGAACTCCATGAGCGCCTTCTGGACGTGCAGACGGTTTTCCGCCTCGTCCCAGACCACGCTTTGCGGACCGTCGATGACCTCGGCGCTCACTTCCTCGCCGCGGTGCGCGGGCAGGCAGTGCATGAAGAGGGCGTCGGGGTTGGCGCGCGCCATCATTTCGGCGTCCACGCACCAGTCGGCGAAGGCCTTCATGCGCACCTCGTTTTCCGCCTCGAAGCCCATGCTGGTCCAGACGTCCGTGGTCACGAGGTCGGCGCCTGCGCAGGCTTCGTTCGGGTCGTCGAACACCGCGTAGAACGGCGCGCTTTCCGGTGCGACGAGTGCGGGGTCGAGCGGGTAGCCCGGCGGCGTGGAGATGCGCAGCTTGAAGTCGAGGATCTGTGCAGCTTCGATCCACGTGTAGAGCATGTTGTTGGCGTCGCCCACCCACGCCACGGTCTTGCCGCGGATCGGGCCGCGATGCTCGTAGTACGTGAAGATGTCGGCCAGCACCTGGCAGGGGTGATATTCGTTCGTGAGACCGTTGATGACCGGCACGCGCGAGCTTTCGGCAAAGCGCTGGAGAATGTCCTGGCCGAACGTGCGGATCATGATGATGTCGACCATGCGCGAGATGACCTGGGCCGAATCCTCGATGGGCTCGCCGCGGCCGAGCTGCGTGTCGCGCGTGTTCATGAACACGGCGTGGCCGCCCAGCTGGAAGATGCCTGCCTCGAACGAGAGGCGCGTGCGCGTGGAGCTCTTCTCGAAGATCATCGCCAGCGTGCGATCGTGCAGCGGATGATAGGTCTCGTAGTTCTTGAACTTGCGCTTCAGGATGCGCGCGCGCTCCAGCACATATTCATAATCGTCAAGGGAGAAATCCTTGAACTGCAGGTAATGGCGTATGGTCCGGGAGGTCATGAAACGAAAACGGCGCCCGATCCGGCCTCGAACTGCAGGATTGAGCCGGCGACGCCGCTGCGGTTGGTGGTAAGTCAATGCAGCATAAAGGATTTTGCGCACTTTGACGAGTCGGCCCGGAGGGATGGCCAGGGCAGGGTCAGCTTTCTCGCCGGGTGTCGCGCGAGCAGGCGAGGGCGGGTGCAGACCACCGTCAAGTGTCTTATGTGCGGTGCGTCAAAAGAGCTGCTGCGCTATAATCTCAAAGATTTTTCACGCACGACGGCGGGCTCGACGCGCAAGGCGCGGGGCTCGCGGGAGTGGTCTGTGCGCTGGCCGGCAAATGCGTCGCACGTTCGATGTGGCGTCGCACCGGTCGAGGTGCGCGAACGGCCTCTCCCCTCTCCATTGGACTGTATTTGCGCGCGGCCATCGGGCGAACTGCCCGCGGCTGGAGCTCCGCGGCACAAGCGCGGGCGACGCGCTCGTGCTCTAGTTTCAGCTGCATAAGCGCACCGCGGCAGCGCGGCGCCGCGCAGTCATACAGGTACCCTACATGGCCGACGAAGCTCCAACCGAATACTTCATTCAAGGCATCACCAGTACCGGGAAGAAGTTTCGCCCGAGCGACTGGTCGGAGCGCCTGGCGGGGGTGATGTCGAGCTTCGGCCCGAAGGCGTCGGCCAATGCGCGCGGGCCGAACGCCTATCTGCGCTATTCGCTCTACGTACGGCCGACGATGATCGGCGACCTCAAGGTCGTGGTGCTGGATTCGCGCCTGAAGGACGTGGAGCCGATGGCCTTCAACTTCGTGATGAGCTTCGCGAAGGACAACGATCTCGTGGTGACCGAGGCGTGCGAGCTGCCGCTCGATCACGCGACGCAGCAGGGTGGCGGCCGCTGAGCCGAAAGACATCGAGCGCGCCGCAAGGTGCGCGAAGAAGAGCGGGGTGGTGCGCCACTTCGTCTGAACGACCCGCTGCGGCGGGTTTTTTTGCGTCCGCGCGTGGCATGGTGGAAATCGCGCAGGAAGAGGGGGTAGCGCTGTGGCTGACCCGTGGCCACAAAAGGCCACAAAAAAACCCGCCGAAGCGGGTTCTTTGTTGCAGCAGAATCAGGAGGCGCCCGCCGTGGCGGACGGCCCGAAACTTTACTGCGCAGCTTGCATTGCCTTGACGGCAGCAGCCAGACGGCTCTTATGACGAGCAGCCTTGTTCTTGTGAACAATCTTCTTGTCGGAGATGATGTCGAGCGTCTTTGCCGAGGCCTTCAGAATTTCTGCGGCCGCTGCCTTGTCGCCGGCGTCGATTGCCTTGCGGACAGCCTTGATAGCGGTGCGGAACTTCGAGCGCAGCGCCGAGTTGTGCGAGTTTGCCTTGGCGGCCTGACGGGCGCGCTTGCGTGCTTGTGCGGAATTTGCCATGTTGGTTCCTTATGTTTCGAGAGCGCCAGCCGCCGACGTTCGGTCAAGCGGGACAACGCTCTTTGCCTGGATTTGAACTTGCGGGAACGATTGCCCGTAAGCGCAAAACGGTATTCGCCGGGCTTGCCGGCCGCGCCTTTTGTGCCGAAGCGCAAGGGCCCATGAAATTCACGGCCGCCTTTTGCTCCCTTTCCAAGACGCGTTTCCGAGTACTTGCGAAACTCGAAACCGCGAATTATAGCAACAAAATCATGGACGTGGCAATCGCCTGGCACCCGGCGAGCGAGGGCGCCCCAAAGCCCGCACTGGGCTGCCGCGCCGCCGCAGTGACGGCCTTGGCGCCGCGCATCGGCGAAGGACCGGGCGGCACCCGTATAATAAGCGCCCCATGAATCTATTCCGAGCCCTGCTGACGGTCAGCGGCTTCACGCTGCTGTCGCGCGTGACCGGACTGGCCCGAGAAACGCTGATTGCCCGCGCATTCGGCGCGAGCCAGTACACCGACGCCTTCTACGTCGCGTTCCGCATCCCCAACCTGCTGCGCCGGATCTCGGCGGAGGGCGCGTTCTCGCAAGCCTTCGTCCCGATCCTCGCGGAGTTCAAGAACCAGAAGGGGCACGATGCCACGCGCGATCTCGTCGACGCCACCTCGACGGTGCTCGCGTGGGCGCTCGCCATCCTCTCGGTGCTCGGCATCGTGGGCGCGACCTTCGTCGTGACCGTGGTCGCCTCGGGCCTGAAGAACGATGGCCAGGCGTACCAGCTCGCCGTCACGATGACGCGCATCATGTTCCCGTACATCGTGTTCATCTCGCTCACGTCGCTCGCGTCCGGGGTGCTCAACACGTACAAGCAGTTCTCGCTGCCCGCGTTCGCGCCGGTGCTGCTCAACGTGGCGTTCATCACCGCGGCCGTGGCGTTCGCGCCGCACATGAAGCAGCCGGTCTTTGCGCTCGCGTGGGCCGTGATCGTCGGTGGCGTGCTGCAGTTCCTCGTGCAGCTGCCGGGCTTGAAGAAGATCGACATGATGCCGCGCATCGGCCTCAATCCGGTCAAGGCGCTCGCGCATCGCGGCGTCAAGCGCGTGCTCGCGAAAATGGTGCCGGCCATGTTCGCGGTGTCGGTGGCGCAGATCAGCCTCATCATCAATACGAATATCGCTTCGCGTCTGGGCCCGGGCGCGGTCTCGTGGATCAATTACGCCGACCGTCTGATGGAGTTCCCCACGGCGCTGCTGGGCGTGGCGCTCGGCACGATCCTGTTGCCGAGTCTCTCTAAAGCGCACGTCGACGCCGATCCGCACGAATATTCGGCGCTGCTCGACTGGGGCCTGCGCGTGACCTTCCTGCTCGCGGCGCCCTCGGCCGTCGCGCTGTTCTTCTTCGCCGAGCCGCTCACGGCCACGCTGTTTCACTACGGCAAGTTCGACGCGAATTCCGTCGTCATGACGGGCCGCGCGCTGACCGCCTATGGTGTCGGGCTGATCGGGCTCATTCTCATCAAGATCCTGGCGCCTGGCTTCTACGCGCGCCAGGACATCAAGACGCCCGTGAAGATCGGCGTGGGCGTGCTCGTCGCCACGCAGCTCAGCAACTACATCTTCGTGCCGATCTTTGCGCACGCGGGCCTCACGCTCTCCGTCGGGCTCGGCGCTTGCATGAACGCGTTGCTGCTCTTCATCGGCCTGCGTCGTCGTGGCATCTACATGCCGTCTTCAGGCTGGGCCACTTTCTTCGTGCAATTGCTCGGCGCATGCCTCGTGCTCTCAGGCGCGATGCACTGGTGTGCGATCAGCTACGACTGGATCGGCCTGCATCGCGAGCCGCTCGCGCGCATCGCGTTGCTCGCGGCCTGTCTCGTGCTGTTCGCGACGCTATATTTCGGTATGCTTTGGCTCATGGGCTTCAAATACGCATACTTCAAGAGGCGCGCGAAGTGATCACGATGAACACGCGGGTGCTGGACTATTTCAGCACGCTGGTGGCCGACGACGAGAGCCTGCCGCTCACGGAAGCGGCGCTGGCGATCGCGCAGGATGCCTACCCGGACCTCGACCTGCAAGGCACGCTCGCCGAAATCGACGAGCTCGCGCTGCGCGCGAAAAAGCGCATGCCCGAGGGCGCCGACTTGCGCCAGCAGGTCTCGTTTCTGAATCGTGTGTTCTTTCGCGAGATGGGTTTCGCGGCCAATCTCAACGACTTCTTCGATCCCGACAACAGCCATCTGAACGTCGTGCTCAGGCGCCGGCGCGGCATCCCCATTTCGCTCGCGGTGATCTATCTCGAGATCGCGGGCCAACTCGGGCTGCCGGTGCAGGGCGTGTCGTTTCCGGGACATTTCCTGCTGCGCGTCTCGCTGCCCGACGGCGACGCCATGCTCGATCCCACCACGGGCCGCGCGCTCTCCGAGTCCGACATGGTCGAGATGCTCGAGCCCTACGTGGCGAACGCGGGCGACTCCGTCGCGCGCGCGCTGCGCATGCTGCTCGAGCCGGCCACGCGGCGCGAGATCGTCGCGCGCATGCTGCGCAACCTGAAGTCGGTGTACCTGCAGACCGAGCGCTGGGAGCGCCTGCTCGGCATCCAGCAGCGGCTTGTGATCCTGCTGCCGGAAAGCATCGAGGAGGTGCGCGATCGCGGTTTCGCCTATGCGCGCCTCGATTACCTGCGGCCCGCGCTGGAGGACCTCGAGCACTATCTCGACGAGCGCCCCGACGCCGAGGACGCGATGGTCGTCGAGTCGCAATTGCAGGAACTGCGCCAGCGTACGCTCGACAATGATTGACCGGCGGCGCAAGCGTGCGCTTTCCGCAGACGAAAAAAAGCCCGCGAAGATTGAATTCGCGGGCTTTTTTACGCCATGCGTGAGCGCGTGGCGTCTTACTTCGGCTGCATGCGGATCGCGCCGTCCAGACGGATGACCTCGCCGTTGAGCATCGGGTTCTCGACGATCTGCTTGACGAGCATCGCGTACTCGTCGGGCTTGCCCAGGCGCGGCGGGAACGGCACCATCGCGCCGAGCGCATCCTGCACTTCCTTGGGCATGCCGAGCAGCATCGGCGTTTCGAAGAGGCCTGGGGCGATCGTCATCACGCGGATGCCGTTCCTCGAGAGATCGCGCGCAATCGGCAGCGTCATCGCCACGACGCCGCCCTTGGAGGCCGCATAGGCCGCCTGGCCGATCTGACCGTCGTACGCAGCCACCGATGCGGTGTTGACGATCACGCCACGCTCGCCGCCTTCGTTGGGCGCGGTCTGCGCGATTGCGGCGGCCGCGAGGCGGATCATGTTGAAGGTGCCGATCAGATTGACCGAGATGGTCTTGCTGAACGCGTCGAGCGGGTGCGGGCCGTCCTTGCCGACGGTCTTGATGGCCGGTGCGATGCCCGCGCAGTTGACGAGGCCGCGCAGCGTGCCGAGCGCGGTGGCGGCGGCCACGGCGCGCGCGCCGTCTTCCTCGCTCGCGACGTTGCACTTCACGAAGGTGCCGCCGAGTTCTTTGGCGAGGGCGTTGCCCGCTTCCTCGTTGAGGTCGGCGAGCACGACCTTGCCACCTTCGGCCGCGATGAGGCGTGCGCTGGCCGCGCCGAGGCCCGATGCGCCGCCGGTGATCAGGAATACGTTGTCGCGGATTTGCATCTGTCTTCCTCCTTGCTGCTCGATGAGTATTTTTTCTGCGGCGTGGCCCTGTGACGGACCCGCTCGCGACTCATCGGCAAAGAGGAGCAGAACGAGGGCAGGACCGGCCGGACGGGGAGGCCGGCGCTAGCACCGGACCTTGCCCGGCGCGGCCGGCAAGAGAGGTTTTACTTGAGTGCGTCGAATGCGCGGTTGCGGATTTCTTCGACGCTGCCGAGACCGGCGATGGCGCGGTACTGCGGCGCCTTCATGCCGTTTTCCTCGCCGCGTTTGGCCCAGTCGCTGTAGTAGGCGATGAGCGGCTTGGTCTGCGCGACGTACACGTCCAGACGCTTGCGCACGGTCTCTTCCTTGTCGTCGTCGCGCTGGACGAGCGGCTCGCCCGTCACGTCGTCGACCATGTCCTGCTTGGGCGGGTTGAACTTCACATGGTAGGTGCGGCCCGATGCCGGGTGCACGCGGCGCCCGCTCATGCGCACGATGATCTCGTCGAACGGCACGTCGATCTCGAGCACGTAGTCGATGGCCACGCCGGCCTGCTTCATCGCTTCGGCTTGCGGCAGGGTGCGCGGGAAGCCGTCGAACAGATAGCCGTTCTCGCAGTCGCAGTCCTGCAGGCGTTCCTTCACGAGGTTGATGATGAGCGCGTCGGGCACGAGCTCGCCCGCGTCCATGTAGCGCTTGGCCTCGACGCCGAGCGGCGTGCCGGCCTTGACGGCCGCGCGCAGCATGTCGCCCGTCGAGATTTGCGGAATGCCGAACTTCTCCTTGATGAAGTTTGCCTGGGTTCCTTTGCCCGCGCCGGGGGCACCCAACAGGATCAAACGCATTTCTACTTTCTCCGATCTGTGTGAATTCTTGCGGCGCGGCGGCTGCCCTCGGGGGCGGCATCGGCGGCGTCGTGCGTCTCCTCACCAGCAGGCCAAATGGGGGGGAACCCCCCACGCACAAAGGCTTCTACGGCTCGCGCAAACAACCGATTATGCCATGGGATTTTCGGCCCACGGCCGCTATTAAGACCGGAATAACGCCTGCACGCGGGCGAGGTCGGCGGGCGTGTCGACGCCGGGCGCCGGTGCTTCGGCCGTGACGAGCACCGCGATGCGCTCGCCGTGCCACATCGCGCGCAGCTGTTCGAGCGCCTCGACCTGCTCGATCGGCGAGTGCGTGAGCGAGGGGTAGCTGCGCAGGAATTTCGCCCGATACGCATACAGGCCGATATGCCGGTAAACGGTCGCCGGAGCCGGCGGGGCGGGCATGGCGGCCAGATCGAGGCGCGCGGGCGACCAGTGCGGCTGCCAGGCGTCGCGGGCCCAGGGAATGGGGGCGCGAGAGAAGTAGAGCGCCACGCCGCGCGCGTCCAGCACGACCTTCACGACGTTCGGATTCAGGATCTCGTCGGGGGCGGTGATGGGGTGCGCCGCGGTGGCGATCGCGCACTCCGGATGCGCGGCGAGGTGCGACGCCACGTCGCACACCAATGCGGGGTCGATCAGCGGTTCATCACCCTGAACATTGACCACGATCAACTCATCGTTCCAGCCAAAGTGCTCTGCGACTTCGGCGAGGCGGTCGGTGCCCGAGGGATGATCGGCGCGCGTCATGACCGCTTCGAAGCCGTGCTCGCGCGCGGCGTCCAGCACGCTCTGGGCGTCCGAGGCGATCAGCACCTGCTGGGCGCCCGAGGCGCGGGCGCGCTCGGCCACGCGCACGACCATCGGCTTGCCGCCGATGTCGGCGAGCGGCTTGTTGGGCAGCCGGGTGGACGCGAGACGCGCCGGCACGACGGCGATGAAAGGCTGCGCGGGCGCGGTCATGCTCAGGCGCCGCTCGGGCCGGCCGGATCGACGGGCGTGCCCTCGACGGTCTGGCGCGCCTCGTCGACGAGCATGACGGGAATGCCGTCGCGAATCGGGTAGGCGAGCTTGTCGGCGTTGCAGATCAGCTCCTGCGCGGTGCGGTCGTAGCTGAGCGGGCCCTTGCAGATCGGGCAGACCAGGATTTCAAGCAGACGAGCGTCCACGGAGTTTCTCCACAACCAGAGTAATGAGGCGATGATCGAGCGCGGCTTCGACGGGGACGACCCAGATGCGCGCGTCGTTCCAGGCCCCCAATTTTACGGCATCTTTTTCGGTGACCAGGATCGCGTCGGCAACGACCTCGCTGAAGGGGTTGGCCGCGTAGTCGTAATGGTCGGGCAGCGCGAGCGTCTGCGGCGCGAGGCCGGCCGCGCGCAGGGTCGCGAAAAAGCGCTCCGGCGAGCCAATGCCCGCGGCCGCCACGACGCGCTGCGGCGGCTGGCCCGGCGCGCCTTGCGCCGCGAACTGCGCGAGCGGCCGGCGCAGGGCGGGATTCGCCAGGTGCCAGGCCTCGCCGGGCTCGAGCTTGAGCGCGAAGGTGTTCGGCCAGTCGGGCAGCGTGCGCTCGAACGGATTGTTGACGAGGGTGGCGTCGCGCCGCCGCGAGAGCGGCTCGCGCAGCGGCCCGGCGGGCAGCAGAAAGCCGTTGCCGCCCAGACGGTGATCGAACACGACCAGCTCGGCATCGCGCGCGAGGCGGTAGTGCTGCAGGCCGTCGTCGCTGACGATCACGTCGACGTCGCGGTGCGCCGCGCACAGCGCCTGCGCCGCCGCGACGCGGTCGGGCGAGACCCACACCGGCACGCCCGTGCGGCGCGCGATGAGAAGCGGTTCGTCACCGCACGCGCGGGCAGACAGGGACGCCGTCACCGGCGTCGGACGCGGCACTTTCGCGCCGTAGCCGCGCGAGACGACGCCGGGCGTATAGCCTGCGGCGCGCAGCGCCTCGACCAGCGCGATCACCGTGGGCGTCTTGCCGGTGCCGCCCACCGTCACGTTGCCGACTACCACGACCGGCGCGCCCACGCGTACCGCCTTGAGCCAGCCGGCCGCATAGGCCGCGCGGCGCGCACCGCTTACGGCGGCAAACACGACGGAGAGCGGCGCGAGCGCCCAGGCGAGCGCCCCGCGCTGCTGCCACTCGCGGGCAAGGCCCGCTTCGGCGCGCGCCTTGAAATCGCTGACGGGACCGCTCATCGGCGTGTGCCGCGCGCGGGCCTTGCGTACCTTGCGTACGGAACGCACCGGGGGCTGACGGACAGAACGGGCATCGGAGCGGTTCTCCAGTTCGAGGCGTGCGCCGCATTAAAGGGTAGGGGGCGCCGCTGGGATAGCAAGGACGGCGCTTTCAGGTTGCGAACGGGCCGTCGTGAACCCGGCACTCTAGCGCGGGTGAGCGCAGGGCGGCAAGCTGCAAGGCCACGCAAGCGGCGCCTGATCAGTGGTAATGGGCCCGCGCACCAAGAAAAAGCAACCTGTGGATAACTTTGTGGAGAAAGCGGGTGGCGGCGCCCGCAAAAGCCCGCTGATAGCCTGTCTCATCGGCGTAATGGATTGTTATTGGGATAAAAAACGTATTTAAATCAACGGGATGGCGCGGTTTTTAAGAGATTTTTACGGAATTGCAGCAAATATGTCACATGACGGGGTCGATGTGGACACCTCGCAGCCCTTGTTCGATGGGAGCGCTTCCTGCTGGACTGCCGCACCCCGAACGGTCTATCGTCTGTCCGGGCTATTTTCGACCCATCGTTCACTCACGTCCTGCTCATGAATTCCGACCGCTTTTCTTCCGCGCCCGGCGGCGACGTCGTCGTCCCGGTTTCGGCGCTCAACCGCGCGATCGCCTCGATGCTCGAACGTTCGTTTCCGCTCGCGTGGATTTCCGGTGAAGTCTCGAACTTCACGCGCGCCGCGAGCGGGCACTGGTACTTCTCGATCAAGGATGCGCAGGCGCAAATGCGCTGTGTGATGTTCCGCGGCCGCGCGCAATACGCCGAGTTCACGCCGCGCGAGGGCGACCGCATCGAGGTGCGCGCGCTCGTCACGATGTACGAGCCGCGCGGCGAGGTGCAGCTGAACGTCGAGGCGATCCGGCGCACGGGGCAGGGGCGTCTGTTCGAGGCGTTTTTGCGCCTGAAGGCGCAGCTGGAGGCCGAGGGGCTCTTCGACCCCGAGCACAAGCGCGCGTTGCCCACCCATCCGCGTGCGATCGGCGTGATTACGTCGATGCAGGCAGCGGCGCTGCGCGACGTGCTCACGACGCTGGCGCGCCGTGCGCCGCACGTGCCCGTAATCGTTTATCCGGCGCCGGTGCAAGGCGCGGGCTCGGCGGAAAAGCTCACGGCCATGCTCGATGCCGCGAACGCCCGTGCGGAAGTGGATGTGATCGTGCTGTGCCGCGGCGGCGGCTCGATCGAGGACCTCTGGTCGTTCAACGACGAGACGCTCGCGCGCGCCATCGCGGCGAGCGCGATTCCGGTGGTGAGCGGCGTGGGCCACGAAACCGATTTCACGATCGCCGATTTCGCCGCCGACGTCCGGGCGCCCACGCCCACCGCCGCCGCCGAGCTCGTGAGCCCGCAGCGCGTGTTGCTGCTGCGCGAGCTGGACCAGCGCCACGCCGCACTCGCGCGGGGCTTCGGCCGCTTGATGGAGCGCCGCGCCCAGCAGCTCGACTGGCTCGCGCGCCGCCTCGTTTCGCCGGGCGAGCGGCTCGCGCAGCAGCGCACGCATCTGCGCCAGCTGGCGATCCGGCTGGCTTCGGCGGGCTCGCGCGCGAGCGCGCAGGCGCGTGCGCAGTTCAACGTCGTGCAGATGCGCTGGCAGCGCATGCGGCCCGACGCAGCGGCGCAGCGCGCCCAGCTGGACTCGCTCGGGCGGCGCCTCGAAGCCGCATTTGCACGGGAGCGCGAGCGCGAAACGGCGCGCGTTGCCGGGCTGGCGGCGCGTCTCGAACTGCTCAGCCCGCAGCGGACCTTCGAGCGCGGCTATGCGGCGCTGCTCGACGCGCAGAGCGGCGCGGCCGTGCGCTCGCCGGGCGCGCTCAAGCCGGGCAAGCGCCTGACCGTGCATCTCGCGCAGGGCAGCGCGGACGTCGCGCTCGCCGACGTGCAGCCCAGGCTCTCCGAAGGCTTCTGAAAAAGGGCGCGCATGGTGTCTTTCGCGCGCCTTGCGAACTCCCGCGCGCCGTGTTGCAGGCCCGCTCGCAGCGGGCGCGGCGCTTGCTGAAAAGCCCACGCAATCGCTGCGCAGCAGATACATAAGTGCTGCATAAAAGCCCTGCAAAACCGATGATCGGCATAATGTCCACGCGTTTGCGGGGTTATTCCAACTCGCCTACAATCGAGTGCTCCATGCCGGTTATCACGCAGAACTCCCCATAACACGACGAAGGAACCGCATCATGTCATTTACGCTCCCGCCGCTGCCGTTCGCGAAGAACGCCCTCGCACCGACCATGTCGGAAGAGACGCTTGATTACCACTACGGCAAGCATCACCAGGCCTACGTCACGAACCTGAACAACCTCATTCCGGGCACCGAGTTCGAAAACCTCTCGCTCGAAGAGATCGTCAAGAAGTCGTCGGGTGGCGTGTTCAACAACTCGGCTCAGGTCTGGAATCACACCTTCTTCTGGAACTGCCTCTCGCCGCAAGGCGGTGGCGCACCGTCGGGCGCGCTCGGCGACGCGATCAACGCGAAATGGGGCTCCTACGACGCGTTCAAGGAAGCCTTCACGAAGGCTGCAGTCGGCAACTTCGGTTCGGGCTGGACGTGGCTCGTGAAGAAGGCCGACGGCTCGCTCGACATCGTGTCGACCAGCAACGCCGCCACGCCGCTCACGACCGACGCCAAGGCGCTCCTCACGATCGACGTGTGGGAACACGCTTACTACATCGACTACCGCAACGCGCGTCCGAAGTTCGTCGAAGCGTTCTGGAACATCGTGAACTGGGACTTCGCTGCGAAGAACTTCGCTTAAAGCGCCGCCTGTTCCCGCGCCGCCCGATGCGGGCGGCGCAGAAAAAAGCCCTCGATGCGAATCGAGGGCTTTTTGTTTTGGCGCGCGCTTCCGAAGCGCGCTTTCGAAGCCGAGTTAAGCGAGCGCGGCGAGCGCTTCCTGCGTCGAGCGCACGTGCCCCATGTGGCGGAACAGTTTCTCGAACGTGAAGCGGTGCATGTCTTCGTTCAGCGCCGAGGTGGCGTCTTCGACGAACACGAGCTTGAAGCCCTGGTCGAAGGCCGCGCGCGCGGTGGACTCCACGCCGAAGTTGGTCGCGATGCCGCCGATCACGATGGTGTCGATGCCGCGGCGGCGCAGCTGCTGCTCGAGGTCGGTGCCGTAGAACGCGCCCCACTGGCGCTTCGAGACGACGACGTCGCCATCCTGCGCGCCGATCTCGGGCACGAGCTCGGAAGCGATGGCGG
Organism: Paraburkholderia oxyphila NBRC 105797; assembly: GCF_000685075.1. GTDB lineage: Bacteria > Pseudomonadota > Gammaproteobacteria > Burkholderiales > Burkholderiaceae > Paraburkholderia > Paraburkholderia oxyphila. The sequence goes on from NZ_BAYD01000048.1 coordinate 20,702, forward strand.
GGGCCGCCGGGGCGTCGGGGGCGCGCGTGGGCGCGTCGGCGGGCATCGCGAGGAGGTCGTTGAGCAGCACGCGCACCCAGACGACGGTGCCGCCTTTGGCGCGCAGCGCATCGGCGAGGGTCTTCGCGTTGGCGACCACCTGTGCGCCGGCATGGGGCGCAATGGGACGGCTCACGATGCCGTGCTGGAGATCGATCATCACGAGCGCGGTCGTGCGCGGGTTCAGAGAAAGGGCTTGCGTCATGGTTCACCAATATGTGAGGATGGCCTCACATATCATACATGAATGTGAGGGAGGCCTCAGTTATGCCGGTTGCACCGCTGCGGCGCAAGACCGTGCCGAATGACGCCGGGCGGCGCGTGCCGCGTCAGGAACGCGCCGCGCGCACGCTCGATGCGCTGCTCGAAGCGGCCGCCGATGCATTTGCCGAGCGCGGCTTCGAAGCCGCCACGATGACGCACATCGCGCAGCAGGCCGGCGTCTCGATTGGCGCGGCGTACCAGTATTTCCCGAACAAGGAAGCGCTTGCGCTCGCCTTGCGTCAGCGTTACGGCGATGAAATGGATGCGCGCTGGAGCGCGCTCGTCGAGGCGCAGGCGCAGGTCAACGGCGAGCTGCCGCCCGCGCAGCTCGCCGAACGGCTGCTCGACATGATGGTCGAGTTGATGGATGCGTACCCCGCGTATCTGCCGCTGCTTTCCGTCTCGCTGGACTTTCGTCGCGACGCGGCGGCGCGCAACAAGCTGCGCCAGCGTTTTGCCGCGCTGTTCAGCCGTTACAACGCGGCGCTCGGCGCGGACGACGCTTACCGCGTTGCCGAGGTCATGCTGCAGGTCATCAAGAGCCTCAATCTGCTCTATGCGAGCGCGAAGCCGAAGGAGCGCAAGCTGCTGGTGGCCGAGTACAAGGGCGTGCTGGCCGCCTGGCTCGCCGTGCGGCTCGCGTGAGCCCTCAGCGCGGCACCGCGTCCCCACGCGACGCGAGCACGCGGTCGATCAACCCGTATTCCGCCGCCGCCTCCGCCGACATGAAGTGATCGCGGTCCGTGTCGCGCGCGATCTGCTCGATGTCGTGGCCCGTGTGCGCGGCGAGCATCGTGTTCAGGCGCTCGCGTAGATAGAGCACCTCGCGCGCCTGCAGCTCGACATCGGCGGCGGTCCCCTGGCTGCCACCCGAGGGCTGGTGGATCATGATGCGCGCGTTCGGCAGTGCGAAGCGTTTGCCGGGCGCGCCGGCGGCGAGCAGAAATGAGCCCATGCTCGCCGCGAAGCCCGTGCATAGCGTGGAGACGTCGGGCTTCACGAACTGCATGGTGTCGTGGATCGCGAGGCCGTCGTAGACCGAGCCGCCCGGCGAGTTGATGTAGAGGCTGATGTCCTTCTCCGGATTCTCGGCTTCGAGGAAGAGCAACTGCGCGACGACGACGCTCGCCGTCTGTTCTGTCACCGGTCCGACCAGAAACACGATGCGCTCGCGCAAAAGGCGCGAGTAGATGTCGTAGGCGCGCTCGCCGCGGCCTGAGGTTTCGATGACGGTCGGAACCAGATTGAGCGCGCGCGGCGCGATTGCTGCATGATGCTGAGCGGTGGGAAGCATGAAATTCCTCGCGTTTGGGTGATCGGGAGCCGCGCCGTTGCGCTGCTTCCCCCAAGACGCCCGCCGCACGTCGCGCGTGACGACAATTTTTTTGCACGAGGCTGTCACATCGACGCGCTGCCGGTCGTCTCACGGGCGAGGGCGGCGTGGGCCGTCCGCGGAGAACCGGCGCGGCAATGGCGCGCGAGGCGCCAGCGAAGAGGAGCGGAGCGAATGACCCAGGTGATCGACGAAGTGGAGGTGCGAGACGTGCGCAAGGCGCGCGATGCCGCGCAGGCGAGCGCCGCAGCGCCGCAAGATTGCGCGCGCGATGGCGAGCGGCGCGTGATGGCGCTCGAAGCACCGTCCGGCACGCCAGGCGGCGCATGGAGCGAGGGCCGCCGCGCCGCTGTCTTCGACAAGGAGCGTGCGCGCTTGCTGGCGTTGGCCATGCGCGTGCTGGGCAGCCGTGCCGAGGCGGAGGACGTCGTGCAGGACGCGTGGTTTCGCTGGCGTGAGGCCGATGTGGAGGCGGTACGCGTGCCGCAAGCGTGGCTCGCGACGGCCGCGGTGCGCCTCGCGATCGACCGGCTGCGCAAGCAGCGCCGCGAACGCGCGGGCGAGCGCGAGGTGCCCGGCGCCGGGCTCTGGCCCGACGACACTGCGCCTTCGGCGGAGGAGGCGGGCCTGCGCGCCGCGCGTCTCGCGGATGGGCTGCTGATGCTGCTCGAGCGGCTCGGGCCGCTCGAGCAGGCTGTCTTCGTGCTGCGCGAGGCGTTCGATTGCGATTACGCGGAGATTGCCGCGCTCACCGGTTGCACGCCCGTGCATTGCCGCCAGATCGTGCGCCGCGCGCGCGTGCGGCTGGCGCGCGAGCCAGCGCTCAAGCCCGTTGCGCCCGCTGATGCGGCGCAGCACGCGCTCACCGTCGAGCGGCTGCGCGAGGTGCTCCATGCGCAGGACCGCGCAGGCTTGATGGACCTGCTGGGCGCGACCGCGACGGCGCTGGTGGCGGCGGGCGCGACGGCGGACACGGCGGTGGCGCACCGTTCGCGCGCCGGGACCGGGGCTGTGGCGATCTCGGGCGTCGCGCACGCGCCAATGCGCCGCCTGCGTGCCGAGATGCTCGCGCTCGATGGCGAGCCGGGCGTTGCGCTGGTGGCGGAGGACGGCGAGCTGGCCGCGTGGCTGCACGTCAGCGTGGCCGACGATGGGCGCGCCGCGCCGGTGGTCTGCGTGGCCGCGACCGCGCGCGGGAGCGCATTGCAGGCGGCCAATCGGCTATTCGGAGGAGCGGCGGTGCGCTCGCTGCTCGCGCGGCTCGCCCGATCGCTCGAGCCAGCCTGAGCGCGCGGGACTACCGCGAGGCGGCTTCCCAGTTGATGTCGACGCACAGCACCTGCAGGCCGTGGGCCGTTTGCGCGGCGATCGAGGCGGTCACGCACAGGTGCGCCTCGTTGATCGACAGATAGGGCGGCGTGAACTGCACGCTGCCGGGCGCTTTCATCGCGCCGATGAAATAGGGCCGGCGTTCCCAGCTCGCGCCCTCGGAATGCAGGAGCGGCCGGAAGCGCTTGGCGCGCTGCGTCGAGCGCCCGTCGGGCAGCACGTTGTCGCCGATCTGGCGGCCCGAGGCGTCCAGCAAGAAGCTGCGCGCCGTCTCGGCGAGGCCGAGCAGCGGCAGCGTGGCGTCGACCATGCTCACGCCCGCGGCGAGCTGCGCCGCCGCCGCTTCGAGCGCCTTCACGTAGGGCGCGAGGCGCGCGCACTGGGTCCGCTCGCGCGCGCTCACGCGCTCGCGCAGCCGCGCGGAGAGATCGTCCATCAGGCGCGCGGCCGTCGCGGGCGGGACGGGCTCCACGTCGGGGCGCGCGAAGTACGCGCCCTGCACGAAGTCGGCGTTGCTTTCCAGCGCGATCAACGCGTCGCGCTCGGTCGAGAGTCCGCCCACCAGCACGAGCTGGCCGGACTCGTGCAGCATCGAGACGAGCCCCGGCAGCACGCGCTCGATGTGCGCGTGACGGCTCGCCTGCGCGAGCAGGCTGCGGTCGAGCGTGACGATATCGGGCCGCAGATGCCACACGCGGTCGATGTTCGAGTGCTTGGCGCCGAAGCCGTCGAGCGCGATCACGAAGCCCGCCTTGCGCAAGGCGTCGATGATCTCCGTGAAGCGCGAATTCTCGCCACCCGCCTGCTCCGAGACCTCCAGCACCACGCGCTGCGGCTGCAGCCCGAGCGCCTTGATGCCGGCGAGCAGGGCGTCGCCATAGCTCGTGTCCATGAGCGCGGCGGGGTGCAGGCTCAGGAAGAGCCATTCGTCGTGCGAATCGAAGGCGTTGAAGTTGCCCAGATGCAGCGATTCCGCGAGGCGGCCGAGCTCGAGCAGGTCGCCGCGCCGCGCGGCCTGCGTGAAGACTTCCTGCGACGGCACCTGGTCGCCATGCTCGTCGTGCGCGCGCAGCGACGCGTGGTAGCCGATCGCGCGGCGGTGGGCGACCGAGAACACCGGCTGGAACACGCTGAACACGGTGTATCCGCCGTACAGCACGGTGCGTCGCGCGCCTGCTTCGCCCGCGACGGGACGCGACTGAAAGCCGGGGGGATCGAGTTCGATCATGCTGGTCATAGGGCTGGGTGGCGTGCGCGACAAACCGTACGCGCGAATCTCGAGTTTACATTACTGGATAGCCTTGCAAAAAGTATGCGCATTGAGACACATGGCGGATCGGGCCATGCGCGCGGGATATCGGCTATTTCGAGACTGCGTGCGAGTGTGATCAGGCACTCGTGTGGCGCCTTCGCGCCGCTCGCGCGCACCGTGCGCATCGCTGCGTGCACCGTTGCAGTGCAGTGCGGTGCGCAGCGTGGCGTCCTTTGCTTCAGGCGCGCTCCGTCGAACCACCGGGGCGGCGGATGTGTGCCGCGTATGGGCCTTGATGTGGCCTTTGTGCGGCGCCCTTTGCTTCAGGTGCGCTCCGAAGGATCGGTCTTCTTCGCCGTACGGCGCACGTCGTCGGAGAGCTGGGCGAAGATCCACGACGAGGCCGCCGTGATGATCCCCACGCACACGAACGTCGCATGGAACGCCGGAATCACGGTCGAGCCCGTCGCATGGTGGATCAGGCCGGTGAAGGTCGTCAGCAATGCGCCCGCAACGGTCACGCCGAGGCTCATCGAGAGCATCTGCACGAGCGAAAAGAGGCTGTTGCCGCTGCTCGCGCCGCCCATGCCGAGGTCCTTGAGCGTGAGCGTGTTCATCGCTGTGAACTGCATCGAGTTCACGCCGCCGAATACGGCCAGCTGCGCGATGCGCAGCCACAGCGGCTCGTCTGGCGTCGAGAGCGTGAAGCTCGCCATCATCAGGCCGACCAGCACCGTGTTGGTCACGAGCACGCGCCGGTAGCCGTGGCGCGTGATGAGATACGTGACGAGGCGCTTGGAACCCATGCCCGCCGCGGCCACCGGCAGCATCATGAGGCCCGCTTCGAAAGGCGTGTAGCCGAGCGCGACCTGCAGCAGCAGCGGAATCAGGTATGGCATCGCGCCGCTGCCGATGCGCGCGAACAGGTTGCCGAGCAGCCCCACGCAGAACGTGTGGATCTTGAAGAGATCGAGCGAGAAGATCGGCGTTGTTGCCCGCGCCGCATGCAGCCCGTAGGCCACGAACGCCGCGAGCGACACGATCAGCATCACGAGCACGGTCGCTTGCGGGATGCCGAGCTCGGCGCGGCCATCGAGCGCGAGCGAGATCGTCACCATGCCGGTGACGAGCAGCAGGTAGCCCGGCACGTCGAACGCCGGCGTTTCTGGGTTGCGGCTGTCGGGCATGAAGATGAAGGTGGCCACGCAGCCCGCCACGCCCACTGGCACGTTGATGAGAAAGATCCAGTGCCACGAGGCGATCTGCACGAGCCAGCCGCCGAGCGTCGGGCCGATGAGCGGGCCGATCAGGCCTGGAATCGCCACGAACGAGAGCGCGGGCAGATAGCGCTCGGCGGGAAACGTGCGCAGCACGGCGAGACGCCCCACGGGCAGCAGCATCGCGCCGCCCACGCCCTGCACGATGCGCGAGAGCACGAGCTGGTTCAGCGTGTGCGCGCTCGCGCACAAGAGCGAGCCGACCGTGAAGACGAGGATCGCGCCGAGAAACACGCGGCGCGTGCCGAGCTTGTCGGCGAGCCAGCCGGAGACGGGGATCATCACCGCCATCGTCAGCGAATAGGCGATCACGACCGATTGCATGCGCAACGGCAGTTCGCCGAGGCTCGTCGCCATCGCGGGCAGGGCCGTGTTGACGATAGTCGAATCGAGCGTCTGCATGAAGAAGCCCGTGGCGACGAGCCACAACATCACGGACAACTTGCGGGCGGAAGGCGTGGGTGGAGAACTGGACGAGACGGTGGATTCGGACATGGGAGAAGGCAGGCGCGCAGGCGGTGGCTGGCAGCCGCCATTGTAGTGAACCCGGCGATCCGGCGTGCGTATGGCGCCGCGCGGCGCGTTGCGTTTTCGTGTTTTGCTTGCGGTCGGGATCGCGCTGCCGCTACCGCAGTCTCGATCCTCGATCCGCCTTGATCACCCCGGAACGCGCGCGGCGGCTGCGAAGAACGCCTGCGCGCGCGGGTCGAGCGCGAACGCCACGTTGATGCGCAGCCACGGGCTCGGCTCGCCATGGGGCCGGAAGTGGCTGCCCGGCGACGCGCTTACGCCAAACGGCTCGCCGCAGGGGACGAGCCGCGCCGAATCGTCCACGTGCGGCACGCGCGCCCAGATGAACTTGCCGCCGCTCTGCGCGTACGGGCGCACGCTGGCCTGCGCCGAGGACGGCCCCGCGAACAGCTCCCAGCCGTGCTCTTCGAGCGTGCGCGTGGCCGCGCCGAGCGCTTCGGCCATGCGCCGGCGCAGCCGCTCGAGATACTTGCGGTACGCGCCGCGCTCGAGCAGCGTGGCCGCCACGGCTTGCGTGAAGCGCGAGCCGCTCAAGCTCGTGAGCGCCTTGATTGAGGCGAGGTCGCGCACGATCGCCGGATTCGCGACCACATAGCCAATCCGCAGCGACGATGAAAGCGTCTTGGAGAGCCCGCCCACATAGATCACGTGCTCGAACTGGTCGAGCGCGGCGAGGCGGTCGGTGGGATCGGCCTGGAAGTCGGCGTAGATGTCGTCTTCGACGATGGTGAAGCCATGTTCGCGCGCGAGCTGCAGCAGGCGGAATGCAACCGGCGGCGAGACGGTCGTGCCGGTCGGGTTGTGGAACACCGTGTTGATGAAGAAGGCGCGCGGGCGATGCTGCGCGAGTAGCGCGTGCAGATGCTCGAGATCGGGGCCGCTCGCCGTGCGCGTGACGCCGACGAGGCGCACGCCGTGCAGCTTCAGCAGTCCGTACAGGTTGTAGTAGCCCGGATCCTCCACGAACACCGTGTCGCCGGGCTTGAGCATGTAGCGCATCAGGAGGTCGAGGCCCTCGCTCGCGCCTTCGGTGATGAGGAGCTGCTGGGCGTCGACGGCGATGCCGAGCGGCGCGAGCCGGTTGCGCAGATGCTCGCGCAGCGTGGCGTCGCCAAGCGGCGAGCCGTAATCGACGAGACTCGACGGATTGGTGCGCGAGACGTGGCGGATCGCCTGGCCGATCGCCTCGATGTCGCGCCACGCCTGCGGGATCGAGCCGCTGTCGAGCTGCAGCGTCTCGCCGGGACGGTTGAGCTGGCTGAGCAGGTGGCCCGATTCGTCGGCGGCGTTCGAAGGGTCGCAGATGCCCATGCCGGACAGCCCCAGGCGCGCGTGCTCGCTCACGTAGAAACCCGAGCCGTGCCGCGAGTCGAGGTAGCCGAGCGAAACCAGCCGGTCGTAGGCCTCGATCACGGGAAAGCGGCTGATGCGGTAGTCGGCGGCGAACTGGCGGATCGAAGGCAGGCGCGCGCCCGGGTGCGCGGCGCGCGAGCGGATCCACGTCTGCACGCCGGCGACGATCTGGTCGGTCAGCGGGACGCTGCTGGCGCGGTCGAGTTCGAGTTTCATGCGGGCCTCGCTGGGGTGCCTGGCGGCTGCCTGGTCGTTGCTGAAGGGCGCGATCAAGTGTCCGGTTTTTCAGCTGCACAGTTCCGTGTGAACTGTTCGGAACTGTGCATGGGATCGCTTCACGCTGACGGCAATAATGCGCTAACCGGGAAGGCCCTTCAAGCCGCTTCTGCACGCGATCTGGCGTGCGCTGGAGGCGGCCTTGGCCCTGACCCGCAAGTCATCAGCAAGGAGCACGGCAATGCGCGAAATCCGTATTTTCGAACTTGAGCACGGCGAGCCCGCCGAGACCTGGCGGCTCGCGCAAGCAATGCAACTGCACGTGAGCGAAGGCGAGCTCTGGCTCACGCTCGGCGGCGATGCCGACGACTACTGGCTGCGTGCCGGCGAGTCGATGCGTCTCGAGGCCGGTGCGCGCGTGTACTTGAGCGCGGGGCGCGAGGGCGCGCGCTTCATGCTTGCGCTCGGCGGCGCGTCGGCCAGCGAGGGGCGCGGTGCGGTGGCGCCATCGCCGGGCGTCCAAATCACGAGTGGGTTCGCGGGGCGGCTCGCACAGGAACTGCGCGAGCGTGCGGAAAGGCTGCAGTGGGGCGCACGCGCGGCATGAGCCGAGTGCGGCGTTGCGCGCCTCAACTCGCGTCGCCGAATTCGCCTACATAGCGCGCGCGTGGCCGGATCAGGCGGCCATCGGCGTTCTGCTCCAGCGCGTGGGCGATCCAGCCCGTTGCGCGCGCAGTCGCGAAAAGCGTGAACGCCGCGCCGCGCGGCAATGCCAGCACGCGCTCGATGGCCGCGAGCGCATAGTCGAGCGTGGGCCGCGCGCCGGTCGTTTCCATGACGGCGTGCGCGAGCGCATCGACTTCGTCCATCGGTGAGCGGGCGCTCGCGTGCTGCGCGAGCATGTCGAGCAACAGCCGCGCGCGTGGATCGCCGTCCGGGTAGAGCGGATGCCCGAAGCCGGGCAGCTTCGGCGTCGCGCCGAACTCGTCCGCCACGAGCCGCTCGCCGAGGTAGCGGTGCAGATCGTCCACGTGCGCGGCCTCTTCGAAGAGCGCCGCCACGCGCGTGGTTTCGCCGCCGTGGCGCGGGCCGCCGAGCGCGGCGAGTCCGCCCGCCGCCGCGCCGAACAGGTGCATGCCCGTCGAGGTGATGCAGCGCACCGCGAACGTCGAGGCGTTGAGCTCGTGATCCGCGCACAGCACGAGCGCCGCGCGCAGCAGGTCGGCCTGCGTGCGCGAGCGCAGGCCCCAGGCATGCGCGAGCTGCCGATGCAGTGGCTCGCTGGAAGGGGCCGCACAGATCAGCGCTGCAGCCAGCAGGCGCATGAGTTGCGCTGCCGTGTCGAGCTGCGCGTCGCGGCCCTGTGCCCAGATGCGCGGCATTTGCGCGGCGGCGGCCGGCAGCAGCACGAGCGCGCGTTCGAGCGGGGAATGGGCGCTCCAGAGCTTGAGCCACGCCGACCATTGCGCGACGGCGATCGGCGCCGCGCTCGCCTCCAGTACGCGGCGTGCCGGGCAGCCCCAGAGCAGCGCCGCGACCTCTTCGAGCGAGGCGTGGCGTGCGAGCGCGACGGCGTCCTGGCCGCGATAGAAGAGCTTGCCGTCCGCAATCAATGTGATCGACGATTCGAGCACCGGCACGCCCCAATCCAGCACCTTCTGCGCGACCTTGCCCGCGCGCTTGCCGTCGGCCTTGCGGCGCGCGAGGCGGCGCACTTCGGCGGCGGCGTAACGGCGCGATTGAGGCCCACCACCCGCGGAGGCATCGCCCGCGGGCGACGAGGTGAGCATGCCGCGGCTCACATAGGCGTAGAGCGTGGCCCGGCTGATGCCGAGCGCGGCGGCGGCTTCGGCCGCGGTCATATAGCCGGACATGGTGGCGCGCCTCGTGAAACCGGAAAAATCGATCTATATTGATCATCATAATCAAGATTGATCCGAATGCAGGCACGCTTTTAACCTGTTTGCACCTTCCCCTGGCCAACAGGACGCACGCCATGACGCCCCGCGACGCGCTCGAACACCTCTGGATGCTGGCCCATCCCCACGACAGCGCCGAAGACCTTAAGGCGGCGCTCGATTCGATCGACATCGGCGGCGACGATCCCGGCCTGCCTTCGGTGTTTCGCGTCGGCACGCTCGCGGCGGCGAGCATCGGCGCGGCGGGGCTGGCGGCGACGCGCTTTCACCGCTTGCGTGGCGGCGCCGAACAGCGCGTCGGCATCGACGTGCGCCGCGCGCTCGCGGCGTTCCGCAGCGAGCGCTATCTGAGCGTCGACGGCGGCGCTCCGTTCGAATTGCGCCATCCCGTGACGGGATACTTCCAGACGCGCGATGGTCGCTGGATTCAGTTGCACGCGAACTTCGCGCACCATCTGCACGGCATCCTGCGCGTGCTCGGCTGCGGCGAGAGCCGCGACGACGTGGCGCGCGCGATCCGCACCCAGTGGGACGGCGCCGCGCTCGACGAGGCGCTCGCGCAGGCGGGGCTCTGCGCGGCGCTCGTGCGCACGCCGCGCGAATGGGCCGCGCACGAGCAGGCGCGGGCCGTGGCGGGCCTGCCGCTCTTCGAGATCGAGCGCATCGACGATGGCAACGATGGCGAAGGTAGCGCAGCGAGCGCGCCGAAGGCCGGCGCGCGGCCGCTCGACGGCGTGCGCGTGCTCGACCTCACGCGCATCATTGCGGGGCCCGTGGCGGGGCGCGCGCTCGCGCATCATGGCGCCGACGTGCTGCTCATCAACGGCCCGCATCTGCCGAACATCGCGCCGCTCGTGATCGACAACGGCCGCGGCAAGCGCTCGGCCACGCTCGATCTGCGCGAGGCCGAGGACCGCGCGCAACTGCACGCACTCGTAGGCGACGCCGATGTGTTCCTGCAGGGCTACCGCCCCGGCGCGCTGGCGGCGCACGGCTTCGCGCCCGAGGCGCTCGCGCGCGAGCGGCCCGGCATCGTGTGCGTGTCGATTTGCGCGTACTCGCATCGCGGACCGTGGCACGAGCGGCGCGGCTTCGACAGTCTCGTGCAGTCGGCGAGCGGGATCGTCTGGACCGAGAGCGTGGCGGCGGCGCAGGGCGGCGCGATGCCGGCCGCGCAGGATGATGCGCCGGCCGGCGGGGCGTTCATCGCTATGCCTTTCGATGCGCCGCGTCCGCTGCCTTGCCAGGCGCTCGATCATGCCACCGGCTATCTCGCTGCGTTCGGTGCGATGGTCGCGCTCGCGCGGCGTGCTCAGGAGGGCGGAAGCTGGCACGTGCGCCTGTCGCTCGCGCAGACGGGCCGCTGGTTGCAGACGATGGGCACGCTCGCAGGAGGTCAGCGCGTACCTGACCTGCGTGCGCAGGATCTTGCGGATTGCCTCGAGGAGTCGGAGACGCCGTTCGGCCGCGTGCGCGCCGTGGCGCCCGCCGAGCGGCTCGAACACACGCCGGCGTTCTATGCGCGGCCGAGTGTGCCGATCGGGACCGATGCGGCGCAATGGGCTGGGTGAGGCGGCGAGAGACCGCGCTCATGCACGCCGCCTGGTTGCGTCGCTGCTGCGTTGCCTATTTGCGCAGCTCGGCGACGAAGTCGTAGTAGTCGTTGCGGCAGTACGTATCGGTGAGTTCGATGGCGCGCTGATCGGCGGTGTAGCCCACGCGCGTGATGAGCAGTAGCGCTTCGTTCGGCGCGATGCTCATCTGCCGCGCAATTTCCTCGCTCGCGTTCACGGCGCGAAAGTGCTGCAGCGCGCGCACGATCGCGAGGCCGCGCTGCTCGAGAAAGCTGTAGAGCGAATCGCCGATGGCGCCCGGATCGGGGATCAGCGCGGCGGGGAAGGTCGAGTTCTCGACGGCCATGACGATGCCGTCGGCCAGACGCAGACGCTTCAGACGCGTCACGGCCGCGGCGGGCGAGAGGCCGAGCTGGATCACCTCGTCGCGGCTCGCGGGCTGGATCTCGCGCGAGAGCCAGCGCGAGCTCGGCGTGAAGCCGCGCTGGCGCAGCATCTCGCTGAAGCTCGTGAGACGCGAGAGCGGGTCTTCGTAGCGCGGCGTGATGAAACTGCCGGCGCCCTGGGTGCGGCGGATCATGCCTTGCTCGACCAGCAGCGCGATGGCCTTGCGCGCGGTGATGCGCGAGACGCCGAGCGCATCGGCAAGCACACGCTCGGACGGCAGCGCCTCGCCGGCAGCCCAGCGGTTTTCGTGAATCGCATCGCTCAGCTTGCGCGCGAGCTGCAGATAGAGCGGCGTGTCGTTGTCCGGGTCCGGGCGCAGGCCGCGCCAGCGGTCTTCCGTGGGAGCGTTCATGGGAGGCAGGCGTGAGAGGCGAACGGCAATTTTATGTCATAGGCGGCGTGGCGAGGAAATGATGGACTTACTCGTCGACGCATGACCCCGTGCCGCGCAAGGCGATACACTGGCCGTTCGCTGCAAGCGCAGATTTTGCATGGGACCGAAAAGCACATGACCACTGAAATTGCCAGTATCGCGCTGCCGGGCGGCGAACGTATCGCGAAGCTCGGGCAGGGCACGTGGGAAATGGCTGAGCGCGCGTCGCGTCGCGCCGACGAAATCGCCGCGCTGCGCGAGGGCGTCGCGCTCGGCATGACGCTCATCGACACCGCCGAAATGTACGGCGACGGCGCGACCGAAACGCTCGTTGGCGAAGCCCTGCAAGGACTGCGCGAGGAGGTGTTTCTCGTGAGCAAGGTGTATCCGCACAATGCGAGCCGGCGCGGCGTCGAGCGGGCCTGCGAAGCCAGCCTGAAGCGCCTGGACACCGACCGGCTCGATCTGTATCTGCTGCACTGGCGCGGCGGTGTGCCGCTCGAGGAGACGGTGCAGGGATTCGAGGCGCTCGTGCGCGCGGGCAAGATCCGCTACTGGGGCGTGAGCAACTTCGATACCGAGGACATGGAAGAGCTCTTCGAGGTCCCCGGTGGCGACGCCTGCGCGATGAACCAGATTCTCTACAACGTCGCGCGGCGCGGCCCCGAGTACGACCTGCTGCCCTGGAGCGGCGCGCGCGGCATGCCGTTGATGGCATACAGCCCCGTCGATCATGCGCGTTTGCCCAAGCGCTCGCCGCTCGACGACATCGCGGCCCGCCATGGCGTGTCGATTTATCAGGTGGCACTGGCGTGGGTGCTGCGCCAGCCCGATGTCTGCGCGATTCCGAAGGCGGGGCGCGTCGATCACGTACGCGACAATCGCGCCGCGCTCGATCTGGTGCTGAGCGCCGCGGACCATGCGGCGCTGGACGCGTACTTCAAGCCACCGCGCAGCAAACGGCCGCTGGAGATGCTGTAGCGCGCACACGCGAAGCCGAAGCAAAGGGGGGATGCGCGCCGCCGTTGTACGCGCCGTTGTACGTTTGCCGATCTGGAAAAGACGCAGCCGGATCGCGAGTAGCTGGAGTGTGCGGCGTGCGCGACAGGCTTCCGGCGACCGGCGGCGGCGCTCGGCCGGGGGACCGGTACGTCGCCGCCGTTGCCTGGAATGACGCGACCGGCCGTCGCGCCAATTCGGGGTGGTTGCGGCGGCAGGCTCGCACTGCTGTGCGCGCTCAATGGCCGCCGCCTTTGCCGCCACCTGAGCCGCCGCCGTACCCGCCGCCCGGGCCGCCCGACGGTTCACCCTTGCCGAATCCTCCACCGAATCCTCCGCCGAAGCCACCCGAGGTGCCGCTGCCGCGCCCCGGCCCCGAACTGCTGCCGGAGCTCGGGCCGCCCGACGCCCCGGCGCTCGCGGAACTCCCCGTCGATCCGCCGCCGTGGCCACAGTTGCCGGCACTGCCGCCGTAGCAGTTCTTCGGTTCGAAGACGATTGCGGCATCGTCTGCCGCGCTGGCCGTCTCCACGGCGGCCGTCTCCACGGTGGACTTGCCTGAGCCCGCCGTATCGGCGCCGTCTGTATGGCCCGGATCGGAGCCGGAGGTCGTTGCCGATGGCGCAGGCGCCTCAGGCGGAGCGCCTTCATCCGGCATGCCGGCGTCAGTCGTGCCGGCCGCGCCGCTCGCAGGCAGCGCGGCGTCGGCGACGATCCCCCAGCCCGGAGCCGTTGCGTTGTCGGCGGCATGTGCGCCTTCGGCCGGCAGGAGCACACTGGCGCCTGCCGCGCCGATGGCAACGATTGCGAGCCCCCGGCTAACCCCGTAGCAGTACTGATGAAGAGTATTGTTTTTCTTTGCTTCCTCCCGGGAAGCGATAGCGTGTACCCGCTTCGCTTCTCTTTTCTTGTGCCTTGTGTCCGGCGCTGCACCGCTCGTGCGCAGGCACCGTCCCCCGTCAGGCTAAAACCGCTTCGTGCCGACGCGCGCTTCATGCCGTGCGGCACAGCCTCGCCGGCGCGGGCGGTAGACTTGGCACCCGGACGGTTTTGCGCCGGCTGGCCAGCTTATACAGGACTCCTTGCCGATTGTCGGAGCCCGTGTTCGGGGCGGCAGAAAGCAAGCGCATCATGCGGCCGGCCATCCGTTCGCCCGGCGCGACGAACTGCGCGCTTCGCGCTGATTTCACGCTGATGGGTGGCGACCGGATGCCTGGTCTCGATGTAGCGAGTTCTGTGCCATCGGTCCGGGAAGTCCGCGCGTGGCGGACTTAACCATTCCCCTACGATCTCGAGGCGAAAAAAGTCGCCGAAAACGTTTCGATGATGAAACGCATGCGCCTGGAGGGGGCATTTGCGTTGCAAAAGCGGACAACGCAACGAGTTTCGTCTGACCTTCGCGGGGGTCAGGGATCGCTGTGCGCCGGGTCGGTCTCGGCCTGGAGCTCGCGCAGTTGCGCAGCCGGGATGTGGCAGCGGATGCGATGGCCGTCGGCGTCGGCTTCGAAGGGCGGCGCTGCCTCATCGCAGATCGCGCCGAGCTTGCGCGGACAACGCGCGCTGAAGACGCAGCCTGCCGCGCCACCTGTAGCACCGCGCGGCATGCCGCTCGCGGGCGCGCCGGCCCAGCCATCGCTTGCGGATGTGTCGCGCGCGAGCAAGCCGGGATTCAGCAGCGTTTCGGTATAGGGATGACAGGGGCCGTTGAGCACGGCACTGGCGGGACCGCTCTCGAGCACGCGGCCCGCGTAGAGCACCATGACGCGGTCCGCGAGATAGCGCACCACGTCGAGGTCGTGCGAGATGAACAGATAGCTCACGCCGCGCTCGCGCTGCAGACGTGCGAGCAGATTCAGGATCGCGGCCTGTACCGAGACGTCGAGTGCCGAGGTAGGCTCGTCGCAGATCACGACGCGCGGCTCGCCCGCGAATGCTTGAGCGATCGCCACGCGCTGCTTGAGGCCGCCCGAGAGCTGCCGCGCGCGTGACGCGAGGTAGCGCACCGGCACGCGCACCGCTTCGAGCAGCGCGGCGATGCGCGCCGCGTTGCGCGCTTCGGCGTCTTCGTGCGCGTCGGAGCCTTCTTGCGGCGCATCGCTCGCGGCACTGCGCTGCACGCGGGCGAGCGCGCGCCCCACGAGGCGCCTCACCGGCAGCGCGCGATTGAGCGAGGCGTCGGGATGCTGGAACACGATGCGCATCGCCTGCAACTGCTGTGTGTCGCGCCGTGCGAGCTGCTCGGCGAGCGGCTTGGCGTCGAGCTCGACCGTGCCGCCCGGGTCGGCGGCATGCAGGCCGAGCAGGAGCTTCGCAAGGGTCGTCTTGCCGCTACCCGATTCGCCGACGAGGCCGAGCGTTTCCCCGGCGCGCAACTCGAGCGAGACGTCGTCGAGCACGCGCTGTGCATGCGAGCCGCGGCCGAAGGTGCGCGAGACATTCGCCGCGCGCAGCACCACTTTCGCATCGCGTGCATCCGGCTCACTGCGCGTTTCTTCAGCTTGTTCGTTTGTCTGCAGATTCGACTGTACGACGGTCGGCGCATTTGTCTGTGCATTAGCACGCATATCGGCGATGTCGGGTGCGTCGTTCGCTTCGGCGATATCGGCCACGTCGGCGGCGGGCAATTCGACGGCCCGCTCGTGATAGTGGCAGCGCGACATCTGCTCGCCGTGCGCCGCTTCCATGCGATGCGGCGGCGGCGCGTGCTCGCGGCAGCGCGCGTCGGCGAGGCGGCAGCGCGGCGCGTAGACGCAGCCGTGCGTGAGCGTGCCCGGCGCGGGCAGCTCGCCCGGTATCGTGTCGAGCGCACCGTGGGCCTTGTTGCGCCCCGGCGCCGGCAGGCAGCGCAGCAGGCCCACCGTGTACGGATGGCGCGCGCGTGCGAACACGTCGCGTGTCGTGCCTTCTTCCACGAGCCGCCCCGCGTAGAGCACGCCCACGCGCTCGCACATCCTGCGGATCACGGCCAGGTCGTGGCTGATGAGCAGCACCGCCATGCCGAGTTCCGAACGCAATTGCGCGATGAGCGCGAGCACTTCGGCTTCGACGGTGGCGTCGAGGCCCGTGGTGGGCTCGTCGAGGATCAATAGCGTTGGGTTCGAAGCGAGCGCCATCGCGATCACCACGCGCTGCTGCATGCCCCCCGAGAGCTGATGCGGCCAGCTCGCCATCACGCGCGCCGGGTCGGCGATGCGCACGCGCTCGAGCATCGCGTATGACTGCGCGAGCGCGTCGGCCGGGGCCACGCCAGCGGCTTCGAAGGCTTCGCTCAACTGCCGGGCGATCGTGAGCGTCGGGTTCAGCGCGCTCGCCGGGTCCTGATAGACCATCGACACCTTGTGGGCGCGCAGCATGCGCAGCCCTTCGCGATCGAGCGCGAGCACCTCGACGCCGGCGATGGCGATGCGCCCCGCCTTGACGCGGCCGTTGTGCGCGAGATAGCGCAGCGCGGCGAGCGCGACCGTCGACTTGCCGCAACCCGACTCGCCGACGAGCCCATACGCTTCGCCGCGCTTGACGCGCAGCGAGACATCGGTGAGCACGTCGCGGTCCTTGCCCCGCACGCGGTAGGCCACCGTGAGCCCGACCAGCGCGAGCGCGTCGTCGGCGCGCGGGGCGCTGAAGGTGGCGAGGGCGGGGCGCGGAGGGTTCATGAGCCGAGCACCTCGGCGAGACTGTCGGCGATCAGGTTGACCGCCACCACGAGCGAGGCGATCGCGAGCGCATCGAAGGCGACCGTCCACCACGCGCCGCCCGCGAGCAGCGTGTACGACTCGGCGAGCGCGAGGCCCCAGTCGGCGGAAGGCGGCTGGATGCCGAAGCCGAGAAACGAGAGCGTGGCCACCGCGAAGATCGCATAGCCGAGCCGCACCGTTGCTTCCACAACGATCGGCGGCCAGACGTTCGGCAGGATTTCCGCGAACATCACGTAGTACGCACGCTCGCCGCGTAGCCGCGCGGCGGCCACGTAGTCGAGATGGCGCTCGGCGAGCACGGCGGCGCGCACCGTGCGCGCGACGAGCGGCGCGAAGGTGATGCCGATCACGAGCACGACGGCGAGATTCGATGCGCCCACGGCCGCGAGCACGAGCAGCGCCACGATCACGAGCGGCAGCGCGAGCACGGCGTCGAGCGCGCGCGCGACGAGCGTGCCGGCCCAGCCTTCGACATAGCCGGTCAAGAGGCCGAGCGCCGTGCCCGCGAGCGTGCCCGTCAAGGTGGCGAGCGGCGCGATCGTGAGAATGTCGCGGGCCCCGACGATCACGCGCGAGCAGATGTCTCGGCCGAGCTGATCGGTGCCGCACCAGTGCGCGTGATCGGGCGGCAGGAGCGAGCTGAGCGGGTCGGACGCGTAGGCGTCGTAGGGCGCGATCCAGGTGCCCGCGAGCGCGCAGACGATCCAGGCGAACAGGATCAGCGCGCCCAGCACGAAGGTGGGCGAGCGCAGCAAGAGGCGCAGCACGGCCACGAATGGCGCGGGCCCGGCCAGTGCGTCGTGCGCGGTTACGTCGTTCATCGATTCGGATACCGTATCGTTCATGCGCGTTCCCGTGAGCCCTTCAAGCCCCCTTATGCGCGCGCAGCCGCGGATCGAACAGCGCGTGCAGCAGGTCGGCGCCGAGGTTCGCGAGCGTGTAGACGAGGCCCACCGTGAGCACGCCTGCTTCGAGCAGCGGAAAGTCCTTCGCCTTCGCCGCGTTGTAGATCAGCGAGCCGATGCCCGGATAGCGGAACAGCGACTCGACCACCACGAGCCCGCCGATCAGATAGCCGAGCTGCGTGGCGGCCACCGTCACGCTCGGCAGGAGCGCGTTGCGCAGCACGTGGCGCACGATCACGACACGGCGCGGCAGCCCCTTGAGGATCGCGGTGCGGGTGTAGTCGGCTTCGAGCGCCTCGAGCATGCCCGCGCGCGCGATGCGCGCGAGATAGCCGAAGAACACGAGGACGAGCGGCAGCACCGGTAGCACGAGGTGGCGCAGCGTGTCGAGCACGCCTGCATCGGACGGCGCGACGGCCTCGATCGGCAGCCAGCGCAGCCACACGCCGAACACGAGGATCAGCGCGATCGACGAAACGAATTCCGGCACCGCGCTCGCGCACAGCCCCAGCGTGCTGATGAGCCGGTCGAGCCAGCGCCCGCCGTGCAGCGCGGCCCACACGCCGCCGCCGATGCCGAGCGGCACGACCACGACGAACGCGAGCAGCCCGAGCTTCGCCGATTGCAGGAGGGCGTCGCCCACCAGCGGCGCAACTGGCTCGCGGAAGGTCCACGAGGTGCCGAAGTCGCCGCGCAGCGCGTGGCCGATCCACGTGAGGTACTGGTCGAGCAGCGGGCGGTCCGCGCCGAGCGCGTGGTTGAGCGCCGCCACGGCGCGCGCATCGGCTAGCGGGCCGAGCACCGCGCGCCCAATGTCGCCAGGCAGCAGCTGGCCACCCGCGAACACCAGCACGGAAAGCAGCCAGAGCGTGAACAGCGCCCAGACGGCGCGCTGCGCGAGAAAGCGCGCGGCGCCCCTGCCGCGCGCCGCGCGCAGCGCGCGTGCGCCGGGCGGATAGCGCGGGTTCGATGAGGGCGGTCTCGTCAGCGGTGTAGCCATCGGACTCCAGATGCAGGCATGGCGGGCGCTTACGCCGCGAGCGTGGCGCGGTCGAAATAAAGCTGCGCGAGCGCCGTGAAGTGCACGCCCGAAAGCGCGGTGCGCTGCGCGATCAACTGGTCGTAGAAGTACGGAATGATCACGGGCGTCTCGTCGAGCAGCAGCGTCTGGATCTGCGCGGCCACCTGCTTTTGCGCGGCCACGTCGAGCGTCGCCGCGAACTGCGCGACCAGTTTGTCGTACTGCGCATTGCGAAAGTGCGCCGCATTCCACGTGCCGCCGCTCGTGAACGGCGCATTGAGGAACACGTTGGGCACGCCGCGATGACCATAGTCCGTGATCCCGAGCGGCGAGTCGAGCCAGTCCGATTTGCCGTACGTGCCGGCGCCGTAGTACTGCGACTGGCTCTCCACCTTCAGCGCGATGCGCACGCCGATCGCCTTCGCCGCGTTTTGCACGACCACGGCGAGATCGGGAATCTCCATGTACTTCTCGGTCGTGAGCGTGACGTCGAAGCCATTGGCGACGCCCGCCTGCGCGAGCAACTGGCGTGCCTTGGCCAGATCGATCTTGCGCTGCGGCACGGTGCCTGCCGTCGAAGGGAAGATGGGCGCAAACGGGCTGTCGTTGCCGAGCACCGCGCGGCCCTTGAAGAGCCCGCGCACCATCACGTCGCGATCGAGCGCGAGCGCGAGCGCCTGGCGCACGCGCTTGTCCTTGAACGTGGGCACGTCGTTGCGCATGTGGATCTGACGATGCGCGCTCGAGCGCACGCCTGTCACCTTGAAGTCGGGATTGTTCAGGATGCCGATGCCGCCCTGCACGGTGAAGGTGCCCATCACATCGGCCTGATGGCCCTGCAGCGCGAGGATTTGCGCCTGCTCGTCGGCGTAGAACGCGAACTGCACGCGCTCGGGCAGCGCTTTCTCGCCCCAGTAGGCGTCGTTGCGCACGAAGCTCGCGCCGCGCCGCGTCTCGTAGCGCTCCAGTTTGAACGGCCCGGTACCGATAAAGCTCTTTTCGTAATTGCCCGCGTAATTCGCGGGCAGCAGCACGGCGTTGTAGTTGTCCGAAGAAACGTAGTAGGGGAAGTTGCCGTTGGGCGCGTCGAGATGGAACGCGACGGTATGCTCGTCGACCAGCTTCGTGCCGCCCTTCGAGAGCACGCCCTTGAGCACCGAGAGCGCCGCCGAGCCGCTTGCCGGATCGGCGAGCCGGTCGAACGTGGCCACCACGTCTTTCGCGCCGAACGCCTGGCCGTCGTGAAATTGCACGCCGGGGCGCAGCTTGAAGGTCCAGACGTCGGCCTTCGCGTTGGGCTGCCACGAGAGCGCGAGCGCCGGCTGCAGTTGGCCGTTGGCGTCGTCGTTGGCGAGGAACTCGCCTGTCTGGTTCAAGAGGCACAGCGCGCCCGCGTCGGTCACCGTGAGCGGGTCGACCGCGCCCGCCGGCATCAGGTGCGCGACGCGGATGGTCTGACTGCCGGGCCTGGAAGCGCCCGATGTGCCTTGAGCGCGCGCGCTGCGTGGCGCGACGAGGCCGCCGCCCGCGAGCGCGAGGCTCGAAAGCCCGAGCACGCCGGCATAGCGCAGCAACTCGCGGCGCGTGAGGCGGCCGGCGAGGAATTCGTCGATGGCGTGGTTGCCGTAGTCGCCAGCGTCGCGGCGCAGCGCATCGACGCCGCGCGCGGCAGCCGAGGAGGACGCTTGGGCCGACTGGAGCAAGCCAGCCGAGCGAGGGGATGGCGTCGACTGCGGCTCTTGCGAGGAGAGCGACGAACGCGTGACAGGGCTAGGCGGCGAGGGCGGCTGACGTTTCATCGGCGCGGGTTTCCGTGCGGTTCCGTGGAGGGGCGCGGCCGCCATGGAGGCGGCTGCGACAGCGGCATGCGGTACGGCAGACGACGAGTAGCGTCCAGTTTAGGCGCTTTCGGCCATGTTCGGCCAGATGGCCGTAGCACGGGTTGTACCGGGTTGCGTGCGAACGCGGCGAGTTGCAGGTGCGAGCGCGTGCGCCATACGCCAGTGCGGATGTTTTGAGGCTTTAGCGAACACGCGATCCCGCGCAGGGCGGGGGGGAAACGTCATGCGCTATGGTCGATGATGGCGAATCAATGCTCGTGCGGATGGCGATGGATCGGATCGACCCAATAAACCGTTTCCGGCGCTTCAACGGCGTCGATGTTCAGGTTCACGACCACGGCTTCGTTGTCGCTGCGCACGAGCACGCATTCGAGCGGCTCGTCGGTGCTCGCGTTGATCTCCTGGTGCGGCACGTAGGGCGGCACGAAGATGAAATCGCCGGGGCCGGCTTCCGCGGTGAATTCGAGGTGCTCGCCCCAGCGCATGCGCGCGTGGCCGCGCACCACGTAAATCACGCTTTCGAGCGCGCCGTGATGATGCGCGCCCGTCTTCGCGTTCGGATGGATCGTCACGGTGCCGGCCCAGATTTTCTGTGCGCCCACGCGCGCCGCATTGATGGCGGCGGCGCGGTTCATGCCGGGCGTTTGCGCCGTGTTCGTGTCGAGCTGGTCGCCGCGAATCACCTTGACGCCGTTCTCGCGCCAATCGGGCTTGTCTTCGTGCGCGTGCTCATGATCGTGATCGTGCTCATGGTCGTGACTCATCGCGGTGTCTCCTTTCGTGGGCTGCGGCTGCACAGCGGGGTCGCAATATTGTGGCACGGTCAATATGGCGCCGCTCGCTCAGGCGTGCATCGCTCGTGTGAGCGAGCAATCAGCAACCTGCCGCAGCGCGCATGAAAAAAGCCCGCCCCTGGCGGGACGGGCTTCGAGCTAACCGGCGTGCAGGCCTCGCATGCATGCGAGGCCTGCGCGGAGGGCTTACTGCTTCTTCGCGTTGATGACCGCTTCGGCCACGTTCTGCGGTGTTTCGGCGTAGTGCTTGAACTCCATCGTGTAGGTGGCGCGGCCCTGGGTGAGCGAGCGCAGCGAGGTGGAGTAGCCGAACATCTCCGAGAGCGGCACTTCGGCGCGCACGATCTTGCCGCCGCCGCCCGCGATGTCCTCCATGCCCTGCACGATGCCGCGGCGGCTCGAGAGGTCGCCCATCACGTTGCCCATGAAGTCCTCGGGCGTCTCCACTTCGACGGCCATCATCGGCTCGAGCAGAATCGGCTTGGCCTTGCGCATCGCTTCCTTGAAGGCCATCGAGCCGGCCATGCGGAAGGCGTTTTCGTTCGAGTCCACGTCGTGGTACGAGCCGAACGTGAGCGTGACCTTGGTGTCGACCACGGGGTAGCCCGCGAGCACGCCGGCCTTGAGCGTCTCCTGAATGCCCTTGTCCACGGCCGGGATGAACTCGCGCGGAATCACGCCGCCCTTGATGGCGTCGACGAACTCGTAGCCCTTGCCCGGCGGCTGCGGCTCGAGCGTGATGACCGCGTGCCCGTACTGGCCGCGTCCGCCCGACTGCTTGACGAACTTGCCTTCGACATCCTCGACTTTGTTCTTCACGGTCTCGCGATACGCGACCTGCGGCTTGCCGACGGTTGCTTCCACGCCGAACTCGCGCTTCATGCGATCGACGAGAATTTCGAGGTGCAGCTCGCCCATGCCCGAAATGATGGTCTGGCCGGATTCCTCGTCGGTCTGCACGCGGAACGACGGATCTTCCTGCGCGAGGCGGTTCAGCGCAATGCCCATCTTTTCCTGGTCGGCCTTGGTCTTGGGCTCCACGGCCTGCGAGATCACGGGCTCGGGGAAGATCATCTTTTCGAGCACGATGGCGTGCGCCGGATCGCAGAGCGTGTCGCCCGTCGTGGCCTCCTTCAGGCCCACCGCCGCCGCGATGTCGCCCGCGCGCACTTCCTTGATTTCCTTGCGCTCGTTCGCGTGCATCTGCAGGATGCGTCCGAGGCGCTCGCGCTTGTCCTTCGTGGCGTTGAGCACCGTGTCGCCCGAATTCACGACACCCGAATAGACGCGGAAGAAGATCAACTGGCCGACGAACGGGTCGGTCATGATCTTGAACGCGAGCGCCGAGAATGGCTCCTCGTCGCTCGGGTGACGCTCGATTTCCTTGTCGTGGAGGTCGTGGCCCAGAATCGCGGGGATGTCCACGGGCGAGGGCAGATAGTCGATCACGGCGTCGAGCATCGCCTGCACGCCCTTGTTCTTGAACGCGCTGCCACAGAGCATCGGCACGATCTCGTTGGCGATCGTGCGCTTGCGCAGCCCGGCCTTGATTTCCTCTTCGGTCAGGCTCTCGTGGTCGTGCAGATACTTCTCGAGCAGCGTTTCGTCGGCTTCAGCGGCGGCTTCGACCATCTTTTCGCGCCACTCGTGCGCGAGCTCGACCAGATTCGCGGGGATCTCCTCGTACGCGAACTTCACGCCCTGGCTCTCGTCGTCCCAGACGATCGCCTTCATCTTCACGAGGTCGACCACGCCCTGGAAGTGGTCTTCGGCGCCCACCGGAATCTGGATGGGCACGGCCACGCCCTTCAGGCGCTCGCCGATCTGCCGCTGCACGCGGAAAAAGTCCGCGCCGATGCGGTCCATCTTGTTGACGAACGCAATGCGCGGCACCTTGTACTTGTTCGCCTGGCGCCACACGGTTTCCGACTGCGGCTGCACGCCGCCCACGGAGTCGTACACCATGCAGGCGCCGTCGAGCACGCGCATGGAGCGCTCGACTTCGATGGTGAAGTCGACGTGTCCCGGGGTGTCGATGATGTTGATGCGGTGCTCGGGATAATTGCCGGCCATGCCCTTCCAGAACGCGGTGGTCGCAGCCGAAGTAATGGTGATGCCGCGTTCCTGCTCCTGCTCCATCCAGTCCATGGTCGCCGCGCCGTCGTGAACTTCACCCAGCTTGTGATTCACGCCGGTGTAGAAAAGGATGCGCTCGGTTGTCGTGGTTTTGCCGGCATCGATGTGAGCGCTGATCCCGATGTTGCGATAGCGCTCGATGGGAGTCTTGCGAGGCACGGTGATCTCCTTGGAATAACGCGCCATGGAAAGTGCCGGGCGGCGCGCGGCGCGGCCTGCACGCGGCCCGGCAGCCCGCGCGGCGGCGTGCTCGGGGTGTTTCAGAGTGCTTCGAGCAGGCGCCGACGCGCGGCGGATTACTAGGATAGCGCTTGCGCGGCGCTTTTGCTGGACGAGCGCCGGCGCGCGAAAACGCGTCTTGCCGGGGCGCCGCGGCGCGGGCAGGCGGGGTGGGGCGGGAGCGGGAAAGCGCTGCGCGGGGCAGTTGCACTGCGGCACGACTGCCGCCCGGCGGCGGCGAGTCGCACTTGCCCGCGCGCTTACTGCAGCGGCGGCAGGCCTTCGATCTTCATGCCAGGCTGGATGCCCTTCGCAGTGAACCAGCCCTTGCTCATTTCGAGCGCATAGGTGCCGTTATTGCGCGGGCAGTGGTTGTTGGTCGTTTCGGCCTGCATTTCGTCGATGTCGGTGATCGTGCCGTCGGCGCGCATGAAGGCGATCGACAGCGGGATCAGCGTGTTCTTCATCCAGAAGCAGTGCACGGCGTTCTCGCCGAACACGAACAGCATGCCTTCGTTCGGCGCGAGCTGCGTGCGATACATGAGGCCTTGTTCGCGGTCGGCGTCATTGGCGGCGACGCTGGCGTCGATGACGAACATGCCAGCGGTGAGTTTCAGGTGCGGAAAGTCGCCGGGCTGCTTGGCGCCGGGGGGCATTTGCTGGGCATGCGCGACGCTGCTGGTGGCGGCCGTCGTCAACGTGAGGGCCGCGACGGCGGCAAGCGGCAAAGCGACGGCAAGCGCGCAACGCGCGATGAGCGGGCGCAGGGAAAATCGCACGAGTGAACTCCTTGCTTGAGAATAATCCGCGCATGTTACGCGAGTGCGTCAGCGTGGGTCAAAACTTGCGGCAACAGGCGGACGATGCGTGACGCGATGCTGGGGCGTTGCCGCGGCGCAGGGCGCGTTCGACGCTGAATGGGGGGAGGCAAAAACAAAAAGGCAGAGCGCCTTGCGACACTCTGCCTTTCGCACGCAGTGAAGATCGGCACGATGGGCCGTTCTTCGAAGCGCTTTACAACAGGCTTACTCCGAAGCTGCCGAAGCGGCTTCAGCCTTAGCTGCCTTCTTGTGCGACGACTTCTTGTGCGACGACTTCTTGTGCGTCGACGACTTGTGTGCCGTCGAAGCAGCAGCCGGAGCTGCTGCCGTCGCAGCTGCCGGAGCAGCTTCCGGAGCCGAAGCTTGTGCGAATGCAGCCGATGCGAAGAGGCCAGCGACCAGAGCAGCGATCAGTTTGTTCATTTTGTGAATCCTCAGCTTGAGTTAATTAACCAAGTGACCCGGTTATTGGAGTCAGGTCGGTAAACGTGCCATCCACCTTTCGGTTGACAGTCTCGATCGACAAATTCAGAACAAATTCGCGAACGTGTCTGCCAGCGGTCGGGACCGTGCATTGCTACACGAGGACCCGGAAGGCTGAATGCCGGATAGCTTCGGCGGCATCTGCGTGAAATAACGCATGGTTTCGCGTACCGGTTGACGCGAAATTTTTATTTGCTTCGTCACGCGCTCAATCCGCATGACAACGCAAACACATCCCGCACGAGTGCGATGCGTGCAGCAGGGCGTGAAAGAAGGAAAAGTGCTTGCGCAACAGTCACTTGTGCGCGCTGCGCGTGGGCGTCGCGCGACGCCAGGGCGCATCGGTGGGCACTTCGACACTCGCACCGGGTGCGAGGCCCAGCGAAAAAATATCGAGCGAGCCGATCGCGACGCGCACGAGACGCAAGGTCGGAAATCCCACTGCTGCGGTCATGCGCCGGACCTGGCGGTTCTTGCCTTCGCTGATGGCCAGCTCGATCCACGTGGTCGGAATCGCCGCGCGGTAGCGAATGGGCGGTGTGCGCGGCCACAGGAGATCGGCGTCGGCATCGGCGATTTTTTTCGCACGGCACGGCTGCGTCACGAAGTCGCCGAGATCGACGCCGCGCTCGAGCGCGGCCAGCGCATCAACGCCCGGCGCGCCTTCGACCTGCGCCCAGTAGCGCTTCACGAGCTTGCGCCGTGGTTCGGCGATGCGCGCTTGCAGGGAGCCGTCGTCGGTGAGCAGCAACAGGCCTTCGCTGTCCGCATCGAGACGGCCAGCCGGATAGACGCCCGGCGTCTTGACCCAGTCCGCAAGCGACTGGCGTGTTTCGTGCGGCGAGAACTGGCAAATCGTGCCGAACGGTTTATTGAGGGCGATCAAGCGCATGGCGGATAGAGCAAGCGTATGGACGGGTAAAAGGCGGGAACGGGAGCGCGTCGCGATATTAATGCATAATGAGCCGCGGTGAGTCTCGAGTCTTATATAAGATATAAGACATCGAGCATCGGATACCGATTATGGAATGGCCCAGGGGGCGGGTCATGAGCCTGCCCGCCGCCGCCGTGCGCGCGCTGCGGCGCAGCAAGAGCGCGTCGCCGAGGCGGTGGCACGTGCGTTCGGGGCGTGGGCTAGAATAACGTCCAGACCCTGGCGCCGCCCGCCGCATGCAGGACCGCAGGTTTCATGCTACGCGGGATGCGTGAAAGCGCCGCACGGTAGACGCACGAGAATTCGAAGCAGCGCGGCCGGCCGTGCCGCTTCGGCACGCACGCACGGCAATCGTACCCGTTCGAGTCTGTCCGGATCGGGCCCGCAGCCGGCGCAACCGTTTTCGATTCAAATCGCGGTCGACAGACCGATCCCTCTACTGGAGTTGATCATGCCGTATCAGCACATCAAGGTCCCGGCTAGCGGTGAGAAGATCACCGTCAATCCGGATTTCTCGCTCAATGTCTCCGATCAGCCGATCATCCCGTACATCGAGGGTGACGGCACCGGCGTCGATATCACGCCGGTCATGCTCAAGGTGGTCGATGCGGCGGTCCAGAAGGCCTACGCGGGCAAGCGCAAGATTCACTGGATGGAGATCTACGCGGGCGAGAAGGCCACGCGCGTGTACGGCCCGGACGTCTGGCTGCCCGAAGAGACGCTCGAAGCGGTGAAGGAATACGTCGTGTCGATCAAGGGCCCGCTCACGACGCCGGTGGGCGGCGGCATCCGTTCGCTGAACGTGGCGCTGCGCCAGCAACTCGACCTCTACGTGTGCCTGCGTCCGGTGCAGTACTTCAAGGGCGTGCCTTCGCCGGTGCGCGCACCCGAGAAGGTCAACATGGTGATCTTCCGCGAGAACTCGGAAGACATCTACGCGGGTATCGAGTGGCCGGCGGAGTCGGAAGGCGCGAAGAAGATCATCAAGTTTCTGCGCGAAGAGATGGGCGTCTCGAAAATCCGCTTCCCGGAGAGCTCGGGCTTGGGGATCAAGCCGGTCTCGCGCGAAGGCACGGAGCGGCTCGTGCGCAAGGCGATCCAGTACGCGATCGACAACGAGCGCCGCTCGGTGACGCTCGTGCACAAGGGCAACATCATGAAGTTCACCGAAGGCGCGTTCCGCGACTACGGCTATGCGCTCGCGCAAAAGGAATTCGCGGCGGAGCTCATCGACGGCGGCCCGTGGATGAAGATCAAGAATCCGAAGACGGGTGGCGACATCGTGATCAAGGACGTGATCGCCGATGCGTTCCTCCAGCAGATCCTGCTGCGTCCGGCCGAGTATGACGTGATCGCCACGCTGAATCTGAACGGCGACTACATCTCCGACGCGCTGGCGGCGCAAGTGGGCGGCATCGGCATCGCGCCGGGCGCGAATATGTCGGATTCGGTGGCGATGTTCGAAGCGACGCACGGCACGGCGCCCAAGTATGCGGGCAAGGATTACGTGAATCCGGGCTCCGAGATTCTTTCGGCGGAGATGATGCTGCGCCACCTCGGCTGGACGGAGGCGGCGGATCTCATCATCGCTTCGATGGAGAAGTCGATCCTGCAAAAGCGCGTGACGTATGACTTCGCGCGGCTCATGGAAGGGGCGACGCAGGTGTCGTGCTCGGCTTTCGGGCAGGTGATGATCGACAATATGTAAGCGAATCGCAGCACGTTCGCACCAGAGACGACCCAAACCCCGACAGTCCGAAAAGGCTGTCGGGGTTTTTCATTTCTGCTTGTCGAACATCTATCTTGAATTGATTCGAACTGCGAATTTATTGAGATGGTGTTACTTGCGAAATCCAGTGTGCGGCATGATCCGAGTCCCGGCGCGGCGAATGCTTAATCGCTGAGGCGCGTAATTTTCTGCCCTTGTACGCCGAGTCCGGCCATGATGCCGGATTGCCCGTAAATGAACGCGTAGACGTCGGAGCGTGCGGTGGTGGTGCTGAAGTCCGTGGCCATGCCCGAATCGGCAACGACGACGCTCGGCCCGACGCCGACCGACCAGCCTTCGGAGCTATTGAGGTACTGCATCGATTGAGGCGTCGTCAGGAACATGGCTTCGGAAAAGTCTTGGGCGCCTGCCTGCAGACCCCACGAGAGCGTGCTGGAGTTGTAATAGCCCAGAACTTCGCCTTGAGCCGAGAACAGCACGCCGTTGCCGCCCGAGCCGCCGAGCAGGAAACCCGCCTTCAGGACACTGGGGAAGACCAGGATGCCGGCGGACTTCGACCCAAGCGCTTTTGCGGCCGGCGTGGTCTCGTAAAGCGTATTCAAGGCTTTGCGGGCCGCCTGTTCGAGTTGTGCACGCGAAGACGCTTCGCTGGTGGCGGAAGTGGGGGAATTCGTGAGGGTGGTCGAGCAGGCGGCAACGAGCAGAGCAGCAAGAAGCGTGGCAACGCGTACGGATTTCAGTGACATGATTAGTGATGCTCCGTTTTTGTATGGGCAGCGCTCGCCGGAACATGGCACTTGCATGGCACTTCTTCAGGCCGGCGAGCCCGCAACGATCTTATCGAGCACGTCTCGCGGTTTCCTTGTCGTACTCGCGGCCGCAGTACGATCTGGCGCGCGTCACGAAGCGACTGTGCGCTATCATGATGTGCATCAATTGAGTTCCTTCGCCGCTTCGCCAAGCATGACTGTCCTGTGTCGTCTCCTCCTCGTTGGGCTGCTTGCGCTCTTCGCCATGAGTGGCGCGAGCGCATGCGAGTCCATGCAGCGAGGTGCCGGCTTGTCGCCTGTTCCGCTTGCCGCGCACCCGATCGTCGTGGCGGGCGATCATTGCGGCGCCACGGAACACACCGGCTCGCACAGCGGCTGCATTGGCCATGCGAGCGGTTGTGCCGTGGGTTGCTGCGTGCATTGCGGCGCGTCGCCTGCCGGAACGCGCATCGGTGCAGGCCTGCCCGGGCGTTCTCCACGTTTTGCTCTTGCCAGCGCATTGCGCGCCGGTATCACCCACGCACCTCCGTTACCGCCTCCGATCGTCTGAACGCGGGCACTCCGTGTCTTGACGGAGTCGGCCCGATGCATGCCCGAGGGGCTTCGTCGCGCAATGATGCGCACGCGAAGCCAATCGCCGCACGCGCGTCGCGCTGTCATCGCGCGTCGCGTCGTCAGGTGTGTTTGAGGATTTCATCGATGAAACGCAGAACTTTTTTGTCCGGCGCGTTGAGCGCCGCTACGGCGTCGCTGTTCGCGCGCCCGGTATGGGCCCAGGAGAGCGGGCATGCGATGCATGGCATGTCCGGCATGGGGGAGATGGGCGCGATGCCCGGCGCCATGCTGCACGCGCAGGCACCGCTTGCGGCTGCCGACGCTTTGCCCGCCGGCGCGCCGCTGGCTGCGCTGCGCACGCTCGCGAACGAGAGCCGCGAAGCGGGGCATTTCCGCGCGACACTGATCGCCCGGCCCGTCGCGCGGCCATTGCTCGCTGGCCAGGCGCCGACCACCTTCTGGCAATACGATGCGGGCACAGCCGGGAAGGGTGACGAGGCGGGCCCCGGGATCGGCCCGATGATCGACGTGCGCGAAGGCGACACGCTCGAGATCCGCTTCGTCAACCGGCTGCCGCAACCGTCCACGATCCACTGGCATGGCCTGCCCGTGCCGCCCGATCAGGACGGCAATCCGATGAATCTCGTGGCGCCGGGCGCCGAACGCGTCTATCGGTTCACGCTGCCCGAGGGCAGTGC
The DNA here is from genome assembly GCF_000685075.1 of Paraburkholderia oxyphila NBRC 105797. Taxonomy (GTDB): domain Bacteria; phylum Pseudomonadota; class Gammaproteobacteria; order Burkholderiales; family Burkholderiaceae; genus Paraburkholderia; species Paraburkholderia oxyphila. Next base: position 50,209 of record NZ_BAYD01000048.1, read on the forward strand.
CGGCACCTACTGGTATCACCCGCATCCGCACATGCTTGCGTCCGAGCAGGTGTTTCGCGGGCTCGCGGGCCCGATCGTCGTGCGTGCCGCCGACGATCCGCTCGCCGCCTGGCCCGAGCGTCACCTGTTCGTCTCCGACCTCAAGCTTGCCGCCGACGGCACGATTCCCGCGAACGGCATGATGGACTGGATGAACGGCCGCGAAGGCCAGTTCGTGCTCGTGAACGGCGCGCGCGAGCCGCGCATCGAAGTCGTGCGCGACGAGCGCTGGCGCGTCTGGAACGGCAGCAGCGCGCGCTATGTGCAACTCGCATTCGATGACGGCCGCACGTTTATGCACATTGGCACCGATGGCGGCCTGCTTGCCGCGCCGCGCGAGGGAGTGACCTCGCTGCTGCTCGCGCCCGGCGAGCGCGCCGAGCTGATCGTGCGCGCCGGGCGGAGCGCCTCGCGTGCACGCCTGATGGTCGCGCAGTACGACCGGCGCAAGATGGCGATGTCGCACGGCAGCCTGCCGCCCACGCCAGCGGTCGCGCTGGCTCAGGTGCAATTCGCGCCGCGTGGCGAGGCGCCGGCGCTGCCTGCCCAATTGCGCGCGCTTGCGCCGTTGGCGCCGGACGGCTCGCTCGCGTCATCGCTGCCGCAGAAATCGGTGGTGTTCAGCGAGGCCATGGACATGCACGCGATGCACCAGCCAGGTGCATCAAAATCGGGGATGCCCCAAGGCATGCAATTCATGATCAACGGTGAGACATACGATCCCGCGCGCATCACGCTCACGAGCCGCCGAGGCGAAGTCGAGCAGTGGACGATTGCGAACCACACGGACATGGACCATCCGTTCCATCTGCACGGCACGCAGTTCCAGGTGCTCTCGCGCGAGACGGGCGGCGTGCGCGCGGACGAGCCGTATCTCGCATGGCGCGATACCGTCAATGTGCAGCCGGGGGAAAGCGTGCGGATCGCGACCGTGCAGCACGCCGCGGGCGAGCGCATGTTCCATTGCCACATCCTCGAGCACGAGGACCTCGGCATGATGGGCACGCTGCGCGTGATCTAGCGCACGCATGGTGAAATCCGCCTGAAAGCGGGCGGACGCGGTATCGAATGAATCGTCTAACGCGCCCGGGTGTTTGCCCAAAAAGAAACCCGGCCGAAGCCGGGTTTCTTTCTCAGGTACAGGTACCGAACAGATCAGGCCGCTGCCTGAATGTTCGATGCCTGCTTACCCTTCGGGCCTTGCACGACCTCGAAGCTCACCTTCTGACCTTCTTTGAGGGTCTTGAAGCCATTCATCTGGATGGCCGAAAAGTGAGCGAACAGATCCTCGCCGCCTTCATCCGGCGTGATGAATCCGAAACCCTTCGCGTCGTTGAACCACTTGACCGTACCGGTTGCCATACCAACTTCCCCTGTAACTCATGTCACTACCACGAGCAGTTCGAAAAGCTAACAGATCGCATGTTGCGACCGCCCCCTCCTCACAAGCTCACCAACGGCATTTTTTCGAAAATAAAGGCGGTTGAAAAAAGTGCCAGCTTGATTGTTGAGGCTCTTTATTCTGCTGTCAAGAATATTTTGAGACGTCCACTGACGCGTTGTAAAGAACGCATTTCCAGGGTTTTTCCGGCTTTTCTTGCGCCTCTGTCTGACAGGAATCGCAGCCGGTTGTCGACGCATTCATCGGGTTCGTTTTTTATCCGGTCCGAGTTGCACGAGCTGTCTTGAAAAGTCGCATAATCGACTCACATGGGATGCACTGCAGCACGAAATCTGACAGCGTGCGTGCGGATGCCGACAGTAGCTGCCCACGTGCTCGCGCAGGTTGTGCGATACTCGATTCGACGGTGGCCCGAAAGCTGCTGGCACAATGGTTCGAACCGGCCCCGCAGCCGGGCGCCCGCCACAATGTGGTTTGAAGTGTGGCTTGGGCGAGGCTGATCGAGTCCGGAATCGGGGGCTGCGCCAGGATTGTCCGCGAGGCGCCGTGGCCCGGTTCACCGGACGGCCGGTCGGGTTTCGGCAGGATTGCGGGCCTGTCCGAGTTGTTTAGAATGGGTGTATGGCGATTATCCCGGACAAGCAGGATTCAACTGTAGTGGAGCGGCAGGAGCAAAAGGTCAAACCGCCCTCCATGTACAAGGTCGTGCTGATGAATGACGACTACACGCCGATGGAATTCGTCGTGATGGTCGTGCAGGAATATTTCAATAAGGACCGCGAGACCGCAACACAGATCATGTTGAAGGTGCATCGCGAGGGCAGGGGCGTTTGTGGGGTCTATACGCGGGACATCGCGTCGACCAAGGTTGAGCAAGTCGTTACCCATGCAAGGCAAGCGGGACATCCGCTGCAGTGTGTGATGGAGGAAGCATGATTGCCCAGGAACTGGAAGTCAGCCTGCACATGGCGTTCATGGAAGCACGTCAGGCGCGGCATGAGTTCATCACGGTCGAGCACTTGTTGCTGGCGCTGTTGGATAACCCAACGGCGGCGGAAGTGCTGCGAGCGTGCGCCGCGAATATCGAAGACCTGCGACAGAACCTGCGCAACTTTATTCACGACAACACCCCTACGGTTCCCGGCACGGACGACGTCGATACGCAGCCGACGCTCGGGTTCCAGCGCGTGATCCAGCGCGCGATCATGCACGTGCAGTCCACTTCCAACGGCAAGAAGGAAGTCACGGGCGCGAACGTGCTGGTCGCGATCTTCGGCGAGAAGGACTCGCACGCGGTGTACTACCTGCAGCAGCAGGGCGTCACGCGTCTGGACGTGGTGAATTTCATTTCGCACGGCATCGCGAAGACCGGTAGCGGCGAAGCCGCCAAGGCCAGCGACGCGAATGCCGAAGCCGAAGACGCGGCAGGCCAGAAGGAAACCCCGCTCGCCCAGTTCACGCAGAATCTGAACCAGATGGCGAAGGACGGGCGCATTGATCCGCTGATCGGCCGCGAGTCGGAAGTCGAGCGCGTGGTGCAGGTGCTGTGCCGCCGCCGCAAGAACAATCCGCTGCTCGTGGGTGAAGCCGGCGTGGGCAAGACCGCGATCGCGGAAGGCCTCGCCTGGCGCATCACGCGCGGCGAAGTGCCGGACATTCTCGCGGATGCGCAGGTCTACTCGCTCGACATGGGCGCGCTGCTGGCGGGCACGAAATACCGCGGCGACTTCGAGCAACGTCTGAAGACGGTGCTCAAGGAGCTCAAGGAGCGTCCGCACGCGATCCTGTTCATCGACGAGATTCATACGCTGATTGGCGCGGGCGCCGCTTCGGGTGGCACGCTCGATGCGTCGAACCTGCTCAAGCCGGCGCTGTCGTCGGGCACGCTCAAGTGCATCGGCGCGACCACCTTCACGGAATACCGCGGCATCTTCGAAAAGGATGCGGCGCTGTCGCGGCGCTTCCAGAAGGTCGATGTGGTCGAGCCCACGGTCGAGCAGACGGTCGCGATCCTGCGGGGTCTGAAGTCGCGTTTCGAGGAGCACCACGGCGTGAAGTATTCGTCGGGCGCGCTCAATGCGGCGGCTGAGCTTTCGGCACGCTTCATCACCGACCGTCATTTGCCCGACAAGGCCATCGACGTGATCGACGAAGCGGGCGCGGCGCAGCGCATCCTGCCGAAGTCCAAGCAGAAGAAGACCATCGGCAAGAGCGAGATCGAAGAGATCATCTCGAAGATCGCGCGCGTGCCGGCGCAAAGCGTGTCGCAGGACGATCGCAGCAAGCTGCAGACGCTCGACCGCGATCTGAAGGCCGTGGTGTTCGGCCAGGATCCGGCCATCGACGCGCTCGCCGCCTCGATCAAGATGGCGCGCGCGGGTCTGGGCAAGACCGACAAGCCGATTGGCTCGTTCCTGTTCTCCGGCCCGACCGGCGTCGGCAAGACCGAAGTGGCGCGCCAGCTCGCGTTCACGCTCGGCATCGAGCTGATCCGCTTCGACATGTCGGAATACATGGAGCGTCATGCGGTGAGCCGTCTGATTGGCGCGCCGCCGGGCTATGTGGGGTTCGACCAGGGCGGTCTGCTCACCGAAGCCGTCACGAAGAAGCCGCACTGCGTGCTGCTGCTCGATGAAATCGAGAAGGCGCACCCGGACATCTTCAACGTGCTGCTGCAGGTGATGGACCATGGCACGCTGACCGACAACAACGGCCGCAAGGCGGACTTCCGCAACGTCATCATCATCATGACGACGAACGCGGGTGCCGACACGATGAACAAGTCGACGATCGGTTTCACGACCCGGCGCGAGCAGGGCGACGAAATGGCCGACATCAAGCGCCTGTTCACGCCCGAGTTCCGCAACCGGCTCGACCAGACGATCAGCTTCCGTGCGCTCGATGAGGAAATCATCATGCGCGTGGTCGACAAGTTCCTCATGCAGCTGGAAGACCAGCTGCATGAGAAGAAGGTCGACGCGCTCTTCACCGACGCCCTGCGCAAGCATCTGGCCAAGCACGGTTTCGACCCGCTCATGGGCGCGCGGCCGATGCAGCGCCTGATCCAGGACACGATCCGCCGTGCGCTCGCCGACGAACTGCTGTTCGGCAAGCTCGTGAACGGCGGCCGCGTGACCGTGGACGTGGACGCGGAGGACAAGATCCAGCTCACGTTCGACGCGCAGCCGGCGCCGCGCAATCCGGAAGCGGTGGAAGTGGAGTAAGCGGCGCGAAAAGCGCGCAAGCGTCAAGGCGCAACGGCGTAGCTCGATATGGGCTACGCCGTTTTATTTTGGTGATAAGAATCAGGAATCCGAAGCAAATTTGGGCGACCCGTTGCGCGAACCGGTACCGGGGCGCCACGGCCGATGAGCCGCCTCAAAGTAAAATGCGGGTTTATCTCGCCGTCGGCGTTTTCACGATGCGCAGTGCCTCAAAGCGCTTGCGCAAAGCAGGGGTGTAATAGTGGTACCACGTAAATCGGGCGCGTTCGACTCCATCGTCGAGCGCGAGCAGGGGCTGCGCCAGGGCTTGTCCGCAGGCCAGATGACGATGATCGCCATCGGCGGCGCGGTGGGCACCGGGCTCTTTCTCGGCAGCGGCTTTGCCATCGGTTTTGCCGGGCCGGGCGTGCTCGTGTCCTACGCCATTGGCGCGCTGATCGCCTTGCTGCTGATGGGCGCGCTGGCCGAGATGACCGTCGCGCATCCCACGTCGGGCTCGTTCGGCGCGTATGCCGAGCACTATATCGGCCCGCTCGCCGGCTTCGTCGTGCGCTACGCGTACTGGTCCGCCTATGTGCTCGCCGTGGGCACCGAAGTCGCGGCCATCGCCATCTACATGAAGTTCTGGTTTCCCCACGTGCCGGGGCTGTACTGGATCGTCGGGTTCTCGGCGGCGCTGATCGTCGTGAACGCCATGAGCGTGCACGCCTACGGCACCATCGAGTATCTCTTTTCCAGCCTCAAGATTGCCGCCATCGTCGCGTTCATCGTGCTGGGCGCCTGGTTCGTGTGGCGCGCTCCAGCCGCTTCGGGCGTGGGGTTCGCGAACTATACGTCGCACGGCGGCTTGATGCCGAAGGGCTGGTGGGGCGTCTGGGTGGGCACGATTGTTTCGCTTTTCAGCTATCTGGGCGTGGAAACCATCGCGGTTGCTGCGGCGGAAGCCAAGGACCCGGCACGCGCCGTCACGCGCGCGTTCCGCGCCACGGTGCTGCGCCTCGTGCTGTTCTATCTGCTCACGCTCGCGCTCATGCTGGCCATCGTCCCCTGGACGCAGGCGGGCGGCAACGAGAGCCCGTTCGTGAAGGTGATGGCCGAGACCGGCGTGCCGTACGCGGCAGGCGCGATCAACTTCATCGTGCTCGTGGCGGCGCTCTCGGCCATGAACAGCCAGCTCTATATCACCACGCGCATGATGTTCAGCCTCTCGCGCGCCGGCTACGCGCCGGTGGCGTTCGGGCGCCTCACGCGCCAGGGCGTGCCGACGGCGGCGCTCTCGCTCTCGACCATCGGCATTGCGGTGGCGGCCGTGCTCAACGCGCTCTGGCCGCAGGCGGCGTTCACGCTGATGATGTCGATCGCGATGTTCGGCGCGATGTTCACGTGGCTCATGATCTTCGTGACGCAGATTTTCTTCCGCGTGCGTCGTGGGCGCGATGGAAGCGCGCCGCTCCAGTTCCGCATGTGGGGCTTTCCGTTCACGAGCGTGCTGGGCGCGGTGCTGATGCTCGGCATCCTGGTCGGCACGGCGTTCACGCGCGAATTCCGCATGACGCTGGCGTATGGGCTCGCGTTCCAGGCGGTGCTCGTGGTGGTGTATGCGCTGTGGTATCGCCGGCGGCAACCCGCGGCGCAAACTCAAGGGTCGATCTAAGAGGCTCCAGAAGCAAAAAAGCACGCCGCGGCGTGCTTTTTTGTTGCTTGCTGCACTTGCGTGAAGCTCAGTGCTTGCCCGTGCTGCCGAAACCGCCCGCGCCGCGCTCGCTCTGCTCGAAGTCGTCGACGAGGTTGAACTGCGCCTGCACCACCGGCACGATCACGAGCTGCGCGAGGCGCTCCATCGGATTGAGCGTGAACGTGGTGTGGCCGCGGTTCCAGGTGGAGATCATCAGCTCGCCCTGATAGTCGGAGTCGATCAGGCCGACGAGGTTGCCGAGCACGATGCCGTGCTTGTGGCCGAGGCCCGAGCGCGGCAGGATCAGCGCCGCATAGCCGGGATCGGCCAGATGGATCGCGAGGCCGGTCGGCACGAGCTTCGTTTCGCCCGGCTCGAGCGTGATCGGCGTTTCGAGGCAGGCGCGCAGGTCGAGGCCCGCGCTGCCCGGCGTCGCGTAGTGGGGCAGCTGGTCGCGCATGCGTTCGTTCAGGATCTTGATGTCGATTTTCATGAGGCTCCGATTCGATCGGGGTCGGGTTTAGGTCAGTTTCGAGGCAGCTGAAAGGCCTCGGCGAGAAGTTCGTAGGAGCGCAGACGCGCCGCGTAGCTGCCTGCGACGGTCAGCACGATGAGCTCGTCGGCGCGGAAGCTGTCCTTGAGCGCAAGCAGGCGCCCGGCGACGCTCTCCGGCGTGCCGATGACGCTGCGCGGCTTTTCGCGGTCGATCACGATTTGCTCGCGCTCGCCGTATTCCTGCGCGCGGCCCTGTTCGAGGCTCGGAATGGGCGCGTTCAGGCCGTAGGCCATCTGCACGCGGCGCAGGTCGACGGCCTTTTCGAGGTCGGCGGCTTCGGCTTCGGTATCGGCGCAGATCGCGAACACCGCGCACGCCAGATAGGGCTTCGCTTCGTGGCCCGGCTGGAAGGTGTCGCGGTAGGCATGGGCCACGAGGTGCCCGAAGTGCGCGTTGATGAAGTGCGCGAACGAGAAACGCAAGCCCAGCTGCGCCGCGAGCGCGCCGCCGAAGTCGCTCGAGCCCAGCACCCAGAGCTGCGGGCGCGTGTCGATCTGCGGCTGCAGCACGACGCCGTGCGCGAGGTGGTCGGCGGCGAGCGTGCCGTCCATCAGGCCGACGAGATCCTGCACCTGCTGCGTGAACTGGTCGCCGCGGTTGTACGCGCCCGCCGCGACGGCCTGCGCGGTGCGCATGTCGCCGCCGGGCGCGCGGCCCACGCCCAGGTCGACTCGACCGGGGAACAACGCTTCGAGCATCATGAACTGCTCGGCGACCTTGAACGGGCTGTAGTAGGGCAGCATGATGCCGCCCGAGCCGATGCGGATGCGCCGCGTCACGCTGCCGAGGCGCGCGAGCATGACTTCGGGAGCGGGGTTGCACACGCCCAGCAGGCCATGGTGCTCGGCGCACCAGTAGCGCGTGTAGCCGAGGTCGTCGGCGAGCTGCGCGAGTTCGACGGTGGCGGCAATGGCGTCCGCCGCGGTGTGCCCGGCGATCACGGGCGACTGGTCCAGCACGGATAGCAGTGTCATGGCAGTACTGCTCCTTCACTTCGTTCGTGGCGCCGCGTGCCGGCACGCGAGGGCGCCGGCGCGCGCGTCACGAGATGATGCTCGGGTCCGGCAGACGCCGCGCGATCTCGGCGATCAGCGTTTGCGCGAGCGCCTGTTTGGCCGCGCGCGGCAGCGGCGTGCGGCCGCCGGCCTCGAACAGCACGACTTCGTTGTCGTCCCGGCCGAACGTGAGCGGGCCGAGATTGCCGATCAAGAGCGGCACTTTCTTGCGTGCGCGCTTTTCTTCCCCGTGCACGTCGAGGTCGCCGCTTTCGGCGGCGAACCCCACGCAATATGGCGGATTCGCCATGGCCGCGACCGAAGCCAGAATGTCGGGGTTCTCGACGAAGCTGAACGTCGGCATGCGGTGCTCGGCCGTCTTCTTGATCTTGTGCTCGGCGACGTGATCGACGCGCCAGTCGGCCACCGCCGCCACGCCGATGAAGACATCGGCGTCGCTCGCCTCGCGCATCACCGCGTCGTACATCTGCTGCGCGGTCTGCACGTCTTCGCGCCAGACGCCCCACGGCGTGGGCAGCGCAACGGGGCCCGCGATCAGATGCACGTGGGCGCCGGCCTGCTGTGCCGCGCGCGCGAGCGCAAAGCCCATCTTGCCGCTCGAACGGTTCGTGATGCCGCGCACCGGGTCGAGCGGCTCGAAGGTCGGTCCCGCGGTGATCAGCAGCTTGCGGCCTGCCAGCACCTTCGGCGCGAAGAACGCGACGATGGCCTCGTAGATGGCTTCCGGCTCCAGCATGCGCCCGTCGCCGATCTCGCCGCAAGCCTGCGGGCCGGAGTCGGGGCCGAGCGTCTCGATGCCGTCCGCGCGCAGCTGCGCGACGTTGCGCTGCGTGGCCGGGTTGCCCCACATCTGCCGGTTCATGGCCGGCACGACCAGCAGCGGGCAGTCGCGCGCGACGCACAGTGTGGCGAGCAGGTCGTCGGCGAAACCGTGCGCGAGCTTCGCGAGGAAGTCGGTGGAGGCGGGCGCGACGACGATGGCATCGGCGTCGCGCGAGAGGTCGATGTGCGCCATGTTGTTGGGCACGCGGCCGTCCCACTGGCTCGTGTAGACGGGCCGGCCCGAGAGCGCCTGCATTGTGACCGGCGTGATGAACTGCGTGGCCGCCTCGGTCATCACGACCTGCACGGTTGCGCCGGCCTTGGTCAACAGGCGCGTGAGCTCGGCGATCTTGTAGCAGGCGATGCCGCCCGTCATGCCGAGCACGAGGTGGCGCCCAGCCAGCTCGCCGGGATTTGCAGCGGAGGTGTTCAAGTCAGGTCTCCCCCTTTCTCCGAGACACGCATTAGAGACGATCAGCGCGCGCTGCGCACGCGCCGCAATTCGTCGAACACCAGCAGGATGGCGCCCACGGTGATCGCACTATCGGCAACGTTGAACGCCGGCCAGTGCGACGAACCCAGGTGGAAGTCGAGAAAGTCGATCACATGGCCGTACATCAGGCGGTCGAGCACGTTGCCGAGCGCGCCGCCGAGTATCAACGCGAGTGCGGTGCAGAACAGGCGCTGCCCCGCATGGCGCTTGAGCAGATAGCAGATCACCAGCGCCGCGACCACGCCGAGCGCCGTGAAGGCCCAGCGCTGCCAGCCGCCCGCCGCCGCGAGGAAGCTGAACGCCGCCCCCTTGTTGTAGACGAGCACGAGGTTGAAGAACGGCGTGATCACGCGGCCTTCGCCGTAGCTGAACACCTTGGAGATGGCGATCTTCGTGAGCTGGTCGGCGAGGATCACGATCACCGCGATGCCGAGCCACGGCACGAGCGTGCCGCGCGCGCCGCTCGACTTCGACTGTTTCGGCAGGGTCGTCTTGGCCATTATGCCGCGCTCCGCGCTTCGCCGTTGCCGAACAGATTGACCACGCAGCGGCCGCACAGGCCCGGGTGCTCCGCGTTCGCGCCGACGTCTTCGCGGTAGTGCCAGCAACGCTCGCACTTGAGGTACTTCGAGGTGACGACTTCGACGCCTTCGTCGGCTTCGTTTTCCACCTTGACGATTTCGGCCGCCGAGGTGATCAGCACGAACTTGAGGTCGTCGCCCAAGCTTTCGAGCGCAGCATGACGTGCGCCGCTGGCCAGAATGCGCACCTCGGCCTGCAGCGACGAGCCGATCTGGTTCGCCACGCGCGCCTCTTCGAGCGCCTTCGTCACGTTGCCGCGCACGTCGCGCAGCAGCGTCCACTTGGCGATCAGCTCGGGCGCCTGTGCGATGTCGGGGAACGCGTGGAACGTCTCGGTGAAGATGGTCGTGCTTTGCGGCTGGAACACCTTCCAGGCTTCCTCGGCGGTGAAGGAGAGGAACGGCGCGAGGATGCGCAGCAGGCTGTGCGTGATGTGGTGCAGCGCGGTTTGCGCGGCGCGGCGCGCGGCCGAATCCGGCGCGCTCGTGTACAGGCGGTCCTTGAGCACGTCCAGATAGAAGCCGCCCAGGTCTTCCGAGCAGAACGTCTGGAGCTTGGCCACGACCGGGTGGAACTCGTAGCGGTCGTAGTGGGCCAGCACGTCGCTTTGCAGCGTGTGCGTGAGCGCGACGGCGTAGCGGTCGATTTCGAGCCACTGGTCGGCAGGCAGCGCGTGCTTCTCGAAGTCGAAGTCCGAGAGGTTCGAGAGCAGGAAGCGCAGCGTGTTGCGGATGCGGCGATAGCCTTCCGTCACGCGCTTGAGAATTTCCTCCGAGATCGCCAGCTCGCCCGAGTAGTCGGTCGAGGCAATCCACAGGCGGATGATTTCCGCGCCCAGACGGTTCGCGACCTCATGCGGATCGACGCCGTTGCCGAGCGACTTCGACATCTTGCGGCCTTCGCCGTCGACGGTGAAGCCGTGCGTGAGCAGCGCGTTGTAGGGCGGGCGGCCGTCCAGCATCGAGGCCGTCAGCAGCGACGAGTGGAACCAGCCGCGGTGCTGGTCCGAGCCTTCCAGGTAGAGGTCGGCCGGGAACTGGAGCTCGTCCTTGTGCGAGCCGCGCAGCACGTGCCAGTGCGTCGTGCCCGAGTCGAACCACACGTCGAGCGTGTCGCGGTTCTTCTCGTACAGGTTGGCGTCGTCGCCGATCAGCTCGCGCGGATCGAGCGTCTGCCAGGCTTCGATGCCTTCCTTCTCTACGCGCTGCGCAACCTGTTCGAGCAGCTCCAGCGTGCGCGGATGCAGCTCGCCGGTTTCCTTGTGCACGAAGAACGCCATCGGCACGCCCCATTGGCGCTGGCGCGAGAGCGTCCAGTCGGGGCGGTTTGCGATCATCGAATAGAGGCGCTGCTTGCCCCACGACGGGTAGAACGCCGTCGCCTCGATGCCTTCGAGCGCCGTCTCGCGCAGGGTCTTGCCGCCGTCCTTGGGCGTGACGTCCATGCCCGCGAACCACTGTGAGGTGGCGCGGTAGATGATGGGCGTCTTGTGGCGCCAGCAGTGCATATAGCTGTGCAGGTATTTTTCGCTGCGCAGCAGGGTGCCGGAGGCGTCGAGCGCGTCGACGATCTTCGGGTTTGCGGCCCAGATCGTGAGGCCGCCGAACAGGGGCAGCGATTCGATATAGCGGCCGTCGCCCATCACCGGGCTGATGATGTCGGAGTCGGCCATGCCGTGCGCCTTGCACGACACGAAGTCTTCCACGCCGTAGGCCGGCGCCGAGTGCACGATGCCCGTGCCGGTGTCGGTCGTGACGTAGTCGCCCAGGTAGATGGGCGAGGTGCGCTTGTAGCCCGGATGCGCCGAGGCGAGCGGGTGGTGGAAGCGCAGGTTCGCGAGCTTCTCGCCCAGCGTCGTGGCGACGATCGTGCCGGTCAGGCCGAATTCCTTCATGCAGGCTTCGACGCGTTCTTCGGCGAGAATCAGCAGGCCGCGCTCGGTATCGACGAGCGCGTAGACGATCTCCGGATGCACGTTGAGCGCCTGGTTCGACGGGATCGTCCAGGGCGTGGTGGTCCAGATCACGATGCCGCCTTCCTCGCGCGGCAGGGCGGCGAGGCCGAACGCCTTCGCCGTCTGCTCGGGCTGCGCGAACGGGAACAGCACGTCGATGGTCGGATCGGTCTTGTCCTTGTATTCGACCTCAGCTTCGGCGAGCGCCGAGCCGCAGTCGAAGCACCAGTTCACGGGCTTCAGGCCCCGGAACACGTAGCCCTTCTCGATGATCTTCGCGAGCGCGCGGATCTCGCCCGCCTCGTTCACGAAGTTCATCGTCTTGTACGGGTTGTCCCAGTCGCCGAGCACGCCGAGGCGCTTGAAGCCGGTCTTTTGCGTCTCGATCTGGCCCGCGGCGTACTCGCGCGCCTTCTGCATCACTTCCTGGGCCGGCAGCGACTTGCCGAACTGCTTCTCGATCTGGATTTCGATCGGCATGCCGTGGCAGTCCCAGCCCGGCACGTAGACCGCGTCGTAGCCCGCGAGATTGCGCGCCTTGACGATCATGTCCTTCAGGATCTTGTTGACCGCGTGGCCGAGGTGGATGTCACCGTTCGCATACGGCGGGCCGTCGTGCAGGATGAACTTCTTGCGGCCCTTCGAGGCTTCGCGGATCTGCTTGTAGACGCCTTTCTCTTCCCACTCCTTGACCCATTGCGGCTCGCGCTTGGGCAGGTCGCCGCGCATCGGGAACGGGGTGTCCAGAAGATTGACGGGGTACTTCGATTCGGACTTCTGCGCGGCTTTGCCGGAGGATGCTTTCTTGTCGCTCATGGTGAGATCACGTGGAATTCGGGGGATGCTCGGCGTCAGCATTGCGGCCATGCCGCGCAACCGTCGCCTCGGGCGCCGCACGCGGCTGTAAGTTCGCTCGCGGCGCCTGGGGGCGGGACAACCCGCGTCGCGCACGCCAAGGGCGCGCACGCACGGGCCGCAGGTCACCTAATTCGGTCGGTGGCCGAGGTGGCGAAGCCGGTCGAACGGCTGCCGGTTACGTCGATACCCGCGGCGGCGAACCACGCGCGGGCGTTCGTCACGTCGCGCGCAATCGCGGCGGTGAGCGTTTCGAGGTCGGCGAACTTCTCTTCGTCGCGCAACTTCTTGAGGAACTCGACACGCACGAGCTTGCCGTAGGCGTCGCCGTGCCAATCGAGCAAATGCACTTCGAGCAGCACGCGGCCCGAGTCGTCCACCGTCGGGCGCAGGCCGAGGCTCGCGACGCCGGGCAGCGGGTGGTCGGCGATACCGTGCACCTGCACGACGAAGATGCCCTTGAGCGCCGGGCGCTTGTGGCCGATCGGCAGGTTCAGCGTGGGAAAGCCGAGGTCGCGGCCAAGCTTCAGGCCGTGGGTGACGTGCCCGCTGATTTCATAGCCGCGGCCGAGCGAGGCGCGCGCTGCATCGAGGTCGCCCGCTGCGAGCTGCGTGCGCACGGCGGAGCTGGAGATGCGCACGCCCGAGGGGTCGGCCACGGTTGCCATCTGCTCGACTTCGAAGCCGTGCTCGCGGCCCGCGGCCTGCAGCGAGGCGAAGTCGCCCGCGCGTTTCGCACCGTAGCGGAAGTCGTCGCCGATCATCATCCAGCGCGCGTGCAGCCCGCCCACGATGATGCGCTCGACGAACGCATCGGGCGACTGGCTCGCGAAGGTATGGTTGAAGTGCTCGACCACGACGCGGTCCACGCCGTTCTCGCGCAGCGCTTCGAGCTTGTCGCGCAGCATGGCGATGCGCGGCGGGGCGCTGGCCGGATTGAAGAACTCGCGCGGATGCGGCTCGAAGGTCATCACGCAGACGGGCAGACCGCGTGCGTCGGCGGCTTCGCGCACGCGCGCGAGCAACGCCTGATGCCCGCGGTGGACACCGTCGAAGTTGCCGATGGTGAGCGCGCAGGGCGCTCGGCTTTCGGCGTTGGGAAGACCGCGGAAGACTCTCACGATAGCGGAACCTGGAGGAACCTGAGGGAACCTGGAAAAGTGCGCGCGGGCCATGCGCGCCGATCGAGACCGGTTATGCGGCCACGGCCGCGACTAAACAGGAGATTATAAACGCACGCGACGTCGATCGCCGCCGCGCGAGCGTCCAACGCCTTCCCCGATGATAAAATCCGCGGATGAAAAATCTCGTCATTCTGATTTCGGGGCGGGGCAGCAACATGGAGGCCATCGTGCGCGCATGCGCGAGCGAGGCCTGGCCGGCGCGCGTCGCCGCCGTGATTGCCAACCGTCCCGACGCCGCGGGCCTTGCGTTCGCGGCGTCGCACGGCATTGCCACGGCGGTCGTCGACCACCGCCAGTATCCCGATCGCGCCTCCTTTGATGCGGCGCTCGCCCGGGCGATCGACGGCCATGCGCCGGACCTCGTCGTGCTCGCCGGCTTCATGCGCGTGCTGACCGAGGGCTTCGTGCAGCATTATTCGGGTCGCATGCTCAATATTCATCCTTCGCTGCTGCCGAGCTTTCCTGGCTTGAAGACGCACGAAAAGGCGCTCGACGCGGGCTGCCGCGTGCATGGCGCCACGGTCCATTTTGTCACGCCGACGCTCGATCATGGCCCGATCGTGGTGCAGTCGGTCGTGCCCGTGCGCACGGGCGACGACGCCGCGGCGCTCGCCGCGCGCGTGCTCAAGACCGAACACGTGATTTATCCGCGCGCGGTGCGCTGGTTCGTCGAAGGGCGCCTCGCGCTCGACGGCGAGCGCGTGACGCTCACGCCACCCGAGCCCCAGTGGCTCTTCCTTGACGACATGAACGCGAACGCACAAACCGCCGGGGAGGGCGCATGAGGCTGCATGGTTTTCTGATCGGACAAACCGAGACGTTGCTGGCCGACGTCCTCAAGTTCACGGGTCCCGCTGACGCGGTGACGAGCCGTTTCTTCCGCGAGCATCCGAAGCTCGGCCATGCCGAGCGCGGCGTGATCGCCGAGGCGGTGTTCGCGGTACTGCGCCGGCGCATGGAGTTCGCGCACCTGGCCGAGAGCGGCACCGGCAGCCCGACGCGGCGCCTCACGCTGCTCGGCCTGATGGCTACTGCTGGCCGTTCGGCCATCCGCCCGTTCGTCTCCGACGCCGAGGCCAACTGGCTCGAGCACGTCGCGAAGATCGATCCGGCGAGCCTGCCGCAGCGCGTGCAGCTCAATTTGCCCGAGTGGATCGTGAAGGCGCTGGAAACGCGCTTCGACGCCGCCGAGCTCGCCCAGCTGGCCGCCGCGCTGAACTACCCCGCGCCGCTCGACCTGCGCGCTAACCCGATCAAGGCCAATCGTGAAGAACTGCTGCGCGCATTGGGCGAGTCCGGCATCGAAGCCGGCGAGACGCCGTTCGCGCCGTTCGGCGTGCGCGTGACGGGCAAGCCCGCGCTTGCCAAGCTCGACGCGTTCAAGGACGGCTGGTTCGAGGTGCAGGACGAAGGCAGCCAGCTGCTGTGCTCGCTCGTCGCGCCGCGCCGCGGCGAAATGGTGGTGGACTTCTGCGCGGGCGCGGGCGGCAAGACGCTGGCGCTTGGCGCGATGATGCGCTCGACGGGCCGCCTTTACGCCTTCGACGTTTCCGAGAAGCGCCTTGCCAAGCTCAAGCCGCGCCTCGCGCGCAGCGGCCTGTCGAATGTCAATCCGGTGCTGATCGACAGCGAGCACGACGCCAAGATCAAGCGCCTGATCGGCAAGATCGACCGTGTGCTCGTGGACGCGCCGTGCTCGGGGCTCGGCACGCTGCGCCGCAACCCCGACCTCAAGTGGCGCCAGTCGCCGGAGTCGATCGCCGAGCTCGCGCCCAAGCAGCTTTCGATTCTCACGAGCGCGGCGCGCCTGCTCAAGCGTGGTGGCCGTCTCGTCTACGCGACCTGCAGCATTCTCGAAGCCGAGAACGAGGCGGTCGTGAAGCAGTTCCTCGAAGCTCACCCCGACTTCGTGCTGGTGAGCGCGCGCGAGGCGCTCGCGGACCAGCGCGTGGGCCTCGACACTGGCGAGTACCTGTCGATGTGGCCGCACCGCCACGCGACGGACGGTTTCTTTGCCGCCGTGCTCGAGCGCCGCGGTGAAGCGCAGCCCAAGGCGAAGAAGGCAGGCGCCGTCACGACGCCGGACGAGGCAGCCGCAGCGACCGAAGCCGCCGACGCCATCGCCCACGCGCAGGAGTCCGAGGCCAGCGAGCCCGACGCCGCGCTGGAGTAAGTGAGCGGTAGTGGGCAAAGCGCGGGGCCGTCCGGTGCAGCTGGACGGCCCCGTGTCGTATGCGCTGCCTGATGAGAATGGGGGAAGAGAATGGGGGAACGGTTGCCGGAGCACGTGTCTCGGCCGCAGCGGGCGGTTCGCGCCACTTAAGGTGAGGTTAAGGCGTAGCTGTCATTCTGATCGTGACGTCAGGCGGCGAAAGGCTAGATGGGGTCGGAAGGCGCAGAAAAGGCTTCAGCGAGTGTGGCAAACCGTCACAAAATGCGATCCAGAGATTGACTCGGCCGCCATTAGGGAAAAAAATCTCTATTTGTTACAAACACTTGGAACGGTTCTAGTAGAATGCCGTCCAACCCCTCCTGGTCACTTTCATTTTCTTGACATCGGCGCGGTGCTGAAAGGCCGGCGCGCTTCGTTTCACGGGTACCTACCTTGTTGAATTCCCTGCTTGATTTCCTCGCCCACGGGGTGCTGCATTTCTCGTGGTGGCAGATCGTGCTGTTCGTGGCCGTGGTCACCCACATCACGATCATCGGCGTGACGGTGTATCTGCACCGCTGCCAGGCGCACCGCGCGCTCGATTTGCACCCGATCGCCAGCCACTTCTTCCGTTTCTGGCTGTGGATGACCACGGGCATGCTCACGGGCCAGTGGGCCGCCATCCACCGCAAGCACCACGCCAAGTGCGAGACCGAAGAAGATCCGCACAGCCCGCAGACGCGCGGCATCTGGAAGGTGCTGCTCGAAGGCGCCGAGCTCTATCGCGCCGAAGCGAAGAACGAAGAGACGCTGCGCCGCTTCAGCCACGGCACGCCCAACGACTGGATGGAGCGCAACGTCTACACGCGCTACCCGATCCTCGGCGTGAGCATCATGATGGTGATCGACGTTGCGCTGTTCGGCGTGGTCGGCCTGTCCGTGTGGGCCGTGCAGATGGCGTGGATCCCGTTCTGGGCCGCCGGCGTCGTGAACGGCCTTGGCCACTTCTGGGGCTATCGCAACTTCAACTCGTCGGATGCGAGCACGAACCTTCTGCCGATCGGCATCATCATCGGCGGTGAGGAGCTGCATAACAACCACCACACCTTCGCGACTTCCGCGAAGCTCTCGAACAAGTGGTACGAGTTCGACATCGGCTGGATGTACATCCGCATGATGCAGGCCGTCGGTCTCGCGAAGGTCAAGAAGGTCGCGCCCACGCCGCGCCTCACCAAGGGCAAGCTCGTGGCCGACCACGAGACGCTCCAGGCCGTGCTCTCGAACCGCTATGAAGTGATGGCGAGCTATGCGAAGGCCGTGAAGCAGGCGTATCGCCAGGAGCTCGCGCATCTGAAGGAAGTGGGCGAGCGCGAGAAGTACAAGGTCATGCGCGGCGCGCGCAAATGGTTCGACAAGGAAGAAGCCAGCCTGAACGAGCCGCAAAAGCGCCAGTTGCCGCAGATCTTCGCGAACAGCCAGAAGCTGCGCACGTACATCGAGTTGCGCAGCGAACTCGCGGCAATCTGGGAGCGTTCGAGCGCTTCGCGCGAACAGTTGCTCACGCAGCTCCAGGATTGGTGCCACCGTGCCGAGCAAAGCGGCATCAAGGCGCTCCAGGAATTCGCGTCGCGTCTGCGCCGCTACGCCTGATTCTGCGGATTCGCAGGTTCGCGGCGGCCAATGCGCGCCGCGTGAATCTCGAAAAAATCCATTAGAATCCAGGTACGTCACAAAACCCCGCGCTGGCGGGGTTTTTCTTTTGGGGCCGCGGAAAAGCCGGTGTCATGCACCGATCTGGAGCCGTGGCGATCGGCAGGGCTGCAACTAGAGCATGGGGTCGGAGTCACGAGCGTTGCTCGAACTTTGGCCGAAAGAGGAGATCATGAGTCAGGCAATCAGGAAGGTCGAATATGACCGGCCGCAGGGTGCCGTCTGCAGCGTTGGACAGGCGTGGGCGAAGGTGCCCGACGCACCCAGCGCGGCAGAGCGCGTTGCATTGAAGGAGCGCATTCGCGCGTTGCTCAAGCGCGAAAAGGCGGTGCTCGTCGCGCACTATTATGTCGATCCTGAATTGCAGGAGCTGGCGGACGAAACGGGCGGCTGCGTGGCCGATTCGCTCGAGATGGCGCGCTTCGGCCGCGATCACGAGGCGCAGACGCTCGTCGTGGCCGGCGTGCGCTTCATGGGCGAGACCGCCAGGATCCTGAGCCCGAACAAGCGCATTCTGATGCCGGACCTCGATGCGACCTGCTCGCTCGACCTCGGTTGTCCCGTTGACGAGTTCTCCGCGTTCTGCGATGCGCATCCCGATCGCACCGTGGTGGTCTACGCGAACACCAGCGCCGCCGTGAAGGCACGCGCGGACTGGATGGTCACTTCGTCGATCGGTCTGGAGATCGTGGCCGATCTGCACGCGAAGGGCGAGAAGATCCTCTGGGCACCGGATCGCCATCTGGGCAACTACATCCAGAAGAAGACCGGCGCCGACATGCTGCTGTGGCAGGGCTCGTGCCTCGTGCACGACGAGTTCAAGGGCATCGAGCTCGATCTGCTGCGCGCCGAGTATCCCGACGCCAAGGTGCTCGTGCACCCCGAATCGCCCGAGGCCGTGGTCGCGCTGGCGGACGTGGTCGGCTCGACCACGCAGTTGATCGACGCCGCCGTCAAGCTCGACGCGCAGCGTTTCATCGTCGCGACCGATCTCGGCATCCTGCACAAGATGCGGCTTGCCGCGCCGGGCAAGACCTTCATCGAGGCGCCCACGGCCGGCAACAGCGCGACCTGCAAGAGCTGCGCACATTGCCCGTGGATGGCCATGAACGGCCTCACGAATCTCGCCGACGTGCTCGAGCGCGGCCATAACGAGATCTTCGTCGACGCTGCGGTTGGCGAGCGGGCGCGCCTGCCGATCGACCGCATGCTCGCCTTCGCGGCCGAGCACAAGCGTCGCGTCCAGGCGAGTGGCGATCTCGCGCGCGACACCGCGCTGTTCTCGCAGGTGGGGGCGGCCTGATGACGAATTTGAAGGAAGGCGCGCAGGCGTTGCGCGCAACGGAGGCCGTCGCGCCCGTGCTCGACGAAGTGCGCGCGCAATACGGCGCGGCGTTCGATGCCGCGATCGCGCGTAACGTCGCGGATGCCCTCGAGGAAGACGTCGGGCCTGTCGACCAGACGGGCCGCCTCGTACCCGCGGACGAAGTGCGCGACGCGCGCATCATCGTGCGCGAGGACGCGGTGCTGTGCGGCGTCCTGTGGTTCGACGGCGTGGTCAAGCGCGTCGATCCGCGCATCGAGGTGCGCTGGCACTATCGCGAGGGCGAACGCATGGCGGCGGACACCATCGTGTGCTCGCTGCGTGGCCCGGCGCGCTCGCTGCTTACGGCCGAGCGCAACGCGATGAATTTTCTGCAGCTGCTCTCGGGCGTGGCGAGCGTGACGCGCCGCTACGTCGACATGATTGCGCATACCCAGGCGCGCATCCTCGACACGCGCAAGACGCTGCCCGGCCTGCGCCTCGCGCAGAAGTACGCGGTGCGTGTCGGGGGCGGCGCCAACCAGCGGCTCGCGCTTTACGATGGCATCCTGATCAAGGAAAACCACATCGCGGCGGCGGGCGGTGTCGGCGCGGCGATGGACGCGGCGATGGCCCTCGATGCGGGCGTGCCGATCCAGATCGAAGTCGAGACGCTCGAACAACTCGATGTGGCGCTCGCGCATGGCGCGAAGTCCGTGCTGCTCGACAACTTCTCGTTCGAGATGATGCGTGAAGCGGTCAAGCGCACGGCGGGGCGCGCGGTGCTCGAAGTCTCGGGCGGCGTGAACTTCGACACGGTTCGCACGATTGCGGAAACGGGCGTGGACCGCGTCTCGATCGGCGCGCTGACCAAGGACGTGCGGGCTACGGACTACTCGATGCGGATCGTCTGAGCGCGCCGCGTTTCAAGCGCCGAATGAACAAAGGCCACCTCGCGAGAGGTGGCCTTTTTGCTGGGCCTGGCCCGTCCGGAGGGGCGGTGCGCCGTCGTGCCAGTGCGCTCGTCCCGCCGCGTTACGCCATGGTGCGATTGCGCACGCGCTCCGGCGAGAGCACGCTCGGCAGCGCCTTGGGCAGCGTGCCCGGCCAGTCGCGGCTGTAGTGCAGGCCGCGGCTCTCGCGGCGCGAGCGCGCGCTCTCGACGATCAGCGACGCCACATCGACCAGATTGCGCAGCTCCAGCAGATCGCGCGTCACGCGGAAGTTCGCGTAGTACTCGAGAATCTCGTCGCGCAGCAGCGCGATGCGGTGCTGGGCGCGCTCGAGGCGCTTGTCCGTGCGCACGATGCCCACGTAGTTCCACATGAGGCGGCGCAGCTCGTCCCAGTTATGCGCGACCACGACTTCCTCGTCGGAGTCGGAGACGCGGCTTTCGTCCCAGTCGGGCAGCGGGGCGTGCGCGCCCGCGCCAAAGCCTTCCGCCTCGATCGCCTCGGCGGCCGAACGGCCGATCACGAGGCATTCGAGCAGCGAGTTGCTGGCGAGCCGGTTGGCGCCGTGCAGGCCCGTGTACGACGTCTCGCCGACGGCGTAGAGCCCCGCGAGGTCGGTGCGGCCGGCCAGGTCGGTCACCACGCCGCCGCAGGTGTAGTGCGCGGCGGGCACGACGGGGATCGGCTCTTTCGTGATGTCGATGCCGAATTCGCGGCAGCGCGCGAGGATCGTCGGAAAGTGCTCTTCGAGAAACGCGGCCGGCTGATGGCTGATGTCGAGATGCACGCAGTCGATGCCGTGCTTCTTGATCTCGAAGTCGATCGCGCGGGCGACGATGTCGCGTGGCGCGAGCTCCGCGCGCGCGTCGTGCGCGGGCATGAAGCGCGTGCCGTCGGGCAGGCGCAGTACGCCGCCTTCGCCGCGCACGGCTTCGGAAATCAGGAACGACTTCGCGTGCGGGTGGAAGAGGCAAGTGGGGTGGAACTGGATGAACTCCATGTTCGCCACGCGGCAGCCCGCGCGCCAGGCCATGGCAATGCCGTCGCCGGTGGCCGTGTCGGGGTTGGTCGTGTAGAGGTAGACCTTGCCTGCGCCGCCCGTGGCCAGCACCGTGTGCGGCGCCTGGATCGTCACCGTGCGGTCGTTCTGCAGATCGAGCGCGTAGAGGCCATGGCAGCGGCGGCCCGGCAGACCGAGACGATCGGACGTGATGACGTCGATCGCCTGGTGGTCTTCGAGGATCGTGATGTTCGGATGCTGGCGCGCGCGCTCGAGCAGCGTCTGCACGACCGCGTGGCCGGTGGCGTCGGCGGCGTGGATGATGCGCCGGTGGCTATGGCCGCCCTCGCGCGTGAGATGGAAGCCGAGCTCGGCGGCGGCGTCCTTCGTGAACGGCACGTCCTGGCCAATCAGCCACTCGATGGCTTCGCGCCCATGCTCGACGATATAGCGCGTGGCCGCCTCGTCGCACAGGCCGCCGCCGGCGACGAGCGTGTCGTCCACATGGTTCTCCACGCTGTCGGCCGAATCGAGCACCGCGGCGATGCCGCCCTGCGCCCGGTCGCTCGCGCCCTCGGTCATCGCGCGCTTGGCGATCAGCACCACGCGACGCGTGTCCGCGAGGTTCAGTGCGACGCTCAGTCCCGCCAGCCCGCTGCCGACGATCGCTACATCGAAATTCATGGTCCTGCCTCTCCGTCTCTCTTGTTCTGCTGCTTCGTGCCACCTGGAGCCGCGCTGCGGCGCCTTTTGCCGGTGACGTGCGCACAGGCGGCGGGTGAATCGGCAAGCATACTCCGAGAGGGGAGCGGACGAAAAGCCGCACTTGCGGCCAAAAAGAAAAACCCCGCCAAAAGGCGGGGTTTTCTGTCTTCGTCTGGCTCGAAACCCGATCAATTACTTGATCTTGGTTTCCTTGTACTCGACGTGCTTGCGAACAACCGGGTCGAACTTCTTGATCGACATTTTTTCCGGCATGTTGCGCTTGTTCTTCGTGGTCGTGTAGAAGTGACCCGTGCCTGCGGTCGACTCGAGCTTGATCTTGTCGCGGATACCCTTGGCCATGATTTACTCCTTAGATTTCGCCGCGTGCGCGCAGGTCTGCGAGCACGGAGTCGATGCCGTTCTTGTCGATCAGGCGCAGGCCTGCGTTCGAGATGCGCAGACGCACCCAACGGTTTTCGCTTTCAACCCAGAAACGGCGGTTTTGCAGGTTCGGGAGGAAACGGCGCTTGGTTTTGTTGTTTGCGTGGGAAACGTTGTTGCCGCTCATCGGCGCTTTCCCAGTGACTTGGCATACACGTGCCATGAGTGCACTCCTACGGAAATTCTGAGTTCGAGAGCCGCTTAAGTTTCCCAGGCGAGAAATGGCCGGAATAAGAGCGCGCTCACGTATGGATGAGAGACAACCTCGAACCCAGGCCATATTTCCCCTGGAATGCCGCGACGGGCTTCGGAACAGGGTTGGAAATAGGCAAACCACAAGTCTAGCAGAAAAATGCCAGGAAAATCAAACCCGATTTGCAAGTGCCGTGGTGACAGTGCACAGGCCAGGCCATTGCAAAATGGGTTCCGATGCTGATGGGTCAATCGAGTCCGTGGCGGGCAAACGAAAACGTCTCCTGCGTGCCGATGATCAGATGGTCCACGAGCTGGACCTCCACGAGGGCGAGCGTTTCGCGCAGCACCCGAGTCAGGCGCCGGTCGCTCGCGCTCGGCTGGACCGCACCCGATGGATGATTGTGCGCGACGATCAGGCTGGCCGCATTGAGCATCAGTGCGCGCCGGACAATTTCGCGCGGATAGACCGCCATGCGCGTGAGCGAGCCGCGCGTGCTCTCTTCGGTGCGGATCAGCCGATGCCGCACATCGAGAAAAAGGCACACGAACACTTCATAGCCCCGTCCACCGATCAGCAGGCGAAGATAGTCTTCAACCGCGCCGGGCGAATCGATCAACGGCTTTTCTTCCAGTTGCTCGGCGAGCGCGCGCCGGGCGAGCTCGAGTACGGCGACGAGCGTCGAAGCCTTGGCTGGCCCGATGCCGCGCAGGCTCTCGAATTCCTCGCGCTGCGCGTCGAGCATGGCGCGCAGCGACCCGAAGTGCCCGAGCAGGGACCTCGCAACGTCGAACACGTCAAAACCCCGCAATCCCGAACCGAGCAGGAGTGCGATCAGTTCGAGGTCGGAGAGCGCGGCCGCCCCGGATTCGAGCAGGCGTTCGCGCGGCATGACGCGGTGCCGTGCCTCGGCACGCTCCGCGCTTGCAACGGGGGCGACTGCAATTGGTCGCGCCGCGTCGTGCACGAGGGCGATTGGCGGCGCGCCAGCCGCCCCGGCCGCGGCGCCGTCGCGCCAAAGCGGCTTGCTACAGGCGATTTCGAACATTCGATCTCCTCGCGGCGGGCAGGGCGCGCACCATGCGCGCGGCCGCCGTCCAGCAACTATGTGGCTTACAATAGCGGTTTCCCGACCGCGCGAAGGCGGCCGGACCGGCCCCTTGAGGGCGCCTCGCGCGCGCACGCGCTGCGCTCGCGCCCAGACGAATACGAGTACCGAATGAGCATCATCGACATCTCCGAGGTGAAACCCGGTTCCCACGTCACCCTGAACTACCGGCTTTCGCTCGCCGATGGCACCGAGATCGTCAATACGTTTGTCGACCGCCCGGCTACGCTGCTGCTGGGCGTCGGGCAGCTTTCGCCGCCGTTGGAGAGCATTATGCTGGGTCTGAAAGTGGGGCACCACTCCACCTTTCAGCTAGAACCCGGCGTCGCTTTCGGCCAGCGCAATCCCGATCTGATCCAGCGCGTGTCGCTCAAGACGCTGCGCGATAACGCGATGATCGGCGAGTCGTTCAAGCCCGGCGACCTCATCGAATTCAACGCGCCCGACGGCGGGCGCTACGCCGGCGTGCTCAAGGAGGTGAACGAGACCTCCGCGCTGTTCGATTTCAACCATCCGCTTGCAGGCCAGGCGGTTGCGTTCGAAGTGCAAATCATCGGAATCCTTTAAAGCCCATGACCACGGACACGTCCCTTCTCGCCGACACCGAAATCCTGCTCGCTCAGCCGCGCGGGTTTTGCGCCGGCGTCGACCGCGCCATCGAGATCGTCGAGCGGGCCATCCAGCTCCACGGCGCGCCCATCTACGTGCGACACGAGATCGTGCATAACGCCTACGTCGTCGAAGACCTGCGCAAGAAAGGGGCGATCTTCATCGAGCAGCTCGATGAAGTGCCGCCCGGCAACACCGTCATCTTCAGTGCGCACGGCGTGTCCAAGGCCGTACGCGCCGACGCCGAGGCGCGCGGCCTGCGCGTCTACGACGCGACCTGTCCGCTCGTGACCAAGGTGCACGTCGAAGTGGCGAAGATGCGCGACGAGGGGCTCGACATCGTGATGATCGGCCACAAGGGACACCCGGAAGTCGAAGGCACGATGGGCCAGGTGCATGAGGGCATGTATCTGGTCGAGGATATCGCCGACGTTCAGGCGCTCGACCTGCGCGATCCGCAGCGCGTGGCCTTCGTCACGCAAACCACGCTGTCCGTGGACGACGCCGCCGAGATCATCGCCGCGCTCAAGGCGCGCTTTCCCGAGATTCGCGAGCCCAAGAAGCAGGACATCTGCTATGCCACCCAGAACCGCCAGGACGCGGTCAAGTTCATGGCACCGCAATGCGACGTCGTGATCGTGGTGGGCAGCCCGAACAGCTCGAACTCGAACCGCCTGCGTGAAGTGGCCGAAAAGCGCGGCATCCCCGCCTATATGGTGGATGCGCCCGAGCAGATCGATCCGAGCTGGCTCGAAGGCAAGCGCCGCATCGGCCTGACGGCCGGCGCGTCGGCGCCGGAGGCGCTGGCGCAGAAGATCATTCAGCGTCTGCACGAGCTTGGCGTGCGCAATGTGCGCGCGCTCGAGGGTATCGAAGAGAGCATCGCGTTCCCGCTGCCGCGCGGTCTCGGACAGCCGGCCTGAACGCCGGGCCTCACCCCGGATTCGCCGTAAAGCGCGCCAAGTGGCGCGCTTTTTTTTCGCCCGGCGAAAACGACGGTGCGCGCCCTGCGCCATTAAATAGGGATATATCACTCGAAACGTGAGGTAAACCACGTTGCTACGGCCCGGTCGTATTAGTGTTTTCGCTATAGGGCAGGGTCGAATTTCTCGGTATGACCCCCCATATTCGGAAGGCTCGGCCGCTTCCAATCCTGCGCGCATCGATTCGGTGCGAAATTTCAATATTCACTTAAATGCCTGTGGCCGGATGTTCGATGCCCGCCCCATAAGGCATAGCGCCACGCCGAAACAACACTTGATGCGAGTCATGCCAGATTTCGGTGCAACTGGTGCACGAAAATATGGCGCAACCCAAGGTGCAACCATACGCGTCTTCTTATTTTAAAAATTGGTTGCAATGCAGGAAAACCCTGTCGGCTCAACAATATTGCCGGTCGCATAATTGGAGTTACAATGCGCGCGTTCTGGGGGCCGAACGGGCTCGCGAGGCCCTACAGGCAAGCATTTCGGAAGGCGCAGGAGACCTGATTAATGCAAGTCGAGTTTGCTTTTGCCGCGTCTTCGGCGGCTGCGGTTGCAACGCGCCCAGTGTGGTTCTTCCGCAGTGCCGAAACAGGCATCAGCGCAACATCGATGACTGGCACGCATGTTGCATATGCAGGCGGCACGAATGCGGTTTTCGTGATGGACCAAAAGGTTCTGGCCGATGCTGCCGTAAACGGTAGCGCGGCAGGGACGCAGGGTCCGTCAGCCGGCTTGCCCGAAGCCGTGCGCGGTCATGCGGCGTCTTTCGACGCCGCCGGCCGTGCCTGCGCCAAGGGCAGCCCGAAAGTGGGAGTCATGACGTATGACGCACGCAAGGCTGGCCGTGAGGCCCGCCGCGCAAGCGTCGTCGCGAAAGTGACAGGTAGTTGAACCCGACGGCACCGAACCATCCGACGGTGCCGTTTTTGCATCCGCTTCCGGCGAGCAAGCAGCTGCAACACAGCGGCAACGCGATCCGGACGTGGCCAACCTTTACCGGTCTTTTACTTCAGTACCCGAGAGTGTCGTTGCGGTTCCGTAAAACATCGCCCACCGGCCGATGACGAGCGCGAATCCGGTCGCACGGGCAAAGGAGCATTAAATGGATATTTTCATCCAGCAGATCCTGAACGGGCTGGTGCTTGGCAGCATCTACGCCATCATCGCGCTGGGCTACACGATGGTGTACGGGATTCTGGGCATCATCAACTTCGCGCACGGCGACGTGCTCATGGTCGGCGCAATGGTGGCGCTTTCCGCGATCAACGTGTTGCAGAATCACTTCCCGGGCCTCGGGAACATCCCCACGCTGTGCATTGCGCTCGTGATAGCCGCGATTGTGTGTGCCCTCGTCGGGTACACGATCGAAAGAGTCGCGTACCGGCCGCTGCGGCGCGCGCCGCGTCTCGCGCCGCTGATCACCGCCATCGGCGTGTCGATCCTGCTGCAAACGCTCGCGATGATGATCTGGTCGCGTAACCCGCTGGCCTTCCCGCAGCTGATCTCGACCGATCCGATCAACGTGATCAAGGCGACCGACACGGGCGTAGGCGCCGTGATCTCGCCGACCGAGATCGTGATCATCGCCGTCGCGTTCATCGTGATGGCGGGCCTCTTGCTCCTCGTGCACAAGACCAAGCTCGGCCGCGCCATGCGCGCCATCGCCGAGAATCCGAACAATGCGAGCCTGATGGGCGTGAACCCG
>NZ_BAYD01000047.1 GCF_000685075.1 Paraburkholderia oxyphila NBRC 105797
GCAGCAAAACACGCACAGAACAAACACGAAAAAGCCGTCCTGCGAAGTAAGCGTCGCGTGGGAGCCGTCGAGAATTCTCTGGACAAGCGTCGAAGAACGCGGCAGGCGTATCGCGCCGCTGCGAGCAGGGATCAAAGCGAGGCAGGTGTAGATAGGGGGAGATGTTTCGCGACGTTCCAAGGCAACAGTTCGTCGATGCGGTTGGCCTGGTGATCCGCAATATGCGTGAGCACGAATTCCAGGTAGGCGCGTGGATTGATGTTGTTCAATTTGCACGAGCCGATCAGGCCATACATGGCGGCAGCTCGCTCACCACCGCTGTCGGAGCCCGCGAACATAAAATTGCGCCGACCAAGGGCCACACAGCGCAGGGCATTTTCGGCAAGCACGTTGCTGATCTCGACACGGCCGTCGTCACAGAACAGTGTGAGTCCATTCCATCGGTTCAGAGAGTAGTTGATCGCTTCGACCAGTGGTGCCTTTGGCCAGAGAGTGGCGAGTTTCTCCTTCATCGACTTCTCGAGAGCCACGAGCAACGGGCTGCTCTTTTCCCGCCTGACGCGTCGCCGCTCATCGGGTGGTCTGCCGCGGATAGCAGCCTCGATTTCGTAGAGATCGCCAATCATGTCGAGCCATTGCTTCGTAGTTTCCGACGGCGCTGTCTCATGGACGTCGAAGAGATATCGACGCGCATGATCCCAGCAAGAAGCCAGGCGAACTTTGCCGCTTTCGGTCAGCTCGTTGAAGCCGGCATAGCCGTCCCCCTGAAGGACGCCTTCGAATCCGGCAAGATGGGTCTGGGGGTGGATGCCTTTGCGGTCCGGCGAGTACGCGAACCAGACAGCAGCGGGATCGCTCGAACCTGAGCGGCGATCATCGCGCACGTAAACCCACAACCGACCGGTCTTGGTCTTCTTGTTGCCGGGCGCGAGCACCGGGATGGGCGTGTCGTCCGCGTGGAGCTTCGCAGTCGCCATCGTGTAGCGACGCAGCGCTTCAGTCAGCAACCGGCAGAGTTCTTCGCATTGTCCGACCCAGCGTGCCATGGTGGCCCGATCGAGACGTACGCCGTCGCGCGCCGCGATCTCGGACTGCCGATACAGCGGCGTGTGGTTCGCATACTTCGCAACGATGATCTCGGCCAGCAAGCTCGGATGCGCGATGCTGCGCTCGATCGGCAGCCCCGGCATGGGTAGTTGCACGATATGTCCACAACCGGTGCAGATCCGCTTGCGACGGAGCGTGCGGATGACCTTGAACATCGCTGTGACGCGTGCGAGCTGCTCGGACACGTCCTCGCCGAGAAGCTTCATGGCGTTGTCGCACTTCGGGCAGATCGAGGCCGGCTCGAGTACGCGCTCCTCGCGTGGCAGGTGGGGCGGCAAGGCTTCCTGCGGGGATGGCGCAGACACGCCCGAACTTGATGCACGAGCGCGCGCACGGCGGACATCGGCGACGCCGCTGCCCGCTGCCAGATCCTCGAGTTGGGTTTCGAGCCGATCGATCTGCCGCTCAAGTTGCTCGGATTTGCGACCGAAGTGCATACGCCTGAGCTTGTCGATCTGGGCCGTCAGGCGCTCGATCTCCTGGTCCCGTTCGACAATCTCCCGATCGCGGTCGGTAATCTCCTGCAGCATCTTTGCCATCGACGCCTGCTGCTCGAGCACCAGGGCCTGGAGCTCGGCAACGGTGTCCGGAAGTGGCGCATGATCGGGCATGCGCTGCAGTTTACGAGCCTTCGATGCGGTTTACAACATCGACAATGCGGCCGTACGACGGGGTTGTCGCCAATCGATGCCTTCCAGCAACATCGACAGCTGCGCCGACGTGAGATGGATCTTGCCACCATCAGCCTGGGGCCAGACAAAACGCCCACGGGTAATCCGCTTCGCCAGGAGCCATAGTCCGTCATCGGTTGCCCAGAGAATTTTTACCAGATCGCCGCGACGTCCCCGAAAAATGAACACATCGCCGCCGAGCGGATTCTCTTCGAGTGCCGCTTGCACCTTCGCGGCAAGAGCCGGGAAACCACTACGCATGTCGGTGACGCCTGCGGCGATCCAGATGCGAGTGCCTGCCGGCAAGCCGATCATCGGGATAGCTCCCGGATCAGCAGCCGCAGCATATCCGGTGACACGTTGCCGCGAACCCTCAAGCGTGCACGGTCGAACTCGATCTCGCAAAGATCCTCTGCCGACCGTGCTATATCGACTGCCATCGGTGGCGTATGTTCTGCCGCCTCAGCGACGATATCCACCGGCAACAGCGACGGCACCTCCGGTGCCCGCTTCGGCGTTGCACTCTCAGGCAGCGTTGGCAAACCGTACTCTCCTGCCAGATAAAGCCGTCGCCATTTGAACAACAGGTTCGCATTGATGTCGTTGCTGCGCGCGATCAACGCCACCGACGCGCCCGGTTCGAAAGACTGTTCAACCAGTTGCCGTTTGAACTCGGTCGGAAAGTTCGGCCGCTTATATGCGCCGACTGCGGCGCCAACGCCCCACGTCTTGTCCACTTTGGTATCCACCATAATTTGGTGGGTACCAAACTACCCAAAACCTCAATCAGCACGCCAGAACGGCCGCGGCGAGACGCTTACCCTGCGAACGACACAGGACGGCTTTTTTCGTTGAAACCGCAGTCGATCTCTACTTCTGGGCGAGGAATTTCGTTGCCAGATGCACCCAGTACGACGCTCCAACCGGCAACAACTGATCGTTGAAGTCATAGCTGGCGTTGTGCAGCATGCAAGGCCCGGCGCCGTGTCCCGCCTCGCGATGCCCGCCTTCCCCGTTGCCGAGGAATGCATAGCAACCGGGCTTTTCCAGCAGCATGAAGGAGAAGTCCTCGGCGCCCATGGTCGGCTCGACGCTATCGTCGACACGATCGGCGCCCACGACTTCTCTCATCACTTCAGCCGCGAACTGGGCCTCTGCGCTGCTGTTCACCGTCGGCGGATAGTTGCGATGGAAGGTCACGTCGACGGAACACTCGTACGCCTCCGCCGTGCTCTCGGCGATCTTGCGCAGACGCGTCTCGATCAAATCGAGCGTTTCCGTCGTGAAGGTGCGCACCGTCCCCGCAAGCCAGGCCGTATTCGGCACGACATTCACCGCGTCGCCGGCGTGGATCTGCGTAATCGACAGGACAGCCGTATCGAGCGGCTTCTTGTTGCGCGTGATGATGCTTTGCAACCCGTTGGCGATCTGCACCGCCGTGAAAACCGGATCGCGTCCGTTGTGCGGCAGCGCGGCATGCGAGCCTACGCCTTTGATTTCGATGCGAAACTCGTTGCTCGACGCCATGATCGGCCCTTCGGTCACACCGAAGTGTCCCGCCGGCATGCCAGGCCAGTTGTGAATGCCGAACACGGCATCCACGGGAAAACGCGTGAACAGCCCGTCTTCGATCATGGCTTTCGCGCCCGCGCCGCCTTCCTCCGCTGGCTGGAAGATGAACACGATGGTGCCGTCGAATTGGCCATGCTGAGCGAGATGCTGCGCCGCACCGAGCAGCATCGCGGTATGGCCGTCGTGGCCGCATGCGTGCATCTTCCCTTCGTGGCGGGAGCGGTGCTCGAACGTGTTCAGCTCTTGAATGGGCAGCGCATCCATATCGGCGCGCAACCCAATGGCGCGCGTGCCGCTGCCGCGCTTGAGCATACCGACAACGCCCGTTTTTCCCAGCCCGCGATGCACTTCGATGCCCCATTCCGCGAGCTTCGATGCAACCAGCTCGGCAGTTTGGGTCTCTTCGTAGCGCAGTTCCGGGTGGGCGTGGATCGTTCGTCGTAGGCCCTGAATTTCGCCTTGGGCGGCCTGGATTTCCGGGATCAGTTTCATGACGGACAGTGCTCGAGAAAGTAGGCGCCCGCCCTCGATTTGAGGCGGGCCTGGACGAACCATTCTACGCCGAACCTTTTTTTTCGAGGCAACCCAGCAGGCACGTGGCGGCGCCGCACGCCGGACATAATAAAATCGCGGTATCGAGACCACCTTCCATCGACGGATTCCTCATGAATGCCCGAGCCGAATTTGCCCGCGCAGTCTGTCCCCACGACTGCCCCGACACCTGCGCGATGCGCGTGACCGTCGAGGACGGCAAGGCCATCAAGGTGAGCGGCGACCCCGACCATCCGCCGACACAAGGGGTGCTCTGCACGAAAGTGACCCGTTACGCCGAGCGCGTACACCATCCGAAGCGTCTTACGCAACCGATGAAGCGTGTCGGCCGCAAGGGGGAAGGGCGCTTCGAGCCGATCAGCTGGGACGAGGCATGCGCGATTGCGGCTGCGCGCCTTGGCGAGATTGCGCAACGTGCGCCCGAAGCCATCTTGCCGTATAGCTATGCCGGCACGATGGGTCTCGTGCAAGGCGACAGCATCGCACAGCGTTTTTTCCACAAGCTCGGCGCGTCGCGGCTCGACCGCGCGATCTGCGCGGCCGCGGGCGCAGCGGGCCTGCGCTACACATATGGTTCGAGCCTCGGCATGCTCACCGAGCACTTCGCCGAGAGTGAGGTGATCCTGATCTGGGGCGCGAATCCAATCGCCTCCAACCTGCACTTCTGGACGCGTGCGCAGGAAGCCAAGCGCAACGGTGCGAAGCTGATCGCGATCGATCCGTATCGCTCGCTCACGGCGGAGAAGTGCCATCAGCACATTGCGCTGAAGCCGGGCACTGACGGCGCACTCGCACTCGGCATGATGCACGTGCTGATCACTGAATATCGTCTCGATCATGCGTACATCGCGGCGCACACGCATGGCTTCGAGCAGTTGAAGGCGCGCGCGCTCGCCTATACGCCTGCGCGCGTCGCGCAGATCTGCGGCATCGAGGAACAAACCATCGTCGATCTGGCGCGCCTCTATGCTTCCACGCGCAAGGTGGCGATCCGCATGAATTACGGCCTGCAGCGCGTGCGCGGCGGCGGCAATGCAGTGCGCGCAATCGCCTGCCTGCCGGCGCTGACTGGCGCCTGGCGCGAGCGCGCTGGTGGCGTGCTGCTTTCGTCGTCGGGTTGGGCGCCAATCAATGGGAACGCGCTCCAGCGTCCCGACCTGATTCCTGGTTGGCCGAAGCATCAGCCGCGCATCGTCAACATGAACCAGATCGGCGACGCGCTCACGCACGCGGGCGACGCCGCTTTCGGTCCGAAGGTCGAGGCGATCGTCGTGTACAACTCCAATCCGGTGGCGGTCGCGCCGGAGTCGGCGAAGGTGGCGGCGGGCTTCGCGCGCGAGGATCTCTTCACGATCGTGCTCGAGCAGTTCCAGACCGACACCGCCGATTACGCCGACTTGCTGCTGCCCGCCACGACCCAGCTCGAACACCTCGATGTTCACAAGTCCTACGGCCATACCTACATAATGGCCAATCTGCCGGCTATTGCGCCGGTGGGGGACGCGCGTCCGAACACCGAGATCTTCCGCTCGATTGCGCGCGCAATGGGCCTGACCGACCCGGCGCTCTTCGAGAGCGACGAAGAGGTGGCCGCGCACGCGTTCGACTGGAGCGATCCCGCGCTCGCTGGCGCCGATTGGGCGAGGCTCAAGCAGGACGGCTGGGTGAAGTTGAATATCGCCGACGCGCCATTCGCCAACGGGGGTTTTCGCACGCCCACGGGCAAGTGCGAGTTCTACAGCGAGGCGCTCGCGAAGGCTGGCCTCGAGCCCGTGCCCGACTACCTGCCGCCGTACGAATCGGCCGACGGTGCGCCCGAGTTGGCCGCACGCTACCCGCTCGCGATGATCTCGCCGCCCGCGCGCAATTTCCTGAACAGTACCTTCGTGAACGTCGAGAGCCTGCGGGCGACTGAAGGCGAGCCGCATCTCGATCTCCATCCCGCCGATGCCGCGCGACGCGCCATCGCGGACGGCGATCAGGTGCGCGTCTTCAACGACCGTGGGTCGATGCGTGCGCGTGCGCGCGTCTCCGACCGCGCGCGCGAAGGTCTCGTGGTCGGCCTGTCAATCTGGTGGAAGAAGCTCGCGCCGGATGGCCGCAACGCAAACGAAGTGACGAGCCAGGCGCTCACCGATCTGGGCGGCTCTGCCACGTTTTATGACTGTCTCGTGGAAGTCGAACGCGCGTAAGCCCTGAACGAAACGCCTTGAAGCCCCCCGGAAAAGCGCTTGCCGTGGTTCGAGGGGGCTTTCTAACTCGCTGATTTGCGGAAGAAAAACGCGGGTTGCATGCTACGATCAGCGTTTTAGCACGACCATTCGAAAATATTCAGGAGGAGACGCCGCATGGATAAAGTCTGGCTGAAATCGTACCCACCCGGCGTTCCCGCGGAAATCGACGCGAGCCAATATGCGTCCATCACGGCGCTGCTCGCGGAGAGCTTCAATGCGAACCGGTCGAAACCCGCGTTCGCGTGCATGGGCAAGGCCATCACCTACGGACAGCTCGACGAACTCTCGAAGCGGCTCGCCGCATGGTTTCAGTCGCGCGGCATCGCGCCCGGCGCGCGCATCGCGATCATGATGCCGAACGTGCTGCAGTATCCGGTCGCGCTTGCTGCGATCCTGCGCGCGGGCTATGTCGTCGTGAACGTGAACCCTCTCTACACGCCGCGCGAGCTCGAACATCAGCTCAAGGACAGCGGCGCCGAAGCCATCGTCATCCTCGAGAATTTCGCGGCCACGCTGCAGGCAGTCGTCGCGCAGACGCGCGTCAAGCACATCGTGGTGGCGTCGATGGGCGACCTGCTCGGCACGCTGAAGGGCTTCATCGTGAACTACGTCGTGCGCCACGTGAAGAAGATGGTGCCCGCGTGGAGCCTGCCGGGCCACGTGCGCTTCAACGCCGCAGTCTCGGCTGGCGCGCGCCTCACGTTCAAGCCCGTCGAGCAGAAACCCGAAGACGTCGCGTTCCTCCAGTACACGGGCGGCACGACTGGCGTGTCGAAAGGCGCCACGCTGCTGCATCGCAATCTCATCGCGAATGTGCTGCAGTCGGCTGCGTGGACCCAGCCCGCACTCGCGCGTCTTGCCGCCGGCACCCAGCCGGTCACGGTTGCGGCGCTGCCGCTCTATCACGTGTTCGCGCTCACCGTCTGCGGCCTGCTGACGATGCGCACGGGCGGCCTCGCCGTGCTGATCCCGAATCCGCGCGACATCGCGGGGATGATCAAGGACCTGCAAGGCTATTCGATCACGACCTTCCCGGCAGTCAACACGCTTTACAACGCGATCCTCAATCACCCCGATTTCGACAAGCTCGACTTCTCGCATCTGCTGGTCGCGAACGGTGGCGGCATGGCCGTGCAGGAAGCCGTGGCGAAGCGCTGGTACGAGCGCACGCAGACGCCGATCGTCGAAGGCTACGGCCTGTCGGAAACCTCGCCCAGCGTGACCTGCAATCCGACCGACGCGACCGAGTACACGGGCACGATCGGCCTGCCACTGCCGTCGACGGAAATCTCGATTCGCGACGACAACGGCAACGAGCTGGGCATTGGCGAAGCGGGCGAGATCTGCATTCGCGGTCCGCAGGTGATGGCGGGCTACTGGCAGCGTCCGGAAGAAACGGCGAAGGTCATGACCGCCGACGGCTTCTTCAAGTCCGGCGACGTGGGCGTAATGAACGCGCGCGGCTACGTGAAGCTCGTCGATCGCAAGAAGGACATGATCCTCGTCTCGGGCTTCAACGTCTATCCGAACGAGATCGAAGATGTGGTCGCGAAGCTGCCGGGCGTATTCGAAGTGGCCGCCGTGGGCGTGCCCGACGCGCACTCGGGCGAAGCGGTGAAGCTCTATATCGTGAAGAAGGACCCGGCGCTCACCGACAAGGACGTCTTCGAATACTGCAAGACGCAGCTGACCGGCTACAAGCGGCCGAAAATCATCGAGTTCCGCAGCGAGCTGCCCAAGAGCAATGTCGGCAAGATCCTGCGGCGCGAGTTGCGCGAAGCTCACGCGTAAGCCTCCACCGTCACGCACGCACCGAAGGCCTGCCCGCAAGGGTGGGCCTGTTGTGTTGGGCGCGTGAAGAGAGCCGAAAGACGCCGGGCGCGCCAAAGAAAAAAGGCGCCCGCAGGCGCCTTCGAGACTGAAACGGCTGTTCTTCTTAGAACTTGTGACGGATACCGATACGCGCCGTGAACACGTTGTCGTTGCTCGACGGCGTGAGGCCGTTGATCGAGGCGACAGCCGGGTTGCCGAGCGAGTCCGTACCCGAAGCGTGCTGGTACACGCCGATCAGGTAGACGTCCGTGCGCTTGGACAGGAAGTAGTCCGTGCCCAGCGAGTACTGATAGTACTTCGCGCCGCTCTGGCTCGTGCCGTTCGCCAGCGTGACGCTGTTGCCGTCCGTGTAGTCGAACGCGAAGCCAGCCAGCAGAGCCGGCGTGATCTGATACTTGAAGTTCGCTTCGACGTTGTTGAACGTGGCGTTCGAGCCGCGCTGATACAGCGACGGGGCCACACCGGCGACCGAACCCAGATTGCGGAAGCTGACGTTCGAATACGTCACGCCGAACGTGGCCGCGCCGAACGTGTATGCACCGCCTGCGCCAATGACCTGGTACGTATTGGCCGTCGAGAAGCCGCCGTACACGGTGTTGGTCGAATCAGCAGCGTTCGAGAGCGGCGAGGAGCTCGTGCTGTTGTTGAAAATGCCGCCGAAGTTGTTCGGCGTGCGTGCGTTCAGGTAGCCGACGCCCAAGGCCAGCGGACCGTTGTTGTAGCCTGCGCCCAACGACCAGATCTGGTTCTGCGAGAAGTTGCCTGCCTGGCCACCGAAGCTGTACGTGCCGCCGAACGTCAGGCCCGCATAGTTCGCGCTCGTGAACTTGACCGTGTTGTTCGTACGGTACGCGTTGTTGAAGTTGTCGAGGTCTTGCGGGTGAGCAGCGAGGTAGCCACCCCACTGGTCGCCGGCTTCGAGCGGACCGACGTAGTCGACGACGGAGTCGTACTGGCGACCCAGTGTAACCGTGCCGTATTGGCTGCTGCTCAGGCCGACATAAGCCTGGCGGCCAAACATCAGGCCACCCTGGCCGAGCTTGCCGGTGTTCACGTCGAAGCCGTTTTCGAGCACGAAGACCGCTTTCAGGCCACCACCGAGGTCTTCAGCACCGCGCAGGCCGAAGCGGCTGCCCTGCATCACGCCGCTCGAGAGGTTGTACAGATGCTTGCCGCCCGAGTTCGTGTTGATGTTGAAACCTTCGTCGATGATGCCGTACAGCGTGACGCTGCTCTGAGCGTGAGCAACGCCCGCGAACGCGCCCAGCGCAGCAAGCGCGAGAAGCGACTTCTTCATTGAATGATCTCCAGTGTTTTACGACTTTTATGCGTCTTGTTAGCGAGGCCAATTTATTGTCTAGCGGGGGCCCGGCCATCCAACTTCGCGAGAAGTTGCCCGTAATGTAACAAACCGTTTATGTCGAACAAAGGAAAAGCCGGGCGGCACGTAAGTACCTGTTTCGTTTACACAACATGGTCTAAAATATGCGCCTGAAATCGGCGCTGCCCCGGATTGACGGCGTGCTGCGAGTTCCTGTAGTGGTTTAGAACGTCCGGTCGGTCGGGTTTTGTGCGATCCGCGTTGCAGTAGGTACGGAAGGAGGTTGGATGACGTTTGACGAATTGATTACCGAGTTCGATCGGGGCCTGCGCTCGATCACCGGGGTGTCGCGCATGTCGCGGCCCATGCCGCAGCCTTCTGCCGCCCCTGCCGATCTTCCGGCCGCCGCCGTGGATTGGTCCGCGTCGCCCGAATCATTCGAGGCATCCGGCTCCGCAGCCGCCGCAGCGCAGGCCGGCGAACTTACCGCTGCGGAGCGTGCGCACGCGGCAGGTCTCATGCGCGTGAATCACGTAGGCGAGGTGTGTGCGCAGGCGCTGTATCAGGCGCAAAAGCTTTCGGCGCGCTCGCCCACGCTCAAGGCGGCGTTCGACCAGGCTGCACGTGAAGAAGAAGACCATCTCGCGTGGACCGCGCGCCGCCTCGAAGCGCTCGACTCGCGCCCGAGCCTGCTCAACCCGCTCTGGTATGCGGGAGCGCTTGCCATCGGCCTCGCGGCAGGGCGTCTTGGCGACAAGATCAGTCTCGGCTTCATGGCCGAAACCGAGCGCCAGGTGGAGCACCATCTGGACAGCCACCTCGATGCGTTACCGCCTGCCGACGTGGAGTCACGCGCGATCGTCGAGCAGATGCGCACCGACGAGATTGCCCATGCGAAATCGGCCACGGATCTGGGCGGTGTCGATTTACCGCTGCCGGTGCGCTCGCTGATGCGTGCGGCATCGAAAATCATGACCCGCACCGCGTACTACATTTGATATGTCTTCGCGGACCGGTACACTAATCCGGTCCGCGCAAGTCTTCGGCTTTCACCGCTTTCAGTCACCCGAATTAATCCCCGCCAAGTCCCCGCACCACCACGGTTTTCTCCGTGCATTTCACGTATCACCTTCACAACCTTCGTTAGCTCATTCATTCATAACGGTTTTTGGCTTTTTGTCTGACTTGAACAAGCGCCGCTAAGTCCTTGTTCTATCGGATAAATTTCGTCAAAAAACGCGCCACCCACCTTGACCCTCGTGGGGCCTTCCTCTAAAGTGGGAGACAGTGTGAGAAAGTGTATTTTTGTGTGATTTCAAAGACGCATTCGGGTAAATTTCCTGAGATTTAGGCGGGCGGCGATCAGCGCCGCGCGAGGGGGAGCAAATTGTTCCAGGGGGCGTCGGCGCTGACACTCGATGCGAAAGGGCGGATGTCGATTCCGTCTCGCTATCGGGACGCGCTGCAACAACAGGCAGAAGGCCGGGTGACGATCACCAAGCACCCGGACGGCTGCCTGTTGCTATTTCCGCGCCCCGAATGGGAAGTGTTCCGCGCGAAAGTCGCGGCATTGCCGATGGACGCGCACTGGTGGCGCCGCATTTTTCTGGGCAATGCCTCCGACGTCGATCTCGACAGCGCGGGCCGCGTGCTCGTCTCGCCTGAATTACGTCTTGCAGCAGGAATGGAAAAGGAAGTCATGCTGCTCGGCATGGGTAGTCATTTTGAGTTGTGGGATGCGCAGACCTACGCCGCCAAGGAACAGGCGGCGATGGCGCAGGGCATGCCCGACG
Source organism: Paraburkholderia oxyphila NBRC 105797 (assembly GCF_000685075.1). GTDB lineage: Bacteria > Pseudomonadota > Gammaproteobacteria > Burkholderiales > Burkholderiaceae > Paraburkholderia > Paraburkholderia oxyphila. The sequence continues at coordinate 11,084 of NZ_BAYD01000047.1, forward strand.
CCTTGAAGAATTTCACGTTCTGATCGCGGTTTAAAACGCTATGGCATCTGCGATGGGACAGGGACTGCAGCATCGCACGGTGCTGCTCGATGAAGCGGTCGACGCGCTCGTGACGCGCGCGGACGGCATTTATGTGGACGGCACGTTCGGGCGCGGCGGGCACAGTCGCGCGATCTTGGGCCGGCTCTCCGAAGCCGGGCGCCTGATCGCGTTCGACAAGGACCCGCTGGCGATCGCCACGGCGCAGCAAGTGGGCGACGCGCGCTTCTCGATCGTGCATGAGAGTTTTGCTTCGCTGCGCGACGCCTTGGCGGCGCGCGGGGTAGGGCGTGTGTCGGGCGTATTGCTGGACCTGGGCGTGTCGTCGCCGCAAATCGACGACCCGGAGCGCGGTTTCAGTTTCCGCGCCAATGGTCCGCTCGACATGCGGATGGACCCGACGCGCGGCGAGTCCGCCGCCGACTGGCTCGCGCGGGCCACGTTGCAAGAACTGACGGAGGTGATTCGAGATTATGGGGAAGAACGGTTTGCTTTTCAGATTGCAAAGGCGCTTGTTGCTCGCCGGGCAGAGTCCGACCGTCTCGGGCCTCTCGACAGCACGGGCGAGCTTGCCCAAATCGTGGCTAACGCCGTCAAAACCCGTGAGAAGGGTAAGGATCCGGCAACCCGCACCTTTCAGGCTATACGGATTCACGTCAATCAAGAGCTTGCGGAGCTGCAAGTCGTACTAGAAGCAGCATTGTCGTTGCTGGAGCAGGGGGGGCGGCTCGTGGTCATCAGCTTTCATTCGCTGGAAGACCGGATCGTGAAGCGGTTCATGCAGGCGCAGTCCACTGCGCCGGCGCTCGACCGTCGCCTGCCGATCCGCGCCGTCGACCTGCCCAGCCCGCCTTTGAAGCTGCTTGGGCGCGTATTCGCGAGCGATGAGGAAGTCGCCGCCAATCCGCGCGCCCGCTCGGCCGTGATGCGCATTGCGGAGCGCGTCACGCCATGAACCGTCTGAATATTTTCCTGCTGATCGTCGTCATGGGGTGCGCGCTGTCGGTCGTCAACGCCACCAATCAGCAGCGTCAGATGTTTTTCCAGTTGCAACGCGCGCAGTCGCAGGAGCGGCAGCTCCAGCAGGACTACGCACAGCTTCAATATCAGCAGAGCGCGCTGTCGCGGACGTCGCGCGTCGAACAAATCGCTACCGATTCGCTCAAGATGCAGCCCGTGACGACCGGACGCACGCAATATCTGACACTCGCGCCAGGCGCCGCGAGCGCCGCTGACGCGCCCGTGCCCACCTCCGCGCCGGCACAGGGCGCGGCCGCCACCGCCACGAAGGGCCGTCGTGGGGGCACGCGATGAAAAAAGGCAATAACCGCAAGAGCGTCGCCTTTACCCCGAACCCGATTCTCTCGGTGCGCCTGCCGATGTGGCGCTCGAAGTTCGTCGTCTTCATGCTGTTCATGGCGTTCGTCGCGCTCGCCGCGCGCGCGTTCTGGATTCAGGGGCCGGGCAACGCGTTCTATCAGAAGCAGGGCGAGAGCCGCTATCAGCGCACGATCGAAATGCCCGCCACGCGCGGCAAGATTCTCGACCGCAACGGCCTCGTGCTCGCCACGAGCCTGCCCGTGCGCGCGATCTGGGCGATCCCCGAAGACGTGCCCGACGATCTCGGCGCCGACAAGCTCACGCAGCTCGGCACGCTGCTCGACATGTCGACCAAGGAACTGCGCGCCAAGCTCTCCGAAGACAAGACCTTCGTCTACGTGAAGCGCCAGGTGCCGCTCGACGTCGCGCAAAAGGTCGCGGCGCTCGACATTCCCGGTGTCTATCAGCGTAACGAATACAAGCGCTTCTATCCCGAAGGCCAGGTCACCGCTCACCTGATCGGCTTCACCAATGTGGAAGACGAAGGGCAGGAAGGCGTGGAGCTCTCCGACCAGAAATTGCTCGCGGGCGTGCCCGGGATTCGTCACGTCATCAAGGACCGCATGGGCCATATCGTCGAGGACGTGGACGAAACGGTCGTGCCGCACAACGGACAGGACGTCGAACTGTCGATCGACAGCAAGATCCAGTACATCGCGTATTCGAACCTGAAGGCGGCGGTGGAGAAGTTCAAGGCCAAGGCCGGCGCGGCGATGGTGGTGGATGTGCGCACGGGCGAAGTGCTCGCGCTCGTGAACTATCCCACCTACAACCCGAATGACCGCTCGCACCTCACGGGCGAGCAGCTGCGCAACCGCATCCTGACCGACGTGTTCGAGCCGGGCTCGATCATGAAGCCGTTCACGGTGTCACTGGCGCTCGATTTGCATCGCGTCTCGCCGACTACACTGGTGGATACGGGTGGAGGCCACTTTACGCTCGACGGCGCGACCATCACCGACGACGCCGCGTTCGGTGTGCTCACGGTCGGCGGCGTGATCCAGAAGTCGAGCAACATCGGTGCGACGAAGATCGCCATGACGCTCCGGCCCGAAGAAATGTGGAACATGTATACCAGCATCGGTCTCGGGCAAGCGCCGAAGGTCGGGTTCCCCGGCGCGGCGGCCGGCCGTCTGCGTCCGTGGAAAAGCTGGCGCCGCATCGAGCAGGCGACCATGTCGTACGGCTATGGCCTGTCGGTCTCGCTGTTCCAGCTCGCGCGCGCGTACACGGCCATCGCGCACGACGGCCAGATCCTGCCGGTGACGATCTTCCGCCACCCCGGCGACGACCAGCCGGTGGTGGGCACGCAGGTCTTCGCGCCCACCACGGCGCGCGAAGTGCGCACGATGCTCGAGAGCGTGGTTTCGAAGGACGGCACCTCGCCCGACGCAGCGGTGCCCGGCTACCGCGTGGGCGGCAAGTCGGGGACGGCGTACAAGCACGGTCCGCACGGCTATGACCACTCGAAGTACCGCGCGTCGTTCGTCGGCATGGCGCCGATGCCGAATCCGCGCATCGTAGTCGCGGTGACCGTCGACGAGCCGACAGCCGGCAGCCACTTCGGCGGCGCGGTGTCGGGCCCGGTGTTCTCGGGCATCGTCGGCGACACGCTGCGCTCGCTCAATGTGCCGCCCGATATGCCGGTCAAGCAACTCGTCGTGTCCGACGACAGTGCTTCTGGCGCCGCAGTCGCCAATGCGCCGTCGTCCGCTTCCGCGCCCGCCGCAACGGTCAAGCGCGTGGCGAACGGCCCTGCAAGCAAGCCCCCCGTCGGCGCGCGTCACATGACCGTTGCCGACAACGCGAAAAACCGTCCCGGAGTCGTCCGATGAGCGCCACGCGCAACCAGCATCCCGCGCACCGGCAGATCGCGGACGCGCTCGCGTGGCTGCGCGCGCGCGTCGCGCCCGAAGCCGATCTGCACGCCGACACCCGCTCGCTCAAGGCGGGCGACGTGTTTCTTGCCTACGCCGTCGAAGGCGCCGACAACCGCTCGCATATCGAAAACGCGCTCGCGCGCGGCGCGGCGGCTGTCGTGTATCAGCCGGAAGGCTATGCAGGGCAGTTCGACGTGGCGCAGGCGCAAAACGCGCTGGCCGTGCCGCAGCTCGACGTGCTCGCGGGCGAGATCGCCAGCGGCTGGTACGGCAACCCGAGCGACGCGATGCTCGTGGTCGGCGTGACCGGCACGAACGGCAAGACCTCGTGCAGCCAGTGGGTCGCCTCGGCGCTCACGGCGATCGGGCAGAAGTGCGCGATCGTCGGCACGCTCGGCAGCGGCTTTCCGGGCCAGCTCGTGCATACCGGCTTCACGACACCCGATGCGCCGCAGCTTCAGCGCTCGCTCGCCCAGCTGCGCCAGCAAGGCGCACAGGCCGTGGCGATGGAGGTCTCGTCGCACGCGCTGCACCAGGGGCGCGTGAACGGCACGTCGTTCAACGTCGCGATCTTCACGAATCTCACGCAGGACCACCTCGACTATCACCGCACCTTCGAGGCCTACGAGGCCGCGAAGGCGCGGTTGTTTGCGTGGCCGGGCCTGCACGCAGCCGTGATCAACGCCGATGATGCAGCGGGCCGGCGCCTCCTCGCCGCCACGCGCGGCAAGCTGCGCACGATTGCCTGCGCCGTGACGACGCCCGCCGCGGACCTGCCCGCCGCCGATGCCTGGCTGCGTGCGAACGCCGTGCGCGCGACGGCCACGGGCACAGCGTTTCATCTGGAAACCTCGGACTGGGGCGAAGCGAACGTCGAAGTGCAGACGCTCGGTCTCTTCAACGTGAGCAACCTGCTGGGCGTGCTCGGCGCGCTGCTGGCGGCGAACGTGCCGCTCGTCGCGGCGCTCAACGAGCTCTCGAAGCTGCAGCCGGTGAACGGCCGCATGGAGCGCCTGGGCGGACGTACGGACCACGACGAGCCGCTCGTCGTGATCGATTATGCGCACACGCCCGATGCGCTCGAAAAGACGCTCGACGCGCTGCGCCCGATCGCGGCGGCGCGCGGCGGCCAGCTCGTCTGCATGTTCGGCTGCGGCGGCGACCGCGACGCCACCAAGCGTCCGCTGATGGGTGCGATCGCCGAGCGGCTGGCCGACCAGGTCGTCGTCACGAGCGACAACCCGCGCAGCGAATCGCCCGCGGCGATCATCGACCAGATCGCCGGCGGCATGCGAGAGCCTGCAAAGGCGCGCCGTATCGAGGACCGCGCGAGCGCGATCCTGCAGGCGGTGCGTGGCGCGGCCAAGGAAGACGTCGTCGTGCTGGCCGGCAAGGGGCACGAGGCAACTCAGGAAATCATGGGCAAGAAGCGCGCGTTCTCGGATCAGGATCACGCGCGGCTTGCTCTCGCAGCCCGTCCGACATCGGATCGGCATGGGCGCGGAGGGGGGGAATGACCATGCTGACCCTGCGCGAAGCAGCAGCACTGATTCCGGGCGCGAGCGTGCTCGGCGACGAGAACGCAACCTTCGAGCGCATCGCAACCGACAGCCGCACGGCCGGCCCCGGCGATCTTTTCGTGGCGCTCAAGGGCGATCGTTTCGACGCGCACGACTTCCTGTCCGAAGTGGCGGGGCGCCACGTGAGCGCGGCGCTCGTCTCGCGCAGCCCCGGCGACTGGCGCATGCCTGCGCTGCGCGTGGACGACACGCGCACGGCGCTGGGCGCGCTCGCGCTCGGCTGGCGGCGCCGTTTCACGATGCCGCTCGTCGCGGTCACGGGCAGCAACGGCAAGACCACCGTCAAGGAAATGATCGCGTCGATCTTCGCGGCGGCAGTGGGCGAAGACGCGCGGCTCGCGACCGTGGGCAATCTGAACAACGACATCGGCGTGCCGCTCACGCTTTTGCGCCTGAACGCCGCGCACAAGCTGGCGGTGGTCGAGCTCGGCATGAACCATCCGGGCGAAACGGAGCTGCTCGCGAAGTTCGCGGAGCCCACCGTCGCGGTGGTGAACAACGCGCAGCGCGAGCACCAGGAGTTCATGGCGACGGTGGAAGCCGTCGCACTCGAGCATGCGAGCGTGATCCATGCGCTCAAGCCCGAAGGCACCGCGGTGTTTCCCGCCGACGACGCCTACGCCAGCATCTGGCGCGTGGCGGCCACGGGCTCGCAGGTGCTCGATTTCGCGCTGCAGACAGAGGAGCGCGCAGTCGAGGCGGCGGTAACGGGCAAGCAAATGACCGGCGCAGGCAAAAGCGCTAGCGCAAACCGCCTCGCGATCGCCACGCCTGAAGGTCATTTCGAAGTCGAGTTGCAGGTGCTCGGCGCACACAACGCACACAACGCGCTCGCGGCCACGGCGGCGGCGCTCGCGGCGGGTGTCTCGCTCGACGCAATCCGCCGCGGCCTCGAAGCGTTCGAGCCCGTGAAGGGCCGCTTGCAGGTCAAGCGCGCGGCGCTTGGGGAACTCGCGGGCGCGCTGGTGATCGATGACACCTACAACGCGAATCCCGATTCCGTGCGCGCGGCCGTCGACGTGCTGGCCTCGCACGCATCGCCGCGCGTGCTGGTGCTCGGCGACATGGGCGAAGTCGGCGACGACGGCCCTGCGTTTCACCGCGAAGTAGGCGCCTACGCGAAGGAGCGCGGCATCGACGCGCTCTACACGCTCGGCGACGCGGCGCGCGACATCTCGGCGGCATTCGGCGCAGGCGCGCTGCATGCCGCCGGTGTGCCTGAACTCGTTCGCGCGCTCGCCAGCGCCGGTTACGGCGCAGGTGCAACGATCCTCGTGAAAGGCTCGCGCTTCATGCAGATGGAGCGCGTGGTGGCCGCCCTCACGAATCCGCAACCCCCTGCACCGGACGCGGCGTCCGGTGCGCACTGAAATTCGAAGGAATACAAGGCATGCTACTGGCGCTGGCGCAATGGCTGCAGAATGACGCAAGCTTCTTGCGCGTGTTCAGTTATCTGACGTTCCGCGCGGTGATGGCGACCATCACCGCGATGGCGATCGGGCTTTTCTTCGGCCCGTGGGTGATCCGTAAGCTCACCGAAATGAAAGTCGGCCAGGCCGTGCGCACGGACGGCCCGCAGACGCACCTCGTGAAGTCGGGCACGCCCACCATGGGCGGCGTGCTCATTCTGATGGGCATCGCCATTTCGACGCTGCTGTGGGGCGATCTCACGAACCGCTTCATCTGGATCGTGATGCTCGTGACCTTCGGCTTCGGCGCGATCGGCTGGGTCGACGACTACCGCAAGGTCGTCTACAAGGACCCGCGCGGCATGTCCTCGCGCGAGAAGTACTTCTGGCAGTCGGTGATCGGCCTGTTCGCGGCGGTGTATCTCGCGTTCAGCGTGTCCGAGGCGAGCAACGTGCGCGTGTTCGATCTCTTCATGGCGTGGGTGAGGAGCGGCCTCTCGATGGGCCTGCCCGCGCGCGCGGACCTGTTGCTGCCGTTCCTCAAGTCGATCAGCTATCCGCTCGGCGTGTGGGGCTTCATCGCACTCACGTACTTCGTGATCGTTGGCGCGAGCAACGCCGTGAACCTCACCGACGGCCTCGACGGCCTCGTGATCATGCCGGTCGTGCTCGTGGGCGCATCGCTCGGCGTGTTTGCCTACGTGATGGGCAGCTCGGTCTACTCGAAGTACCTGCTTTTCCCGCACATTCCCGGCGCGGGCGAACTGCTGATCTTCTGCTCGGCGATGGGCGGGGCAGGGCTCGCGTTCCTCTGGTTCAACACATATCCGGCGCAAGTGTTCATGGGCGACGTGGGCGCGCTCGCGCTCGGCGGCGCGCTCGGCACGATCGCCGTGATCGTGCGCCAGGAAATCGTGCTCTTCATCATGGGCGGCATCTTCGTGGCCGAAACGCTTTCCGTGATGTTGCAGGTCACGTGGTTCAAGTACACGAAAAAACGTTACGGCGAAGGGCGCCGCATCTTCAAGATGGCGCCGCTTCATCACCATTTCGAATTGTCCGGCTGGAAAGAGACGCAAGTGGTCGTGCGCTTCTGGGTCATCACGCTGATGCTGTGCCTGATCGGCCTGTCGACTTTGAAGCTGCGTTGATCGGCACCACGGGTTCAACCAGGTAAGAAAGGGAAGCAAGCGATGTTTGGCGAGAAGTTTCGGGATCGGCAAAAGCCGATGGTGCTCGTGCTGGGGCTCGGCGAATCGGGGCTCGCGATGGCGCGCTGGTGCGCGCGCCATGGCTGCCGCCTGCGCGTCGCCGATACGCGCGAGACGCCGCCGAATTTACCCGAGCTCGCTGCGCGCGGCATCGACGCCGAATTCGTCGGCGGGCCGTTCTCCACGGCGCTGCTCGAGGGCGTCGAGCTCGTCGCCATCAGCCCGGGTCTCTCGCCGCTGGCCGCAGACCTCGTGCCGCTGATCGCCGCCGCGCGCGAGCGTGGCATCGAAGTCTGGGGCGAGCTCGAGCTCTTCGCGCAGGCGCTGCGCCATCTCGGCGAGAGCGGCTACGCGCCGAAGGTGCTCGCCATCACGGGCACGAACGGCAAGACCACCACCACGAGCCTGACAGGCATGCTCTGCGAGCGCGCGGGCAAGCGCGTGGCCGTGGCCGGCAACATCAGCCCGGCGATGCTCGACAAGCTCGCCGAGGCGATCGACAACACCGCGCTGCCCGACATCTGGGTGCTCGAGCTCTCGAGCTTCCAGCTGGAGACGGCGCACAGCTTCGCACCCGACGCGGCGGCGATCCTCAACATCACGCAGGACCACCTCGACTGGCACGGCGGCATCGACGCCTACGCGGCCGCGAAGGGCCGTATCTTCGGCGCGCCGACCACGCGCGTGCTCAATCGCGACGACGCGCGCGTGATGTCGCTCGCGAGCGTTCAACAGAGCGGCAATGCGAAGGTCGTGACCTTCGGCCTGAATGAGCCGCAGCGCGAAGGCGACTACGGCATCTCGCGCGACAACAGCATGCTGTGGCTCGTCGAGGCCCATGACCGCGACGCCACGGATGAGCCCGTCTCGCCGCGCCGTCGCAAGCAGCTCGACGCCGCGCCCGTGAATCTCACGATGAAGCGGCTGATGCCCGCGGACGCGCTGCGCATCCGCGGCCTGCACAACGCGGCGAACGCGCTCGCGGCGTTCGCGCTCGCGCGCGCGATCGACCTCGCGCCCGCCGCACTGCTGCACGGCCTGCGCGAGTATCGCGGCGAGCCGCACCGCGTGGAGTTGATCGCGTCGATCGACGGCATCGACTACGTGGACGACAGCAAGGGCACCAACGTCGGCGCGACGGTGGCGGCGCTCGACGGCCTCGCGCAGCGCGCGGTGCTGATCGCGGGCGGTGACGGCAAGGGCCAGGACTTCGAGCCGCTCGCGGCCCCGGTGGCGCGCTGGTGCCGTGCCGTGATGCTGATCGGCCGCGACGCGCCGCAGATTCGCGCAGCGCTCGAAAGCACGGGCATTGCGCTCAGCGACCACACCACGCTGGAAGACGCCACGCGCGCGGCCACGGCGCTCGCCGAGCCGGGCGACGTCGTGCTGCTCTCGCCGGCGTGCGCGAGCTTCGACATGTTCAAGGGCTACGCCCATCGTGCGGCCGTATTTCACGACACGGTGGAAGAGATCGCCGCAGAACGGGGGACGATGATATGAGCTGGTCCGAACGGTTCGGCGCGCGCCTGTCGCGTGACACGGGCGGCGGCGCGCAGAGTCAGGCGGGCACCGGCGCGCGCTCGGGCGGCATTTCGAGTGCCGTCAGCGGCGTGCGTCCCGCGCGCTCGCGCATGCTCGACTACGACTACTCGCTGCTGTGGGCCGTGATCGCGCTGCTCGGCCTTGGCGTGGTGATGGTCTACTCGGCCTCGATCGCCATGCCCGATTCGCCGAAGTACGCGTCGTACCACGACTACGCGTTTCTCGTGCGCCATATCGTTTCGCTCGTGATCGGCGCGGTTGCGGCGCTGCTCGCGTTCCGCATTCCCGTTTCCACCTGGGACCGCTACGCGCCGAAGCTCTTCCTCATCGCCCTGGTGATGCTCGTGATCGTGCTGATCCCGCACATCGGCAAGGGCGTGAACGGCGCGCGGCGCTGGATTCCGCTCGGCGTCTCGAACATGCAGCCTTCGGAAATCATGAAGCTCGCGGTGACGATCTATGCCGCGAACTACACGGTGCGCAAGCAGGAATACATGCACAGCTTCGCCAAGGGCTTTTTGCCGATGGCGTTTGCCGTGGGCGTGGTGGGCGCGCTGCTGCTGCTCGAGCCCGACATGGGCGCATTCATGGTGATCGCCGCGATCGCGATGGGCGTGCTGTTCCTCGGCGGCGTGAACGGCAAGCTGTTCGGCGGCCTCGTGGCCACGGCGGTCGGCACCTTCACGCTGCTCGTGTGGGCGTCGCCGTGGCGCCGCGAGCGGATCTTCGCGTACCTCGATCCGTGGGACGACCGCTACGCGCAGGGCAAGGCTTATCAGCTCACGCACTCGCTGATCGCATTCGGTCGTGGCGAGTGGTTCGGCGTGGGACTCGGCGGCAGCGTCGAGAAGCTCAACTATCTGCCCGAAGCGCACACCGACTTCATTCTCGCCGTGATCGGCGAGGAACTCGGCTTCGTGGGCGTGCTCGTCGTGATCCTGCTGTTCTACTGGATCGTGCGCCGCTCGTTCGAGATCGGCCGCCAGGCGCTCGCGCTCGACCGCACGTTTGCGGGGCTCATTGCGAAGGGGCTCGGCGTGTGGTTCGGCGCGCAGGCGTTCATCAACATGGGCGTGAATCTCGGCTTGCTGCCGACCAAGGGTCTCACGCTGCCGTTCGTGAGCTATGGCGGCTCGGGCATTCTGCTCAACTGTATTGCGATTGCCGTGCTGCTTCGAGTCGACTACGAGAATCGGGTTTTGATGCGCGGAGGAAAGGTATGACCGCAGCAACGCGCACGCTCATGGTGATGGCCGGCGGCACCGGGGGACATGTGTTCCCGGGGCTCGCCGTCGCGCATCGCATGGAGCAGTGGGGCTGGCGCGTCGTGTGGCTCGGCAATCCCGCGGGCATGGAAGCGACGCTCGTGCCCAAGCACGGCATCGCCATGGAATACGTGCGTTTCGGCGGCGTGCGCGGCAAAGGGTTCAAGACCAAGCTGATGCTGCCGTTAAACCTGCTGCGCGCGTGTACGCAGAGTCTCGCGGCGCTGCGCCGCGTGAAGCCCGACGTCGTGCTCGGCATGGGCGGATACATCACGTTCCCGGCGGGCGTGATGAGCGCGCTCTCGGGTCGTCCGCTCGTGCTGCACGAACAGAATTCGATCGCGGGCCTCGCGAACAAGGTGCTCGCGAAGCTCGCAAGGCGCGTGCTCGTGGCGTTCCCGGGCGCGTTGCCGCATGCCGAATGGACCGGCAACCCGATCCGCGCGGAACTCGAGCACGTGGTGCAGCCGCAGGCGCGCTACGCGGCGCGCAGCGGTCCGCTGCGCGTGCTGGTGGTGGGCGGCAGCCTTGGCGCGGCGGCGCTCAACGAAGTCGTGCCGCGCGCGCTCGCGCAGCTCGCGCCGGCCGAGCGCCCGCATGTGGTGCATCAGGCGGGCGCCAAGCATATCGACGCATTGCGTCAGAACTATATCGATGCCGGAATCGAACCCGGTGACACGGCGCAGCTCGTGCCGTTCATCGACGACATGGCAAGCGCTTACGAAAACGCGGATCTCGTGATCTGCCGCTCGGGCGCAATGACGGTGGCCGAGATCGCGGCCGTGGGCGTGGCGGCGCTGTTCGTGCCGTTCCCCTACGCGGTCGACGACCACCAGACGACCAACGCGGCGTTCCTCGCGCAAAAGGGCGCGGCGCGTGTGGTGCAGCAACGCGAGCTTTCTGCAGAGGCGCTCGCGGACTGGCTCAAGCAACAAACCAGAGCATCTCTGGCTGACATGGCCGAGCGCGCCCGCGCGCTCGCAAAACCCGACGCCGCCGATCAGGTCGCGCGCATTTGCGCAGCCGTGGCGGGCGCCAGTCCGGGAGGAAAGCAATGAAACACATCGTCAAACATATCCATTTCGTCGGCATCGGCGGCGCGGGCATGAGCGGGATCGCTGAAGTGCTCGTCAATCTCGGCTATCACGTGAGCGGCTCGGACCTCACGAAGAACGCCGTCACCGACCGTCTCGCCGCGCTCGGCGCGCGCATCGCGATCGGCCACGACGCACAGAATATCGAGGGTGCGAATGCGGTGGTCGTCTCCACCGCGGTGCGCAGCGACAATCCCGAAGTGCTCGCGGCACGCCATCGCCGCATTCCGATCGTGCCGCGCGCCGTGATGCTCGCGGAGCTCATGCGCCTGAAGCAGGGCATCGCGATCGCGGGCACGCACGGCAAGACCACGACCACCTCGCTCGTCGCGAGCGTGCTGGCCGCGGGCGGGCTCGATCCGACCTTCGTGATCGGCGGGCGGCTGATCAGCGCGGGCGCGAACGCGCGCCTCGGCACGGGCGATTTCATCGTGGCGGAAGCCGACGAATCGGACGCCTCGTTCCTGAATCTTTTCCCGGTGATCGAAGTCATCACGAACATCGACGCCGATCACATGGACACCTACGGGCACGACTTCGCGCGCCTGAAGCAGGCGTTCATCGAATTCACGCATCGCCTGCCGTTCTATGGCATCTCGGTGCTGTGCGTCGACGACCCGAACGTGAAGGAAATCCTGCCGTTCGTCTCGAAGCCGATCATCCGCTACGGCTTCGCGCCCGATGCGCAGGTGCGCGCGGTCAACGTGATGGCGCGCGAAGGCAAGATGTACTTCACGGCGATGCGCGAAGACGCGCCTTCGATCGACATCGTGTTGAACCTTCCGGGTACGCACAATGTCCAGAACGCACTGGCCGCGATCGCGATCGCGACCGAGCTCGAAGTGAAGGACGCGGACATCCAGCGCGCGCTCGCGGAATTCAACGGTGTGGGCCGGCGCTTCCAGCGCTACGGCGAAATTCCCGTGAACGGCGGCGGCACTTACACATTGATCGACGATTATGGCCATCACCCCGTGGAAATGGCCGCGACGATTGCTGCCGCACGCGGCGCATTCCCTGATCGCCGTCTCGTGCTGGCGTTCCAGCCGCATCGCTACACGCGCACGCGCGACTGCTTCGAAGATTTCGTGCGCGTGCTCTCGACGGTCGACGCGCTCGTGCTGACTGACGTGTACGCGGCAGGCGAAGCGCCGATCGTGGCCGCAGACGGCCGCGCGCTCGCACGCGCGATCCGCGTGGCGGGCAAGGTCGAGCCGGTGTTCGTGGAAACGGTGGATGAAGTGCCGGACGCGCTGGCCGCAGTGGTCCGCGACGGCGACGTGGTGATTACGATGGGTGCGGGTTCGATCGGCGGCGTGCCGGGCCGGATCGCGCAACAGGAACAAAAGGCGTGAGTGACATGAGCAGTATCGATCCCAATTTCGATCCGAAGCCGTTCGGCAAGGTGGCGGTGTTGTTCGGCGGCGTGTCCGCCGAGCGCGAGGTGTCGCTCAAGTCGGGCACGCTCGTGCTGCAGGCGCTGCAAAGCGCCGGCATCGACGCGCATCCGTTCGATCCGTCCGAGCGGCCGCTTTCGGCGCTCAAGGACGAAGGCTTCGTGCGCGCGTTCAATGCGCTGCATGGCGGCTACGGCGAGAACGGCCAGATCCAGGGCGCGCTCGACTTCTACGGCATCCGCTATACGGGCACGGGCGTGCTCGGCTCGGCGCTCGGGCTCGACAAATTCCGCAGCAAGCTCGTGTGGCAGCAACTGGGCATTCCCACGCCGCCGTTCGTCGCGGTGCTGCGCGGCGACGACTACGCCGCGCGTGCGCCCGAGATCGTCGCGAAGCTGGGCCTGCCGCTCTTCGTGAAGCCGGCGAGCGAAGGCTCGAGCGTCGCGGTCATCAAGGTGAAGACGGCCGAAGCACTGGTGCCGGCGATCGAAGAGGCCGCGAAGCACGACAAGATCGTGCTGGTGGAGAAGAGCATCGAAGGCGGCGGCGAGTACACCGCGTGCGTGGCCGGCGACCTCGACCTGCCGATCATCAAGATCGTGCCGGCGGGCGAGTTCTACGACTACGACGCGAAGTACATCCTCGACACCACGCAGTACCTGATTCCGTGTGGCGTGGCGCCGGAGAAGGAAGCAGAACTGAAGAAGCTCGCGCGCCGCGCGTTCGACGTGCTCGGCTGCACCGACTGGGGCCGCGCCGATTTCATGATGGACGGCCAGGGCAATCCGTACTTCCTGGAAGTGAACACGGCGCCGGGCATGACCGATCACTCGCTGCCGCCGAAGGCCGCGCGCGCGGTGGGCATCGAGTATCGCGACCTCGTCGTGCGGGTGCTCGCGCTCACGCTGAAGGATTGAACCGCTAGATAAGCTCTGACCAACGAATTGCAGTCCGCGCATTGAATCGACAATCTCGACATGTGGAATAACGTACGCCAGCTCAATCTCGCCGCCAACGCGTTGCACGCGCTGCTCGTGCTCGCGCTCCTGGCGGCCGGTGGCTACTGGCTCGTGCAGCGTCCGAATTTCGCGCTGCGCGAGATCCGCATCGAGGGCGACACCGAACACATCAACGAACCGACGGTGCGTGCGAGCGTGGTTGGCCGCCTCAAGGGCAACTTCTTCACCGTCAATCTGGACACCGCGCGCGCCGCGTTCGAGCAGATGCCGTGGGTGCGCCATGCGAGCGTGCGGCGCGTGTGGCCGAACGCGCTTGCGGTGAATCTGGAGGAGTACAAGCCGCTCGGTACGTGGGGCAGCGACCAGCTCGTGAGCACCGATGGCGAGCTGTTCACCGCGAACCAGGGCGAGCTCGATGGCGACTTGCCCGCGTTCGACGGTCCGGACGGCACCGCGCCCGAGGTGGTCGCGCGTTATCACGACTTCCAGAAGTGGTTTGCACCGCTCGGCCTCGAGCCTGACGAGGTGACGCTCTCGCCGCGCTACGCGTGGACGGTGAAGCTCTCGAACGGCATGGAGGTGGAGCTCGGGCGCGAGCGCAATGCCGAGACGCTTGCCGAGCGCACGCACCGGCTCGTCGTGGCATGGACGCCGCTCACGCAACGTTGGGGGAAAGAGATCGAATATGCGGACTTGCGCTATCCGAACGGATTTGCGATTCGGGCGGCGGGCATGCGCTTCATCAGCGACACGCCGGCCCCGGGGAAGAAGTAACAGCACATCACACGCAACGAGCACGATATGAGTAAAGACTATAAGGATCTGCTGGTCAGCCTCGACATCGGGACGGCGAAGGTGGTGGCCGTCGTCGCCGAAATGAAGGGCGATGGCCATTACGAAGTCATCGGCCTTGGCCAGAGCGAATCGAAAGGTCTCAAGAAGGGCGTGGTGGTGAACATCGAGGCCACGGTGCAGTCTATCCAGCGTGCGCTCGAAGAAGCGGAACTCATGGCCGACTGCAAGATCACTAACGTGTTCACCGGCATCGCAGGCAGCCATATCCGCAGCTTCAATTCGAGCGGGATGGTCGCCATCAAGGAAAAGGAAGTTACGCAGACGGACGTCGCGCGCGTGATCGAAACCGCGAAGGCGATCAACATCCCGACCGATCAGCAGGTGCTGCATATCCTCACGCAGGAATTCATCATCGACGGTCAGGAAGATGTGCGCGAGCCGATCGGCATGAGCGGCATCCGCCTCGAAGTGAAGGTGCACATCGTCACCGGCGCCGTGAGCGCGGCGCAGAACATCGTGAAGTGCGTGCGCCGCTGCGGTCTCGAAGTGAACGACCTGGTTTTGCAGCCGCTGGCCTCGTCGCTGGCGGTCCTCACCGACGACGAGAAGGAACTCGGCGTGGTGCTGGTGGATGTGGGCGGCGGCACGACCGACATCGCGATCTTCAGCGAAGGCGCGATTCGCCATACCGCGGTGATCCCGATCGCGGGCGACCAGGTGACGAGCGATATCGCCATGGCGCTGCGCACGCCCACGCCCGACGCGGAAGACATCAAGGTGAGCTACGGCATCGCGAAGCAGGCGCTCGCGGATCCGGACGAAATGATCGAAGTGCCGGGGCTGGGCGAGCGCGGTCCGCGCACGCTCTCGCGCCAGGCGCTGGCGGCCGTGATCGAGCCGCGCGTGGAAGAGCTGTTCTCGCTCGTGCAACAGGTGGTGCGCGAGTCGGGCTATGAAGAATTGCTGAGTTCGGGCGTCGTGCTCACGGGCGGCGCCGCAATGATGCCGGGCATGGTGGAGCTCGGCGAAGACATTTTCTTGAAGCCGGTGCGCATTGGCGTGCCGGAGTACGCGGGCGGTCTCGCCGACGTCGTGCGCAATCCGCGCTATTCGACGGCGATGGGGCTGCTTGTCGAGGGCCGCGCGCAACGTATGCGCGGTCGCAAGGTCGCGGTGCAGTCGGGGTCGATGGGCCAGGTCTTTTCACGCATGAAAGACTGGTTCCTCGGCAACTTCTAAAGCGGCTCACGTACGCGAAGGGCAAGAGCAGAGACCGAATTAGCGCTGGTGCCGGCGGCTGGCGCGCAGGGGAGGGTTGCCCGACTCACCCCTGAATAACGGCCGAGGTGCGGATATCTTTTTCTTGACGGAGGCAACATGGAATTCCAGATGCTGGAAACGGAAACCAACGGCACCATCATCAAGGTGGTGGGCGTCGGTGGCGCTGGCGGCAATGCCGTGCAGCACATGATCAACCGCGGCGTGCAAGGCGTCGACTTCATCGTGATGAACACGGACGCCCAGGCGCTCTCGCGTTCGCGCGCGCCGACCGTGATCCAGCTCGGCAACACGGGTCTGGGCGCCGGTGCGAAGCCGGAGATGGGCCGTGCAGCGGCTGAAGAGGCGCGCGAGCGCATCGCCGACGCACTGCTCGGCGCGCACATGGTGTTCATCACCGCCGGCATGGGCGGCGGCACGGGCACGGGCGCGGCACCCGTGGTCGCGCAGATCGCCAAGGAAATGGGCATTCTCACGGTGGGTGTCGTGAGCAAGCCGTTCGAGTTCGAAGGCGGCAAGCGCATGCGCGTGGCAGAAGCCGGCTCGCAGCAACTGGAGGATCACGTCGACTCGCTGATCGTCGTCCTGAACGACAAGCTGTTCGACGTGATGGGCGATGACGCCGAGATGGACAAGTGCTTCCAGTGCGCGGACGACGTTCTGAACAACGCAGTTGCAGGCATCGCCGAAATCATCAACGTGGATGGCCTCGTGAACGTCGACTTCGAAGACGTGAAGACGGTCATGGGCGAGCAGGGCAAGGCGATGATGGGCACGGCCACGGTGGCCGGCGTCGATCGCGCGCGCCTCGCGGCCGAACAGGCCGTGGCGAGCCCGCTGCTCGAAGGCGTGGACCTCTCGGGCGCGCGTGGTGTGCTGGTCAACATCACGTCGAGCCGTTCGCTGCGTCTCTCGGAAACGCGCGAAGTGATGAACACCATCAAGAGCTACGCGGCCGACGACGCCACGGTGATCTTCGGTGCGGTGTACGACGATGCGATGGGCGACGCGCTGCGCGTGACGGTGGTGGCAACGGGCCTCGGCCGTGCGGCGAACAAGCAGCAGGCCGCGCCGATGACGTTGCTGCGCACCGGCACGGACAATCACCCGATTGCCGCCGCTCAGCACTCCTACGCGCCGCAGCAGGGCCACACCGCCGACTACGGCGCGCTCGACACGCCGGCTGTCTGGCGCACGTCGCGCGACACCGCGGCTTCGCACGTTCAGGCGCTGCAGGAAAAGGGCGTCGACACGTACGACATCCCGGCGTTCCTGCGCAAGCAGGCCGACTGAAGCGGGCTGCGAGCGAGTTCCAGCTGCGGCGCGGTGCAAATGTAGTGATGGGTGCACCCGCTCGCAGACGGAACGGCCGGCATGACGTAGCAATGAAGGTGAGAAGAACCTCGACGCCGCATCCGCGAGGATGCCTGGCAGGGCGGCCTGTCCGCCGCGTTTTGACGCGCGGCAAAAAGATGCAGGCAATCCGTGCCGGTAGCACAATGGCGAGGTCTTCGGCGCGAAGTTTCCAACTGCGTGGCCAACCGGGTTGCCAGCGTGCCGGGGCGCTCTGCGCATCGATGTGAAGGACGAGTCATGATCAAAGTGGGTGATACGCTGCCCGACGCAACGCTCTTCGAGCTCATCGAAGACGAGCGTGCGGGCTGCACGCTGGGGCCGAACGGCTTTGACGTGCGCGAGCAGACGGCGGGCAAGCGCGTGGTGATCTTCGGATTGCCGGGCGCCTTTACGCCGACTTGCTCGGCAAAACACGTGCCGGGTTATGTCGAGCAGTACGAAGCGCTACGCGCGGCGGGCGTCGACGAAATCTGGTGCGTGTCCGTCAACGACGCGTTCGTCATGGGCGCGTGGGGGCGTGATCAGCGGACCTCGGGCAAGGTCCGCATGATGGCCGACGGCAGCGCGGCGTTCACCCGTGCGCTCGGTCTGGAGCAGGATTTGTCGGCGCGCGGCATGGGGATCCGTTCCCAGCGCTACGCGATGGTGATCGACAACGGCGTGGTCAAGACGCTGAATCTCGAAGCACCGGGCAAATTCGAAGTCAGCGATGCAGCGAGCATACTCGCCGCGTTGAGCCCAACATGAGCGCATTTGCCGCGCCCACGTTGCCTGAGCGCAACGAGCCGGCGGCGTAAATGTGACGGGCTATTACTGCGAGCCGTGCGGGCCGCTGGCCGGGAACGCCTCCGTTCCGGTCATCGGCCCGTCTTCCATCCCATTCGCGTAACAACGGGAAACAGATTGTCATGCCCGCGGCGACAACGGATGCGGCAGACTTGGAGTATAATTCGTGCTATGAATTAAAAAGTCCCGATTGGGATTTTCAATGAGCAGAAAACTATGTTGAAGCAGCGAACCATCAAATCGATCGTGAAGACGGTCGGCATCGGCCTGCACTCGGGCCGCAAGGTCGATCTGACGCTACGCCCGGCGGCGCCGGACACGGGCATCGTGTTCTCGCGCGTGGATTTGCCGACACCGGTGGACATTCCCGCGTCGGCGATGTCGATTGGCGATACGCGCCTCGCTTCGGTG
Organism: Paraburkholderia oxyphila NBRC 105797; assembly: GCF_000685075.1. Lineage (GTDB taxonomy): Bacteria > Pseudomonadota > Gammaproteobacteria > Burkholderiales > Burkholderiaceae > Paraburkholderia > Paraburkholderia oxyphila. The sequence continues at coordinate 29,466 of NZ_BAYD01000047.1, forward strand.
CTGCAAAAGGACGGCGCACGCGTCTCCACGGTCGAGCACCTGATGTCCGCTTGCGCGGGTCTTGGCATCGACAATCTCTACATCGACGTGACGGCGGAAGAAATTCCGATCATGGACGGCAGCGCGTCGTCGTTCGTGTTCCTGATCCAGTCGGCCGGCATCGAAGAGCAGAACGCACCCAAGAAGTTCATCAAGGTGAAGAAGCCCGTGGAAGTGCGCGATGGTGACAAGTTCGCCCGCCTCGACCCGTATTTCGGCTTCAAGCTGAAGTTCACGATCGACTTCCGTCATCCGGCCGTGGACAAGACCGGCCAGGCGCTCGAAGTCGATTTTGCGAATACCTCGTACGTGCGCGAGATCGCGCGCGCCCGCACTTTCGGCTTCGCGCACGAAGTCGAGATGATGCGCGAGCTCGGTCTTGCGCGCGGCGGCAGCATGGACAACGCGATCGTGCTGGACGAGTACCGCATCCTCAACAACGACGGCCTGCGCTACGACGACGAGTTCGTGAAGCACAAGATGCTCGACGCGATCGGTGACCTGTACGTGGTCGGCCATCCGCTGCTGGCTTCGTACGATGCGTACAAGTCGGGCCACGGCCTGAACAACGCCCTGCTGCGCGAGCTGCTCGCGCACGAGGACGCGTACGAGATCGTCACGTTCGGCGATGCCCAGAAGGCGCCGCGTGGCTTCGCCTACGAAGCGCAGACGGCATTCGCGTGAAGTTGACTTGAGGTTGGTTTGACTCGTGCGCCGGGCGTTTGCACCGGACGCGCAATGAAAAAGGGTGGCTCGATGCCACCCTTTTTCACTTTCTTTCCTGGCTTTTCCAGCTTGCTCAGCGCCCTCTCAAATGGCGCGCGGCCATCTTCGCGAGCGCTTCCTGCAGCGGCGAGGGCGGCAGGTTTTCGCTGAGCGCGGCGAGCGCCGCGGCGCCTGCCGGTGTCATGCGCGCCTGCTTCGGCGAGGGCGGCTCTTTCACCGCCTGCGGGCGCACGCGGATACGCACGCCGTCGAGCGGCCAGCCGCGCGCCTGCAGGTCGGCCACGAGGCGCGGCTCGAGGTGCCGCAGCCGTGCCGCGAGGGCATTGTGTGCCGCGAAGAGGGCCAGTTTGCCGTCCTTGATGAAGCCGGGTTCCACGCTCGCGGCCAGATAGTCGGGCAGCAATGCGTCGAGGTCGCGCTGGATCGCCGCGATCTGCTCGACGCCGGCGCGCAACGGCGCGAATGCATCGGTGCGGCTCAGCACTTCGGTGAGCGGCTGCGGTGCGCGCGGCGAGGCAAATTTGCGCGATTTGCCCGACGTGGCCGAAGTGCCCGATGCACGCACACCGGCGCTACGCGCACCAGAGGCTGCGGCATCCGGCCTTGAAAACGGCGAGAAACGGCTCATGTGACAGGAAGAGGAGGCGCGCGGGCTGCGCGGCATTGCCGTCATTGTAGCCTGCGTACTTGGCCTCGATGCGCCTTGCCGCCGTTCGGGCAGGACCGCCAGGCCGCAAGCTGCCGGGCCCGCTGGACGAATGCGCCGGAGGGCCGCGACATGCGGCTACGGCTGCGTGTTTTGACGGCTCGCAAGGCGCGTCAGCGCGGGCGTTGCGCACGACATCCTTCAAGCGGCTGACACGGGCGGCGACCAGGGTGCGTGCTAAAATGCTCGATTCGAATCCACCAATTTGGGCTTAAGCCGCCGAGGTCCTTCCGATCCGGGTGCGTGGCGCGAGAATCGTTTGCAAACCTGGCGAAATCCGGGTGCTCAAGGGCCGCAAGCGAATTGCGCAGGAATCCCGGCCGAAGCCGCGACGCAGACACCGATCCGATGACCACCGGTTTCTTACAGAAAATCTTTGGCAGCCGCAATCAGCGCCTGATCAAGCAATATCAGAAGAAGGTCGCGGCGATCAACGCGCTCGAACCGACGATCGAGCAATACACCGACCAGCAACTGCGCGCGAAAACGGCCGAGTTCCGCGAGCGCGTGGCCAATGGCACGTCGCTCGACGAACTGCTGCCCGAGGCGTTCGCCGTCTGCCGCGAGGCCAGCAAGCGTGTGCTGAAGATGCGCCACTTCGACGTGCAGCTGATCGGCGGCATGGTGCTGCACTACGGCAAGATCGCCGAAATGCGCACGGGCGAGGGCAAGACGCTCGTCGCCACGCTCGCGGCGTACCTCAATGCGCTGTCGGGCCGCGGCGTGCACGTCGTGACCGTGAACGACTACCTCGCGCAGCGCGACGCCGAGTGGATGGGCCGCCTCTATAACTTCCTCGGTCTGTCCGTCGGCATCAACCTGTCGCAGATGGACCACGCCATGAAGCAAGAGGCGTACGGCGCGGACATCACCTACGGCACGAACAACGAGTTCGGCTTCGACTACCTGCGCGACAACATGGTCTACGAGACCGAGGCGCGCGTGCAACGCGCGCTGAACTTCGCCGTGGTCGACGAAGTGGACTCGATCCTGATCGACGAAGCGCGTACGCCGCTCATCATCTCGGGCCAGGCCGAAGACCACACCGAGCTCTACGTGCGCATGAACGCGCTGCCGCCGCTGCTCGAGCGCCAGATCGGCGAAGAGAAGGCCGACGGCACGGGCGTGGAGAAGCCGGGCGACTATACGCTCGACGAAAAGGCACGCCAGGTGTTCCTCACGGAGTCGGGCCACGAGAAGGCCGAGCGCATGCTCGCCGAGTGGGGCCTGATCGGTCAGGGCGAGAGCCTGTACGCGCCGCAGAACATCACGCTGATGCACCACGTGTACGCCGCGCTGCGCGCACACACGCTGTTCTTCAAGGACCAGCATTACGTGGTGCAGAACGGCGAAGTCGTCATCGTCGACGAATTCACGGGCCGTCTGATGTCGGGCCGCCGCTGGTCGGATGGCCTGCACCAGGCCGTGGAAGCGAAGGAACACGTGAAGATCCAGAGCGAGAACCAGACGCTCGCCTCGATCACGTTCCAGAACTACTTCCGCATGTACGCGAAGCTCTCGGGCATGACCGGCACGGCCGACACCGAAGCGTACGAATTCAACGAGATCTACGGCCTCGAAACGGTCGTGATCCCGACCAACCGCGTGCCCAAGCGGATCGACAAGCAGGACCAGATCTACAAGACGGCCAAGGAGCGCTATGACGCGGTGATCCGCGACATTCGCGAGTGCTATGAGCGCGGTCAGCCGGTGCTGGTCGGCACGACCTCGATCGAGAACTCGGAGCTGCTCGCCGACCTGCTCGTGAAGGCCGGACTGCCGCACGAAGTGCTCAACGCGAAGCAGCACGCACGGGAAGCGGCGATCGTCGCCGAAGCCGGCCGTCCGAAGCGCATCACCATCGCCACCAACATGGCGGGCCGCGGCACCGACATCGTGCTGGGCGGCAACGCCGAGAAGCAGGCCTCGTTCATCGAAGCCGACGAAGCGATTCCCGCCGACGAAAAGGCGCGCCGCATCCAGCAGCTCAACGACGAGTGGCAGACGCTGCACGATCAGGTGAAGGCCGCGGGCGGTCTGCACATCATCGGCACCGAGCGTCACGAGTCGCGCCGTATCGACAACCAGCTGCGCGGCCGTGCGGGCCGCCAGGGCGACCCGGGTTCGTCGCGCTTCTATCTGTCGCTCGAAGACCCGCTGCTGCGCATCTTCGCCGGCGACCGCGTGCGCGCGATCATGGACCGCCTCAAGATGCCCGAAGGCGAGGCGATCGAGGCGGGCATCGTCACGCGCTCGATCGAGTCGGCGCAGCGCAAGGTCGAAGCGCGTAACTTCGACATCCGCAAGCAGCTGCTCGAATACGACGACGTCTCGAACGACCAGCGCAAGGTGATCTACCAGCAGCGCAACGAGTTGCTCGAAGCGCACGACATCACCGAGACCATCGGCGCGATGCGTCATGGCGTGATCACGGACATCGTGCGTCAGTTCGTGCCGCACGGCAGCATCGAAGAGCAGTGGGACGTGCCCGAGCTCGAAGAAGTGCTGCGCAACGAGTGGCAGCTCGACCTCGCGATTCAGGAGATGATCAACGAGTCGTCGTCGATCGACGCCGATGAGATTCTCGAAGCCGTGCTGGCCGCCGCCGACGAAGCCTATGAGCAGAAGGTCGCGCTCGTGGGCCGCGAATCGTTCAGCGCGTTCGAGCGCTCGGTCATGCTGCAGACGCTCGACCGCAGCTGGCGCGAGCACCTCGCGGCGCTCGACCATCTGCGCCAGGGTATCCATCTGCGCGGCTATGCGCAGAAGAACCCGAAGCAGGAGTACAAGCGCGAGGCGTTCGAGCTCTTCGCCGCGATGCTCGATGCCGTGAAGACGGAAGTCACGCGCATCGTCATGAATGTGCAGATCCAGTCGCCGCAGCAGCTGGAAGAGGTCGCCGAGCAGATGGACGAGCAGGGCAGCCATCTGGTGGATAACGTCGAATTCCGTCACGCCGAATTCGCCGAAGCCGAAGCGGCGCCGATAGCCGCGGCGCCCGTGGCAGCGGACGCCGCAGCGGCCATGGTCGGCGCAGCGATGAGCCACGCGCATGCGGGCGACAGCGTGCCGAAGGTCGGCCGCAACGATCCGTGCCCGTGCGGCAGCGGCAAGAAGTACAAGCAGTGCCACGGCAAGATCTCGTGATGAGCATGGCGGTGCGAACTTGTCTTGAAGCTCGCGCCGCTCGCCGCATCACGCGGCTTGACCGTTGATTCCGGTGGCCCGCATGTTTCAGGCGGGCCTTATGTTTTGAATCCGCAATGCCGGCCCGGCTGACAGACGCCACGGCCGGCATTGCCTTTTCGACAGGTCGCCACCATGGCTGTCAATTTCCCCTCGATTGATCCCGCACAACTTCATCCAGTCGCCGGCGTGACGCTCGGCTGGGCGGAAGCCAACATCCGCAAGCCCAATCGCAAGGACGTCCTGGTGATCTCCGTCGATGAAGGCGCGAGCGTCGCGGGCGTGTTCACGCTCAACCGTTTCTGCGCCGCGCCGGTGACGGTGTGCCGCGAGCATCTCGCGAAGGTGCGCGCGGGGGGCAAGGGGATCCGTGCGCTGGTGATCAACACCGGCAACGCGAACGCGGGCACCGGCGAGCCGGGCCTCGTGAACGCGCGCGAGACCTGCGACGCGCTCGCGCGCCTCGCGGGCATCGAGCCCTCGCAGGTGCTGCCGTTCTCGACCGGCGTGATTCTGGAGCCGTTGCCAATCGACCGTCTGAAGGCGGGGCTGCCCGCCGCGCTCGCGAACCGCAAGGAAGCGAACTGGTACGACGCCGCGCAGGCGATCATGACGACCGACACGCTGCCGAAGGCCGTTTCGCGCCAGGTCACGATCGACGGCCACACGGTCACGCTCACGGGCATCAGCAAGGGGGCGGGCATGATCAAGCCGAACATGGCGACCATGCTCGGCTTCCTCGCGTTCGACGCGAACGTCGCGCAGCCGGTGCTCGACGAGCTCGTGAAGTACGTGGCCGACCGCTCGTTCAACTGCATCACGATCGATGGCGATACCTCGACCAACGACTCGTTCATCCTGATCGCCTCGGGCAAGTCGAGCCTGCCGGCGATCACCTCGACCGATTCGCCCGCTTATGCCGCGCTGCGCGACGCCGTGACCGAAGTCGCGCAAACGCTCTCGCAACTGATCGTGCGTGACGGCGAAGGCGCGACCAAGTTCATGACCGTGCAGGTCGAAGGCGGCAAGGACGTGGCCGAGTGCCGCCAGATCGCCTACGCGATTGGCCACTCGCCGCTCGTGAAGACGGCGTTCTACGCGTCCGATCCCAACCTGGGCCGCATTCTGGCCGCCATCGGCTATGCGGGCGTGACGGATCTCGATGTCGAAAAGATCGACCTCTATCTCGACGACGTGCTCGTTGCCAAGGCGGGCGGGCGCAACCCCGAATACCGCGAGGAAGACGGCCAGCGCGTGATGAAGAAGAGCGAGATCCTGATCCGCGTGCTGCTCGGCCGCGGCGATGCGCAGGCCACGGTCTGGACCTGCGATCTCTCGCACGACTATGTGAGTATCAACGCCGACTATCGGTCCTGATACGGGTCCTAACTGCGGCTCGCGACCGCGCTTCTATAGGCGGTCCTGACCGCGATTCCTGATTGCAAGCTCGATTCCCATGGACAAGCTCGAACAGTTTTTGACCCGCGCCGAAGCGTTGCTCGGCCGCCTTGAAGCCGTGCTGCCGCCGTCCGCGCCCGAAGTCGACTGGAGTGCGGCCGTCGCGTTCCGCTGGCGCAAGCGCCAGGGCCGCGGGTTCCTGCAGCCGGTACCGGCCATCTCGACGATCTCGCTCGACGACCTGCAGAACATCGACCGGCAGAAAGACCTCATCGACCGCAACACGCGGCAGTTCGTGCAGAAGAAGCCCGCGAACAACGTGCTGCTGACGGGCGCGCGTGGCACCGGCAAGTCGTCGCTCATCAAGGCCTGCCTGAACGCGTACGCGAAAGACGGCCTGCGCCTGATCGAAGTCGACAAGGACGATCTGCACGATCTCGGCGATATCGTCGACCTGATCTCGAAGCGCCCCGAGCGCTTCATCGTGTTCTGCGACGACCTCTCGTTCGAAGAGGGCGAGTCGGGCTACAAGGCGCTGAAGGTGGCGCTCGATGGCTCCGTGGCCGCGCAGTCGGACAATGTGGTGATCTATGCGACCTCGAACCGCCGCCATCTGCTGCCCGAGTACATGAGCGACAACGAGTCGTACAAGCACATGCCCGACGGCGAGATTCATCCGGGCGAAGTGGTGGAAGAGAAGATTTCGCTCTCCGAGCGCTTCGGCCTTTGGGTGAGCTTCTATCCGTTCAAGCAGGACGACTATCTGACGATCGTCGGCCACTGGCTGCGCCACTTCGGTTGCGGCGACGCCGAAGTCGAGTCGGCGCGCGGCGACGCGCTCGTCTGGGCGCTCGAGCGCGGCTCGCGCTCGGGCCGCGTGGCGTGGCAATTCGCGCGCGACTGGTCGGGCAAGAAGGCGCAAGAGGCATGAGCGATCAGGTGAAGGACCCGGCTGCGCCGGCGCGTCCGGTGACGGAAGTCGCCGTGGGCGTGCTGGTGCAGCCCGACGGCCGCTATCTGCTGGCCCAGCGCCCCGAAGGCAAGCCCTATGCGGGCTACTGGGAGTTCCCGGGCGGCAAGCTGGAAAAGGGCGAGTCCGTCGAGGCCGCACTGGCGCGCGAACTGCACGAGGAACTGGGGATCGACGTGACAGCGTGCCATCTGTGGCATACGCTCGAGCACGATTACCCGCATGCCTATGTGCGGCTCTACTTCTGCAAGGTCACGGAGTGGACCGGCGAGCCGCATGGCCGCGAAGGGCAGGCGTTCGTCTGGCAGTCGCTGCCCGCGAGTGTCGAGCCGCTGCTGCCCGCGACGATTCCTGTGCTGGAGTGGCTGGCGGCGGAGTGAGCCTGCCTCCGTTCCAGAAAGACGAAAGCCGCTGAGCGACAACGCGCAGCGGCTTTTTTTACGTCTCGCGCGCAAGCGTGAGACGGCGAGTGGCGACGGCGGACGCGCTTACTGGCGCGTGTCCGTGGGCGGCGCCTCATCATCGGGCGGCGTATCTTCTTCGTTGCCGCCGATCCGATACTTTTCGGCGGCCCAGGCGCCGAGATCGATTTGTTTGCAGCGTTCGGAGCAGAACGGGCGGAAGCGGTTTTCCGGCACCCAACGGACATCCTTGCCGCAGGTGGGGCATTTGACAACGGTGGTCATTCGGTCGAACGGTCTGTGGGTCTGTGACTTGGTGCCGCCTCGCATGGCGGCGCCGAGATTCGCAAAGAATAGCAAACAACGCAGCGCGTCAGCAGGCGCGCAATTCGCGTGCCTTCACGGGCTGTACCTCACGGGCTGACCCTCACAGGCTGCACAGCGTGAGCTGAAACGGTACGTCCTGATCGACGGCACGCGGACGCAGATCGCCGTCCTGCACGGTGAAGCGCACCCAGAGCATGTACTTGTTGGCGCTCGCTTCGGGAATGACGCGCAATTCCGGTGCCACGCGCACCTGCATCAGCTGATACGTGCGGCCCGAAAGCATCTGCTGATAGCTGCCCTGCATGGCCATCACCTTCGATGCCTGACCGGACTCGCGCGCAAGACGCAGCACGATGCTCGCGGCGTCGCGCAGCGGCAGGAGCGGCGTGACCCACTTGGCGATATCCTGGCGGCGCTGATCGGGGTGCAACTGCTGCCATGCGTAGTACGAAGGCAAATCGAACTTGCAGGTGCCGCCCGGAATGATGGCGCGGCTACGGATGCTGGTGAGCCATTCGTTGTCCGCAAGATGCTGGCCGGTCTTGCCCTGCATCTGCGTGAGACCTGCGAGCGTCTGCTCGATCTCGCCGAGGACGGCTTCGAGTGCGTTCTGTTCGATGCCGGGATTGCCGCGGAACGGTGCGAGCGTCTGACGTTGCCTTTCGAGTTCCTTCATGAGGTCCGACTTGAGGTCGGCGCGGCCAGCGACTTCCGCGATTTCGAAGAGCGTCGTGAGCGCAACGTGATGTTCCCTCGGATCCTCCTGGGTCAGGAAAAACGTGAAGCGCTCGAAAAGATCTTCGAGGCGCAGCAGCGTCCGGATTCGCTCGTTGAAGGGATACTCGTAAAGAATCAAGCGCGCTCGCCTCGGACGTGGTCGGTAAAGGATTGCAGCACATTCTAATGCCGCGAGTCTGCGGTCGCAATCGCACGCAGCCCGTGCCCGCGCCTAATTCAGGGCATTTTCCTGACGAATGCCGCAGCCCTGTACCGCGAAGTGCCGTGAAACGGCGAACCCCGCCGCGCCGCGCGCCGCGTGCGCTTTGACCAGCGCTTTTACCCTTCGTTACGCGCGTGACAGTGCGAGGTAGCGCTCGTGCAGCGTTTGGACATCCTGAGCGAGTGTTTCGAGCGTGGCGCCGTCGTTGACGATCACGTCGTCGGCGGCGGCAAGGCGTGCTTCGCGCGTGGCCTGGCGTGCGATGATCGCGAGCACCTGTTCGCGCGTGAAGCCGTTACGGCGCATCACGCGTGCGATCTGCGTTTCCACGCTGCAATCCACGGCGAGCACGCGATCGACACGTGTTTTCCAACTGCCGGATTCAACGAGTAGCGGCACCACGACGATCACGTAAGGGCCGTTGGCCTCGCGCGTTTCGCGCTCGGTTTCGGCACGAATCAGCGGGTGCGTGATGGCTTCGAGGCGGTTGCGCGCCGACTCGTCGCCGAACACGAGCGCGCGCATGCGTGCGCGGTCCATGGAGCCGTCGGCGGCGACGAATTCAGGGCCGAATTGCGCGGCGATCGCGGCCATGGCCATACCGTGCGGCGCGGTGATGCGGTGCGCGATCACATCCGTGTCGACGAGCGGCACGCCGCGCGCCGCGAACAGGTCCGCGACAGTGGATTTGCCGCTGCCGATACCTCCAGTCAATCCGACCGCAATCATCGGTCAATTCCCCCACGCAAAGACAGCATAAAGCGGTGTGCCCGCAAACAGCGTGACGAGTGCGCCCGCAGCGAGATACGGCCCGAAGGGCAGCGGCTCTTCGAAGCGCATGCGTCCGCTCAAGGTGGCGGCGAGGCCGATCACGGCACCGGTGACCGCGGCGATCACGACGATCTGCGGCAGCGCGGTCCAGCCGAGCCAGGCGCCGAGCGCCGCGAGCAGCTTGAAGTCGCCGTGTCCCATGCCTTCGACGCCGCGCAGTAACTTGAACAGCCAGTAGACGCACCAGAGTGCGAGATAGCCCGCCACGGCGCCAATTACGGCGGTGTGCAGATCGGTGAACGTTTCCGCGAGATTCACGAGCAGGCCGGCCCAGATCAGCGGCAGCGTGATCGCGTCGGGCAGCAGTTGATGTTCGAGGTCGATGGCGCTCGTTGCGATGAGCGTCGCGCACAGCGCGAACGCAGCAAGTGCCTTGCCAGTAGGGCCAAACGCGAGCAATGCACCGGCCGCGCACACTGCGCCAGCGAGTTCGATCAGCGGGTAGCGCACGCTCACGCGCGAGCCGCACTGCGAGCAGCGGCCACGCAGCGCGAGCCAGCTTGCAACGGGAATGTTTTCCCACACGCGCAACACGTGACCGCAATGTGGGCAGGCGCTGCGTGGCAGCCACAGGTTGTAGCGGGCGGGCAGGCCGTCGGGTGCGCTGTCGTTTCCGAACAGCTCGCCGGTCGTAGGCGCGTGACCGAACGCCTCGGCGGCATCGGCGCGCCACGCGCGCTCGAGCATGATCGGCAGTCGATGCACGACCACATTCAGGAAGCTGCCGACGACAAGACCGATCACGATCGCGAAGCCCATCAGCATCCCGGGCGGCAGCGCGCCGATGGCGGCGGCGAAGGAGGCGGCCGTATCGATGGACGTTGCCGGCGCAAGCGACGCGGCACGGGCAGTCGAATCCATCATGGAAGACGCGGGTGCAGCAGCGGCGGCGGACGAAAGGAGGACGGACATGAGTGGAGAACCGTAATCTGGCAGCGATGCTACACCACGTTGCCGAGTTGAATGATGGGAAGATACATGGCGACGACGAGGCCGCCGACCAGCGCGCCGAGCACCACGATCACGAGCGGCTCGCACAGGCTTGCGACGAGTGCGATCTTTTCGTCCACCTGACGGTCGGCGAGCGCGGCCACGTCGAGCAGCATGGCGTCGAGCGCGCCCGACTCCTCGGCGACCGCAACGGGCTGGATCACGTCCGCGGGAAAGCAGCCGGCTGAGCGCATGGCCGAGGCGAGCCGTTCGCCATGCCGCAGCCGCGCGCTGATATTGGCGCTCGCGGCGTCGAAGAAGGCGTTGCCGCTGGCATGCGTAAGCGAGTCGAAGGCATCGGCGAGCGGCGTGCCGGCGGCGAGCAGTGTGCCGAGCGCGCGGCTCCAGCGTGCGGCGCACTGCGTAGTTAGCAGCGCGCCCACGAGCGGCAGGGCGAGCACGATGCGCCCGAACCTGAGGCGCGCCGCTTCGGAGCGCCGCAACAGCGAGTGCAGGGCGAAAGTGGCGCTGGCGGCGCAGCCGGCGGCGGGGACGCTCCAGCGTGCGGCGGCAGCCGAGAGCATCAGCACGAACTGAGTGGGGGCGGGCAGCGCCGCGCCGAAGCCTTCGAAGATCTGCTTGAAGGTGGGCACGACCCAGACCAGCAGCGCCGCCGTAATGGCGAGTGCGAGCAGCAGCACCGCGACCGGGTAGGTGAGCGCCGCGCGTACCTTGGCGCGTTGCGCGGCGGCGCGCTCACGGTCGTCGGCGATGCGTGCGAGTACGGCGGCGAGCGCGCCTGAGGCCTCGCCGACAGCCACGAGCTGGCAGTAGAGCGGGCCGAACCGTGAAGGATGCTGCGCGAGCGAATCGGAAAAGCGCATGCCCGCCGTGATCTCGCGCGCGAGCGTGGCGGCGATGCGGGGCAGGCCACGCGGTCCTGGTGCCTGGGCGAGCAGTTCGAGCGCGCTCGCGAGCGGCAAGCCGGCGCGCAGCAGACTGGCGAGCTGACGCGTGAAGCGCGTGATGTCCGCCTGGCTCGCGCGCGGCTGCGGAGCCGGGCCGCGCCGCTCGAGCGCAGTGGCGGTGATGCGCTCGCGCTTGAGCACGCTACGCGCTGCCGCGGCATCGAAAGCGATCAGCACGCCGCTTCGCGTTGCGCCTGCCGCGTCGAGGCCACGCCAGGCGAAGCGCCAGTCGGACGCGGGCTGCGCGCGCTTCACGATGGCGTGTCCGTTGCGCAGAGCGCTTCGGCGAGGCTCGTCGTGCCGTCGCGCACGCGGGCGAGCGCCGCGTCGCGCAGCGTGGCCACGCCTTCCGTGCGGGCCTGGCGCGCAATCTCGTGCGCGCTGCGTTGCGCGACGATCAGCTCGCGCATGGCGGTGCTGACCGGCATCACTTCATGTATGCCAACCCGCCCGCGGTAGCCGATGCCGTGGCATGACTCGCAGCCGCGCGCAACAAAGGGCCGCGACGTTTGCGGTGCTTCGCCCTCGTCGTTGTCGAGACCGGCCGCACTGAGCGCCGCAGCCGATTCGTCGGATCTCACGCGGCACTTCGCACACAAGCGCCGCACGAGCCGCTGTGCCGTGACGAGCCGCAACGCCGCGGCGAGGTTATATGGTTCGACGCCGATGTCGATGAGCCGCGCGACCGCCGCGGGCGCGTCGTTCGTATGCAGGGTGGAGAGCACGAGGTGGCCGGTTTGTGCCGCCTTGACCGCGACACTGGCGGTTTCTTCGTCGCGGATCTCGCCGATCATGATGACGTCCGGATCCTGGCGCAGCAGCGCGCGCAACGCCAGCGCGAAGGTGAGCCCGGCCTTCTCGCGCACGTTGACCTGATTGATGCCGGCGAGCTGAATTTCCGCGGGATCCTCGACGGAGCACAGATTGCGCGACGCGTTGTTGAGCATCTGCAGAAAGCAATAGAGCGAGAGCGTCTTGCCACTGCCGGTCGGGCCCGTGACCAGCACGAGCCCGTGCGGTGCGCCAATCGCCGCACCGAGCGTTTGCTGCTGCGGTTGATCGAGGCCCAGCGCGGCGAGCGAGAGGTCGGCAGGCAAGGCTTCGAGCCGGCGCAGCACGAGCTTTTCTCCGTGCAGCGTAGGCAGCGAGTTCACACGATAGTCCTCGTGCGCCTGCGTTTCGCCGCGCGGCGAGAGCCGCAGGCGCCCGTCCTGGGGAATGCGGCGCTCGGCAATGTCCATGCGCGCGAGCACCTTGATGCGCGTGACGAACGCATCGCGCAGGTGCGCTGGCGGCCGCGCGCTCTCGTGCAGCACGCCGTCGATGCGCAGGCGGATGCGCCAGCCGTGTTCGAGCGGCTCGATATGCAGATCGGAGGCGTTGCGGCGCGCGGCTTCGCGCAGCGTCTCGGCGAGCAGGCGCACGGCCGGTGCGTCGTCGGGCGCAATGGAGGCAGGTGCGGAGGCTGGCGCAGCAAGGCCGCTGCGCACGGCGCCACCGGTAGTCGCGCCGTCGGTGACAAGCGCTGCACAGGCACGCGCACCGTGCGTGGCATGCGTACTGGAACGATCAGGAATGGAAAACATCGATTGCCGGCCCGAAGCCGCCGTGAGCGAGAGACGGCTTCATCATCGGCTGGCGCGGGAGTGCGCGCCATTCAGCCGAACGGCTAGCGCCTGTTATTAGTGTGAACAGGCCCTAGCGCCCCGGCAGCAGCTTCTTCGCCTTCTTCAGCGCCCCTGTGGCTTTGTTCGGCTTGGTGCCCGGCTTGAACAGCTTGACCGTGCGCACCGCCTGATCGTCGCTGCGCAGCACTTCGAGTTTCACGTCGCCAATCTGCACGCATACGTCGCCTTCGGGAATCTCCTCGAGCACTTCCAGGATGAGGCCGTTGAGCGTCTTCGGGCCGTCTGTCGGCAGCTTGATGTGCAGCCAGCGATTGAGCTCGCGCAAGGGCATGCTGCCCGGCACGATGCACTCGCCCTGATCGTTCCAGCCGCCGCGCCCGGTGCCGCTGCGCGGCATGGTGCTCGTGAATTCACCGATCAGTTCTTCGATGATGTCCTCGGGCGTGACGAGTCCTTCCATTTCGCCGTATTCGTTCACGACGAGCGCAATGCGATGCCGGCTTTCCTGGAAGTACTGAAGCTGCTGGAACGCGGGCGTGCCGGTGGGCACGAAGTACGGCTCGGCGAGCAGCTCGCGCAGCGTCTCGCGCTCGAAGTCCTGGTTGTGCAGCGCAGCCAGCGTCTTGCGCACGTGCAGCACGCCGAGCACGCGGTCGATGTCGCCTTGATAGACGACGAGCTTGTTGTGATAGCAAGTTTCGAGCTGATGCAGGATGTCGTCGAGCGGCGCGTCGTAGTCGAGCGCCTCGATGCGCCGGCGCGGAATCATCACATCGTCGACGGTGATGTTCTCGAGATCGAACAGGTTGAGCAGGATGCTGCGGTGCTTGGTGGGCATGAAGCTGCCCGACTCGAGCACGATGGTGCGCAGCTCCTCGGTCGAGAGCCGCTGCTCGTGCGCCTTGCTCGTGTTGATGTGCAGCACGCGCAGGATGCCGTTCGCGAACATGTTCACGAACCAGATGAGGGGCTTGGTCACGCGCATGAGCGGCGCGATCAGCAGGCTCGCCGGCAGCGCGATCTTCTCGGGGAAGGTGGCGCCGACAATCTTCGGCGTGATCTCCGCAAACACGATGATGAGGAACGCGACGATGCCGGTCGCAATCGAGAGCACCAGACTGTTGTGACCGAACGTGTGCAGCGCGATCGAGGTGGTCAGGACCGGGATGATGGTGTTGAAGAGGTTATTGCCGATCAGGATGACCGAGAGCAGCAGGTCGGTGCGCGCGAGGAGCTTCTGCGTGGTCTTCGCGCCCAGCGTGCCGTGGTTCGCGAGATATTTCAGCCGATGGCGATTGAGCGCCATCATCGCCGTTTCGGAGATGGAGAAGAAGCTGGAGCAGATGAGCAGGACGAAGATGGCGCAAATCTGCGCCCATAAAGGGAGGTGGTCCACGCGTCGAGAAAGAGAGGGGAGCGGATGAGGAAACTATAACAGAGGGGTGCGGGCGCACCGGCGCATGCGCTGGCCGTACGGATAAGGCATACGGAGGCTTGGGCGAAACGGCTTCCGGACGACGAGCGCAGGCGAAAAAAAAGCCGCGCAATCATGCGCGGCTTTTTCCGAAATTCTGGTCGGGGTGAGAGGATTCGAACCTCCGGCCTCTACGTCCCGAACGTAGCGCTCTACCAGGCTAAGCTACACCCCGAATTTACTGCTGGACTCTCAAACTCGCTTCGTCTTCTTCAAGACTGGCGCGTCGTCGAGTAAGAACATAATTCTAGCAGGCTCTCTTTGTATTGGGAAGAGGGAAATGACGAAATTGCTGCGGCAGCTGCCTGAGCCTCGGCCTTCGCGCATTGCAGCGTGTGATCGAGCGCACCCGAACGCGTGATGGCCGCGAAGATTTCGTCGAAGCGCGCCGTGCCGCCTTGCTCGATTGCCTCGCGCGCGAGCGCTGCCTCAGCGGCCGTGCCGTGCTCGATCAGCCAGATGAGCGGCAGGGTGGGCTTGCCTTCGCGCAGATCGTCGCCGGCGTTCTTGCCCATCGATTCCGCAGTGCCGGCGTAGTCGAGCCAGTCGTCCATGATCTGGAATGCCGTGCCGATGCGACGGCCATATTCCGCCGCCGCTTCTTCCGTGCGCGCATCCGCCCCCGAAAGCACCGCGCCCAGTTGCGCCGCCGCCTCGAACAGCTTGGCCGTCTTGTAGCGGATCACCTGCATGTAGCGGCCGGTGTCGACGTCGGCGTCGTGCATGTTCAGCAGCTGGAGCACTTCGCCTTCGGAGATGATCGTCGTGGCCGCCGAGAGGATCTCCATCACGCGCATCTTGCCCACGCCCACCATCATCTCGAACGAGCGCGAATACAGGTAGTCGCCCACCAGCACGCTTGCGGCGTTGCCGAACAGGGCGTTGGCCGTCTGGCGGCCGCGCCGCAGGTCGGATTCGTCGACGACGTCGTCGTGCAGCAGCGTGGCCGTATGGATGAACTCGACGACGGCCGCGAGTACATGGCGATGCGCGCCACGGTCGCCGAGCGCGCCGGCTACGAGCAGCAGCAGGGCCGGGCGCAGCCGCTTGCCGCCCGCACCGATGATGTACTCGGAGATCTGGTTGATCAGCATCACCTCGGACGCCAGACTCTGCCGGATGACACGGTTGACCTGCTCCATGTCACTGGCGATGGGCGCGAGCAGGGTGGCTGCGCTGGGGGAATGGGTGGCGGTGGACGACATGATGGCAAATATAGGTAGTGCCGCGGATTATAAGGCGAATCGGCGGCGCGCCGGACGCTGCCCTGCCGTTTGGCCAGGGTTTCCTCGATGCTTCCCTCTATTCGGTGCGCATTGCGCTGCGCGATGTGAGGTGCGATGGGGGGGGGCCGCGCCCCGCGAGGCGGGCTTCGCGCCGGGCGGCCGGCGGGCGTTGAGCGGCCTTGTCAATACCTTTTGACCGCGCAGCTAACTCTATGTATAATCTAAGGTTTCCTGGCGCGCAGTGCGCCCGGAATTATTGAAGAGTGAGGTTCTCAATGTACGCGGTCATAAAAACCGGTGGCAAGCAGTACAAGGTTGCCGTTGGCGAAAAACTTAAAGTAGAACAGATACCGGCTGACATTGACGCAGAAATCACGCTCGACCAGGTTCTCGCAGTAGGCGAAGGCGAATCGATTAAGTTCGGTACGCCGCTGGTCAGTGGGGCTTCCGTCAAGGCCACCGTTGTGTCGCAAGGCCGACACGCCAAAGTGACGATCTTCAAGATGCGTCGCCGGAAGCACTACCAGAAGCATGGCGGCCACCGCCAGAACTACACCGAACTGCGCATCGACGCGATCAACGCGTAAGCGCACGCTGGTAAAGGAGCAAACAAATGGCACACAAAAAGGCAGGCGGGTCGTCACGTAACGGCCGCGACTCAGAGTCGAAACGACTTGGCGTCAAGGTGTTCGGCGGCCAGGCAATCCTCGCAGGCGGCATCATCGTTCGCCAGCGCGGCACGCGCATGCACCCGGGCCTGAACGTCGGCATCGGCAAGGACCACACGCTCTTCGCGCTGGTCGACGGCCACGTCTCGTTCACGACCAAGGGCGCAGCGAACAAGCACACGGTCAACGTCGTCCCGGCAGCGGCCTAAGTACTAGCGCCCGTTCGCAATCGACGCAAAGAAAGCCCCGCGAAGTTTGCGGGGCTTTTTGTTTATGCGCTTGCCTTGCTGGAGCAATCGGCAGTTCGGCCCTGGCCACATGGCCCAGGCCGTCCAGCCAGGTTGGCCGGCGCGGCGGCTGCGGGCAAAATAACGACATTCACGGGACGGAGTTACTCATGAAGTTCATTGACGAAGCGAAGATCGAAGTCATCGCCGGCGATGGGGGCGATGGCAGCGCGTCGATGCGACGCGAGAAGTTCGTCCCGTTCGGCGGGCCGGACGGTGGTGACGGCGGGCGTGGCGGCAGCGTGTATGCGCTGGGTGACCGCAACATCAACACGCTCATCGACTACCGCTATACGAAGAAGCACCTCGCGCGCAACGGCGAAAACGGCCGCGGCTCGGACTGCTACGGCAAGGGCGGCGACGACATCACGCTGCGCATGCCGGTGGGCACGGTCATCACGGATCTCGACACGGGCGAGCTGATCGCCGACCTGACCGAGCACGACCAGCGCGTGATAGTCGCGAAGGGCGGCGCGGGCGGCCTCGGCAACCTGCATTTCAAGTCGTCCACCAATCGCGCGCCGCGCCAGAAGACCGACGGCAAGCCCGGCGAGCGCCGCATGCTCAAGCTCGAGCTCAAGGTGCTGGCCGACGTCGGCCTGCTCGGCATGCCGAATGCGGGCAAGTCTACGTTCATCTCCTCGGTGTCCAACGCCAAGCCGAAGATCGCCGACTACCCGTTCACGACGCTCGCGCCGAACCTGGGCGTGGTGCGTGTGGGCCCGAGCAAGAGCTTCGTGATCGCCGATATTCCGGGCCTGATCGAAGGCGCCGCCGAAGGCGCGGGCCTCGGCCATCAGTTCCTGCGCCATCTGCAGCGCACCAACCTGCTGCTGCATCTTGTCGACCTCGCGCCGTTCGACGAAAGCATCGACCCGGTTGCGGAAGCGAAGGCGATCGTCGAAGAGCTGCGCAAATACGACGAGACGCTCTACGAAAAGCCGCGCTGGCTCGTGCTGAACAAGCTCGACATGGTGCCCGCGGAAGAGCGCGCGGCGCGTGTCGCCGACTTCGTGAAGCGTTTCGAATGGGACGGTCCGGTTTTCGAAATCTCGGCGCTCACCGGGCAGGGCTGTGAGAATCTTTGCTACGCGGTCTACGACTACATCTCCGCGCATTCGGACGCGCGCCGCGCGGCCGAAGCCGAGGATCTCGCTTCCGACGTGCGCTTTCGCGAGGGCGCCCAGGGCCAGAACGATCAGGGCGCCGCGCAGCCGCAGGAATAAATCGCCGTACGCGCCGGTGTGCGGGCCGCGCCGGCAGCGTCAAGGAAACCTCACGCGTCATCAGTCATTTGGGGAGACAGCGCAGCATGCGTTCCGTCATCGCCGATTCCCGGCGTCTGGTAGTGAAAGTCGGTTCGAGCCTCGTCACGAACGATGGTCGTGGGCTCGATCACGCGGCCATCGGCCGCTGGGCCGCGCAGATCGCGGCGCTGCGCGCGCAAGGCAAGGAGGTGGTGCTCGTGAGCTCGGGCGCCATCGCCGAAGGCATGCAGCGCCTTGGCTGGACGAAGCGCCCGCGCGAGATCGACGAGCTGCAGGCCGCCGCCGCGGTTGGCCAGATGGGGCTCGCGCAGGTCTACGAGAGCCGCTTTGCGGAGCATGATATCCGCACCGCGCAGATCCTGCTCACGCACGCCGACCTGGCCGACCGCGAGCGCTATCTGAACGCGCGCTCCACGCTGCTCACGCTGTTGCGCCTCGGCGTGGTGCCGATCATCAACGAGAACGACACCGTGGTCACCGACGAAATCAAGTTCGGCGACAACGACACGCTCGGCGCGCTGGTGGCGAACCTGATCGAAGGCGACGCGCTCGTCATCCTCACCGATCAAACGGGCCTCTACACCGCAGACCCGCGCAAGAATCCGTCCGCCACGCTCGTGCAGGAAGCCGACGCGGGCAAGCCCGAGCTCGAGGCGATGGCTGGCGGCGCGGGTTCGAGCATCGGCCGCGGCGGCATGCTCACGAAGATTCTCGCGGCCAAGCGCGCAGCGCATAGCGGCGCGAACACCGTGATCGCGAGCGGTCGCGAGGCCGACGTGCTGGTGCGGCTCGCCAACGGCGAGGCGATCGGCACGCAGCTCATCGCGCGCACCGCGCGCATGGCCGCGCGCAAGCAATGGATGGCCGATCACCTGCAGGTGCGCGGCCACGTCGTGATCGACGACGGCGCCGTGCAGAAGCTCACGGCGGACGGCAAGAGCCTGCTGCCCATCGGTGTGGTCGGCGTGCAGGGCGCCTTCGCGCGCGGCGAGGTGATTGCGTGCCTGAACGGCGCGGGCCGGGAAGTCGCACGCGGGCTCACCAACTACAGCAGTGCCGAAACCAAGCTCATCCAGCGGCGTCCGAGCGGTGAGATCGAGAGCATCCTCGGCTACATGCTGGAGCCGGAGCTCATTCACCGCGACAATCTCGTGCTGATCTGAGCGCGTACGCATCTGCGCTTGGCAGAGGCGTTCTCTAGATGACAAAAAGCCGCAGCGGTCCTCGACCGTTGCGGCTTTTTTCCTGGTCCTCAGGCTCGCGCGGCCCGAGGTCGCACGAGCGTCCGGGAGTCAGTGCACGAGCGACGACTGCGTGCGTCCGTAGCGCAGGTTCTCGACGATCGTCGCAGCCTTCGCGACCGGCATCTTGTTCGCGCAGAAGTAGTCCTGATAAAGCGTCGAGTGATAGGCATTGAGCGTGCCGTTCTCGATGCGCGACCAGTCGTTCGCCACGGTCTGGTCCCAGCCGTTGTGATCGGCGTTCAGGCTCGCGTAGAGGCGCCACTCGTAGGTATCGCAGCGGATCCCTTCGTAGTTGATGTTGCGTGCACCGTTCGGGCTCGTGATGACGATCGTGTAGCGCACGACGCCGTCGGTGCCCACGGTGAGCGAGGCCGGATCGATCGAGAACTTCAGCGGGGTATTGTTCGAGACGTCGAAGCCGAGCAGCTTCGAATCGGCCTGCGGCAGCGCCGGCAGTCCTTCGAGCTTGTTTTCCTGCCAGTTGCCCTTGCGATCGAACAGGTAGACGAAAGTGCTGTCGTCCTTGTTGGTGGGGCCAGAGCTGCCGCAACCGGCCAGCAGGACGCTACTTGCGGCCGCGGCGCACACCGCGGCAAGAGCCAATCGTTTCAAATTGATATTCCTTCGATGCTCGGGCGCTGCGCGAGAGGAAAGCGCAGCGCCACGGATGCGAACCTCCGCGCGCGGCGTCGCGCACGATGTGCGTGGCGCCGGCGATGCCGGTCCGGGCGTTCAGTGCGACGTCGCGAGCCTTGCCTGTCTTACCGTTGCTCGCCCGGCGCAGGCTCGATCATACTCCCCGCCGCACCGCAGTCGCTTTCTAGCGCGGTCTGGCTCGCGGCATCGGCAAGCGACGGCTCGAGCTGCACCGCTTCGGCGTGCGCTGAAGTGACGATGCGCGGATAGCGCACCTCATGACCGTGCACGCTGCCGCCACGTGCGGTGCGCGGCATGGCCGGGCGCCGCAGGAAGCGCGACAGCTCGGTCAGCGCGAGCTGATAGACGTCGCGCTTGAACTCGATGACCGCTTCGAGCGGCACCCAGTATTCGTTCCAGCGCCACGCATCGAACTCGGGATGCTCCGTCGCCCGCAGGCAGATATCGCAGTCGCGCCCGACCATGCGCAGTAGAAACCAGATCTGTTTCTGACCGCGATAATGGCCGCGCACTTCGCGCTTGATGAACTTGTCCGGCACCTCATAACGCAACCAGTCGCGCGTGCGACCGACGATCTTGACGTGCTCCGGATGCAAACCGGTTTCTTCGTGCAACTCCCGATACATTGCCTGCATGGGGGTCTCACCATATTTGATGCCCCCTTGCGGAAACTGCCAGGAATGTTCGCGAACCCGCTTGCCCCAAAACACCTCGTTTCGCGCGTTCAAGAGGATGATGCCGACGTTCGGGCGAAACCCCTCACGATCCAGCATACAACCACCTTCGAATCCTTTAAAATTGCTTTGATTATAAACAGATAACGGCCCTTCCGCACCCGATGGCCATCCGCGCCCCGGAACATTGGACCGCGCATTGGACCGATTTGCGAAGCGCGAGCAAATCGCGCTGGCCGCAAGGCCGTCCAATGTCATCTGCGCGGCGCCTTGAGCGTTGTCATAATGTCGGGTCTGTGAACTCCACCGTTGGACACTTTCGGGCGGCCCATCACCGGGCCGCCGCCTTTGGAAAACTCTGAATGAAAGCCTCCCGTTTCTTTATCGGCACCCTGAAGGAAGCGCCGGCTGACGCCGAAATCGTCAGCCACAAGTTGATGGTCCGCGCGGGCATGATTCGCCGCGTCGCGGGCGGCATCTACAACTATCTGCCGATCGGCTTGCGCTCGATCCGCAAGGTCGAGCAGATCGTGCGCGAGGAAATGAACCGCGCCGGCGCGATCGAGCTCCTGATGCCGGCCGTGCAGCCGGCCGAGCTCTGGCAGGAATCGGGTCGCTGGGAGCAATACGGGCCAGAACTGCTGCGCTTCAAGGACCGCAAGCAGAGCGACTTCGTCATGGGGCCGACGCACGAGGAGGTCGTCACCGACATCGCGCGCGGCCAGATCAAGAGCTATCGCCAGCTGCCGGTGAACTTCTATCAGGTCCAGACCAAGTTCCGCGACGAAATCCGTCCCCGCTTCGGCGTGATGCGTGGCCGCGAGTTCATCATGAAGGACGCGTATTCGTTCGATAAGGACGTCGACGGCCTGAAGCTCTCGTATCAGAAGATGTACGACGCCTACGTGCGCATCTTCACGCGCCTGGGCCTGCATTTCCGCGCGGTCGCGGCCGACAACGGCTCGATCGGCGGCAGCGGCTCGCACGAATTCCACGTGATCGCCGAAACCGGCGAAGACGACATCGCCTATTGCCCGACTTCGGAATTCGCGGCCAACGTCGAAGCCGCCGAAGCGCTGCCGCTCATCGCGACGCGCGGCGCGGCCACCGAGCCGCTCACGAAGACCCCGACGCCGGGCGCGGCGAAGTGCGAGGCAGTTGCCGAGATGCTCGGCATTCCGCTCGAGCGCACCATCAAGTCGATCGTGCTGGCAACAGAGAACGAAGGCGCCGAGCCCACGATCTGGATGCTGATGCTGCGCGGCGACCACGACCTGAACGAGATCAAGGCGGGCAAGCTCGAAGGCCTCGCGGGCTTCCGCATGGCGACCGAAGCCGAGATCGTCGAGTGGTTCGGCACGCCGCCGGGCTACCTCGGGCCGCTGAACACGAAGAAGCCCGTGAAGGTGATCGCCGACCGCACCGTCGCGAACATGAGCGACTTCGTGGTGGGCTCGAATGTCGTCGACTTCCACACCACGGGCGTGAACTGGGGCCGCGACCTGCCGGAGCCGGTCGTCGCCGACATCCGCAACGTGAAGAAGGGCGACCCCTCGCCGGACGGCAAGGGCGTGCTCGACATCTGCCGCGGCATCGAAGTGGGCCACGTGTTCCAGCTCGGCACCAAGTACTCCGATGCAATGGGCGCGACCTGCCTCGCCGAGAACGGCAAGCCCGCACCCATGCAGATGGGCTGCTACGGCATCGGCATCACGCGTATCCTCGGTGCCGCGATCGAGCAGAACTTCGACGACAAGGGCATCATCTGGCCGGAATCGATCGCGCCGTTCCAGGTCGTGGTCTGCCCGATGGGCATGGACCGCAGCGAGCTCGTGCGCGAGCACGCCGAGCGCGTCTACGACGAACTGCTGAAGGCTGGCGTGGACGTGATCCTCGACGACCGCGGCGAGCGTCCGGGCGTGATGTTCGCCGACTGGGAGCTGATCGGCGTGCCGCATCGTCTCGTGATCGGCGAGCGCGGCTTGAAGGAAGGCAAGATCGAGTACCAGGGTCGCCGCGATGCCGAAGCAACGCTGCTGCCGGCCGAAGAGGCCGCGCAGTCGGTGGTGCAGAAGATCCAGGCCGCACTCGCCATCTGATGCCGATGCCGATGGCCAATCTGAGCTAAAGGAGCGCCGCGAACGTGGAATATAGCTTCCTGTCCGCGACGGTCCTGCTGGTGCTCATTACCGATCCGCTCGGCAACATCCCGCTGTTCATCGGGTGTCTGCATCATGTGGCGCCGGAGCGCCGCGTGATCGTGATCCTGCGCGAAGTGGCGATCGCATTCGTGATCCTGCTCGTCTTCATGGTGGCCGGCAACGCCTTCCTGAGGATGATGGGGCTCACGGATACGTCGCTGCGCATCGGCGGCGGCATCGTGCTGTTTCTGATCGCGTTGCGCATGATCTTCCCGCATCCGGGCGGGCCGTTCGGCGGCAGCGACAAGGGCGGCGAGCCGCTCATCGTGCCGCTCGCGATTCCGGCGCTCGCGGGGCCGTCGGCGCTCGCCACGGTCATGCTGCTCACCTCGCAGGCGCCGGGCAAGCTGCTCGAGTGGATTGGCGCGCTGGTCGTGACGATGGCGATCTGCGCTATCGTGCTGGTGCTCGCGGAGCGTATCCAGCAATGGCTCGGCGAGCGCGTGGTGACGGCCTTCGAGCGGCTGATGGGCCTCGTGCTCGTGGCGATTTCGGTGGAGATGATCCTCGCGGGGATCAGCGCGTTCGTGCATCACCTCTGACGTCGTCGCCTCGCGCAGGAGACAAAAAAAGCAGCCCGCGGGCTGCTTTTTTCATGGTGTTTCCAGATTGCCGATGCCGCGTCAGGCAGCGCATCGAGCGCATCAAGCGCCTTCGGTCAGCGCCCGGATGGTCGGCAGATTGCGCCAGTAACCCTTCGCGTCCATGCCGCAGCCGAACACGTAGCGATCCGGCACCGAAAAACCGCAGTAGTCCGGATGCAGCGGCTTGGCCTTCGGGATGATCTTTTCGCACAGCACCGCCGAGAGGAAGCGCTTCGCGCCCATCGCGAGGATGCGGTCGCGGATCGCGGCCATGGTCTCGCCTTCATCGAGGATGTCGTCGAGCACGAGCACGACGCGGTCCTTCACCGATTCGCGCGGCGCCACGCGCCACTGCATTTCCGCGCTGCCCTTGATGGCGTTGCGATAGCGCGTGAGGTGGATGTAGTCGAACTCGAGCGGGAAGTCCAGATGCGGCAGCAGCATGCCGGTGAACACGGCGGCGCCGCCCATCACCGACAGCACGAGCGGAAAGTCCTCGCTGATCTCGGCGCGGATGGCTTCGGCCATCTGGCCGATCGACGCATTGACGTCGCGCTCCGAAACGATCTCTTCGGAGTGGCGGAAAATGTGGAGAGCTTCTTCGCGATTCATGACTCTGGCGGGGCAGTGGCTGTAGCTATTCAGTTTGGAAAATAACGGCGGCGCGCGCTACAGCAAAAACCCGCGCATGATAAGTCCAGTTCGCGCGCCGTGTCGTGGCGTGTCGTGTCGAACCTTGGGGACCGCCCGTGCGCGAAGCGACGCGCGGCCCGCCAGATCGGCACACTCACCCATCAGCGCATGCCGGGCATCATGCCCTTCATGCCGCGCATCATCTTCTGCAGATTGCCGCCCTTCAACTTCTTCATCATGGTGCGCATCTGGTCGTACTGGTTCAGAAGGCGGTTGACCTCCTGGACCTGCACGCCCGCGCCGGCCGCGATGCGGCGCTTGCGCGTGGCCTTGATGAGCTCGGGCTTGGCGCGCTCGGCGGCCGTCATCGAATTGATGATGCCTTCCATGCGGCGCATCTGCTTCTCGGCCTGGCCCATATCGGCGCCCGAGGCGGCTTGCTGGAACTGTGCGGGCAGCTTGTCCATGAGCGAGGAGAGGCCGCCCATCTTCTTCATCTGCGAGAGCTGCGCGCGGAAATCGTTGAGGTCGAAGTCGCCGCCCTTCTTGACCTTGTCGGCGAGCTTCTGCGCGGCTTGCACGTCCACGCCGCGCTGTGCTTCCTCGACGAGCGCGAGAATGTCGCCCATGCCGAGAATCCGGTTCGCCATGCGCTCCGGATAGAACACTTCGAGGCCGTCGAGCTTTTCCGCGACGCCGACGAACTTGATCGGCTTGCCGGTGATGTGGCGCACGGAAAGCGCCGCGCCGCCGCGCGAGTCGCCGTCGAGCTTGGTGAGCACGACGCCGGTGAGGGGCAGGGCGTCGTTGAACGCCTTGGCCGTGTTGACCGCGTCCTGGCCGAGCATCGCGTCCACGACGAAGAGCGTCTCCGCCGGCTTGAGCGAGGCGTGCAGCGCGGCGATCTCGTTCATCATCGCCTCGTCGATACCGAGGCGGCCGGCCGTGTCGACGAGCAGCACGTCGTGATAGTGGCGCTTGGCCCAGTCGACCGCGGCATTGGCGATGTCGACGGGTTTTTGATCGGGTTGCGAGGGGAAGAAGTCGGCGCCGACCTGCTCCGTGACCGTCTTGAGCTGCGCGATAGCGGCAGGGCGGTAGACGTCGCAGGAAACGGTGAGCACCTTCTTCTTGTACTTCTCGCGCAGGAGCTTGGCGAGCTTGCCGACCGTGGTGGTTTTACCGGCGCCCTGGAGGCCCGCCATCAGGATGACCGCGGGCGGCGTGACCGCGAGATCGAGCTCGACGGCCTTGCCTTCGTAGTCGCCGCCGATCACGGCGGTCAGCTCGCGCTGCACCACGCCGACGAGCGCCTGGCCAGGCGAGAGACTGGCGATCACTTCCTCGCCGAGCGCCTTTTCCTTCACCTTGGCGATGAACTCGCGCACGACGGGCAGCGCCACGTCCGCTTCCAGCAGCGCGAGGCGCACCTCGCGCAACATTTCCTGCGTGTTGGCCTCGGTCAGCCGGGCCTCGCCGCGCAGCGTCTTGACGACGCGCGCCATCCGTTGAGTGAGATTGTCGAGCATGGGGAGCGGTGAGCAGTGCGGCCCGGCACGTGCGCGCGGAGGCGGGAATCGAGGGCGATTCGTCGCGATCCGTCGTTCTGAGGGGGCCTATAGTAAACTTCGAACATGGATATTGTACTGTATGCCCTCACCGTGCTCCTGTACGGCGGTTTGTGCGCCGCCGACTGGCGGGCATTGCGCCGCGCGAGCGTCGCGCCGCTCTTTGGCAGCGTGCCGCCGGTTCCGGTGACGGTTGCCGCGGGCGCACCGGGCGTGCCCGCCGGTTCGGGCGATGGCGCGCCGCGCGCGCGCAACTTTGGCCCGCTTTCTCGCGGGCTGCTCTTCGTCGCGCTCGCCGCGCACGGCGTGCTGCTGCACATGACGATCTTCCCCGCCAACGAAATGGTGTTCGGCTTCGCGTTTGCGTTGTCGGCCATGTTCTGGCTCGGGGCGGTGATCTACTGGATCGAGAGCTTTTTCTTTGCGCTAGACGGGCTGCGTTTGCTGTTGCTGCCGCTCGCTGCGTTTGCGTCGATCCTGCCGCTCGTGTTCGGCGGCGTGCGCGTGCTCCCGTACGCGGCCGCGCCGATGTTCAAGCTGCACTTCGTCATCGCCAACGTCGCCTACGGGCTGTTCGCAATCGCCGCGCTGCACGCGGTGCTGATGCTCGCGGTGGAGCGCCGTTTGCATGCGCTCAAGGGCGCCGGGTTCCAGCGCAACGTCGGTGGTCGTGGCAACGGCGCTGGCAACCGCGGCGGCAACGGCGGCGGTCATCTCGGCGGCGGCTGGCTGTCGAACTGGATCGAGACGCTGCCGCCGCTCCTCACGATGGAGAAGCTGCTGTTCCGCCTGATCGGTGCGGGCTTCGTGCTGCTCACGGCCACGTTGGTCTCGGGCATCGTGTTCAGCGAGCAACTGATCGACCGCCCGCTCTCGCTCGATCACAAGACCGTGTTCGCGATCCTCTCGTGGCTGATGTTCGGCTCGCTGCTCTCCGCGCGCAAGATTTCCGGCTGGCGCGGCCGTGCCGCGCTGCGCTGGGTGATCGCGTCGTTCGTTGCGCTTCTGCTCGCGTATGTGGGCAGCCGCTTCGTGTTCGAGGTGCTGTTGCACCGTCCCGTTGTCTGAGGCGCTCGCCTTTTCGCTGGCGTACAGATTCACACGCTGATTCGCGCTGATTGGCGCTGATTCCATGAGACAGATTCTTCTCCTGATCCTGCTGTTCCTCGTCGGACAGTGGTTCTTCAAGTCGCTGCGCAACTCGCAGCATTCGCGTCCCGGCGCCGATCCGCGGCAAGGCGGCTCAGGCGCGTGGCGCCCGGGCAGCGGCGCTGCGGGCGGTCCTTTCGGTACGAATGGTCCGGGCGCTTCGGCTGGTAGTGCGGCTGGCAAAGGCGCGCTACCCGAGCCGATGGTCCGTTGCGCCGAGTGCGGCGTTCACGCGCCGCGCAGCGAATCGGTGAGCGTGGGCGTGCAGAGCTTCTGCTGCGCCGAGCACGCACGCGCCTACGACGCGCGCAAGACTGGCCAGGACCGTCCCGCGCGATGAGTGGAGCGCCGTCCTCCGGGTCGCCCGCGCTCGAAGTCGATGCACAGGGCTGGGTGGCCGCTGCGCGCCACCTGCCCACGCCTAACTTCGAAGCGCGTCCCGCCGGCGCGGTGCCGACGCTCATCGTCGTGCACAACATCAGCCTGCCGCCTGACACCTTTGGCGGCCCCGAGATCGCCGACCTGTTCCTCAATCGCCTCGACTGCGACGCGCATCCGTATTTCGATGCGCATCTGCGCGGCGTGCGCGTCTCCGCGCACTTCGTGATTCATCGCGACGGCACGCTCGAGCAGTTCGTTTCGTGCGCGCAGCGCGCGTGGCATGCGGGTCTGTCCAGCTTCTTCGGGCGCGAACGCTGCAATGACTTCTCGATCGGCATCGAGCTCGAGGGCAGCGACACGCGCGCGTTCGAGCCCGCGCAATATGCGACGCTCGCGCCGCTCGTCAGGGCGCTCGCCGCGCACTATCCGATCGATGCGCTCGCGGGCCATTCGGATATCGCGCCGGGCCGGAAAACCGATCCCGGCCCGCATTTCGACTGGGCGCGTCTGCAGCGCGAGACGCAACTCGGCGATGCTTTCTTCCCGTACATCCACCCGCGCGCGTAGCGAACGACGAGCAAGACGAGCGCGACGCGTCGTCGTGACGCACACGAAGCGCAACTAAACGGAGCGCCTGACAACGCGCTAACCGTAGCGTTGCACATGGACTTTCTGGCGCACGAAAATTGACGTTTCGCCCAAATGCCCGCGCCGTCTGGGCTTCGCGCCGGAGCCGTCCTTGTCAAGGCTCCTGGAAGGAAATTTAGCCGTTGACCGTCTTGCAACTTCCACTATACTTCGTACCCGAAGCACGGCCTTACACCATATGTTGTGTTGTTCAGCGGCGCCCCGCTCTGACGAGCATGGCGCCGCACGCATTAGTGGCACAGGAAAATTGTGCGGTGCAGCTGGCCGAGAAACCGGCGCACCGGCTGTAATCGAGAAAAAAGGTACAGCCAATGATCGCGGCATCCACGATGAAGACCGAAGCGTCCCGTGACTCATCTGCCTTGCCGCATCCGGCAGCCTCGCCAGGCTGGCTTTTCTTCTCCGCCGAATCGACCGCGCACACGGGGGCGCGGCGTCCGTATTAACTCGCGAAAACCCTTCGCTCATTTCCAGGACCAGGAGCTTTGCACATGCAAACGACCGATAACGTCTCGACCCAGTACGAAGGCGCGCCTGCCGCGCGCACGCTGGGTGGCCAGCCGCAGGACGGCCAGGCCGGCGCGACGCAGTTCGCCGACCACAAGGTGATCCGCCGTAACGGCAGCGTTGTGGGCTTCGAGCCGTCGAAGATCGCCCTCGCGATGACCAAGGCATTCCTGGCCGTCAATGGCGGGCAGGGTGCGGCGTCGGCGCGCGTTCGCGAGCTCGTCGAGCAGCTCACGCAGAACGTCGTGCGCGCACTCGTGCGCAGCCGTCCGAACGGCGGCACGTTCCACATCGAAGACATCCAGGATCAGGTCGAGCTCGCGCTGATGCGCGGCGGCGAGCACAACGTCGCGCGCGCCTACGTGCTGTATCGCGAGAAGCGCAACCAGGAGCGCGCACACGCGCCGGAAACGGCAGCAGCAGCGTCCGGCATCAACGTCACGGACAACGGCGTGACGCGTCCGCTCGACATGCACGCACTGCGCGCGCTGATCGTGTCGGCCTGCGATGGTCTCGGCGATGCGGTGAACGCAGATCCGATCGTCGCGGA
Organism: Paraburkholderia oxyphila NBRC 105797; assembly: GCF_000685075.1. Taxonomy (GTDB): domain Bacteria; phylum Pseudomonadota; class Gammaproteobacteria; order Burkholderiales; family Burkholderiaceae; genus Paraburkholderia; species Paraburkholderia oxyphila. The sequence goes on from NZ_BAYD01000047.1 coordinate 58,235, forward strand.
AACGGTGAAGAACCTCTACGACGGCGTGCCGATGTCGCAAGTCTATGACTCGGCGATTCTCGCAGCGCGCACGATGATCGAAAAGGACCCGGCATACAGCCAGGTCACGTCGCGCATCCTGCTGCACACGATCCGTCGCGAAATTCTCGAAGAGGAAGTGACGCAAGCCGACATGGGCTGGCGCTATGCGGAGTACTTCCCGCAGTTCATCAAGCGCGGCGTCGAAGCGGGCCTGCTCGACGACAAGCTCCAGCAGTTCGACCTGAAGCGTCTCGGTAACGCGCTCGACGCGGGCCGCGACCTGCAGTTCGGCTACCTCGGCCTGCAGACGCTCTACGACCGCTACTTCCTGCACGTGCACGGCACGCGCATCGAGATGCCGCAGGCATTCTTCATGCGTGTCGCGATGGGCCTCTCGCTCAACGAGATCGACCGCGAAGCGCGCGCGATCGAGTTCTACAACGTGCTCTCGTCGTTCGACTTCATGTCGTCCACGCCCACGCTGTTCAACTCGGGCACGCACCGCTCGCAGCTCTCGTCGTGCTACCTCACGACCGTTGCCGACGACCTCGACGGTATCTACGAAGCACTCAAGGACAACGCGCTGCTCTCGAAGTTTGCTGGCGGCCTTGGCAACGACTGGACGCGCGTGCGCGCGCTCGGCTCGCACATCAAGGGCACCAACGGCAAGTCGCAAGGCGTCGTGCCGTTCCTGAAGGTCGTGAACGACACGGCTGTCGCCGTGAACCAGGGCGGCAAGCGCAAGGGCGCGGTGTGCGCGTACCTGGAGTCGTGGCACCTCGACATCGAAGAATTCCTCGAACTGCGCAAGAACACCGGCGACGACCGCCGCCGCACCCACGACATGAACACGGCGAACTGGATTCCCGACCTGTTCATGAAGCGCGTGATGGAAGGCGGTGACTGGACGCTGTTCTCGCCGTCGACCTGCCCGGATCTGCACGACAAGTTCGGCGCCGAGTTCGAGCAGGCTTACACGGCTTACGAAGAGAAGGTCGCGCGCGGCGAGATCAAGCTGTTCAAGAAGATCCCGGCGGCGCAGATGTGGCGCAAGATGCTCGGCATGCTGTTCGAAACCGGCCATCCGTGGATCACGTTCAAGGACCCTTGCAACATTCGTTCGCCGCAGCAGCACGTGGGCGTCGTCCACTCGTCGAACCTGTGCACGGAAATCACGCTGAACACCAGCGATACCGAAATCGCCGTGTGTAACCTGGGCTCGGTGAACCTCGTCGCGCACATGGTCGAACAGGCCGATGGCACGTACGCACTCGACCACGACAAGCTCAAGCGCACCATCAGCGTGGCGATGCGCATGCTCGACAACGTGATCGACATCAACTACTACGCGGTGTCGAAGGCGCGCAACTCGAACCTGAAGCATCGCCCGGTCGGCATGGGCATCATGGGCTTCCAGGACTGCCTGCACGTGCTGCGCACGCCGTTTGCTTCGCAAGAGGCGGTGGAGTTCGCCGACCGTTCGATGGAAGCCGTTTGCTACTACGCGTACTGGGCGTCGACCGAGCTGGCAGCCGAGCGCGGCCGCTACTCGACCTACCGCGGCTCGCTGTGGGATCGCGGCATCCTCCCGCAGGACACGCTCAAGCTGCTCGCCGAGCAACGCGGCGGCTATGTGGAAGTCGACTCGAGCGAGTCGATGGACTGGACCTCGCTGCGCGAGCGCATCGCCACGCACGGCATGCGCAACTCGAACTGCATCGCGATCGCGCCCACGGCCACCATCTCGAACATCATCGGCGTCTCGCCGTGTATCGAGCCGACGTTCCAGAACCTCTATGTGAAGTCGAACCTCTCGGGCGAATTCACGGTGGTGAACGACTACCTCGTGCGCGACCTGAAGGCGCGCGGCCTGTGGGACGAAGTCATGGTCGCCGACCTCAAGTACTTCGACGGCATGCTCTCGCGCATCGACCGCATCCCGGCCGACCTGCGCGCGGTGTACGCGACGGCGTTCGAAGTGGACCCGACGTGGCTCGTCGAAGCGGCTTCGCGTCGCCAGAAGTGGATCGACCAGGCGCAATCGCTGAACATCTTCATGGCAGGTGCATCGGGCAAGAAGCTCGATGAGATCTACAAGCTCGCCTGGATCCGCGGCCTGAAGACCACCTACTACCTGCGCACGATGGCGGCCACGCACGTCGAGAAGTCGACGGTCGCGCACGGCGCGCTCAACGCAGTGCCGACGGGTGGTAACGGTGGCGGTGCGGGCAACGCAGGCGGCGCTGGCTTCGGCGTGGCGGGTGGTGCCGGCAACGGCGCGGGCTCGAGCGTGATGCAGGCAGCGCCGGCGGTGGAAGCCGCACCCGAAGCGGACGGTCCGGTGTGCATGATGCGTCCGGGCGACCCCGGCTTCGAAGAGTGTGAAGCCTGCCAGTAAAGCGGCAGCGCGCGATGCAACATCGCGCGTCGCATTTGCGTCCGACTGCAGGACCGCAAGCACCAGTAGTCAGTAGTAAACAGTAGGTAGTCGACGTAACGGGCGGCGCGCGCAATGCGCGTCGCCCGACTCCCCCGGCGGCGCGCGGCACGCGCGTTGCGACGCGCGAACGAGAAGCGAAAGCGGCGCGCAAAGACGGGATGCACGAAGCGCGTAACAGGAAGGAATCCCTGGAGTTTCACGCGCGAGCAAACGGCGCGCAGCGAACCCACCTTCACTCGCGCTCACGATGTCGCGAAGACCAACGAGCAGCCTCGCAAGTGCGATGTTCAAGCGACGATGACGCGATGCTCACGCACCGCTCACACGACGCAATCGACACAGAGCGACAACAAAGTGTTGTATCGAGGTCGCAAGGCGAATCGAAAACAGGAATTTTCGTGTGCGAACCCTTTTATCGCGCATGAAAAGATGGTACAAACCGATCTAAATTGATGGTGACATTTATGCTCAACTGGGATGACGAGAACACGGCCGTAACTCCGTCGAGCGGTGCGCAGCAAAACGCAATGCGCAACCTCGCGGGTGAAGCTGTCTCTGTTCCGCAAACGCAGTTCGGTCTGCGTTCGGCTCCTCAGTCTTCTTCGGCGACCAACATCTTCTCCGCCGACTTCGCAGTCGCACCGCCGCCGCAGGCGCCGGTCTCGACCGAAGCCCGCGTGAATGTCGCCGACAAGCGCATCATCAACGGCCAGACCGACGTGAACCAGTTGGTCCCGTTCAAGTACAAGTGGGCTTGGGAGAAGTACCTGTCCGGCTGCGCGAACCACTGGATGCCGCAGGAAATCAACATGTCGCGCGACATCGCCCTGTGGAAGGACCCGAACGGTCTGACCGAGGACGAGCGCCGCATCGTCAAGCGCAACCTCGGCTTCTTCGTCACCGCCGACTCCCTCGCCGCCAACAATATCGTGCTCGGCACCTACCGGCACATCACGGCGCCCGAATGCCGCCAGTTCCTGCTGCGCCAGGCGTTCGAAGAGGCGATCCACACGCACGCGTACCAGTACATCGTCGAGTCGCTGGGTCTGGACGAAGGCGAGATCTTCAATGCGTACCACGAGGTCAAGTCGATCCGCGACAAGGACGAGTTCCTGATCCCGTTCATCCACGTGCTCACGGACCCGGCGTTCAAGACCGGCACGCTCGAAGCGGACCAGGCCCTGCTCAAGTCGCTCATCGTGTTCGCCTGCATCATGGAAGGCCTGTTCTTCTATGTGGGCTTCACGCAGATCCTCGCGCTCGGCCGCCAGAACAAGATGACCGGTGCTGCGGAGCAGTATCAGTACATCCTGCGCGACGAGTCGATGCACTGCAACTTCGGCATCGACCTGATCAACCAGATCAAGCTCGAGAACCCGCAGCTGTGGACCCCGGCGTTCCGCGCGGAGATTACCGAGCTGTTCAAGCATGCGGTCGATCTCGAATACCGCTATGCTGAAGACACCATGCCACGCGGCGTGCTGGGTCTGAACGCGTCGATGTTCAAGAGCTATCTGCGCTTCATCTGCAACCGTCGTTGCCAGCAGATCGGTCTCGATACGCTGTTCCCGAACGAAGAGAACCCGTTCCCGTGGATGAGCGAGATGATCGACTTGAAGAAGGAACGCAACTTCTTCGAGACGCGCGTGATCGAATATCAGACGGGCGGTGCGCTGTCCTGGGAATAACCCGGGCGCACTGCGGTACCAGGTCTTTTGGGGTTGCCGTGAGGCGCCATGCGGGCGCCTCGACCGGCATGATGATTAGGAGCAGGAACGCCTGATGCAAAGCGTGCCCGGAGCCAGGCTGGCTCATCTACGTGCAAGGCACTTTGCGAACCCTTCAGTGGGATGGGCAAACTTCCCCCCGGAAAAGGGCGTGGGTCGTGTGACCTGCGCTTTCAACGAACATTGGCCGGTGTCGGTATCCGACGCCGGATCGATCTGGCGCGCGGTGCCTCGTGGCACGGCGCGCCTTACCGCATTCATTAGCGTAAGCGCGCGGGATCAGCGTACGCCGATGAATAGCCCGCTTCGTAGTGTGCGCCGTGAGAAGCGTTCGCGGGAAGCGGGTTTTGACGAAGGGTGTAGTTTGAACTGACTCTCATCTGAACCTGAAGGAGAAGAAAAATGGCTACTGCCAAGAAGAAACCGGCGGCTAAGAAAGCCGCAGTGAAGAAGGTTGCAGCGAAGAAGGCCGCTCCGGCGAAGAAGGCCGCAGCGAAGAAGGTCGCGGTGAAGAAGGTTGCAGCGAAGAAAGTCGCCGTGAAGAAGGTTGCTGCGAAGAAGGCAGCACCGGCGAAGAAGGCCGCAGCGAAGAAGGTTGCAGCGAAGAAAGTCGCCGTGAAGAAGGTTGCTGCGAAGAAGGCAGCACCGGCGAAGAAGGCCGCAGCGAAGAAGGTTGCAGCCAAGAAAGTCGCGGTGAAGAAGGTTGCCGCGAAGAAGGCAGCACCGGCGAAGAAGGCCGCTGCCAAGAAGGCGCCTGCGAAGAAGGCTGCTGCCAAGAAGGCCGCGCCTGCGAAGAAGGCTGCCGCCAAGAAGGCTGCGCCTGCGAAGAAGGCTGCCGCGAAGAAGGCTGCCAAGAAGGCACCTGCGAAGGCGGCCGCTGCCGCGCCTGCTGCCCCCGCTGCTGCACAACCGGCCGCGCCGGCAGCAACGGTGAAGACGGCGCTGAACCCGGCCGCAGCATGGCCGTTCCCGACCGGCAGCCGTCCGTAAGCAGTACGAGCCGAAGCGCGCGAGAGTCAGTCAAAACGCGCGCTTCGGTGGCGGGGCCTGGCGATGTCCCTGCGGGTGAGTCCGCAGGTGTGCTCGCAAGGCCCGCTCCCAGTCCCGTCGCCGGGTTTGTCCGCGACGGGATTTTTTTCGTCTGTACGCCTGATCCACCTGCCTCTCATGCGTGCGCCGCACAAGCCGCGTTGGGCGCGGGCGTGAAAAAAGGCGCATGCACAGGGGAGCACATGCGCCTGAGGTTCCGCAGGAGGGCGCAAGGCGCCGCTGCGGTACAGGGGAAACCGGGTTGTGGTTACAGGTGACTAGTGCGTCACACGCGTGACGCCGCCGCTCGAGAGCAGGCGCACACGGTCGCCGGCCTGGAAGACCTCGCCAGTGGCCGATTGCGTGATCGCGCGGTAGTCGCCGTTGTCGAGGCGCACCGTGATCTCGAGGCCGTCGCGCATGGCCACGCCGTTCTCGACCGCGTTGCCGGCCACGGCGCCCGCGATGCCGCCGATGATGCCGGTGATGATCGAGCCCGTGCCGCCGCCGATCTGGCTGCCCGCCACGGCGCCGAGCGCGCCGCCGCCCACCGCGCCGAGCCCGCTCGGCTGGCCGTTGTTGGAGCTGATCTTCACCGCGCGCACGCTTTCGACGGTGGCCATGCGCACGGTGGCTTCACGTTGCGCCTGCGAGGCGGTGTAGACATCGGCGGAACTGCTGTTATACGCGCAGCCTGTCATGGCGAGCGAGCCCGCGATCATGACGGCGACCATCAGACGACTTGTTGTTTTCATTTCCCGTAACTCCAATGAGTGCCGCTATCCGCAAGGGTAGCGGCACCCGGATTCAGAGCGGCAACTCGTAATCGAACGCCGTCTTGAATCGTTCTTTGATTTGCGCCTTCGTGGGCGCATAGTTTTGCGGGCCAAGATGCTCGATCTTCAGCGCGCCCATGAGGCTCGCGAGACGTCCTGTAGTGGCCCAGTCGAGGCCGTTCTCGATACCGTAGAGCAGGCCGCCGCGGAACGCGTCGCCACAACCCGTGGGATCGAGCACCTGCTCGGCCTGCACCGGCGGAATTTCTTCCATGCCGCCGTTGTGGTAGATCTGTGAGCCGTGCTCGCCGCGCGTGACGATCAGCGCGTCGACGTGGCTCGCGATCTCGTCGAGTGACCAGCCGGTGCGATGGCTGACCAAATTGGCTTCGTAGTCGTTGACCGCCACATAGGTCGCAAGTTCAATGGCGCGTCGAAGCGACGCACCGTCGAACAGCGGCAATCCTTGACCTGGATCGAAGACAAACGGGATGCCCGCCTTCGCGAATTGCTCCACGTGCTGGACCATGCCGTCGAAGCCGTCCGGGGCGACGATACCGAGCTTGATGCCGGGCGCTTCGTCGGCGCGGTTCAGGTGCGATTGCATCATCGCGCCCGGGTGGAAGGCCGTGATCTGGTTGTTCTCGAGGTCGGTCGTGATCATCGCCTGCGCGGACCACGTGTCGGGCAGCACGCGCACGTGCGCCTTCGAGAGTCCAAGCGTGTCGAGGCGCTCGAGGTAGGGCTGCGCATCGGCGGCGCCGACCGTCGCCATGATGCGCGCGTCGCCGCCGAGCAGATGCAGCGAGTAGGCGATATTGCCCGCGCAGCCGCCGAATTCGCGGCGCATCGTCGGCACGAGGAAGCTCACGTTCAGGATGTGGACCTGCTCGGGCAGGATGTGCTCCCGAAAGCGGCCTTCGAAAGTCATGATGTTGTCGTAGGCGAGCGAGCCGCAGATCAGCGTAGCCAAGGCGGGGATTCCTGTAATGCGTGTGGTGGAGAGGGCGGCGCGGCGCGGGTGCCGCAGCGGGTGCCGCAGTCAGGGCGATTGAGCCGGCATGGCGCCGGGACTCAATCCAGCTCGCGCGCGCCGCGACAGAGATTACTTCAGTGCGGCAAGCGCGGCGTCGTAGTTCGGCTCGTCCTTGATTTCGCTGACGCGCTCGGCGTAGACGACGTTGTCGTTCGCGTCGATGACCACCACGGCACGCGCCGTGAGGCCGGTCAGCGGGCCGCTCGTGACGTCCACGCCATAGGCTTGCGCGAACTCATGGCCGCGGAAGGTCGACGCCGTGACGACGTTCTCGATGCCTTCGGTCGTGCAGAAGCGCGCGGCGGCGAACGGCAGGTCGCCCGAGATGACGACGACAGCCGTGTTGTCGAGCTTGGCGGCGGCTTCGTTGAACTTGCGCGTGGAGGTGGCGCAGACCGGCGTGTCGAGGCTCGGCACGATGTTCAGCACCTTGCGCTTGCCGGCGAAATCGGCGAGCGCGACGGGCTTGAGGTCCTTGCCGACGAGCGAGAACGCGGGGGCCTTCTGGCCGGCCGTCGGGAAGGTGCCGGCGACGTCGATCGGGTTACCGCCTAGCGTGACTTGACTCATGATGTGCTCTCCGAATGCAGTGCTGTTGTGGTGAAGGGCGCACCCGGCTTTGGCCGGGTGCAGGTAACGCGCGCCCGCGCGTCTACGGGCGCCGGCGCGGTAGTTCAGGGATAGAAGATTTCGATGCGGAAGTTCGACGCGACCACGTTGCCGGTGTCGAGCCGCACGATCATCGTCTGCGTGGTCTGCGCGGGCAGGCCGGCTTCGATGGGCGTGCCGGGCGGCGCGTAATCTTGCGGCCACAGCACGCGGCGCACGACGATAGTGTTCTGGCGATCGAGCAGCGTGAGCTCCATGGCCGGATACGCGAGCGCCACGTCGAAGCGGTTGTGCAGCGGCACCTTCAACTCGAGGTGATGCGGGTCGTCCACCTGGCGCAGATCGGACGGTTGGACCTGGAGACCGTCGATGTCGCGTGGCGCTCGCACGCTGCAGCCGAGCTGCGCGCAGGCCTGTTGATAGTACGGTTGCGAGGCGGGCCAGGAGACCATGATGGTTTCGCGCAGCCACCAGGCGAGTTGTGCGGCAAGTGTCGCGAGCAGCACGAGCGCGATCAGCACGCCCACGATGCGCCAACCCGTGCGCGGTTGCGCGCGAGTGGGCGCTTCACGCGTGACCGCGAAGGGCTCGCCCCCGACGTTGGGCTCGATCGCGCTGAACGCGGGCACGGCGAATGACTCGGCCGGTGCGCGCCGGAACGCGGGCTCGGGGTCGGCCTGAGCGCTATGAATTGCTTCGTTCGCCGAAAGGGTCGGCTCGATATGGCCGGACGTTGCGGATCCTGCGGCGAATGCCGCGTCGCGCCCGATGGGGTGCGAGAGCGTGGGCTCCTCGTGGGCGCCGCGCACCATCCTCGGGGTGACTCCGGGCGCGAGTCCTCCGCGTGGCAGATGGCCGGCGTCGTACTGCAGGCCCGGATCGAGTTTGCTGTCCGGAGGGATCGCCCAGGGATCCCAGGCGCGTCCCGCGAAATTGGGTGGGCTCGGCGCTGCGGACTCCGTGGCTGCTGACGCGGGTTCGCCTTGAGGTGCCTGATCGGAGACTTGTGCAGGCGCCTGATCGGTTCCATGAGCGGCTTCATGAACGGCTTCATGAACGGCTTCATGAACGGGCTCCTGAGCAGGCGCCGCCTGTGGCGCTGGCGGTGCGGTCAGGCTTGCCGCTATATCGGCCGCGACCGGCGTGGCCTGATCGAAATCGCCGTTTTCGGGCAGCTCGTACAGGCTACCCGACGCGTCGAACGCTTCCTGACAATGCCCGCAGCGCACGAGACCGCGGCGCGCGGCGAGGTGCACCGGCTGGATGCGGAAGACGGTTTCGCAGAAGGGACAGCGCGTTGCCAGAAGCATGTGTGCCGTGGAACCGGAGGGTTGGCGATACGCCATTCTACTGGCAATCCACAGCGGTCTACGACTTCGCAGGTCGCGCCTGGGGCGCGATCAGATCCCGCGCGCGACCTGTCTACGCGCGGCGCGTGCCGGCGAGGCAGACCCAGCCTTCGTGCTCGCGCCAGACCGAAATGTCGATCCAGCGTGCGTAAACCTCGGCGACTTCCTCGGCCTGGCGCGCGAGGATGCCCGAGAGCGCGAGCCGTCCGCCCGGCTTCACACGCGACGAAAGCATCGACGCCATCAGCTTGAGCGGATTCGAAAGAATATTCGCGACGACGATATCGAACTCGCCCGCGGGGCAGTCGTCGGGCAGGCCGTAGGTGACCTCGGCGTGATTGCGTTCACTGTTGTGGCGCGCCGATTCGACCGCCTGCGGATCGATGTCGATGCCGATCACCGGATTCGCACCGCACTTCTTCGCGAGGATTGCGAGGATGCCCGAGCCGCAGCCGTAGTCGAGCAGCGAATTGCCGGGCTGCACATGTTGCTCGAGCCACTCCATGCACAGCCGCGTGGTGGGGTGGCTGCCGGTGCCGAATGCGAGGCCCGGATCGAGCTCGAGCACGAGCGCGTCCGGATCGGGCGCGTCGTGCCACGAAGGCACGACCCAGATGCGCTCGCCGATCGGGATCGGATCGAACTGCGATTGCGTGAGCCGCACCCAGTCCTGCTCTTCGACTTCGCGCAGCGAGAACTTCGGCGTATCCGCGAGACCCAGCTCGTTCGCGGCAGCCGCGAGCAGCACGGCGGGATCCTGATCGTCGCCGATCAGCGCGATCACGCGCGAATGCTGCCACGCGGTGCGCTCGGGCGTGAGACCCGGCTCGCCGAAGAGCGGCTGCTCGTCGGGCGTGTCGGCGTCGGCGTCTTCCACCGACACCGAAAGGGCGCCAAGCTCGATCAGCGCGTCGGAAAGGGCTTCCGCGCGATTGCGATCCAGCTCGACGATCAGTTCCCGATAGCTCATGAATTACGCTTCGTCCTTCTTCACGGCCTGACGCTCGGCCAGACGGCTTTCGAGGTAGTGAATGCTCGTGCCGCCTTCGACGAACTTCGCATCGAGCATCAGCTCGCGGTGCAGCGGGATGTTCGTCTGGATGCCTTCGACGACCATTTCCGAGAGCGCGATGCGCATGCGCTGGATGGCCTGCTCGCGCGTCGCGCCGTAGGTGATCAGCTTGCCGATCATCGAATCATAGTTCGGCGGCACGAAATAGCCATTGTAGGCATGCGAATCCACGCGCACGCCCGGGCCCCCCGGCATGTGCCACGAGGTGAGACGGCCCGGCGAAGGCGTGAACTTGAACGGATCTTCGGCGTTGATACGGCACTCGATCGCGTGGCCCTTGAGCTGGATGTCGCGCTGGCGGAACGCGAGCTTCTCGCCGGCCGCAATGCGGATCTGCTCCTGCACGATGTCGATGCCGGTGATCTGCTCGGTGACCGGGTGCTCGACCTGCACGCGCGTGTTCATCTCGATGAAGTAGAACTCGCCGTTCTCGTAGAGGAATTCGAACGTGCCCGCGCCGAGGTAGCCCATCTTCTTGCACGCGTCGGCGCAGCGGTCGCCGATGCGGTCGAGCAGGCGGCGCGCGATGCCCGGCGCCGGCGCTTCCTCGATCACCTTCTGGTGGCGGCGCTGCATCGAGCAGTCGCGCTCGCCGAGCCACACGGCGTTCTTGAACGAGTCGGAGAGCACCTGAATCTCGATGTGACGCGGATTCTCGAGGTACTTCTCCATGTAGACCTGCGGGTTGCCGAAGGCGCGGCCCGCTTCTTCCCTGGTCATGTTGACCGCGTTCACGAGCGCCGCTTCCGTATGCACGACGCGCATGCCGCGGCCGCCGCCACCGCCCGAGGCCTTGATGATGACCGGGTAGCCGATCGAGCGCGCAATCTTCACGATCTCTTTCGGATCGTCGGGCAATGCGCCTTCCGAGCCCGGCACGCACGGCACGCCGGTCTTGATCATCGTCTGCTTGGCCGTGACCTTGTCGCCCATCATGCGGATCGTTTCCGGGCGCGGGCCGATGAACGTGAAGCCCGATTGCTCGACGCGCTCGGCGAAGTCGGCGTTCTCGGAGAGGAAGCCATAGCCGGGGTGGATCGCTTCGGCGTCGGTGACTTCGGCCGCGCTGATGAGCGCCGGCATGTTCAGATAGCTCAGATTCGAAGGCGCCGGGCCGATGCAGACCGCCTCGTCGGCGAGCTTCACGTACTTGGCTTCCTTGTCGGCTTCCGAATAGACGACGACCGTCTTGACGCCGAGCTCGCGGCACGCGCGCTGGATGCGGAGCGCGATTTCGCCACGATTGGCAATGAGGATTTTTTCAAACATGGTGGGTATTCGACTCATCAATGGGCGCCGCCAGACGCTCGAGCGGGCACCTCAGCGGATCGGTCGCGTGCGTCGCCATCTGCAGGCGCCAAACGCGACAAACGCGGCGCGGCCAGCAAAAGAAGGCCACCGCCGCGCGCAGAAAAGCTTAGGCGATCACGAAGAGCGGCTGGCCGTATTCGACCGCCTGGCCGTTGTCGACGAGGATTTCCTTGACCACGCCGGCCGCGTCCGACTCGATCTCGTTCAGGAGCTTCATCGCTTCGATGATGCACAGCGTCTGGCCTTCCTTGACCGTGTCGCCCACCTGGACGAACGGATCGGCGCCCGGCGACGGCGCGCGGTAGAACGTGCCGACCATCGGCGAGGTCACGACGTGGCCTTGCGGCACGACCGGCGCGGCAGCAGCGGGGCTCGCGGCGGCTTCGGCCGCGTGAGCGGGCGCGGCGAGCGGGGCGCCGGCGATCGGCGCGGCATATTGCGCGACACCCGGCTGCACGTAAACCGGCGGCGCATTCTTGACGATGCGCACCTTGCCTTCGCCCTCGGTCACTTCGAGCTCCGAGATGCCCGATTCGGAGACGAGGTCGATCAGAGTCTTCAGCTTACGTAGATCCATGGTGCAGCCCCTTTGCTTTGCATACGTGAGTACCCGGGCGCGCGCGCCCCGGCACGGGTTTGGTGTTGTCTTGCAGAATGCCTCAGGTCTCTCGCCGTCGAGCTCACGCGGCCGAACCGGCCGCGAGCCGGTCGAGCGCGTATTCGAGCGCGTAGAGATAACCCTTCCAGCCGAGGCCGCAGATGACACCCTCGGCCTGGTCGGAGAAATACGAGTGGTGCCGGAAGGCCTCGCGGCGATGGACGTTCGAGAGGTGAATCTCGACGAACGGAATGCCGACGCCTGCCAGCGCGTCCCGGATTGCCACGCTCGTGTGCGTGTACGCCGCCGGGTTGATCAGGATGAAATCCGTCTGCTCGCTGCGAGCCGCCTGAATGCGGTCCACCAGCGCGCCTTCGTGGTTGCTCTGAAACGTTGCCAGCTCCACGCCGGCATCGGCGGCACGGTCGGCAAGCGCCTGATCGATCTGCGGCAGCGTCACGCGCCCATAGACCTCGGGTTCCCGGGTGCCGAGAAGATTGAGGTTGGGGCCGTGCAAAACCAGCAGTCGCGTCATGGTGGCTTCTTTTTCCGTGGAATTGCGCGAACTTTAGCGCCGATTAGAGAAATTTGTCTAGTTTTCCAAACGGATGATATGGCCCCGATCATGGGCCCGGTGACGCGCGCGGGGCGATCTTCCGTCAACTACCCCAAATTCCGCAGCAAAAAGTGCCTTACGGCCCTTAAGCTCCGGTCAATTATTCCGCGGCGTTTGGCGCATGTCAGAGTGTATCAAGGGTGTGACGCAGCTCGTCCATCTTGATTTGGCCTAATTTTGTCGCACGTACCGTGCCGTTCGCGTCGATTACGACGGTGTAAGGCAAGCCGCCCGCGGCGTTGCCGAACGCGCGCGCGACGTCCGCGCCGCCGAATCCGGCAATGTAGATGGGATAGTCGACCGGGACTTTCTGGAGAAAGGTTTTGATGTTGGCGGCCGAATCGACGCCAAGGCCCACGAACTGGATGCCTTTCTTCGCATACTCGCGTTGCAGTGCGGAGAGCTCGGGCATTTCTTCGACGCATGGCCCGCACCACGACGCCCAGAAGTTCACCACGATCGGGTGGCCTTTATAGATGGAGAGCGACTGGGCCTTGCCGTCGGGGTTGGTCACGGGGGCCGACCAGAGCTGGCCGACCGCATCCGGCCTGGCCGCGACCGAGGCCGCATCGGCGACGCTGGTGTTGCCGCTGTTTGCATAGTGTCCCGCCAGGATGCCGCCGCCGGCTGCCACCGCCGCCACTGCGACGCCGGCCAGAATCCGCTTCGTGTTCATTGCTGCGCTTAAGCTCTATATGAGTCAGGTGGTGGAGGAGGTGGCGCCGCTTTCGTCGATCAGCGCCTGGAGCGCCTGCGCATTCGCGCGCGGCAGACGCCCGCGTGCATCGGCGCGCACGGCGCCGCGCAGGTCGTCGGTATTGTAGAGCGCCACGTGAATGCCGACCGGCTCTTCAACGCGCGACGGCTGCCACATGAAGCTGAACGTTTCCACGTAGCCTCGCGCGGCGAAATGGCGCGTTTCCGAGACGTCGTACTGCACGTTCGCGTTCAGGAGCCAGATCGCGACGTCCTTCGCGTTGTCGCAGAAGATCTGCAGATGAATATCCGAGTGCTCGCCGGCCGTACCGTTGAGCACCGCGCCGGTGAGGAACGGATTGAACGACTCGAGCCGCCGCATCCATTCGAGCGCGATCTCGCGCAGGCGCCGCAGGATCGCCGGCTGGTGCTCGCCCTGAAAGAGGGCCTGATATTCGCGGATCTCGTCTTCGATCTGATCGTTGTCGGGCAGCCAGGCGCCTTCGATGCGCGTGTCCCCCACCACCTGCCGCGCGGCCTTGCGTTTGGCGGTGGCGTAGTCGAGGCCATCCTCGGCGATCATCCTTGCTGCCGCGATGGCGATTTCCTCGCGCACGCGCTGGGGATCGAAATGTGATCTGCGAACCATGCGTCCATCATACTAGAGATCGCATGGCGTCCTGTTCGGCGCCCATCCGCGCTGACTCAGGCCGCATCGTCGGTTCATCGGCCCGCTGCGGCGAAAAAGCCGCAGGGCGTCGGGTACAATACCGTTCTTTGCTCCGGCGGCTTGCGCCGCCGTCTTCGCTGTCCCCATCCCTATAAACCGTTTTAACCCGTTCACGACGCCCGCGCGGCGCGACAGGCTTATGCACATCCATATCCTCGGCATCTGCGGCACGTTCATGGGCGGTCTGGCCGTGCTCGCGCGCAGCGCGGGCCACACGGTGACCGGCTGCGACGCGGGCGTGTATCCGCCGATGAGCACCCAGCTCGAAGCGCAGGGTATTCGCCTGATCGAGGGTTACGACGCGAGCCAGACCGAACTCAATCCCGATCTCTATGTGATCGGCAACGTGGTGACGCGCGGCAATCCGCTGATGGAGGAGATCCTCAATCGCGGCCTGCCGTACACGTCGGGGCCGCAGTGGCTCGGCGAGCACGTGTTGAGCGACAAGTGGGTGCTCGCCGTGGCGGGCACGCACGGCAAGACCACGACGAGCTCGATGCTCGCGTGGCTGCTCGAAGACGCGGGCCTGAACCCCGGCTTCCTGATCGGCGGCGTGCCGCTGAACTTCGGCATCTCGGCGCGTCTCACCGACTCGAGCTTCTTCGTGATTGAAGCCGACGAGTACGACACGGCGTTCTTCGACAAGCGCTCGAAGTTCGTCCATTACCGTCCGCGCACCGCGGTGCTGAACAACCTCGAATTCGATCACGCCGATATCTTCCCCGATCTCGCCGCCATCGAGACGCAGTTCCATCATCTCGTGCGCACCATTCCGGGCGTGGGCCGCGTCGTCTCGAACGGGCGCAGCGACGCGCTCGATCGCGTGCTCGCGCGCGGTGTGTGGAGCGAGGTGGAGCGCTTCGGCGTGGATGGCGGCTGGCAGGCGTTGCCGGCCGAGCAGGGCGTGCCGCTCGACGAACGCTTCGCGGTCTATCACAACAGCGAGCGCGTGGGCGTGGTCGACTGGCAGATCCAGGGCGAGCACAACCGCATGAACGCGCTCGCCGCGATTGCCGCCGCGCGCAGCGTGGGCGTGCCGCCCGCGCAGGCCGCGCAGTCGCTCGCCACCTTCCGCAACGTCAAGCGCCGCATGGAAGTGCGCGGCAGCGTGGACGGCGTGACGGTTTACGACGACTTCGCGCACCATCCCACCGCGATCGAAACGACGATCGCCGGGTTGCGCACGCGCGTGGGCAACGACAATACGCGCATCCTCGCCGTGCTCGAGCCGCGCTCGAACACGATGAAGCTCGGCGTGATGAAGGCGCAACTGCCGGCGAGCCTCGCCGACGCCGACCTCGTGTTCGGCTACGGCGCGCCGGGCGGCAAGGACGCGCTCGGCTGGGACCTCGCGGGGGCGCTCGCGCCTTTGGGCGAGAAGGCGCGCGCGTACCACGACATCGACGCGCTCGTGAAGGCCGTGGTGGCGGCCGCGCGTCCCGGCGACCAGGTGCTGGTGATGAGCAACGGCGGATTCGGCGGCGTGCATCAGAAGCTGCTCGATGCGCTGTCGGCGCGGAGAGCGGCGTGATCGTCTATCTGCACGGATTCCGTTCGTCGCCGCAATCGTTCAAGGCGCGCTTGCTGGACGCACGCCTCGAAGCGCTCGGGCGTAGTGGCGAGTGGCTGTGCCCGATGCTGCCGGTCTCGCCGGTGGAGACGGTGGCGCTCGTCGAGCGCGAGATCGCCGCGCGTGCGCAAGCAGGCGAGCGCATCACGCTGATCGGCAGCTCGCTGGGCGGTTTCTTCGCCACGCATCTGGCCGAAAAGCACGGCTGGCACGCCGTGCTGCTCAATCCGGCGGTGACGCCGGAGCGCGACCTGTCGAAGTATCTGGGCGAGCAGCCGCTCTGGCACGGCGGCGGCAGCATCGTCGTCGAGCCGCATCATCTGGAAGAACTGCGCGCGCTGGCCGTGACTCAGGTGACGGAGCCGCAGCGCTACTATCTGATCGCCGCGACCGGCGACGAAGTGCTCGATTACCGCGAGATGCTCGCGCATTATCCGGGCGCGAGGACGCACCTGATCGAAGGCAGCGACCATGGCATCAGCGAATTCGCCGATTACGTCGACGATGTGATCCGGTTCTGCGGAGCGCCCTCTGGCGGAGCGCCCTCTGGCGACGTGCCTTGATGCGTCGCCCGTTCGCGCCGCGCGCGCGAACGCCTGTATGTATATAGCAGCACCGCCTGGGCGCATCGCCCCCGCGGTCCAAGCAAGTCTGAACGAGAGTGTTGAGTGAACGTCTTCTTTGAGGAATCGGGCAGTTTCAAGGCGGGCAGCGTGCTGTCGCGCCAGGGCGATGCGTTTCAGGTGGAGTTGCCGGGTGGGCGGCGCGCCAAGGTGCGCGCGAAAGACGTGCTGATCGAATTCGAGAAGCCCGCCGCCGGCGATCTGCTGGAGCAGGCGGACGCCGCCGCACAGGAAATCGATCTCGATTTCCTGTGGGAATGCGCGCCCGCCGATGAATTCGCGTATACGGCGCTCGCGAGCGAGTACTTCGGCGAATCCTATGGCCCGGTCGAGCGCGCCGCGCTCGTGCTGCGTCTGCACGGCTCGCCCGTGTACTTCCGCCGCAAGGGGCGTGGCCAGTATCAACGCGCGCCCGAGGAGCAACTGAAGATGGCGCTCGCGTCGCTCGAGCGCAAGCGTCAGCAGGCGCTCGTGCAGGCGGGCTACGAAGAGGATCTCAAGGCGGGCAAGCTGCCCGAGGCGCTCAAGGACAAGGCGCTGGGTCTCCTCACGAAGCCCGACAAGAACACCATCGAATACAAGGCGCTCGAGGCGGCCGCGGCCGCGCGCGGTATTTCGATGCCGCGCCTGATGCTCGAATGCGGCGGCATCGCCACGCCGCGTGCGCTGCACGAGGCGCGCTTCCTCGCCGAGTTCTTCCCGCACGGCACAGGCTTTCCGGGCGTGGAGGTGGGTGCGCTGCCCGATGATCTGCCCGATGCGGCGGAGCACGTGCAGGCGTTCTCGATCGACGACGTCACCACGACCGAAATCGACGACGCGTTCTCGATCGAGCATCTCGCCGACGGCCGCGTGCGCATCGGCATCCACATTGCGGCGCCGGCGCTGGGCATCAAGCGCGGCGACACGGCCGACACGGTCGCGCGCACGCGCCTGTCGACGGTGTACATGCCCGGCGACAAGATCACCATGCTGCCCGACGATTTCGTCGATGCCTTCACGCTGAAGGAAGGCGGCATGCGCCCGGCGCTCTCGCTCTACTGCATCGTGAACCGCGAGACGCAGGAGATCGTCGCCACGGAAACGCGCGCCGAGCGCGTGTTCGTGAAGAACAACCTGCGCCACAACACGCTCGACGAGGTTGTCACCGAGGAGACGCTGGCCGCGGGCACGGGCGACTATCCGCACA
The DNA here is from genome assembly GCF_000685075.1 of Paraburkholderia oxyphila NBRC 105797. Taxonomy (GTDB): domain Bacteria; phylum Pseudomonadota; class Gammaproteobacteria; order Burkholderiales; family Burkholderiaceae; genus Paraburkholderia; species Paraburkholderia oxyphila. Next base: position 75,627 of record NZ_BAYD01000047.1, read on the forward strand.
AGGACGACATCGCCGTGCTGTGGCCGTTCGCGCAGGCGCTCTTCGAGAAGCGCCAGCAGGCGCGCGCGGGCTACGGCCTGCGCCGCGAAGTGCAGCGCAATACCGACTACAACTTCTACGTGGACGGCGAGCATGTCACCATCACGCCGCGCCGCCGCGGTTCGCCGCTCGACCTGATCGTCGCGGAGCTGGCGATTCTCGCCAACTCCACGTGGGGCGCGTTCCTGAACGACCACGGCGTGCCGGGCATCTATCGCTCGCAGCGCGCGTTCGGCGCGCCCACGGGCCCCAAGCGCACGCGCATGCAAACCAACGCCGCTCCGCACGAAGGCCTGGGCGTTGCGCAGTACGCGTGGAGCACCTCGCCGCTGCGCCGCTACGTCGACCTCGTGAACCAGTGGCAGTTGCTCGCGTGCGTCGAGCACGGCGTGGCCGCCAAGCTGGTCGCGCCGTTCAAGCCCAAGGACGCCGATCTGTTCGCCGTCGTGCAGGGCTTCGACGAGACCTACACCGCCTACGCCGATCATCAGCGCCGCATGGAGTACTTCTGGTGCCTGCGCTGGCTCCAGCAGGAAATGCGCGGTGACGGCAACGGTGAAGCCCGCCGCGAATTCCCGGCGACCGTCGTGAAGGACGATCTGGTGCGCTTCGAGGAAGTGCCGCTGCTCATGCACGTGCCCGCGCTCGGCGTGCACGCGCGCGGCACGCGCCTGATGATGGAGGTGATGTCGATCGACGAGCTGACGATCGAGGCGTCGGTGCGCATGCTGCGCGTGCTCGACGCGCCGGTCGTCACGAGCGGCGCCGAGGCCGAAGAGGACACGGGCGAGGACGAAGAGCTCATCGAAGCCGCCGACGAATCCGCGCAAAGCGAAGCGGAAGCGCTCGCCGAAGCCGATGCGCCTGCCGATGCAAGCGCTTCAACCGACGCAGCCGAAGGCGAGGGCGGTGCGCAGGAAGGCGTGGAAGTGCAGCAATCCGCGCATTTGAACGAACAACACGCCACGGAGCCGCGCGCATGAGCGCCGAGCCAATTCAGCGCGATCGCTATGCGGTGGTCGGCAATCCGGTCGCGCACAGCAAGTCACCGTATATCCACGCGCAGTTCGCGGCCGCGACCGGCGAACGCGTCGACTATGACCGCTTGCTTGCGCCGCTCGACGGCTTCGTCGAGCACGTGCAGGCGTTTCGCGCCGCAGGCGGCCGCGGCCTGAACGTGACCGTGCCGTTCAAGCTGGAGGCGCATGCGCTGGCGAACAGGCTGTCGCCGCGGGCGGCGGCGGCGGGCGCCGTGAACACGCTGCGCTTCGACGAAGACGGCATTTTCGGCGACAACACCGATGGGTTCGGCCTCGTTCGCGACATCGAGGTGAATCTGGGCGTCTCGCTCAAGGGCGCGCGCGTGCTGTTGCTGGGCGCGGGCGGTGCGGCGCGTGGCGTCGTGCTGCCGATGCTCGAGCGCCAGCCGCGCGAGATCACGATCGTGAACCGCACCGCGCAAAAGGCGCATGCGCTCGTCGAGCAGTTCGAAGGCGCCGCGCGCGAGTTCGGTTGCCTCATCAATGGCGGCGGTCCGGACGCGGTCTATCGCGACCCGGTCGATGCCAAGCCCTACGACGTGATTGTCAACGCCACGGCTGGCAGTCTCGACGCGGCGCTGCCCGAGTGCGATGCACGCGCGTTCGGCACGGGCTCGCTTGCCTACGACATGATGTACGGCGCCGAACCCACCGTGTTCATGCGCCACGCCGAGTCGCTGGGTGCACGCGCATCGGATGGGCTCGGGATGCTGGTGGAGCAGGCCGCCGAGTCGTTCTTCGTGTGGCGCGGCGTGCGCCCCGATGGCGCGCCCGTGCTGGCCGCGCTGCGCAAGCAGTTGGCGGCGCAAGCCTGACGCGTGCCTGCCGGTCCCTGAGCCGGCACAGAACCACACCAACAGGGGAGTCGCGACGCCATGCGTAGAGAAGCCTCGGGGCCGCACGCAGCAGGACTCGGTGAAGGACGATACGACGCGCAACGCGAAGGGTCATTCGATCATGGCGTTGCCGCGCTGAGCGCCAAGCGCCCCGGCGCCTTGCGCTGGCTCGTCTACGCGGTGCTGGTGTTCGGCGTGGCGTGGCTCGCGACGCAGCTCTTCTACTTCGCGCAGATCGCCGTCTGGAATTTCGCCGATCCGCAGTCCACGGCCTTCATGCGCACCGACGAGGCGCGTCTATCCGCCGACCGTCCCGACCTCGACATCCAGCACCAGTGGGTGCCGTACGACCAGATCTCGCGCAATCTGAAGCGCGCGATCATCGCGTCCGAGGACGCCAACTTCGTCAACAACAACGGCTACGAAACCGACGCCATCCTGCAGGCGTGGGAAAGAAACAAGAAGCGTGGCCACATCGTGCGCGGCGGATCGACGATCACGCAGCAACTCGCGCGCAACCTGTTTCTATCGCGCGAGAAGAGCTATATCCGCAAGGGCCAGGAGCTCATCATCACGTGGATGCTGGAGACGTTGCTCGACAAGGAGCGCATCTTCGAGATCTATCTGAATTCGGTGGAGTGGGGCAATGGCGTCTATGGCGCGCAGGCCGCCGCGCGCTACTACTACCGCACGACGGCGGCGAAGCTCACGCCGTGGCAGTCGGCGCGGCTGGCGGTGATGCTGCCGCAGCCGAAGTATTTCGACGAGCATCGCAACTCGCCGTATCTCGCGCAGCGCTCCAGAGTAATCGCGCGCCGCATGGGCGCCGCGGAACTCCCGCCGTCGTCGCAATAGCCTCCGCAGTAGCGGTCGCGACTCACGCACAAAACGAAAAAGCGCCGGACGAGCCGGCGCTTTTTTCATCAACTTCCCGCTATTGGCGCTTACTGCCGTGCAAGCCGCGCGTTGTCCGGCATCGGCATGTTGAAGTTGGTGCGGAACGGATTGATGTCGAGGCCGCCGCGCCGCGTGTAGCGCGCGTACACCGCGAGCCGGTCCGGTTTGCACTCGCGCAGGATGTCCATGAAGATGCGTTCGGCGCATTGCTCATGAAAGCCCGTGTGGTTGCGGTACGAAATGATGTAGCGCAACAGGCCCGCCTGGTCGATCTGCGGCCCCACGTAATGGATCTGCACGCTGCCCCAGTCGGGCTGGCCCGTCACGGGGCAGTTCGACTTCAGCAGATTCGAGAACAGCGTCTCTTCCACCGGCGACTCGTCTAACGCGGCCTTGAGCAGCGTCGGGTCCGGGTGATAGACCTCGGTGTCCAGGTCGAGCCGGTCGAGCGAAAGACCGTCGAATTCCTCAAACGGAATCTTGCCGAACGCGCCCGGCTGATCGAGCCGCACGGAAACCGGCGCGCCGCAGGCCGCCGACACGTCGCGCTTGATCGTGTCGCGCACGACATCGGCAGACTCGAACGGCGTCTGCGCGAACGAGCCCAGATAGAGCTTGAACGACTTCGATTCGACGATGTTGGGCGAATCGGCGGGAATGAAGAACGTGGCGATGGCAATCTGCGGCTTGCCGCGCGCGTTGAGCCAGGACAGCTCGTAGGCGTTCCAGATATCGGTGCCGAAGAAGGGCAGTTGCGCGCCAATGCCGATCGCCTCGCGCGCGGTCGCGCGCGGGATCGGAAACAGCAGCGAGGCGTCGTATTGTTCGGTGTACCTGGCGGCCTTGCCGAGCGGGGATTGTTCGGGAGTCATGATGCGCTGGTTTCAGTTGGTGCGTCTTTCGGTGCGTCGCTCGACGCTTCGTTCGTTGCGCCCGCGCGCGCCGTGTGGCTTGCGTCCACAGCACTGGCGGGGGGCGCGGGGTTTGCCACGCCGCTTGCCACGTGACCGGTCGCCGTGACCGAACGGGCCGATTCGCAATGGCGGATCTGGTCGTCGAAGAAAAAGTCGGGTTCGAACTCGCGCAGGAACGGGCCTTTGTCGAGTCCGCCGAGGAACATCGCTTCGTCGATTTCGATGTTCCAGGCCATGAGCGTGCGAATCGCACGCTCATGGGCAGGCGCGGAGCGGGCGGTCACGAGCGCAGTGCGGATGCGCATGGTGGCGTTGGCATCCGCGAGCTTCTGCAGCCGGTTGAGCGCTTCGAGCAGCGGCTTGAGCGGCCCTTGTGCGAGCGGCAGCTCGCAGTTGTCGCGCTCGTGGCTCACGAAGGCGCTCAAGCCCTCGTGCTGGAAGATCTGCTCGGCTTCATCGGAAAACAGCACCGCATCGCCGTCGAACGCGATGCGAATCTCGTGCGCGTTGCGTTCCGACATTGTCGCCGATTCTGGAAAGACGCGTGCGGCAGGGAAGCCGGCGTCGAGCGCGCCGCGCACGTCCTCGGGATTCGCCGAAAGAAACAGCGACGCGTTGAGCGGCTTGAGGTAGCGCCACGGCTCGCGTCCGCGCGTGAACACGCCGCGCTGGATGTCGAGTTTGTGCTCGCGGCACGAGCTGAACGCGCGCAGCCCGCTGATGGGATCGCTGCGCGAGAGTATCACCACCTCTACGTGATGCGCGCCGTTGTTCAGCGCGAGCAGCTTGCGGATCAACGCGAACGCCACGCCGGGCCGCGCGGGCACGTTCAGGCGTTCGCGCTGCAGCGCCTCGTAGTCGCGCAGGTCGCCGGTCTCGTAGACGTGGTTCTCCTCTTCGAAGTCGAAGAGCGCGCGCGACGAGATGGCGACGACGAGCTTGTCGGAGAGCGAAACGGCCATGATCGTCGTGCTTTAGGCGAGGAACAGACGGTAAGCCGGATTCTGCGTCTCTTCCCAATGTGGATAGCCAAGCGTGGCGAGGAAACGGCGGAACTCCGCGTCCTCAGCCGCCGGCACCTGAATGCCCACGAGAATCGAGCTGTAGTCGGCGCCCTGGTTGCGG
>NZ_BAYD01000046.1 GCF_000685075.1 Paraburkholderia oxyphila NBRC 105797
TGTGACGCCGCTTCGTCGCTCTCGCCGGTTGCGCCCTCGCCGAACTCGGCGGCGCCCACGTGGCCATTCAGTTCGGGGGGCAGCTGGCCGTGCTCGATCTTCTCGAGGTAGGCAAAGATCGCTTGCTTGATGAGCCAGTGCGGGGTGCGCTCGAGGCGCGTGGCGGCCTCTTTGAGCCGCGAGCGAAGCAGGTCGTCGACCTTGACGCCAAGGGTAGTGCTAGCCATGTTTCCTTCGTATGCCGGCTGACCCGCACCGGCGAAAGACCAAAAAGTTCGCGAATCGTACCCCTCTCAATAAAAAGGTGCAACCACTCTGCGGACTTGGTTGCACCACGCGCGGAGCCTTATGGGGCGCGGGTTTGCGGCCAACGCCCGCCGGCATTGGCCGGCGCGTTGCACTCGGTATTTTCCCTGGCCAGCAACAATCAGGTGAACCCTAATCGATTCCGCCGCCGCGCCGTTATACAAACATCAACGGGGGCCGATCAACGAATCTGGCGCGAGGACCAAAAAATGGAAAAGTGGCTGGTGGTAGCGGGTGTCTGGAGCATGTGCGCGCTGTGCGCGGTGTTGTTCATTCGTGGTGCGACCGCGCCCGCCATGCGCAAAGTGCGCGTGACGCAGGACCGGCGTGGCGACGCGCCACACGCGATGAAGCGCTGATCAGATATCGAGCGGATCGACTTCGAGGTTCCAGCGCAGCACGCCCCGCAAGGCGCGCAGCGCCGGTTGCCACGCCCGCAGCGTCGCCTGCAGCGCGGCGCGCGACTGGCTCTCCACGAGCAGTTGCGCGCGATGCACGTTCATGACCTTGACGATCGTGAGCGGCACGGCATCGTAAGCGGTGACGCGCTCAGCGGCCTGGATCGCCGTGAGCGCCTGCGCGGCCTCGGCGAGAAAGGCCAGCGCCGCCTCCAGCGTGCGTCCTTCGGCGCGTAGCAGCGCCTGGTAGACGAACGGCGGCAGATGCGCGTCGCGGCGCTCGGCGATCTGCGAATTCGCAAAGCCCACGTAATCGTGGCGTGCCAGCGCGTGATAGATCGCATGGCGCGGATAGCGCGTCTGCACGATCACCTCGCCGGGCAAGCCCGCGCGCCCCGCTCGGCCGCTCACCTGCATCAGTTGCGCGAAAAGACGCTCGCTGGCCCGGAAATCGTGCGAGAAAAGCGCGTTATCGGCATTGAGCACGCCCACCAGCGAGACGCGCTGGAAGTCGTGCCCCTTGGCGATCATCTGCGTGCCAACGAGGATGTCGACATCGCCGGCATGGACATCGGAGAACAGCGCCTGCGCGCTGCCCTTGCGGCGCGTGCTGTCGGCATCGATGCGCAGCACCCGCGCACCCGGCACCGCGCTCGCGAGCGCCTCCTCGATGCGCTGCGTGCCGCGGCCCATCGGCGCGATATCGACGTTGCCGCAGTCCGGGCAAGAATGCGGGATGCGCGATTCCCAGCCGCAGTGGTGGCAGCGCAGCGCGCGCTCGGGCTTGTGGAGGACCACGTAGGCGCTGCAGCGCGGACAGCCGGCCACCCAGCCGCAGGCGTCGCACGAGAGCACCGGTGCGTAGCCGCGCCGGTTCAGGAACACGAGGCTTTGCTCGCCGCGCTCGAGGCGCGCCTTCATGGCCGCGACGAGCGGGCCTGAGAGGCCCTCGAACGAGGCGCGGCCGCGCCGGCGCTCTTCTTCCAGATCGATCAGCTTGACGGTTGGCAGCACCGCCTCGGCGATGGCCCGGCGCGACAGCGTGAGGCGCGTGTAGCGGCCCTGCTCGGCTTGCCACCAGCTTTCGAGCGACGGCGTGGCCGAGCCCAGCACGACGGGCACGCCAAGCTGCTTGGCGCGCCATATCGCCAGATCGCGCGCCGAATAGCGCAGCCCTTCCTGCTGCTTGTAGGCAGGGTCGTGCTCTTCGTCCACCACCAGCATGGCCAGACGCGGCAGCGAGGCCAGCACGGCGAGGCGCGTGCCCAGCACGATGCGTGCGCGGCCCGTATGCGCGGCAAGCCAATGATGCGCGCGCTCGCCTTCGGCAAGGCCGCTGTGGAGCGTGACGATGGCGTCGTCGGGCAACACACCCGCAAAGCGCGTGCGGAACGCCGCCTCGAACTGCGGCGTGAGGTTGATTTCCGGCACGAGCACGAGCGCCTGAGCATCGGGCTCGCGTTCGAGCAGGCCTGACAGCGCGCGCAGATAGACCTCGGTCTTGCCGCTGCCGGTGACACCGTGCAGCAGGAAGGGCGCGAAACCGCGCGCCTCGAGGATCGCCTCGACGGCGACGGCCTGCTCGGCACTGAGCTGATGCAACGCGGCTGCCGCAACGGCGCCTTCGATGGCGCTGCCGGGGTTTCCAGCGCCTGCGGCGTTGTTTTCGCCTCCGTCCCCGGCGGACGAGTGTCCCGCCTCACCAAACGCCACGCACTCGTACTCGACCCAGCCCGCCTCGCGCCACGATTCGAGCGTGGCCGCCGCTTTCGGGTGCAGTGCACGCGCGTCGGCAAGATCGAGCTCGCCCGCGTCCACCAGGGCCTGCGCAAGCCGCCGCAGTGCCTGGGCGCGCGCGGGCAGCGCATCAGGCAAGGCCTCGCGTCCCGGCGGCAGCAGCCGGTAACGCTCCTCGGGCGCCATCAGACGCGGCCAGCGCGCCGGATCGCGCAGCGCCTGCGGCAGCGCCGGCAGCGCGACTTCACCAAGCCCGCGCTGATAGTAGTCGGCGGCGAAGCCCGCGAGTGCGAGCCATTGCGCCGAAAGCGGCGGACACTCCGCGCACACGGCGCTCACGTCGCGCAGCTTGTTGGCCGGCACGTCACTGTGAGCACTCACTTCGCAGATCAGCCCCACCACCTCGCGACGGCCGAACGGCACGCGCACCAGCATGCCGGGCTGCGGCTGCGGGCCGTCCGGCGGATAGCGGTAGTCGTAGAGGACGGGCAGCGGATGGTCGAGTGCCACGCGCACGAAGCATGGCGTCATGCGCAGCCCCGACGAACACGGCGCTGGCACCGTGCGCTGGCGCACCGACGTCCGAAGTTAAAGTAGAACTTCACTATCCGCGCTAAGTTTTGGATTCCGCAGAACAAACACGCTCCCGGCGCCGCACCTGTGGATAACTTTGTTAAGAACTTGACCACCCCGCGCCGCCGACAAGGTTCCAGGGTCATTATGTGGGACACCGCACAAATCGCCGTGGAGCGCCGAAAGCCTTATCTGTCAAGGGCCTGAATGATTGCTCACAGGCATCGCTACTGCCATGCGGCAATTTTTCCCTCTTGCGCGCCGCAACGAGGTAAGTGTGTATAAGTCAAGTCTTGACAGCGGCGCAACGGCATCTAGATGGGTTCTTGAGCCAGGCTAGACCCTGGTGCCCAGAGCCCAGTTCGCTGCGACGCAACAAAAAATCACGCCGCCGCGGCGCGCAAAGCCCGGCTGTGACGATGCACTTCGTCGACGAGTTCGGCGACGTTTTCAGGCGGCGTGAACTGCGAGATGCCGTGTCCGAGGTTGAACACGTGGCCCGGGTGGGCACCGAAGCTGTCGAGTACCGCGCGCGCCTGCTCGCGGATCGCCGCCGGCGAGGCGAACAGCACCGTCGGGTCCAGGTTGCCCTGGAGCGCTACGCGATCGCCCACGCGCTCGCGCGCGCGGCCAAGGTTGACGGTCCAGTCGAGTCCGACCGCATCGACGCCCGTTTCGGCGATCTCGTCGAGCCACAAGCCGCCGCCCTTCGTGAAGGTGATGACGGGCACGCGCTCGCCATCGTGCTCGCGCTTGAGCTGGGCGACCACGCGCTTGATGTATGCAAGCGAGAAGCGCTGATAGATGCCGTCCGCGAGCGCACCGCCCCAGGTGTCGAAGATCATGACGGCTTGCGCGCCGGCTTCGATCTGCGCATTCAGATACGCAGCCACTGCCTGTGCATTGACCTCGAGAATGCGCTCCATCAAGTCGGGGCGCGCGTAGAGCATCGACTTCACGGTGCGGAAATCGTCCGAGCCGCCGCCCTCGACCATATAGCAGGCGAGCGTCCATGGGCTGCCCGAGAAGCCGATGAGCGGCACGCGCTGGCGCCCTTGCGCGTCGGTCAGCGCGCGGCGGATCTCGCGCACGGCGTCGGTCACATAGCCGAGCGTCGCGCCGATGTCGGGCACCGCGAGCTTCGCGACATCCTCTTCGCTACGCACCGGATGCGCGAACTTCGGCCCTTCGCCCACCTGGAACGAGAGACCGAGACCCATTGCGTCAGGGATCGTGAGAATGTCCGAGAAAAGGATCGCGGCATCGAGCGGATAGCGCTCGAGCGGCTGCAGCGTCACCTCGGTCGCGTAGTCCGGGTTCTTGGCAAGGCCGAGAAAGCTGCCTGCGCGGCTGCGCGTGGCGTTGTACTCCGGCAGATAGCGGCCCGCCTGGCGCATCAGCCAGATCGGCGTGTATTCGGTCGGCTGACGCAGCAACGCGCGCAGGAAGGTGTCGTTCAGAAGAGTGTGGGCCACGGGCGGGAGGCGCTTGACGCGCGAGATTCGAAAGCAGACGGCCATTCTACCGGAGCCGCCGCCGCGGCATGACGCTGATGGCCGGGATAAGCAGCGCACGCCGCACGAGACGCATGCAAATCTCATGGGCATCCGGGCGCCCTTTGCATGCGCGCCAACCAGGTCACTCCATGCTTAACGCGTGCCTGCGCACGGGCTATGATCGGATGCCTTTCCGATCCATTACATCGAAAAATCCATAAGAGAGGAGACACGCCGCATGAACAAGAAGAAGGCCGCCGCCGCATGCTCATTGATTGCCGCGCTTGCTGCTGGTATTGCCGGCATTGCCGTCACGCCTGAGGCATTTGCTCAAAGCCCGGCCACGCCGGGCGTCGCTACGCCGAGCGTCGCCACGCCATCGCGGCTCGATGAAGTGTTGTCGCGCGGCACGCTGCGCGCGTGCACGACGGGCGACTACAAGCCCTACTCGTTCTACAAGCCGGACGGCACGTTCGAAGGCATCGATATCGACATGACCGAGTCGCTCGCAAAGTCGCTGGGCGTGAAGGCCGAGTTCGTCAAGACGACGTGGTCGAACCTGATGAACGACTTCCTCGCGAAATGCGACGTCGCGGTGGGCGGCGTGTCGACCACGCTGGAGCGACAGAAGCGCGCATTCTTCACCGAGCCCTACCAGGTCGACGGCAAGACGCCCATCGTGCGCTGCGACGACGTGAGCAAGTATCAGACGGTCGCGCAGATCGACCAGCCCTCCACGCGCGTGATCGTGAACCCGGGTGGGACGAACGAACGCTTCGCGAAGCAGTTTTTCCCGCACGCGAACCTCACCGTCTATCCGGACAACGTGACGATCTTCAAGCAGATCCTCGCGGGCAAGGCGGACGTGATGGTCACCGACGCATCCGAAACGCTACTGCAGCAAAAGCTCAACCCGGGGCTGTGCTCGGTGCACCCCGACAAGCCGTTCCAGTATGGCGAGAAGGCGTGGATGGTGCCGCGCGGCGACGTGGTGTTCCAGCAGTACGTCGATCAGTGGCTGCACCTCGCGCGCGCGAGCGGCGAGTATCAGGCGATCTCGGACAAATGGCTCAAGTAATGTGACCGTGCATTAGCGGGCGCCGGGACCCACCCGGCGCGACATCATTCGCTAGTTTGTATGAGGAGTTGCAACCGCACGTTGCAGTGCGGTATGCGCCATCCTTGCATTTCACGCACGGATTCAATCAGGAATCCATGCTGCATGTGCGCATGCGATTTGCGTTTTTACGCGGGGCATTTCCTGCAATGCCCATATGGCGGGACTCTTTTCATGCACGAAGAATGACGCACCGAATTCACGTCTTCGCATCGTCTGACAGCAATAAAAAATGCAGGTAAAAATGACTTTCGAAAAACGCTCAGGACGGCAAAAAATCCCGCAGAGCCTTATCTGACGGGCGTTACAACCTGAAACACTTTGTTACCGCCAAGGTTCATTAATTCGCCCACAATGCCTTCAACGGTTTCAACACGGATGTGGCTCGGTGCAAGTGTGAGCGGACACGATACACCAGCCGGTCGGCGTCATGCCGAAGCCCTTTCCGGGGGCATCCTTGCTGGAGCCGTAACCGGCGTTTTGCACGTACGAAGACCCGGCTCCTCATTTGGTCTCCTCGCGCTAACCCCGTAGCGTGTGGTTTTTAGCGGGCTCCAGGCCCGCTTTTTTTTCGCCTATTCCCCGTGTTCAGCGCTTTTTTCCAGCCGTTGTTGTGCTGGCAAGAATAATCGCGCGCACAAACCTCCACCGCCGGTATTCGTATTCAGGCCGCTTTCCGGGTTAACCCGCCACTGCCAATTCGCGGCTATTCCCATTGCCGCTCAGTTCATTCGGCATGCAAAGCATCTGGCGTTTGATCCGCTTGAGTTGTTTCGCCGCGCCGGCACATTGGCGCCGCGGCGAAACATCAGGATCAAGCGCACTCAAGCCGTCTTCTGCTCGCTGATTTTCAGTTCGTCGATCATGCGCGAGCGCATTACGAACTTTTGCACCTTGCCCGTTACCGTCATCGGCATTTCGTCGACGAAGCGGATGTACTTCGGGATCTTGTAGTGTGCGATTTGCCCCTGGCAGAACGCCTGAATCTCCTCGGGCGTGGCCGCCTCGCCGGGACGCAGCACGATCCACGCGCACACCTCTTCGCCGTACTTTGCATCGGGCACGCCGAACACCTGCACCGACTGCACCTTGGGATGGCGGAACAGGAACTCCTCGATCTCGCGCGGGTAGATGTTCTCGCCGCCGCGGATCAGCATGTCCTTCAGGCGCCCGACGATATTGCAGTAGCCCTCGGCGTCGATCGTCGCGAGGTCGCCCGTGTGCATCCAGCCATCGACGATCGATTCGGCTGTCTTCGCCTCGTCGCCCCAGTAGCCGCGCATCACCGAGTAGCCCTTCGTGCAGAGCTCGCCCGTCTCGCCGACCGGCACGATGTTACCGAGCGCGTCGACGATCTTCACCTCGAGGTGCGGCTGGATGCGCCCCACCGTGGTCGTGCGCTTGTCGAGCGGGTCGGTTGTCGAGCTCTGGAACGATACCGGGCTCGTCTCCGTCATGCCGTAGGCGATCGTGATCTCCGCGAGATGCATCTTCGAGACCACGCGCTTCATCGTTTCGATCGGGCAAGGCGAGCCCGCCATGATGCCCGTGCGCAGGCGCGACAGATCGAAGCGCGCGAAGTCGGGATGATCGAGCTCGGCGATGAACATCGTCGGCACCCCGTGCAGCGCGGTGCAGCGCTCTTCGGACACCGCTTCGAGCGTCGCGCGCGGATCGAAGGCCTCACCCGGAAACACCATGGCCGCGCCCACGGAGACGCACGCGAGCACCGCAAGCACCATGCCGAAACAGTGATAGAGCGGCACCGGAATGCAGAGCGAATCTTCTTCGGTCAGCCGCATCGCCATGGCGATGAAGCGGCCGTTGTTGAGCACGTTGCGGTGCGTGAGCGTGGCGCCCTTCGGGTTGCCCGTGGTGCCGCTCGTGAACTGGATGTTGATGGGATCGTCGGCGACGAGCGTCGCGTCGATCGCGTCGAGCTCGGCCGTGCCGTCGCGCTCGAGCCGCTCGCGGCCCCGCTCGATCAGCTCGCCGAAGTTCAGCATGCCAGGCGTCTCGGCGTCGCACATGCGGATCACCGCGCGCAGCTCGGGCAGCTTCGCCGCGTGCAGTTCGCCCGGCGTCGCGTTCGCGAGCTCGGGCGCTAGCGCCTGCAGCATCTCGAGGTACTTCGAGGTCTTGAAGCTTTCCGCCGCGACGATCGCCTTGCAGCCCACCTTGTTCAGCGCGTACTCGAGCTCGGCGAGCCGGTAGGCGGGATTGATGTTGACCAGCACCGCGCCGATGCGCGCCGTGGCGAACTGCGTGAGCAGCCACTCGAAGCGATTGGGCGACCAGATGCCGACCCGGTCGCCCGGCGCAACGCCGAGCGAGAGGAAGCCGGCTGCGACCACGTCCACTTCCTCGGCAAACTCGCGCCAGGTCCAGCGGATGTCCTGTTCGCGAAACACCACCGCAGGACGCTCAGGAAAGCGCTGCGCGGTCTCCCGCAGGAAAGTGCCGATGGTGGCGTCGGAAAGCGGCGTATCGGTCGCTCCACGCACGTAGGAAAGCCCGTCTTTCGGCGCGATGAGCGCTTCGCGCGCACCTGCTGCGTCGATGGCCATGATGGCTGTCTCCCCGGGAGTCTCACTCCCGATTGAAATGGATTTGAAAACCATTGTGCCACTGTGCGCGCGGCCAGCAGCATCAAGTTTTACCCGCAGCGCATGAGCTGCGGCCGACGCCTGCGACCGTGTCGTCGCCAGGCACGAAGGCATGATTTCGCATTACCTTTCCGTAAACGTCAAGTGATTTTCTCGTGTCGGCGCTGAGGGGCGAATCGCCGGGCTTCTTCGCTCGGCGAACCCGCAAAAAAAAAAGTCCTCCGCGCATTACCGGGATAGGCGGCCTTGATCTTCAGGAAGAAGTAGGCGCCGCGGTAGCCGTAGGCCATGCGCTTGATGACCTTGATGCGGTTGTTGATGCCTTCGAGCTGGCCGGTGTGCATCGGCCAGCGTACGCGGGCGAGGATGCCGCGCCAGTAGGGAGCGAGGTTGCGGGCGAAGCGCGCCAACGCTTCGATGCCACTGTCGCGCGCTTGCGCCCGCCAGGCCCGCCAGGCGCGACGCCATTGCCACGTATGCATGGGCTGCCAGAGCTCTTTGAGGCTGGTTTTCAGCACGTAGACTGTCATGAGGACCTGATTGGCAGCCAGCAACTCGTCAAGCTTGATGCGCTGATCGCTTTGCAGATTGTCGGGATTGCACAGCAGCAGCCAACGGGCACGCTTGACCACGCGCCGCAGCGGGCGCTCCTGTCTGAGCTGGTTCGCTTCGTCCACGCGCACGCGGTCAATCACCTCCCGGCCGTATTTGGCCACCACATGGAACAGGTCATAGACGACGCGCGCATCCGGGCAATGGGCCTGCACCTCCATCGAACGCGGTCTTCATGTCCATCGCGACTGCCTCGATGCGAGCGCAGCGCGCCTTGCCCAGCCATTCGAAGAAGGGGCGAACGGCCTCACGGCTACGACCTTCGCCAATCCACAGCACGCGCCGCGTGTCGGCATCCAGCACTGCGCTCGCGTAGCGATGGCCCCTGTACAAGGCAAACTCGCCCATCACCAGACGACGGGGCTCGGGCTGAGGCAAGGCGTCCAGCCTGGCTTGCAGGCGGCGCGTATCGATGCGCCGCACCGTCTCCCAATGCAGCCCGGACAGCTCGCAGACGTGGGCAATCGGCAGCGTCTCGCACCAGCGGCCGACAAACTCCGCCAGGCGCCGGGTGATCCGCGCGTGGCGCTCCAGCCAGCTCACGCGCTCCGTGCGCGGCCCGCATGTGGTGCACCGTACCCGCCGCAATCACACGCGCAGCCACACCGCGTCGCCCAGCATCGGCAGGTCGCGGATCGTGCGCCAGCTCCGCTCGTGCACGCGCTCGCCACTGGAGCCACAGCCGGAGCACCGCGCCGGGTGTGCGTCGTGAGGGATCAGGGTAATGTGTGTTGCGCCGGGTTCGCGCTGGAATTGAGTGACGTTGAAGCTTTCCCGGAACGGGAGTTCAAACTTATGATCGGCCATGAAAGCGGTGGTGATCGGGAGAAGCTGATTGGTCGCACAACCAGTCTATCCCTTCTGTCACCGCTTTCCTTTTGGACTCGCCTTCCCGCGAATCCGTGAAGAACCAAAAAAAAAGCCCCCCACATCGGGGAGCCCTTTTCAGTACGATTGGCACGCACCCGAGGGGCGCGCCATCGCGAGATCAATGCTGGTTCATCTTGCGCAGGCGCGCGATTGCCGCGAGCTGCGCGACCGCGTAGGCGAGCTCCGCCTGCGCCGTTGCGTATTCGAGATTCGAGCCGGCATTCTGCACCGCCTCTTCGGCGCGCTTGCGCGCCTCCGCGGCCTTCGCCTCGTCGAGATCCTCGCCTCGGATCGCGGTGTCGGCAAGCACCGTCACGCCGCCCGGTTGCACTTCGAGAATGCCGCCGGCGACGAACACGAACTCCTCCCCGCCGTTTTCGGCGACGATGCGCACGGCACCCGGACGAATCTGCGTAATCAGCGGCGTGTGACCCGGCAGGATGCCGAGCTCGCCCGCCTCGCCCGGAAGCGCGACGAACTTCGCCCGGCCCTCGAAGATACTCTCTTCGGCGCTGACGACGTCTACCTTGATGGTTGCTGCCATATGTGTCGACTCCTGTCGATCGGAGTTAGCGCTTCAGCGCTAACTCCGATCTCATGCACGGCTGGTTGAGTGGTTGCGTGGGCGTGGCGCCTCACGAACGAAGCGCAACACCTTTTCTTCAACAACTCAACCTTTACTGGATCTTCTTGGCCTTTTCGAAGGCTTCGTCGATCGTGCCGACCATGTAGAACGCCTGCTCCGGCAGGTGATCGCACTCGCCGTCGACGATCATCTTGAAGCCACGGATGGTTTCCTTCAGCGGCACGTACTTGCCCGGCGAGCCCGTGAAGACTTCCGCGACGTGGAACGGCTGCGAGAGGAAACGCTGGATCTTCCGTGCGCGGGCGACCGACAGCTTGTCTTCCGGCGACAGTTCGTCCATGCCCAGAATCGCGATGATGTCGCGCAGCTCCTTGTAGCGCTGGAGCGTCTGCTGCACGCGGCGCGTGATCGAGTAGTGCTCTTCGCCGATCACGTTCGGGTCGATCTGGCGCGAAGTCGAGTCGAGCGGGTCGACTGCCGGATAGATACCCAGCGAGGCGATGTCACGCGACAGCACGACGGTTGCGTCCAGGTGGCCGAAGGTCGTAGCCGGCGACGGGTCGGTCAAGTCGTCCGCAGGGACGTACACGGCCTGAACCGAGGTAATCGAGCCCTTCTTCGTGGACGTGATGCGCTCTTGCAGCTTGCCCATTTCTTCCGCCAGCGTTGGCTGATAGCCCACTGCCGAAGGCATACGGCCGAGCAGTGCCGACACTTCGGTACCGGCCAGCGTGAAACGATAGATGTTATCGACGAAAAACAGAACGTCGAGGCCTTCGTCACGGAAGTACTCGGCCATCGTGAGACCCGTCAGCGCGACGCGCAGACGGTTGCCCGGCGGCTCGTTCATCTGGCCGTACACCAGCGCGACCTTGTCCAGAACGTTCGAGTCCTTCATTTCGTGGTAGAAGTCGTTGCCCTCACGGGTACGCTCGCCCACGCCCGCGAACACGGAGAAACCGCCGTGCTCCTTCGCGATGTTGTTGATGAGCTCCATCATGTTGACGGTCTTGCCCACGCCTGCACCGCCGAACAGACCGACCTTGCCGCCCTTTGCGAACGGGCAGATCAGGTCGATAACCTTGATGCCGGTTTCGAGCAGTTCGGCCGACGGCGAGAGCTCGTCGAACGCCGGAGCCTTCTGGTGGATCGCGCGCTTGTTTTCGCTGACGATCGGACCGGCTTCGTCGATCGGACGGCCCAGCACGTCCATGATGCGGCCGAGCGTCGGCTTGCCGACCGGCACGCTGATGGGTTCGCCCGTGTTCTTGACCACGGTGCCGCGGCGCAGGCCGTCCGACGCACCCAGACAGATGGTGCGCACGACGCCGTCGCCGAGTTGCTGCTGCACTTCGAGGGTCAGTTCCGTGCCTTCGAGAATCAGTGCGTCGTAAATCTTCGGCATGTGCTCACGCGGGAACTCCACGTCGATCACGGCGCCGATGCACTGTACGATCTTGCCTTCTGACAAAGCAGTTGTACTCATCGATTTTCCTTTCAATACCTGAATCTTTACTCGCGCAAAGGCGCACTCTCGAGCCGGGTTCCCGTCCGCTTACACGGCGGCGGCGCCGCCGACGATCTCCGACAATTCCTTCGTGATCGCGGCCTGACGGCTCTTGTTGTACGACAGCTGCAGCTCGCTGATCACCGTCTTCGCGTTGTCCGACGCGGCCTTCATCGCGACCATGCGCGCTGACTGCTCCGACGCCATATTTTCCGCGACAGCCTGGTACACGAGCGCTTCGATGTAACGCAACAGCAGCGCGTCAACGACCACCTGCGGATCCGGCTCGTAGATGTAATCCCACGACATGGATGGCGTCTTCGCGTCGTCGGCTAAGTCCTCCGACGAGAGCGGCAGCAGCTGCTCGATCACCGCTTCTTGCTTCATCGTGTTGACGAAGCGCGTGTACGCGAGATAGACAGCCGACAACTTGCCCTCCGAATACAGGTCGAGCTGGGCCTTTACGGCACCGATCAACTTCTCGAGGTGCGGCGTGTCACCGAGCGACACGACCTGCGAAACCACCTTCGCGCCGAAACGAGTCAGGAATCCGAGACCCTTGCTACCGACCGCAGTGGCTTCGACCTTGATGCCCTTGTCGTCCAGTTCCTTGAACTTTTGCAACGCCGCGCGCATCACGTTGGTGTTCATACCGCCGCACAGACCCTTGTCGGTCGTGACGAGGATGATGCCAGCGGTCTTGGCGCCTTCGTTCAACGTCATGAACGGATGGCGGTACTCCAGGTTCGCACGGCTCATGTGCGCAGCGATAGCACGGACCTTGTCGGCATACGGGCGAGCCGCGCGCATGCGTTCCTGGGCGCGGCGCATCTTCGACGCTGCGACCATCTCCATCGCCTTGGTGATCTTGCGCGTGTTCTGCACGCTCTTGATCTTGCCGCGAATTTCCTTCATTCCAGCCATAGCTTGCTCCTTGATCGAAGCGATGCGCGGGTACGGCTACTGCCCGCGCCGCTTCAATGTCCGTTTATCGTGGTTGATTCCCGGACGGATCAGTATGCGCCGGACTTCTTGAAGTCCTTGATCGCCGCGTGCAGCGCGTTCTCGTCGTCCTTCGACAGATCCTTCGTGTCCTCGATGCGCTTCACGAGGTCAGCGTGCTTCGACTTCAAGTATTCGCGCAGGCCCTTCTCGAACGCCAGGACGTCCTTGACTTCGAGGTCGTCGAGGTAGCCGTTGTTCGCCGAGAACAGCGCGACAGCCAGCTCCCACACTTGCAGCGGCTGGTACTGCGGCTGTTTGAGCAGTTCGGTCACGCGGCGGCCGCGCTCGAGCTGCTTGCGGGTCGCTTCGTCGAGGTCCGAGGCGAACTGCGCAAACGCTGCGAGTTCGCGGTACTGCGCGAGGTCGGTACGGATACCACCCGACAGCTTCTTGATGATCTTGGTCTGCGCCGCGCCACCCACACGCGACACCGACACGCCGGCGTTAATAGCCGGACGGATACCCGCATTGAAGAGGTCGGTTTCCAGGAAGATCTGGCCGTCGGTAATCGAGATCACGTTCGTCGGAACGAACGCGGTCACGTCGCCGGCTTGCGTTTCAATGACCGGCAGTGCGGTGAGCGAACCCGTCTTGCCCTTCACTTCGCCGTTCGTGAACTTCTCGACGTAGTCGGCCGAGACGCGCGCGGCGCGCTCGAGCAGACGCGAGTGCAGATAGAACACGTCGCCTGGGTACGCTTCACGGCCCGGCGGACGGCGCAGCAGCAGCGAGATCTGACGGTATGCCCAGGCTTGCTTGGTCAAGTCGTCATAGATGATCAGGGCGTCTTGACCGCGGTCGCGGAAGTATTCGCCCATCGTGCAGCCGGCGTACGGCGCGAGGTACTGCAGCGCAGCCGATTCCGAAGCCGAGGCGGCGACGACGATGGTGTACTCCATCGCGCCCGTCTCTTCGAGCTTGCGCACCACGTTCTGGATCGACGACGCCTTCTGGCCGATCGCAACGTAGATACAGAAGAGGTTCTTGCCCTTCTGGTTGATGATCGCGTCAACGGCCACAGCGGTCTTGCCGCACTGACGGTCGCCGATGATCAGCTCGCGCTGGCCACGGCCGATCGGCACCATCGAGTCAATCGACTTCAGACCGGTTTGCACCGGCTGCGACACGCCTTCGCGCCAGATCACGCCCGGGGCGATCTTTTCGATCGCGTCGGTCAGCTTGGCGTTGATCGGGCCCTTGCCGTCGATCGGGTTGCCGAGCGGGTCGACCACGCGGCCGATCAGTTCCGGACCCACCGGCACTTCGAGAATGCGGCCCGTCGTCTTGACGATGTCGCCTTCCGAGATGTGCTCGTACTCACCGAGAATCACGGCGCCGACCGAGTCGCGCTCGAGGTTCAGCGCGAGGCCGAAGGTGTTGCCCGGGAATTCGAGCATTTCGCCCTGCATCACGTCCGACAGGCCGTGAATGCGCACGATGCCGTCGGTCACGGAGATCACGGTGCCCTGGTTGCGAACGTCCGCGCTCGCTTCAAGGCCCTGGATCCGGCTCTTGATCAGCTCGCTGATCTCAGAGGGATTGAGTTGCATTATTCGCTCCTGATGTTCAATTCTGTTGCGTGCCAGCCGCCATGCGCAATCAATGCGCTCAGGCGGTCAGTGCCGCCTGCATGCTGGCGAGCCGCGCGCGGACCGAGCTATCGAGCACTTCATCGCCGACTGTGATGCGCACGCCGCCGATGAGCGACTTGTCGACTTCGACCGTAGGCTTCAGCTTGCGCTTGAACTTCTGTTCGAGGCTGGCGACGAGGTCGTTCAGCTGCGCACCTTCGATCGGAAACGCGCTGACGATCAGCGCGTCGGCTGCGCCGTCTTTCGCGTTCTTCAGCGTTTCGAACTGCGCGTGGATTGCCGGCAGCAGTTCCAGTCGATGGTTCAAGACCAGCATCTGCACGAGGTTCTTGGCCTCGGCGCTCTCCTTGAGCGGCGATTTCACCGCCGACAGGAGCAGGTCCACGACCTGGGCGTGGCTCACCTTCGGGCTCGATGCAAGCGACAGCACGTCCGGCAAGGCCGCAACCTGCGCCAGCTCCGCGACGAGCGAGGACCAGCCAGCGACGTCACCCGTTTCGGCCACGGCGAACAGGGCTTCTGCGTACGGGCGGGCGATGGTTGCAAGTTCGGCCATGATCAGAGCTCGGCTTTCAGTTGATTCAGCAGGTCGGCGTGGGCCGTCTGGTCGACTTCGCGCTTCAGGATCTGCTCGGCACCCTGGATAGCGAGCACAGCAACTTCTGCGCGCAGTACTTCGCGCGCCTTGACGACCTGATGCTCGGCGTCGGCCTTCGCCTGGGCGACGATGCGCTGGGCTTCGGCATACGCCTGAGCCTTGATTTCCTCTGCCAATGCCTGAGCGCGCTTTTCGGCGTCGGCGATGCGCTGCTGCCCGTCGACACGGGCCTGCGCGAGTTCCTGTTCGACGCGCTTGTGCGCCGCCGCCAGTTCCTCTTTGCCCTTTTCGGCTGCCGACAATCCGTCGGCAATCTTCTTCGAGCGCTCGTCGATGGCGTTGATCATCGGCGGCCACACGAATTTCATCGTGAACCACGCGAGGATCAGGAACACGATCATTTGCGCAAACAGGGTTGCGTTGAGATTCACGGTGTTTCCTTCCTAACGTTGCTATAGAGATGCCCGGCGATCGGTGGCCGGATCCTGTGGATCGGAGCCCCCTCCGAGCATCCCGTCACCGGTACCACGCCGGGGCTGGCTTAGCTGGCAAACTTCTCATTGGAGTCGCTTGCACGACTAGCGGC
Organism: Paraburkholderia oxyphila NBRC 105797; assembly: GCF_000685075.1. Lineage (GTDB taxonomy): Bacteria > Pseudomonadota > Gammaproteobacteria > Burkholderiales > Burkholderiaceae > Paraburkholderia > Paraburkholderia oxyphila. The sequence goes on from NZ_BAYD01000046.1 coordinate 15,590, forward strand.
CAGACTCAGCGATGGGGGAGACGCTATAAACCGGGAATTCAGCCTGCGAGCTTCGACAGCAGCGGGTTGGCGAACGCGAACAGCATTGCAAGACCCACACCGATCAGGAACGCCGCGTCGATCAGGCCAACCAGCAGGAACATCTTCGTTTGCAGCGGGTTCATCAGTTCAGGCTGACGCGCGCAGGCTTCAATGTACTTGCCACCCATCATGCCGATACCGATACATGCGCCGCATGCGCCCAGACCGATGATGATGCCGATGCCGATGGCGGTCGGCCCCTGGATGAGAGCGGTCAGAGCGTGGATGTTGGCGAGCAAATCTTGCATGATTATTCCTCTGAAAAAGACTTAATTACTTGATTTAAAAAACCAGAGACCAATAAAACAAACCGGCGAAGCGAAGCCTGAGCCCGGCGGACCGGGCAGCACGAGACTCAGTGCTTGTCGTGCGCTTGCCCCAGATAGACCAGCGTCAGCATCATAAAGATGAACGCCTGCAACAGGACGATCAGGATGTGGAAGATCGCCCATACGCTGCCCGCGATCACATGCGCGATAAAACCCAGGACACCGAAATTCAGATCGAAGCTCCACAGGCCGCCCAACAGCGCGATCAGCAGGAACAGCAGTTCGCCCGCATACATGTTGCCGAACAACCGCATGCCGAGCGAAACCGTCTTGGCCACATATTCGATGATGTTCAGGCCCAAATTGGGAATCCAAAGCAGCGGATGCGCACCGAACGGTGCAGAGATCAACTCGTGCAACCAGCCACCGAGACCCTTGATCTTGACGCTGTAATAGAGCATCAGAACGAAAATGCCCAATGCCATGCCGAAGGTGGCGTTGACGTCTGCCGTCGGCACAATGCGCTGATGCGGAATCACCGTGGATAGACCCAGCACACCGATGATGCGCGTGACCAGATCGACCGGCACCAAGTCCAGCGTATTCATCAGGGCCACCCAGATGAATACGGTCAACGCCAGCGGCGCGATGAAAGCGCGGCTGCCGTGAATCATGGCCTTGGACTGATCCTCGACCAGCTCGACCAGCATCTCTATCGCCCCTTGGTAACGCGAGGGCACGCCCGATGTGACCTTGCGCGCGGCCAGCCACAGTATGAAAATCGTGAGCACGCCGGTCAGAATCGACCAGAACAGCGTGTCGTAATTGATGATGGAGAAATCGACGACGCTCGTCTGCGGCTTGTTCGAGAAGAACGTCAGGTGGTGCGCGATGTACTCAGAGGGATCGAGCACGTGCGGTTCGCTTGCTGCCATTTTTTCGGACACCCCAGCAATATTAAAATACGGTCAGCCTGCCGCGCTCAGCCCGTCGGCGCGCCTGCCTGCAGGACGCGCGCGGTTACCAAACTCGACAAACATTGATCAAAACGCCAGTGCGGCCCAATACACTTTGAGTCCCACCGCATAGGCCACCAACATCGGCAACCAGCGCACCTCGTGATACGTCTCGCCGATAACGACGAAGAGCACCAACGTTATTCCGGCCTTGAATGCTTCGCCTGCAATCAGTGCCATCCGGGAGCGGGCTCCCGCGCGCTTCAGATACAGCGCGAACAGAGCGCCCGGAACCCAGCACGCTGCGCCGCCAAGCAGGGCCGACAATACGGCATGCGTGGACTGGCCAGGAAACAGCGAGACAACAAGCGCCACCAACAATGACACTGCTATTTGTGCTGCCACGACCCGCAGCGGCGTTATGCGCGACGGGCGGTCCACTTTCGGGCCGAACAGTTTCCTGGCTTCGTCCCGCGTGAGTGGAATGATATTTTCTTGCTCGTCCCAAGCACCCTGCGGGGATGAAGTCCGAGCGTCGGAGCGCTTTGGCGCCCCCCCCTCAGCTGACGCCTCGGACGGCGGCAGGTCAGGCGATTTGCGCGTCATGCAGATCCTTGGTTCGGCCTACGCCTTAGCAAGGCCTTCAGGCGCATCAAACTGTCAATCCGGGCAGATTGTAAGCGATAGTCGCAGGGGGTTCAAGATTTTAGACTATTCAATAATGCCAGTGAAACGGCACATCATGATGCGAGAAAGGGCGTCCAGGATGGAAATGGACCACAACTGCAAGGTGGTCGCGCGAGGCGTAAGCGTGCGCCACGAATCGGCATCGGCGCCATGGGAAAAACGCCGCACAAATGCGCTCGAAAGCCGTGTCAAAAATGCGACAGCAGCCAACCGCCCGCCGCGCCGCCAAGCAGCCAGAACGGTATGGAATAGAGATGGAACGGCAGCCACATGCCACGTAGCCGGGCCAAACGCACGGCGATCAGGTTGGCAAGCGAGCCGATCGCGAAGCCGAAGCCGCCCACGCTCACGCCGAAGGCTAGCGCACGCCAGTCGTGAATAAAGCTCGCGAGCACAATGGCGGCCGGAACATTACTGATGATCTGCGAAAGCACGGCGCCTGCGGCATATCCGCGCAGCGGAGTGTCCAGAGCGAGACCACCGAGCAAAGCGTGGATCCATGGCAATGCGGCAACGCTGCGCAAGACGATGAACATCAGCACGAAGATGCCGAGCAGCAACCAGTCGATCTTCCACACGATGCGCGCGCGCCAGATCAAGAATCCTACAGCGACGCCCGTGAGTGCGATGCCAGCATGATGCGCATCCGCGAGCAACACGAATGCAACGAAGAGCACCCCGGCAACGCCGGCGAGCGGACGATCGACCGGATGCGGCTCAACGTCCATCGAAAGATCGAGAGGCTGCGACTTGAAGACAAGCGCGACGAGGACGAACAGCATGGCCATCAACGTCGCACAAAGTGGTGCAAGCGCAGCGACGAATCGGCCGAACGAGACACCGCTCAATTGCCAGAGAAATAGATTCTGCGGATTGCCGAGCGGCGTCAACACGGAGCCTGCGTTGACTGCAAGCGCGACGACAATCACGAGCCGCCGCAGCGGCAATGGCGTCAGTTCGTGCAAGGAAAGCATGAGCGGCACGACGACGAAGAGCGCGACATCGTTGGTCACCACCATGGACAGTCCAGCTGCCAGCGCGATCAGCAACAGGGCAAGCGCCCGTTCGGAATGGACGTGGCGAACAAGCCGGTGGGCAATCCAGGTTAGCAGTCCTGAATATTCCACGGCCCTCGTCAAGATGAGAAGGCCCGCAAGCGTCATCACCGTTTGCCAATCAACAAGCGCAGGTAACGAAGCCCAGCCGCGCGGCGCAAATAACTGAAGCAACACGAACGCGACGATGAGGGTCGTTAGCACGGGCTCGCCGGCCGTCACCGCGCCAAGGCGGCGCAATACGCGCATGGGGCCTTGCCTGACACCTTGAGTCTGCGGCACCGATTCGTCTTGCGCGCTCAAGCCTGCCTCAAACAGCGGTCTCGCCACGCAGGCGGATCAGAATGCCGTCGAGTGCATCGAGGTCGCCGAAGTCGACCGTAAGTTGACCGCGCCCTCGCCGGCCGAGCTTGATCCTGACCGCCGCGGCCAGCAAATCAGACAGTTCCTCTTCAAGGCGACGCGTGTCACGGCCGCCGTCGTGCGCCGCCTTGGCCTTCACCGCAGGCGCGGCTTTGGTCGTGGTCGAAACGAGCTTCTCCGTTTCACGCACCGACATGCGCTTGTTGACCACCTGATTGGCGAGCACGATCTGGGTGGCGGCATCCACCGCGAGCAATGCGCGCGCGTGGCCCATGTCGAGATCGCCTGCGAGCAGCATGGTCTGTACCGGCGCGGCAAGATTCAAAAGACGCAGCAGGTTCGACACCGCGCTGCGCGAGCGCCCCACCGACTCCGCGGCCTGCTCGTGCGTGAAACTGAATTCGTCGAGCAGACGCTGGATACCCTGCGCCTCTTCAAGCGGATTCAGGTCTTCGCGCTGGATGTTCTCGATCAGCGCCATCGCGGCGGCGGCCTGGTCGGGCACATCCTTCACGAGCACCGGCACTTCCTTGAGTCCGGCGATGTGCGCCGCGCGGAAGCGCCGCTCGCCCGCGATGATCTCGTAGCGCTCGGGTCCGACCGGCCGCACGAGGATCGGCTGCATCAGCCCCTGCGCACGAATGCTCGCCGCAAGCTCCTGCAGCGCGCCTTCGTCCATGCGCGTACGCGGCTGGTACTTGCCGGCCTGCATCTGCGTGAGCGCAAGCGTATTGGGCGCGCCATCGATCTTCACCGCTTCGGTGATGTCCGCGCTGCCGCCGAGCAATGCTTCCAGTCCTCGACCCAGCCCCTTCTTCCGTGCTACTGCGTTCATCGTGCTTCTCCAGTCTGCGTCAGAGTGCGCGTACGCGCTCGATCATTTCCGCGCCGAATTGCACATAAGCCTGCGCACCACGCGACGCGCGGTCGAACACCACACCCGGCAAGCCGTAGCTGGGTGCTTCCGCAAGGCGGACGTTGCGAGGAATCACCGCGTCGAACACCTTGTCGCCAAAGTGCTCCTTCAATTGCTCCGATACCTGTTGCTGCAACGTGATGCGCGGATCGAACATCACGCGCAAAAGACCGATCACCTTCAGGTCGCGATTCATGTTCGCGTGCACCTGCTTGATCGTATTGACGAGGTCCGACAGGCCCTCGAGCGCGAAGTACTCGCACTGCATCGGAATCACGACACCGTGCGCCGCGCACAGCCCGTTGAGGGTGAGCAAGGACAACGCCGGCGGGCAGTCGATCAGCACGAAGTCGTATTCGTCGTCGACTTGTGCGAGCGCGGCCCGCAGGCGGCGCTCGCGCTGCTCGACTGTCACCAGCTCCACTTCGGCGCCGGCCAGTTCGCGGTTGGCGGGCAGCACGTCATAGCCCACCTGCTCCGGGCGCGTGCGCGCTTGCGGCACCGTCACGCCGTCGACGAGGACTTCATAAACCGTGTTCTCGCACGCCGCCTTGTCGATGCCACTGCCCATCGTGGCATTGCCCTGCGGGTCGAGATCGATGAGAAGGACACGTTGTCCCTGCGATGCGAGGCTCGCGGCGAGATTGACCGTTGTCGTCGTCTTGCCGACGCCGCCCTTCTGGTTCGCAACGCAGAAGATTTTTGCCATCTTTCGTGTGTCCCTTTTACTGCCTTAAAAAGTTTGCTTACGTTATAGCGCATCCGCTATCGGACGCGCTATCCGGCTTTTCGGTCTGGGCCATCCTGGCCTGGGCCATCTCGGCCTGGACCGTCTGGCCTAAGCCATCACGGCCAGTGAATCACGCTATTGTGTCAGCGATCAGACCGCTGCTGCCGGTTCGACCAGCACCTCGGTCAGATGCCGTTCCGCGTCGAGCATCGGCACCGTGAGGCGGATCGTTTGCACCGCGCGAGCGCCGGCCGGCAAACGTTCGATCTCGCCTTCGGGCCGTACGCCCTTCATCGCCCAGATCGCTCCACCGTCCGCAACGAGGTGACGGGCCAGTGTAACGAAATCGGCGAGTTCCGCGAATGCCCGCGAGACGATCAAATCGAATTTTTTCGGTACTTCGACTCCAGGACGCAGGGTTTCGACCCGCCCTGTCACCACGGAGAGGTTCGTAAGACCCAATTCCGCCTTGGCCTGCGACTGGAACGCCGACTTCTTCTGCACGATGTCGTTCAACGTGACCTGCCAGTCCGGTCGCGCAATCGCCAGCACGATGCCGGGCAAACCGCCGCCCGAGCCGACGTCGAGCACGGCGGCATCGGCACGCGCGGGCAAGTGAGGCAGGATCGAAAGCGAATCGAGGATGTGCTGAATCAGCATCTGGCGCGGATCGCGGATCGCCGTCAGGTTGTAGACGGCGTTCCACTTCGCCAGCAATGCAACGTAGGCCAGCAGTTGTTCGTGCTGCCGCTCGCTCAGGTCGAGGGAGAGCGCTTGCGCGCCCTCCTTCAGCAGTTGCGCGAGTGCGTCGCGGTCCGCGATGCCGGGTTGCCGTGCGCGGCCCGTCATTGGGCCACCGGCGTGTTGTCGGTGCCCTGATCGGACGGACTCTGACGGCGGCGACCGAGGCCGCGCTTGAGGTGAACCATCAGCAGCGAGATTGCGGCAGGCGTGATGCCCGAGATACGCGACGCCTGGCCAATCGTTTCGGGACGGAACTGGTTCAGCTTCTGGCGCGCTTCGAACGACAAGCCGCGCACTTCGGCGTAATCGATGCCTTCGGGCAGACGCGTATTCTCCTGGGCGCCGTTGCGCTCGATCTCATCGGCTTGACGGTCGATATAGCCCTGATATTTGATGCCAATCTCGATCTGCTCCTTGATTTGGGCAAGCAGGACCTCGTCGTCGGCAAGCGGTGCTTCCGGCGCGCAGGCACCCTCGCGCAGACCGCAGACGCCGTCGTAGCGCACGCCAGGACGGCGAAGCAGATCCGCAAGGTTGTACTCGCGATCGATTGGCTTGCCCAGGAGTGCTGTCGCCTCTTCCGCACCAAGCGTCTTCGGATTCACCCACGTCGACTTCAGGCGCTCTGTTTCACGTGAAACAGCATCGCGCTTGCGGCTGAATGCGTCCCAGCGGATGTCATCGACGACACCGAGCTCGCGGCCGATCTCCGTCAAGCGCATGTCGGCGTTGTCCTCACGCAGGCTCAGACGGTATTCGGCGCGGCTCGTAAACATGCGGTACGGCTCCGAAACACCGCGCGTCACCAGATCGTCGACCAGCACGCCAAGGTATGCCTGGTCGCGACGCGGACACCACGCGTCCTTGCCCTGCACCTGCAGGCCGGCGTTGATACCCGCGAGCAGGCCTTGCGCGGCCGCCTCTTCATAGCCCGTCGTGCCATTGATTTGGCCCGCAAAGAACAGGCCATTGATGACCTTCGTTTCCAGCGAGGCCTTCAGCCCGCGCGGATCGAAGTAGTCGTACTCGATCGCATAGCCAGGGCGCAGGATGTGAGCGTGCTCCAGCCCGCGCATCGAGTGCACGAGCTCGAGCTGAACGTCGAACGGCAGGCTCGTCGAGATCCCGTTCGGGTAGAACTCGTTAGTCGTGAGGCCTTCTGGCTCCAGGAAGATCTGATGCGATTCCTTCGAGGCGAAGCGGTGAATCTTGTCTTCAATCGACGGGCAATAGCGCGGCCCCACCCCTTCGATCACGCCCGTATACATGGGCGAGCGGTCTAGACCGCCGCGAATGATGTCGTGCGTACGCTCGTTGGTGTGCGTCACCCAGCAAGGAATCTGCTGCGGATGCTGCTCTGCCCTGCCGAGGAACGAGAAGACCGGCACCGGATCGAGGTCGCCCGGCTGCTCTTCGAGCACCGAAAAGTCGATCGATCGGCCATCGATGCGCGGCGGCGTGCCCGTCTTGAGGCGGCCTTGCGGCAGCTTCAGTTCCTTCAGGCGTGCCGAAAGCGTCACGGCGGCCGGATCGCCAGCGCGTCCGCCCGTGTAGTTATTCAGGCCCACGTGAATCTTGCCGTCGAGGAACGTCCCCGCCGTCAGCACCACGGCACGCGCCCGGAAGCGGATGCCCACCTGCGTCACGGCCCCCACCACACGATCGCCTTCGACCATCAGGTCCTCAACCGCCTGCTGGAACAGCCAGAGATTCGGCTGATTCTCGAGGCGTCGACGGATCGCCGCCTTGTACAGGATGCGGTCGGCCTGAGCGCGCGTCGCACGCACGGCCGGGCCCTTGGACGAATTCAGGATGCGGAACTGGATGCCGCCCTCGTCGGTGGCCGCGGCCATTGCGCCGCCCAGCGCGTCGACTTCCTTGACCAGATGGCCCTTGCCAATGCCGCCGATCGACGGATTGCAGCTCATCTGGCCGAGCGTTTCGATATTGTGCGTGAGCAGGAGCGTCTTGACGCCCATGCGGGCAGCGGCGAGCGCTGCCTCGGTGCCGGCGTGACCGCCGCCGACGACGATTACGTCAAATTCTGTGGGAAAAAGCATGGCGGGACCTCACGCACGGACAAATGGACCGCGTGAGCCTTCTCAGAAAAAAGTGGTATGCGCGAATTATAACGGTTTCGGGTTTTGGGCCGTTCACTCCCGAATTTCGTTCCGCCGTCACTCTAAAAAAAGCGGCGTGTTTCACGTGAAACACGCCGCCGTTTTCTGCAGAGGTTGACGAGATCAGACCGGTTTCTTGGCCAAGCCTAGGTAAGTCTCGATCACCCGAGGATTCTGCGCCAGCTCGTCCGCCGGCCCTTCCAGCGCCAGATCGCCCGTTTCCAGCACGTAGCCGTAGTCGGAGATCTGCAGTGCGGCACGCGCATTCTGTTCGATCAGCAGTGTCGCCACGCCCGTCTGCCGCAGCGCGCTGATGATGTGAAAGATCTCTTTCACGATCAGCGGGGCCAGCCCAAGGCTAGGCTCGTCGAGCATCAGCAAATCCGGCTTGCCCATCAGCGCACGTCCGACTGCAAGCATCTGGCGCTCGCCGCCCGAGAGCGTACCCGCAGCCTGGGCGCGCCGCTCCTTGAGCCGCGGAAAGAGCTGAAACACGTGCTCGAGCTGGTCGAGGAAGTTGCACTCACCGGCCCGCTTGCGGCGGTAGGCGCCGAGCACGAGGTTGTCCTCGACGGTCATCGAGGCAAACAGCTCGCGCTTCTCCGGCACCAGGCACATGCCGCGCGCGACGCGCCGCTCGATGGGCAGCGTGCCGATATCCTCGCCCAGATAGGCAATCCGGCCACTGGCATGGCCCGTGACCGGCAACGCGCCCATGATGGCATTGAGCAGCGTGGACTTGCCTGCGCCGTTCGGGCCAATTACGGAGACGATCTGCCCCGCGCCCACCTTGATTGCCGCCTTGTGCAGCGCCTCGATCTTGCCGTAGCGCACGGCGAGTCCGGAGACTTCGAGTACAGGAGCGCTCATCATTCCACCCCGCCCAGATAAGCCTCGAGCACTGCCGGGTCCTGCTGCACCTCTTGCGGCAATCCTTCCGCGATCCGCGTGCCGAATTCCATCACGACCAGTCGATCGGTGAGATTCATCACGAAGTCCATGTCGTGTTCGACCAGCAGCACGCTCATCCCCTCTTCTCTCAGCCTGCGCAGCAAGCCGGCCAGCTGTTGTTTCTCCTGATAACGCAGGCCGGCCGCGGGCTCGTCGAGCAGCAGCAGGGTCGGATCGCAGCAAAGCGCCCGCGCAATCTCCAGAATGCGTTGCTGCCCGAGCGCGAGGCTGCCGGCCTCGTCGTACATGTGCTGCTCGAGGCCCACGCGGCGAAGCTGCCTGGCCGCCTCGCTCATCAGCCTGCCCTCTTCCGCCGCGTTGAGCTTCACGACGCTGCGCAGCACGCCCGAATGGCCACGCAGATGCGCGCCGATCGCGACGTTCTCCAGCACGGTCATCGTCGGCAGCAGCTTGACGTGCTGGAACGTGCGCCCGATGCCACGCGCGACGATTTCACGTGAAGTCAGGCGGTCGATACGCTCGCCGCGGAACGTGATTGCGCCGCTGGTCGGCTGCAGCACGCCTGTCACGAGGTTGAAGGTCGTCGACTTGCCCGCGCCGTTCGGGCCAATCAAGCCGATGATCTGCCCCGCCCTCACCTCGAAGCTCACGTCGTTGACAGCCACGAGCCCGCCGAACTGCTTGCGCGCCTTGTCGACGGTCAGCAGCAATTCGCCTGTGGCGGGCTTGCTGCGCTGCGGCAAGGGCTCGGCGTGCTCGGGCACGTGCGCCTGCGGTCCGCGAGGAAAGAAGCGCGCCACGAACGGCCACACGCCGCGCCGCGCGTATTGCAGCAGCAAGACCATCAAGATGCCGAACACGATGATCTCGAAATTGCCGTTCTCGCCCAGCAGCTTCGGCAGCAGCGTCTGCAGCCAATCTTGCAGAACGGTGAGGATCGCCGCGCCCAGCACGGCGCCCCAGACGTGCGCCACGCCGCCCACCACCGCCATGAACAGGTATTCGATGCCGTGGTTCAGGCCGAACGGTGTGGGGTTCACCGCGCGCTGCAGATGGGCGTAGAGGAAGCCCGATACCGCTGCGAGCACGGCCGCGTAGACGAAGATCACGACGCGCATCCATGCCGTGTTCACGCCCATCGCCTCGGCCATCTGCCCGCCGCCGCGCAGCGCGCGGATCGCGCGGCCCGTGCGGCTATTGAGCAGATTCTGAACGGAGATGACTGACGCCAGCACGACCACCCAGATCAGGTAATAGATATGGCGCCCCGACTCGAGGTCGATGCCGAGCACGTTGAGGACCGGAATGCCGTTGATCCCGTCGTACTTGCCCAGCATGTCGAGATTGCCGAACAGGAAGAACAGCGCGAGCCCCCAGGCGATGGTGCCGAGCGGCAGGAAGTGCCCCGAGAGCCGCATGGTGACGAGCCCCAGCACGAGCGCAACGAGCGCCGTGATGACGACGCCGACGATCAGCGCAAGCCACGGTGAGACGCCGTACTGCGTGGTCAGATACGCGGTCGCATAGGCGCCGAGCCCGACGAACGCGGCCTGCCCGAAGCTCGTCATCCCGCCGATGCCGGTGAGCAGCACGAGCCCGATCGCGACGATCGAATAAAGGCCGATGTAGTTGAGCAGCGTGATCCAGTATTCGGGCACGTGCAAGGGATGCGGCAGCACCGGCAGCGCGAACATGACCACGAGGAACAGCCAGAAGAAGCGGTTATGCAGAACAAGTCGTTTCATCGCTTCACTCCTCTTCCTCTTCGGCATGCGGCGTGGAAAGGCTGCGCCACAGCAGCACGGGGATGATCAGCGTGAACACGATCACTTCCTTGTAGGCGCTTGCCCAGAACGACGAGTACGACTCCAGCAGGCCCACGAGCACGGAGCCCGCGGCAGCCAGCGGATAGCTCACCAGACCGCCGATGATGGCGCCCACGAAGCCCTTCAGGCCGATCAGGAAGCCCGAGTCGTAGTAGATGGTGGTGAGCGGCGCCACCAGCACGCCGCACAGCGCACCGAGCCCTGCGGCGAGCGTGAACGCGAGCCGCCCGGCCTGAGTCGTGCCGATGCCCACGAGGCGCGCGCCCAGCCGGTTCACCGAGGTCGCGCGCAGCGCCTTGCCCGAGATCGTGCGATCGAAATAGACATACAGCGCGACGATCAGCACCGCCGCCGTGCCGATCACCCAGAGGCTTTGCCCCGAGATCGAGAGGCTCCCGACGTTGAACGTGGCATCGGTGAATGCGTTCGTGCGCGAACCTTCCGCGCCGAACATCACGAGCCCGAGCCCGACCATCGCGAAGTGCACCGCCACCGCGACGATCAGCAACAGGAGCGTGGTCGCCTCGGCGATGGGCTCATACGCGAGCCGGTAGATGAACGGCCCCATCGGCACGACGATCGCGAGCGTGAGCGCAATCTGCACGAGCATGGGCAGTTGCTGACCGGCCACGCCGCGTGTGAGCACATAGAGCGCAATGGGAAAGAGCAGATACTTGCCCGCGAGCGTCACGAGCGTGCGCGGCGCATGCTTGCGCCGCTCGGCATGCCGCACGAGCCCCGCCGTCTCCACGACGAAGCACGCGGCGCCCAGCGCGACGAGCAGCCAGCAGGTGGCGGGAAACTTCTGCGATTGCAGCGCGGCGAGCGTCAGCGCGCCATACGAGACGAACTCGCCCTGCGGAATGAAGATCACCCGCGTCACGGAGAACACCAGCACCAGGGCGAGCGCGAGCAGCGCGTAGATCGCTCCGGTGGTGATGCCGTCCTGCGCGAGGATCGCGGCGATCGATAAATCCATAACTCCTCTTTCTGTAGCGCGTGAAACCAGGTACGTCGGAAAGGATGGCGAAGCGGGGAAAACGCGCGGCGCAGCCACACAGGCTGCGCCGCGTTCAAGGATGCACTGCGGGAGCGCACCGCGAGGCCGCGATGCGCGGCCATTGTCGGTGGCCGAAATGAAGCGTGAGTGTTGTGAGTATCGAGTGCGTTTCACGTGACACTACGCACCCGCGCAGCGTCACGTCATTACGTTGCTACGCTCTCGTCACTCGCTCTGCAGCTTCCACTTGCCGTTGACGACCTCCACGATCACGCGGGCGCGGTCGTCGAGGCCGTTGTGATCGGTGGGCGTGGTGTTCATGATGCCGTGCGAGAGCGGCAGCTCCTTGACGTTCTCGAGCGCATCGCGCAGCGCCACGCGGAACGCCTCGGTGCCGGGCTGCGCCGTCTTGAGCGCGACCGGAATCGCGCGCTGGAGCATCTGGCCCGCATCCCAGGCGTGGCCGCCGAAGGTCGCCACGGAGCCTGCGCCATAGGCCTTCTCGTACGCCGCCTTATAGGCGAGCGCCGACTGCTTCACAGGGTTCGAGTCGGGCAGCTGATCGGCGACGAGAATCGGGCCGGCGGGCAACAGCTCGCCTTCGCAGTCCTTGCCGCACACGCGCAGAAAGTCGTTGTTCGCCACGCCGTGCGTCTGATAGATCTTGCCCTTGTAGCCGCGGTCCTTGAGCGTGGTCGCGGGCAGCGCCGCGGGCGTGCCGGAGCCGGCGATCAGCACGGCGTCGGGGTTCGCCGACATCAGCTTGAGCGCCTGGCCCGTGACCGACGAATCCGTGCGGTTATAGCGTTCGTTCGCGACGATCTTGAGGTTGTGCTTCGCCGCCGCCGCGCTGAACTCCTTGTACCAGCTGTCGCCGTAGGCGTCCGTAAAGCCGATGAAGCCCACCGTCTTCACGCCGTGCTTCTCCATATAGCCCGCGAGCGCATCGGCCATCAGGCTGTCGTTCTGCGGCGTCTTGAAGGCCCATTTGCGCTTGTCGTCCATCGGATGCACGATGGCCGCCGACGCCGCGAGCGAGATCATCGGCGTCTTGCCTTGCGCGACGACGTCGAGCATCGCCAGCGAATTGGGCGTCACCGACGAGCCAATGATCGCATCCACGTGATCCTCGTCGATCAGCTTGTGGGTGTTCTGCACGGCCTTGCTCGTGTCGGAGGCGTCGTCGAGCACGATGTACTGCACGCTCTTGCCCGCGATCTCCTTGGGCAGCAGCGCGATGGTGTTCTTCTCCGGAATGCCGAGCGACGCAGCCGGCCCCGTTGCCGACAGCGTCACGCCGATCTTCACCTGCGCGGCGGCCATGCCTGCCACGCCCATCAACGCGGCTGCGAGTCCCGCGCTAATCGACCTCAAAACCCACTTCTTCGTTTTCATTGCGCGTCTCCAAACGCTTTGTCTGCGTGTTATCGAGTCATGCCGCGCCGATTGCTACGATCTTCGTAAACCCGGCGCCGGCCTCTGAGTGTAGTAATCGGGATCGCGCGTGTGATGCATGGTTTTCCCTGCCCGCAGCGCGGCACTGGCCGCCGCGCGCACGGTGCGCGTTCCGTTTTGTCTACTGCCCTGTCGACCAGAGTTAGTGCTTCAGCTGTCGACCAGAGTCGGTGCTTCAGCACTTACTCTGGTCCCATGCAAAGCCACCCTGCTCTATACCCGCGCCGTGTTGCACGGCGTCGTTGCATCGGCAACAAAAAAGGCACCTCGTTCGAGCGTGCCTTTCTTGGTCTCTTGCTTGATGTGCTTGCGCGTTCCTCGTGAAACTCAGTCGCCGGCCAGCTTCCACTTGCCGCCGGTGATCTGCACCATCACGCGCGCGCGTTGATCGAGGCCCGCGTGATCGGTCGCGCTCATGTCGAAGATGCCATGCGCGCCCGCGACGTCATGCGAATCTTCAAGCGCTTTGCGCAGCGCCTCGCGAAACGCCTTCGTCCCGGGCTGGCCCGCCTTCAGCGCGACCGGAATCGCGTGCTGCAACAGTAGACCCGCGTCCCACGCATGGCCGCCGAACGTCGAGATCGACCCTGCCCCCCAGGCCTTCTCGTAGGCCGCCGTGTACGCGAGCGCCGATTGCTTGACGGGGTTCGTGGCCGGCAACTGGTCGGCCACGAGCAACGGGCCGGCAGGCAGATACGTGCCCTCGCAATCCTTGCCGCAGACGCGCAGGAAGTCGTTGTTCGCCACGCCATGCGTCTGATAGATCTTGCCCGCGTAGCCACGCTCCTTGAGGGTCTTCTGCGGCAGCGCGGCCGGCGTGCCCGCGCCGGCGATCAGCACGGCGTCGGGATGCTGCGAGATCATCTTGAGCACCTGGCCCGTGACGGAAGCGTCGTTGCGCGCGAAGCGCTCGCTCGCCACGACCTTGATGTTCTGCTTCGCGGCCGCCGCGCCGAACGCCTTGTACCAGCTCTCGCCGTAGGCATCGGAGAAGCCGATGAAGGCCACCGTCTTCACGCCGTGCGCCGCCATGTGCTGCGCGATGGCGCCGGCCATCAGCTGATCGTTTTGCGGCGTCTTGAAGACCCAGGCGCGCTTCGCGTCCATCGGCTCGACGATCGAGGCCGCCGCGGCCATGGAGATCATCGGCGTGGCCGTTTCTGCGGCGACGTCGATCATCGCGAGCGAATTGGGCACCACGGTCGAGCCGATCAGCGCGTCCACGTGATCTTCGCTCGTGAGCTTGCGCGCGTTCTTCACGGCCTGAGTCGAATCGGTCGCGTCGTCGAGCACGATGTAATCGATCTTCTGACCCGCGATTTCCTTCGGCAACAAGCCGATGGTGTTCCGTTCGGGAATCCCCAGCGAGGCGGCGGGCCCCGTGGCCGACAACGTCACACCGATCTTCACGTCCGCCTGCGCCACACCTGCTGTAGCCGCGAGTGCCCCGGTCGCGACGCATGCCGCGCTCATCCAACGCCAAACCAACTGCATCTCCACTCCTTCGATAAATCGTTTTCTTTATTGCCCCGGATTTTCAGCGCTACCGGATTTCAATCCGGTGGCGTTCGTGTTTTCACGCGTGATTCACTTACCGGCGAATCGGTAAGCGCAACCAGCAGATAATGCTGACCGCATGGTCGGCGAATGGCGAGTGTAACGGAGTGATGTTTGGCGCGGCAAGCGCTTTCCATTCGCTTACAACACGAACGCAACGCACATGCAAAGCCGTGTGCAATGCGTAACGCGCGAAGCCATCAGAGACAGGCATTCCACGCTCCGCGGAGAAATTTGCGTAATTCGGAGAGGGGGAAAACTCGCGCAGAAGTGCCGATTATTGACGAACGGCGGGCAAACGCCAGGCGAACGTAATGCGAGTGGAAAAAAGGAACAGCGGAGGAGGAAAAAGATAATCGGGAGAACGAGGTGTGTGCATCGCACAAAAAATGGCGCACAAATAAAAAGCGCTGTTGGACTCTCATCCAACAGCGCTTCCTTGTCCGGGCACTTTGTGCCTCAGTTGTCTCCTCGTTCTCCACCTGCAAATTCGGTGCATCAGAACTGGGTGAACTTTAAACTTCAGGCCCCTTCCGGGCAACTAGCATTTACCCTAGTGGTGCAGTGCGGCACCCGAATGGGGCGCTTCAACGCCCATTGTCTCACCGACTGCAACAAAAGGCCACGCGCACCGCCCTCTTCAAGCGCGCAGCGGCCGCACGCGCGCCACGATCTCGCCGACGATGCCGCGCCGGAACGCCAGCACGCAGGCAATGAAGATGAGGCCGGTGACGATCGTCGCCGACTCGCCGAGCGAGCGGAACCAGTCCACGCCCGTCAGATGGGCGAGCGCCGTGCCGATGTCGCCAAGCCGGTCTTCGAGCGCCACGATCAGCGCCGCGCCCAGCAGCGGCCCGAACAGCGTGCCCATGCCGCCCACGAGCGTCATCAGGATCACGAGGCCGGACATGGTCCAGTAGGCGTCGCCGAGCGTCTCGAAACCGAGCACGAGGACCTTGAGCGACCCGGCCAGACCCGCGAGACCCGCCGACAGCACGAACGCGAGCAGCTTGAAGCGGTCGGTGTCATAGCCGAGCGAAACGGCGCGCGGCTCGTTCTCCTTGATCGCGCCCAACACCTGCCCGAACGGCGAATGCACGATCCGCACGATCAACAGGAACGCAAGCACCATCACCACGAGCACGACGTAATACAGCGCGAGATCGGAGTCGAGCGAGACGAGCCCGAACAGCTTGCCGCGCGGCACGCCTTGCAAACCATCCTCGCCATGCGTGAAGGGCGCCTGCAGAAACACGAAATACACCATCTGTGCGAGCGCAAGGGTGACCATCGCGAAATAGATCCCCTGGCGGCGGATCGCGAACATGCCCACGATCGCCCCCAGCAGCGTGGCGGCAGCCGTGCCGGCCAGCACGCCCAGCTCGGGCGTGAAGCCGAGCGACTGGATCGCATAGCCGGTGGTATAGCCCGCCGACGCGAGGAACATCGCATGCCCGAACGAAAGCAGTCCGGTGTAGCCGATCAGCAAATTGAACGCGGCGGCAAACAGCGCGAAGCACAGCACCTTCATCACGAAGAGCGGGTACGCGCCTATGAAAGGCGCCGCGATCAGACCGATCAGCAGCAGGCCATAAAGCACTTTTCTTTGCATCACCGTTCCTTGCCGAAGAGACCAGCGGGGCGAATCAGCAGCACGATCGCCATGATCACGAACACCACGGTCGCGGAAGCCTCGGGCCAGAACACGCGCGTGAAGCCTTCGATCACGCCGAGCAGGAGGCCCGTGATGATCGACCCCATGATCGAGCCCATCCCGCCGATCACGACCACGGCGAACACCGTGATGATCATCGACTGGCCCATGAGCGGCGAGACCTGGATGACCGGTGCGGCCAGCACGCCCGCGAACGCGGCGAGCGCGACGCCGAAGCCGTAGGTGAGCGTGATCATCAGCGGCACGTTGATGCCGAACGCCTCGACGAGCTTGGGATTCTCCGTGCCCGCACGCAGATAGGCGCCAAGGCGCGTCTTCTCGATCACGAACCACGTGGCAAAGCACACGGCAAGCGAAGCAACCACGACCCACGCGCGGTAGTTGGGCAGATACATGAAGCCGAGATTGGTCGCGCCCGAAAGCGCGTCGGGCACGTCGTACGGCTGCCCGGAAGAGCCGTAGATGGAGCGGAACACCCCTTCCAGCACGAGCGTGAGCCCGAAGGTCAGCAGGAGTCCGTATAAATGATCGAGCCGATAGATCCAGCGCAGCATTGTGCGCTCGATCACCATCCCCACCAGTCCCACCACGATGGGCGCGACGAAGATCATCACCCAGTACGGCAGGTTGAAGTAAGCGAGACCCATCCACGTGAGCATCGCGCCCAGCATGAACAACGCGCCGTGCGTGAAGTTGATCACGTTGAGCATGCCGAAAATCACCGCGAGACCCAGGCTCAGGATCGCATAGAACGAACCGTTCACGAGCCCGAGCAACAACTGGCTCAGCATTGCCGGAAGCGGAATGCCAAAGATCGTCATGAAAGCCGCCATGAATGCCAACAACGGTTACGCACACACGCGGCACGCGGCGCGGGCTCCTCGCCGCGACGCGTGCCGCCTGCCTGACACACAGCCATTACACCCTTCGGATTCTGCAAGCCTTGGGGGTAGTTACTTCCACAGCGCGCATTTGCTCTCCTGCTTGGTCGTGTACGCCTGCTCGCCCGGAATCGTCTGCAGGACCTTGTAGTAGTCCCACGGCTTCTTCGATTCCGACGGCTTCTTCACCTCGACCAGATACATGTCGTGGATCAGCACGCCGTCCTGGCGGATATAGCCGTTGCTCGTGTACATGTCGTCGATCTTGTTCTTCTTCAGCTGCGCCATGACCTTGTCGGCATCGGTCGTGCCGGCCGCCTGCACGGCTTTCAGATACGACGTCACCGCAGAATAGTCGGCCGCCTGCAGCTCGGACGGCATCTTCTTGGTCTGGTCGTAATAGCGCTGCGCCCACTTGCGGGTCGCGTCGTTCTGATCCCAGTACCAGCCGGTCGTGAGCACGAGGCCCTGCGTCGTCTCGAGCCCGAGGCTGTGAACGTCAGGCAGGAACATCAGCAACGCCGCGGTCTTCATGGTCTTGTTGATGCCGAATTCCTTGGCGGCCTTGATTGCGTTGACCGTGTCGCCACCGGCGTTCGCGAGGCCGAGGATCTGCGCCTTCGAAGCCTGCGCCTGCAGCAGGAACGACGAGAAGTCCGACGCCGAAAGCGGATGCCGCACCTCGCCGAGCACCTGGCCGCCGTTCGCCTTCACGACGTCCGCGGTGTTCTTCTCGAGCGACTTGCCGAACGCGTAGTCGGCGGTCAGGAAGAACCAGGTCTTGCCGCCCTGCTTGAGCACCGCGAGGCCCGTGCCCTTCGCGAGTGCCACCGTGTCATAGCCGTAGTGGACCGTGTACGGCGTGCACTGCTCGTTCGTGAGCGCATCCGTGCCCGCGCCGGTGTTGATGTATACAAGCTTCTTTTCCTGCGCGACCTGATTCATCGCGAGCGCGGTGGCAGAATTCGTGCCGCCGAGCAGCAAATTGAGCCCGTCGCGGTCGGCCCACTCGCGCGCCTTCGACGCCGCGATATCGGCCTTGTTCTGGTGGTCCGCGTACATGACCTGGATCGGCTTGCCCAGCACCTTGCCGCCGAAGTCCGCCACCGCCATCTTGATCGCCACGAGGCCGCCCGGGCCGTCATCGTCCGCATACAGGCCCGACATGTCGGTGATGAAGCCGATCTTCACCGCGTCGTTGGCGGCCTGCGCGCTCCCCGCGCTGAACGCCATCACGGCGGCCGAGGCAGCAAACAGGCCCGCAAGCCGTGCGAACGTGGTTTTCTTCATTGCAGTCTCCTTCATTGGTTACGTTGTTATTCAGGAACACTCCATGAACAAGCGGAGGCAAAACAGTTCGCGCGGCGCGGTCCACCGCCGCGCGCGAGGCAAACATGAAAACTAGACTCCGAGGAGGTCGTGCAGCACCGGCATCTTGCCTTCGAGCTCGGCAATGCCGAAGCGCTCGACGATGCGTCCGTGCTCCATTACGTAGAAGCGGTCGGCGAGCGGCGCCGCAAAGCGGAAGTTCTGCTCGACCATCACGATCGTGTAGCCGCGCGACTTCAGCGTGAGGATCATGCGGGCGAGCGTCTGCACGATCACCGGCGCGAGGCCTTCGGAGATCTCGTCGAGCAGCAGCAGGTTCGCGCCCGTGCGCAGGATGCGCGCCACGGCGAGCATCTGCTGCTCGCCGCCCGAGAGCCGCGTGCCCTGGCTATTGCGGCGCTCCGCGAGATTCGGAAACATCGAGTAGATCTCGTCGAGCGACATTCCCCCCGCGCCTTTTGTGCCCTTCATGCCGATCGCGGGCGGCAGCAGCAGGTTTTCCTCGCACGAGAGGCTTGCGAAGATGCCGCGCTCCTCGGGGCAATACCCCACCCCGCAATGCGCGATGCGATAGGTGGGCATCTGGATGGTCTCGCGCCCGCCGATGCGGATCGACCCCGTGCGCCGGCCCGTGAGGCCCATGATCGCGCGCAGCGTCGTGGTGCGCCCCGCGCCGTTGCGCCCGAGCAGCGTGACGACTTCGCCGCGTTTCACGGACAAGTCGACGCCATGCAGGATATGCGACTCGCCGTACCACGTCTGCAAGCCCGCGATTTCTAGCGCGCTCTCGCCCGGCGCGGCATCGGCTGCCGCTTCGTTCCCCCGCTCCGTCACGGTGCTCATGCGTGCGCCCCCGCGAGCGCCGCATCGGCGCTGCCCATATAGGCTTCGGCCACGAGCGGATTCTTCGACACTTCCGCGTAGCTGCCCTCGGCCAGCACCTCGCCGCGCTGCAGGACCGTGATGGTGTCGGAAATGCCAGCGATCACGTTCATGTTGTGCTCGACCATCAGGATCGTGCGGCCGCTCGACACTTTCTTGATGAGCGCGGTGACGCGGTCCACGTCCTCGTGGCCCATGCCCTGCGTGGGCTCGTCGAGCAGCATGAGCTCGGGCTCCATGGCGAGCGTCGTCGCGATTTCGAGCGCGCGCTTGCGCCCGTAGGCGAGCTCGACGGTGGGCACGTCGGCGAAATCGGTGAGGCCCACCTGGGTGAGCAGGTCCATGGCGCGGTCGTTGAGCTCGGCGAGCGAGCGCTCGCTCTTCCAGAAGTGATACGCGGTGCCGAGCTGGCGCTGCAGGCCAATGCGCACGTTCTGCAGCGCGCTCAAATGCGGAAACACCGCCGAAATCTGAAACGAGCGGATGATGCCGCGCCGCGCGATCTGCGCGGGCCGCTCATGCGTGATGTCGATGCCGTTGAAGACAATGCGCCCCGCACTCGGGACGAGAAATTTGGTCAGGAGATTGAAGCAAGTGGTCTTGCCCGCGCCATTCGGTCCAATGAGCGCGTGAATCGAACCGCGGCACACGCGCAAGTTCACCCCGTTGACGGCCGTGAAACCCTTGAACTGTTTCGTGAGGCCGCGTGTCTCCAGAATCGTGTCGCCGAGAATCATGTCCCCTTCCACGCGAAGTAAGGCGTAACACTTCAGATCGTTCGTGCAGGGCTGTGCACGACTTTGCACGGCGCGCCATGTTTGGGCGCGCGCTTGCCCGCTCTGTCATTCCGCGCCATTGTCTCGCCAATGATGCAGCGCAATCATTGGGATTTGCACTTACGGGTGAGAGGCAATATCCACGCGCCTACGACGCGCTACTTGACGACAAATGGCAGCACGATGACGTCGAAATGACGACGCGTTCGACGCATCACAATTTCACGCAAAACATGCGAATGCGCATGCGCCGCTTACGCGGCGCATGTCCTGGATACTGGTCCGGAACGCGCGTCCTGTTCAGGCCCGTTGCGAATGACGGCGCCCCGATCCTGCTCAGGTTCGATGCTCGCCTGGCTCGGGCACGTGCCGGTCTCCAATGTTAAGCGTGCGCTTCACGCTGGCGTCGCCGATGCGGCGGCATCGTTGCGCACGTTCGTGGACGCGCCCGCACGACGGTCTTCGCGCAGCATCTGCGCGGCGCGCTCGGCAATCATCAGCGTGGGCGAATTGGTGTTGCCCGAAGTGATGAACGGCATCACCGATGCGTCCACGACACGCAAACCTTGCACGCCGCGCACGCGCAGACGCGCATCGACCACGGCATCGGCGTCGTCGGCGCGGCCCATGCGGCAGGTGCCCACCGGATGGAAGATCGTCGTACCCACGTTGCCGGCCGCCTCGCGCAACTGCGCCTCGCTCTCGAAGGCGGGCCCCGGCAAAATCTCTTCGGGCCGATAGCGCGCGAGTGCGGGCGAAGCCGCAATGCGCCGCGTGAGCCGCATGGCATTGGCGGCCACGCGCAAGTCCTCCTCGGTCGACAGATAATTCGGCGCAATCACGGGCGCGTCCTTGGGGTCGACCGACACCGCATGAATGCTGCCGCGCGACGTGGGCCGCAGATTGCAGACCGACGCCGTGAACGCATTGAAGCGATGCAGCGGCTCGCCAAAGCGGTCGAGCGAGAGCGGCTGCACGTGATACTGCAGGTCGGGGCGCGTCATGTTCGCATCCGACCTCGCGAACGCGCCGAGCTGCGAAGGCGCCATCGACATCGGGCCGCTCTGGAACAGCGCGTACTCCATGCCGATCATCAGCTTGCCCCACCAGTGCGCGGAGGCCGTGTTGAGCGTGCGCACGCCGTTCACGCGAAACGCCATGCGCAGTTGCAGATGGTCCTGGAGATTCTCGCCCACGCCGCGCAAGTCCTGCACGACCCCGACGCCGAGCCGCGCAAGCCGCGCGGCATCGCCCACGCCGGAGCGCTCGAGCAGTTGCGGCGAGTTCACCGCGCCCGCGCTCAGGATGACTTCGCAGCGCGCACGCGCGACATACGCAACGTCGCCGCGATACTCCACGCCCACGCAGCGCGTGCCCTCGAAGATCACACGCTCGGTGAGCGCCCCCGTGACGACGGTGAGATTGGGCCGTTTCATGGCGGCGCGCAGAAACGCCTTCGACGTATTCCAGCGTATGCCGCGCTTCTGGTTCACGTCGAAATAGCCCACGCCGCCGTTCGGGCCGCCGCTGTCGCCGCGATTGAAATCGTCAGTGGCGGGAATGCCCTGCTCCTGGGCGGCCTGCGCGAACGATTCGAGAATTTTCCACTTAAGGCGCTGCTTCTCGACGCGCCACTCGCCGCCCGCGCCGTGATACGCGTTCGCGCCGCCGTGGTAGTCCTCGCTGCCGCGGAACACGGGTAGCACCGACTCCCACGACCAGCCCGAGTCGCCGGTCACGCGCGCCCACGCGTCGTAGTCTTCGCGCTGGCCGCGCATATAGATCATGCCGTTGATCGACGACGATCCACCGAGCACGCGCCCGCGCGGATACGAGAGCGCGCGGCCATTGAGGCCCTTCTCCGCCGCGGTCTTGTACAGCCAGTCCGTGCGCGGATTGCCAATGCAATACAGATAGCCAACCGGAATGTGGATCCAGTGATAGTCGTCCTTGCCGCCCGCTTCGATCAACAGAACAGAGACATCGGAGTCTTGCGTCAGGCGGTTGGCGAGGACGCAGCCCGCCGTGCCGGCGCCGACGATCACGTAGTCGAATTCGCCTTCGAGACGGCGCCCTGCCGATGCATCGCTCAGTGCGGCCATGATGTGTCTCCTGTGAGCCATGGCGGCTTATGCCGCGCGCTTATGCTTGTTTGCGTATTGCCATGCCCAACGACGGGCAACGAACGCTCGATGGATTCCAATTAGCGTAATCGCGCGGGGCATCGGCGATCCAATGATTAATCCTCAACTGAGATATAAGGCGCGTTAATATCAGCGCATGGACCTGACCTTGTTACGCGCGTTCGTGACGGTCGCGCGCGAGGGCAATCTCACGCGCGCGGCAACGCACCTGCATCTGACTCAGCCGGCCGTGAGCCTGCAGATCAAGCACCTGCACGAGACGCTGGGCGTCACGCTGTTCACCCGCACCTCGCATGGCCTCGTGCTCACACGCGACGGACAGGCGCTGCTGCCGCACGCCGAGCGCGCGCTCACCGCCGCCGGCGACGTGCAACGCGCCGCCGCCGCGCTGCGCCACGAGGTGCGCGGGCGGCTGCGCATCGGCACCATTCTCGACCCCACGTTCCTGCGGCTCGGCGGCTTCCTGCATCAGCTCGTGGAAACCTGGCCGCAGATCGAGACGGCGCTGCGTCACGGTATGTCGGGCTGGGTGCTCGACCAGGTGCGCGCGCGCGAGCTGGACGTGGGCTACTACATCGGCCAGCCCAGCCCCGACCCCGAGATCTTCCATACGATCACGCTCACGCGATTTCAATACCGCGTGCTCGCGCCCGCCGGCTGGAAGGACCGCGTCAAGGGTGCGCACGACTGGCGCGCACTCGCGGCCCTGCCCTGGATCTGGACGCCACCCGCATCGGCGCACAACCGGCTGCTCTCGGTGCGCTTCGAAGCCGCGCACGCGAAGCCCGTGAAAGTCGCCGAGGTGGACCAGGAACCCTCGATGATCGACCTCGTGAAATCGGGCGTGGGTCTCTCGCTCGCGCGCGACGCGACCGCGCTCGCCGAGGCGCATGCGCATGCACTGACCATCGTCGAAGGCGTGACAGTGCCCACCGAGCTCACCTTCATCACGCTGGCCGCGCGGCGCGACGAGCCCACCATCGCGGCTGCGCTCAAGGTCATCGAGACGCAGTGGGCGATATGAGCCGCGCTCATGAACGCGCGGCTCATGGCGCAATTTTTGTCTGATCTATCGCGACGTGCGCTGTTCGTCGGTGTAACAGCGCGGTCACACAAGTTTTGCTAGATTCGCTATTCGCTCCGCGTTTTTCACACGCCTGACTCGCAAGACGTCGAGGCGCGGAGCGTTCCGCGCCCCGCCCTTCGTTCCCCCGTTCCACAGGAGCCTTGCATGGCCCGCAACATCGAAATCAAAGCCCGCGCCCGTCATTTCGACGCCCTGCGCGAGCGCGCCGCCCAGCTCGCATCCGATGCGCCGCTGATCTTTCGCCAGCAGGACTTCTTCTACGACGTGCCGCGCGGGCGCCTGAAGCTGCGCCAGTTCGACGACGGCACGCCTCCCGAGCTGATCTTCTACCAGCGCGACGACCGCGACGGCCCGAAGGCCTCCTACTACACGCGCAGCCCCGTCACCAATGCCGAGGCGATGCATTCGCTGCTCGCCACGGCGCTCACGACGCGCGGCATCGTCTCGAAGGAGCGCCACGTGTATCTGGCCGGGCGCACGCGCATCCATCTGGATCGCGTGGACGGGCTGGGCGACTTCGTCGAGCTCGAAGTGGTGCTCGGGCCCGAGGACGACGAGCAAGGTGGCGAAGCCGAAGCGCACGCCATGTTCCGGCAGCTCGGCGTGGATGAAAGCGATCTGGTGGCCGTGGCCTACGTCGATCTGCTCAACACGCCGGCCGCCGCGGCCTGAGTATCCGATGAGCCCCCCACGGTGACCCGGGCCCGTTCACGGGACCCGGCGCCACCCAGCGCCACCCGGCGGCGCATGGCGCGCGGCGCCTGCATCAAGGCGCCGCCGCACCGGGCTCCAGATGCCGGAGCGGCAGCGGGCCGTTGCGCTTGAAGGTCGTGAGCACGATGTTCGAGCGCACGCTGTCCACGCCGGGCACCCGCATCAGCTTCTTCATCACGAACGACGACAGCGCGTTCAGATCCGGCGCCACGATGCGCAGCAGATAGTCGGCGTCGCCCACCACGGCGTGGCATTCGAGCACTTCCGGCAGCACGTCGATCTGCTGCTGGAATTGCTCGATGATCGAATCCCCGTGGTGCTTCAATTTCAGGCTCGTGAACGCGGTCACGCCAAGGCCGAGCTTTTCGGGCCGCAGCACGACGCGATAGCCGTCGATCACGCCCGAAGCCTCCAGCCGCTGCAACCGCCTGCCGATCTGCGAGGGCGAGAGCGGCACCTGCTCGCCGAGTTGCTGATGCGTGGCGCGGCCGAAGCGCTGCAAAACGTCGAGCAGCGCGAGATCGAAATGATCGAGTTCGAGCATGAAAAAATCCTGCATTGATTGGCTTGTTGATGCTCGATTATTGCATACACAAACGAATAGCCACCCAGAATGCGCGCACCCTGCGCCCGAACCGCTCTAGACTTGCGTATCAGCAAGTGCTTTTATTGGAGCGTTACGAACATGGCCATCGCCGCCACCGCGAAACTGCAGGAGCAGTTCGATGCGGGCCTGGAAACCCGCCCTGACTTCACCATCGACCAGCCGCTCGAACGCTACGGCGCGGTCGATCACGCGGTCTGGGACCAGCTCTACCGGCGGCAGATGGCGCTGCTCGAAGGCCGCGCGTGCGAGGCGTTCATCGAAGGGGCGCAGCGGATCGGGCTGAACGTCGCGCACGTGCCCGACTTCGAGGCCGTGAGCGAGCGCCTGATGGCCGCCACGGGCTGGCGCATCGTGGCGGTGCCGGGGCTCGTGCCCGATCGCATCTTCTTCGAGCACCTGGCCCACCGCCGCTTTCCGGTGACGTGGTGGATGCGCCGTCCCGATCAGCTCGATTACCTGCAGGAGCCGGACTGCTTTCACGACCTGTTCGGCCACGTGCCGCTCCTCACCGACCCCGTGTTCGCCGACGCGATCCACGCCTACGGTCGTGCCGCGCTTGCCGTGGACGAGCGCGCGCTGCCGCTGCTCGCGCGCCTCTACTGGTACACGGTGGAATTCGGTCTGATGCGTGACACAAGCGGCGACGCAAGCGGTGAAACACGCGCGACACACGGCGTGAAGATCTATGGCGCGGGCATCGTGTCGAGCAAGGGCGAGTCGCTCTACAGCGTGGAGAGCGACTCGCCCAACCGGCTCGCCTTCGACCTCGAGCGCGTGCTGCGCACGCGTTACCGGATCGACACGTTCCAGAAGACCTACTTCGTGATCGACTCGTTCGCGCAGTTGTTCGACGCGCTTGGCGCCGGCATGGCCGCGCATCTCGCCGATCCCGCGCCGCTCATCGCCGTGGAGCCCTACACCGCCGGCGACGTACTGCATGGCGACACGGTGTACACCCGCGGCACGGGTGAAGGCTGGCTCGAAGGCGGCGACGTCTGAGCGGCAGGCGCCGCGAGCCTCAGCATGGCCAGCGGCGCCTCCCGTACGCCATGCACGCTCCAAGCCAACGACCTGACCGACCGCCGGCCACGAATTGCCGCAGCGCCGTCGAGTGCGCTCGCGCGTGTCGCACTTCCGTGAAAAAATGGCCCATCGGCCTGGCGCGTTTGCCGGGCCCGGAACAGACGTAACGCATACAGGTGCCACGATGATCAACCGACTCACATCCGAAGAGCGCGCCACGCAGCTCGCCGAACTGCGCGGCTGGCACGCCGTCGCGGGCCGCGACGCCATCCAGCGCCATTTCCGTTTCGCCGACTTCAACGAAGCCTTCGGCTTCATGACGCGCGTGGCAATCAAGGCGCAGGAAATGAACCACCACCCCGAATGGTTCAACGTCTACAACCGCGTGGAAATCACCCTTTCGACCCATGAGGCCGACGGCCTCACGGCGCGCGACGTCGAACTCGCGCGCTTCATCGACTCGATCGCGCCCGGCCCGCTCACGGCCTCGGCCTGAATAGAAGACGTGCAAGCGGTTTGCGTGCGTCGTGCATCGTGCGCCAGGTAGAAGCCCGCACGACGCACAGCACGCAAACGCGCCGCAATGAAAGCATAATGCAGGGTATCAGGCGTCCAAACCTTCAGCTTTGAAGGCCATTCTTGAAGGATACGTAAGACTCCCAGGCAGCCTTTGCAATGGGGTCCAACCGTTCCGGTGAGAAGACGTTCTGACGCTGTACAATCAGCAGCGCATAGGGCCTGGAGCGCGCCTCCTGGCACAACGCAAGTTCATCGCCACTCGAGGGCGAGCGGTTGCGCCAGAAGTTGATCGCGCATGCCTGACTGCTAAACCCATTTGTACTTGAGCGAATCCCATGCGACTCCTTCTGATCGAAGACGACCGCCCCATCGCACGCGGCATCCAGTCCAGCCTCGAACAAGCCGGCTTTACGGTCGACATGGTCCACGACGGCATCTTCGCCGAACAGGCACTGACACAGAACCGGCATGAGCTCGTGATTCTCGACCTCGGCCTGCCCGGCATCGACGGCATGACGTTGCTCTCGCGCTTTCGTCAGAGCAACCGGCACACGCCCGTCATCGTGCTGACCGCACGCGACGAACTGAACGACCGCGTCCAGGGCCTCAACTCGGGCGCCGACGACTACATGCTCAAGCCGTTCGAACCGGCCGAGCTCGAAGCGCGTATTCGCGCCGTGATGCGCCGCAGCGGCCCGCACGGCGACGTGCCGCGTCCCGAAGTCTCGCTCGGCGGCGTACGCCTGTCGGGCGTCGACCGCCGCATCTTCAACGACGACAAGCCGCTCGAGCTTTCGCCGCGCGAGTTCGCCGTGCTCGAAATGCTGCTGCTGCGTCATGGCCGCGTCGTGAGCAAGGCGCAACTGCAGGACCACCTCACGCACTTCGGCGGCGATCTCGGCGACACCGCGATCGAAGTCTACGTGCACCGCGTGCGCAAGAAGCTCGAGAACTGCCGTGTCGAGATCGTCACGGTGCGTGGCTTCGGCTATCTGTTGCAGGAAATCCGCCAGGCCGCTTAAGGCCCCTGAGGGTCCCTCAGGGCCCGTCAAGGCCGCTTGGCCGCATCAGCCCCCTCGCGCGCCGTCAGGCGCCAGATCAGGAGCGCATGTCCGCATGCGCTCCTGCACGCCCCGTTCGAGCTGCCAGCCTGGCCACGTGCCGGGCTGAAGCCCGTGGCGCCCGCCATGCAGCCTCTCTGCGCTCCTGAGCGTCGCTCAGCCGTGCAAACGGCCACGCAAACAGCCATCCACCCGGAACACACCCAGAGCGCCACGGCGACGCCCAGGCCAGCGCCGGTCTGCCGCGCGCCCGTCCACCCGCGTAAAATGGGTCCGAGCCCGCGCGGCACGCAGCCCCGAAGATGCTGCGCCGTGCCCGTGACCCCAACATCGCCCGAACCGACCATGTCCCTACCGGCCGCAACGAGCCTGCGGCGCACGCTATTGCGGCGCCTCGCCGCTCCCCTTTCGCTGCTCGCGCTGATGAGCGGCCTGATTGCCTATTGGCTCGCGTGGCAATACACGCAGCACGTGGTCGACCGCTCGCTCGCCGACCTCGCCACCGCCATTTCCAAACAGATCCAGATCGCCGGTCCCGAAGCGCCCATCACCGTGCCACCGCTCGCCCAGGCGATGTTCTCCGACCCCGTCGAGCACCTCGTCTACCGCATCAGCAACGGCGAAACCGAAATCGCCGGCGACCACGACCTGCCGCTGCAAGGCACCAACGTGCGCCGCATGCACTATGCGTTCGTGTTCGAGACCGTCTACAAGGGGGTGAGCGTGCGTGTCGCGCAGGTGCGCGTGCCGCAGGCCACAGGCAATCCCATCGTCGTGGAAGTGGGCCAGCCTGTGCATCACCGCGCGCGCATCGCCGCCGAATTCCTCGTGGCGATCATGATGCCGCTCTTGCTGCTCCTGCTCGCCGGCTGGGCGATCGTCTGGCGGGTGGTGAACCAGCAGCTCAACCCGCTCACCGATCTCGCCGACTCGCTCAATCGCCAGACGCACACCTCGCTCGAACCCGTCGACGAGACCTTCGTGCCGGTCGAGATCCGTCCGCTCACCGGTGCGCTCAACGCGCTGCTTGGACGTCTGAAGACCGCGCTCGACGCTCAGCGCAAATTCATCGCCGACGCCGCGCATCAGTTGCGCACGCCGCTCACGGCCGTGAAGCTGCATGCCGAGCAAGCCGTGAACGCACGCGAGCCGCAGAAGGTCAGCGACGCCGTGCGCGAGCTGCGCGCCGCCGCAGACCGCGCGGTGCGTCTGTCGAATCAGCTGCTCTCGCTCGCGCGCGCCGAGCCGGGCGAGCAGGCGGCGCGCTTCGTCGACATCGACATGGCCGCGCTGGCATTCGAGACCGGCGCCGAGTGGGTGCCGCGCGCGCTCGCGAGCCACGTCGACCTCGGCTTCCAGCGCCTCGACGACCCCGAAAACGACACGCCACTGATGGTGCGCGGCAACCCCGTGCTGCTGCGCGAAGTCATCGCCAATCTGCTCGACAACGCGCTGAAGTATTTGCCGCCCGCGCGCGTCGAGGGTGGGCGCATCACCGTCACCGTGACCGAGACGCTCACCGATGGCGTGCCGATGGCGGAGATCGTCGTCGAGGACAACGGCCGCGGCGTGCCGCAAGCGCAGCAGGCCGATCTCTTCAAGCGCTTCTTCCGCGGCGACGGCCAGACCGAGAGCGGCGTGGACAGCGGCGCGGGCCTCGGCCTCGCGATCGTGCACGACATCATGACGCTGCATCGTGGCAGCGTGCACTACGAAGACGCGCCGGAAGGCGGTGCGCGTTTCATCGTGCGCGTGCCGCTCACGAACCATCCCGCACTCGATGCGAAAGACGGCAAGCAGATGAAACGCACGAAGGACACGGTAGCGGGCGATCACGCGCTGGGCATGAGTGCGCCGCACGCCGACGATCGTCAAGCGGGTCCCGACGCACAATCTGGACAGTCGACGCAGTGGCCCGCGAAAAAACCGACGCACCAGGCGCCTGTCGATAACTGACGCGGCGCGATTCGCTTCGCGTCCAGCATCCAGAAAAAATATGGGCCGCATCTTTGCGGCCCATATTCATTTCAGCGGTACATGACAACACGCATGCACGACCCAGCCAGCCGCCATGCTTACTTCTTTTTCTTGGCCTTCTTCGCCTTGCCGCCCTTGCCCTCCTCGGGCGGGGCGAGCATCGTGCCGCGGCACTTGCGCGCGCCGCAGCGGCATTCGTATTCGCGCTTGAGCTTCTTGGTCTGCTTCGCGTCGATCACGAGGCCGTAGTCGTAAAAGAGCTCCTCGCCCTCGGCGATATCGCGCAGCGCGTGAATGTACACATGACCGTCGATCTCTTCGGCTTCGCAATTCGGCGCGCACGAATGATTGATCCAGCGCGCGCTGTTGCCGTTCACCTTGCCGTCGATCACGTCGCCGTCGTCGAGTGCGAAATAGAAGGTGTGATTCGGTTCGTCGGGATTATGCGGATGACGCCGCAATGCTTCCTTCCACGAGATGCGTTCGCCCTTGTATTCGATCAGGCGTTCGCCAGCCTCGATCGCCCCGGCCGCAAATACGCCCTTGCCGTGTACGCCCGACTGGCGCACGACGATCCTGCGTACACTCATTGAATGAATCCTTGTGAAGTCAGCTTTCGATGCAAACGCGGCGCCTTGTCGGCGCCGCGCTCATGAGCACGCGTTCAATCGAGACGCGCACCGCAACCGGCATCGTACACGTTAGCCCCTCTTCCCTTCAACTCGCGCGCCATTCGCGGGCGCTACGCGTTCAGCGCTGGCCGAGCGTCGTCTCGCCGAAGAGCGTCTTGTGCTCGCGAGGCTGCGAGCGCCAGTACTGCGGCGGCGCGTTCACGCTCGCGCCGAGTTGCGCGGCGGCATGCCATGGCCAACGCGGATCGTAGAGCATCGCGCGCGCCATCGCGATCATGTCGGCCTCACCGTCTTCGAGGATTTGATTGGCCTGCAGTGGATCGGTGATGAGCCCCACCGCGACCGTATTCACGCCGGTCTCCTGCTTCACCTTGCGCGCGAACGGCACCTGATAACCGGGCTCGAGTGGAATCTTCTGCAATGGCGAAACACCGCCCGACGACACGTCGACCCAGTCTGCTCCGCGCGCCTTGAGCGCCTGAGCGAACACGACCGTGTCTTCGGGCGTCCAGCCGCCTTCGACCCAATCGGTTGCCGATACCCGCACGCCAACCGGACGATCGTCCGGAAATTCCGCGCGCATCGCGTCGAATACTTCGAGCGGAAAGCGCATGCGGTTTTCGAGCGAGCCGCCATATTCGTCGGTGCGCTGGTTGGCGATCGGCGAGAGAAATTGATGCAGCAGATAGCCATGCGCCGCGTGGACTTCGAGCGCATCGATGCCCAGCCGCGCGGCCCGTCGCGCCGTCGCTGCAAACGCATTGCGCACGCGGTTCAGGCCGGCCGTATCGAGCGCGAGCGGCGGCGTTTCATCGGCCTTGTGCGGCAGCGCGGAGGGCGCGTGCGGCAACCAGCCGCCATCGGCCACGGAAATCAGCTGGCCGCCCTCCCAGGGCACGTGGCTCGACGCCTTGCGTCCCGCGTGCGAGATCTGCATGGCGATGCGAATCGGCGAATAGCGCCGAATGGCGGCGATCACCGGTTCGAGTGCGGCTTCGGTCACGTCGTCCCAAAGGCCGAGATCGCCGGGCGTGATGCGGCCGTCCGGCTCGACGGCCGTGGCCTCGATACACAGCATCGCCGCGCCCGAAAGCGCGAGATGGCCGAGGTGGATCATGTGCCAGTCGGTGGCCTCGCCTCGCACCGCCGAGTATTGGCACATCGGCGACACGACAATGCGATTGGCGAGCGTCACGCCACGCAGCTCGAGCGGAGTGAAGAGCGTGCTCATGGGAGGAGTGCGAACGGTGGTGGGAGCGTTCGAGAATAGCACGCGCCTTTGACAGCTGCTGGCAACGCTCACAGGCGCGAGGCAGGTGTGGAACGGCCGCAAAGTCGATGCAACGCGAACCCAAAACACGCCCTGGGCACGACGCGCAGCACCCAGCGTGCGCGCGCGGGAAAAGCAGAAGGAGAGGCCGAAGCCTCAGGGCGACTTCGCGGGTACGCTGGTATTTGCGTTGTCGACGGCGTCGAGCCATTCGCCGAACATGCGGCTCGCCTGCGCTTCGAGACGCGGACCGTGCTGGGCAGTCTGCGCACGCAGTGCGTTGACGTCGATGCCCGCCGCGTCGATCTCGGCGGCATGGCCGATCAGCCAGGGCTCGAAGCGGTCGGCGCGCACTTCGGGATGGCATTGCAGCCCGAGCACATGCGAGCCCCACGAGAACGCCTGGTTTTCACACAGCGGCGTGGATGCGAGACGTGTCGCGCCCTGCGGCAGATCGAACGTGTCGCCATGCCAGTGCAGCATCGAGGTGGCTGCGCCATCGACGTGCCGCAGCGGCGACGCGTGGCCCGCATCGGTCAGCGTGAGCGGCGTCCAGCCGATTTCCTGATGCCCGGCGGCATAGACACGCGCACCGAGCACCCGCGCGATGAGCTGGGCCCCGAGACAGATGCCGAGCGTGGGCAGACCGGCGGCGATGCGCTTTTCGATCAGCGCGGCGATGGGCGCAAGGGTGGGATAGCGTGCGTCGTCGCAGGCGTTGATGGGACCGCCGAGGATCACCATCAACGAAGCGGAAACGGGATTGAGCGCGCCGACGCGCGCAAAGCCGACATCGACATAGCGCACCGGACGCCCGCGCTCGCCGAGCACGCGCTCGAAGCTGCCGAGGTCCTCGAAATATACGTGGCGAATGGCCAATACTTCGCGATTCATCGGCAAATCCCTGGGTCAGCTACACAATGCAACGCCTCGCGCAAACCGCATGCGGGATGCATGCCGGACTCACACGAAAAGCACACGCTGGAGCACGCACGTGCGTGCAACGATAAGCACGCCGGCGCAAACGCGCCGCGCGCACGACCAAACCGGACGAGAACCGGATCCTTCGGGCGAGCGGACCACGCAGCCGCGAACAGCCGCCGGGCCCGCCTGAGCATTACGCCGCGAAGATCTTCCAGTTCTTCTTCTGCGTCGTCGCGTCGGCCTGTTCGTACACCGAGCAATCGAGACGCAGGTCGGTGTCGGACATGTCGATCTTGAGCAGCCCGCAACGATGCGGCGTCTTCTTCGGGTTCTTGCTCGGCTCGAAGTGCGAGCAGGTGAGGCACATGCGATGCTGCGGCATGGCTTCCTGCGACTCCAGCACGTAGACCGTCTTGAGCAGCGTGCGGTAGACCGCCGACTGCTCGTCGGCACGCAGCGTGCCGACGGCCTTCGAGAGGAAGTCAGGCCATTGCGCGGCCTTCTTCGCGGCCGTACGGCCACGCGCGGTGAGGCGCACCGCGAGCGCGCGGCCGTCGTCGAGCGCACGGCGCTTTTCGACGAGACCCTTGGTTTCGAGCGTGCTCACCGCATCGCTGGTCGTGGCGGCAGTCAGCGCCGTCTCGCGGGCGATCTCGCCGAGGCGCATCGGCCCCTTGCGCTGCATCAGCAGCACGAGAATTTCGCCCTGGGTCGGCGTGAGTCCTGCCCCTTCGGCCCAGTCCCACGCCTGGCTCCGCATTGCCGTGCTAAGTCGCAGCAGGCTATGGGTCACCCGCCCGGCTGCCTGCTCTCCGTATACGCCTTCGCTCATAGTCTTTCGCTGGTTATTGGCAGCTTGCGCTGCATCGTCAGCCGCCGCACCGGGCGACGGCCTTGTGGGAAAGTTCGCGCCCGATTCCAGGAAATCGGCCGCACCATCTCAAAAAATTCCTGCTTCGCCGGCGCAAGAAACGCACGCTGCGCACAGTCATTCCGTCTCGCCTGCAGGCCCAAAGTCTCCTTCCCAACCTCGCGCCTGCTCAGCAAACCGATATTCTATGCGAGAGTGGCGAATCGCACAGCTAACTTATCCAATGCGAATTGTGGATAACCAGTTGGTAAGTACACCATTGGTATGTGGACTAAATCTTGATGATGCTCAATACCGGCGTCCACCGTTACCTGGTTATCCCTCATTTTTTCTGCCCGCGCAACTGAAGTCTACCCGTGAGCCACGCACGCAGGCCATTGAGTTTTCAGGCATTTTGACGGTTACCCACAGGATGGGGTCCGTCAGGCCAGCAACGATTGACTCTGTATACGCGAACATCAAAAAAATAAGAACCCCCTGGTATCTTGCCTGGGACAAAAAAATCTTTTTTTCATCCAGCACAAGGTTCCGCGAACAGCCCTGAAAATGCAAGGGCAGCCCGCGGGCTGCCCTCTTTTTCGTGTGCTTTCCGGCGTTACGACGTTGCCCGGATCGCACACCTGGCCGGCTCATCCCGCTGCCGGGCCCGCGCCGGCCTGGCCGGATGGCCAGCCTGCGCGCTCAGGCGCGCCAGCGCAAACATTGTTGCCGCACCGCCTCGTGCAGCGATTTTTCCTCGGCGACCACGCTGCGCAGCCAGCTCGCATCGTTGGTCTGGGCGCGCGCGAGCGTGCCGATTTCAGCCAGCGCGCGCGTGGAGCCGAGCGCCTCGCCGTGCGGCGCGATCTTGTCGAGCGTAGCCAGAATGTCTTCCGAAATCGTGCGGCGCTCGCCCGTCTGCGGATCGACGCAGGTGCCGGCGAGGCCAAAGCGGCATGCCTGGAAGCGGTTGAACGTGTAGACGAGGTAATCGTCCTCGAGCGGCTGGATCGGCCGGTCGATCAGCAAATGGCGCGCGAGCGTCTGGATATAGCAGGCGATCGCCGCTGCGCGCTCGACCGAGAGCGGCGTATCCATGACGCGCACCTCGATCGTGCCGAAGCCGGGCTTTGGGCGGATGTCCCAGTAGAAGTCTTTCATGCTGTTGACAACGCCCGTATGCACCATCTTCGAGAAGTACTCCTTGAACTCCTCCCAGCTGAGCACGAACGGCGCGCGACCCGACAGCGGGAACGCGAACACGGAATTCAGCCGTGCCGAATGAAATCCGGTGTCGACGCCCTGCACGTACGGCGACGATGCCGACAGCGCAATGAAGTGCGGAATGAAGCGCGAGAGCGAATGCAGCAGGAACAGCGCGCTGTCGGCGTCTGGACAGCCGATATGCACGTGCTGGCCGAACACCGTGAACTGCTTCGCGAGATAGCCGTACAGCTCCGAAAGGTACTGAAAGCGGGGCGTATCGACGATGCGCCGGTCGCTCCACTGCTGGAACGCATGCGTGCCGCCGCCGCACAGGCCGACGTTCAGACGGTCGGCGGCGGCGACCAGCACGTCGCGAATCTTGCGCAGATCGGCCACGGCCTGCTCATGGTGCGTGCAGATGCCCGTGGAGAGCTCGATCATGCTTTCGGTGATCTCGGGCGTGATATTGCCCGGGATCTCCTGATCCTTGATGAGGCGCATGAGGTCGCTGCCGGCCTTGGTCAGATCGTAATCGTGCGTGTTGACGACCTGCATTTCGAGTTCGACGCCGAACGTGAACGGCTTCGAATCGACAAAAGTTTCCAGTGACATGACATCCCCTCTTTCGGCCGCGCCGCCCGGGATGCCGATTGTCGTGTCGGCGCGCCGGACGGCGGGCGGTGTTACCAGGCGGCCGAGGCCGCCGAATTCACTTTTCGCCGCGTTCGCCGACGAGCGCAAGCGCGCGGTAGACGAGCCACGGCCCGATGAGCTGAAGCACGACGATGGCGCACATCATGATCGCGCGCAGGCGCGGATCGAACGACGGGTAAAGATCGTAGGTGTCCTCCACGAGCAGGAGCGCCAGCGCGGACATGGGCGTGAGCGCAATCCCGAGCGCGATGCCCTGCTTCCATTCGAGTCCGCTCGGCCTGGCGAAGATCAGCACGCCGACGAGTTTCGCCACGAACCGCGCAACGATGAGCCCCGCCGCCGCCACGCCGCCGACGAGAATGTCGTGCCATTCGAAGGTGGTCATCGTGAGCACGAACAGGATCACGGTGAGCAGCCATCCGGCCGTGCCGAAATGCTGTGGCCACAATTGCGGCCGCGCCTCGAGGTTCTTCACGATGATGCCCGCGGCCAGCAGGCTCAGGATGGTCGAGAGCTTGAGCAGGTGCGCCACGGCGATCGCCAGCAGCACGAGGCCGAACAGCGCGACGAACGAATGCTCGTCCTGCGGGCTCAGGTGCCGGTAGAACAAGGTGCAGGCGCGCGCGAGGATATACGCGACGACGATCGAGCCGACCAGCAGGTAGAGCGGCTGCAGGATGGTGGCGAAAACGTTGCCATAGATCTCCTGGTGCAGCCATCCCGACGCGAGCTTTTCGATCACGACCGCATACATGCTGTTGAGCGCCGTGAGCGTGAGCAGGCGCTGCGTGACCTGGCCTTCGGCGCGCAGCTCGGTCTTGAGCTGGATCACCATCGCCGGCGAAGTCGCCATGGCGATCGAGGCCACGACGATGGCGACCATCGCCGGCACCGAGAGGAACAGCAGCACGACGAGCACGAGCACGAAGGTCAGCGTGGCTTCCGCGAGGCTCGAGAGGATGAGCCACGGGTTGCGGCGAATCCAGCGCAAGTCGAGCCGGCTGCCGAGCTCGAACAGCAGCAGGCCGAGCGCGACATCGAGCAGCGGCCGCGCGGCGTCGGCCGTTTCGAGGCCGATCACGCCAAAGCCCGCCGAGCCGGCAATCAGCCCGATGATCGCGTAGCCCGAAATACGCGGCAGCCGCCAGGCGCGATAACACAGCTCGCCGACGAGACCGGCGGCGAGCAACGCTAGCCCCGCCCAGAATATGCCGTCTGGCTGCAACGGCCAGCTCGGAAAGAACGAAAACGCCGACTTCATCGTAATGGCTTCTCCTTGGCAGAACATCTTGCATGGGATTGGATCCGGCGCTTCGCAGGGACACGCAGCATGTGCTGAAGCACTTACTGTGGTCCAGGGCCAAAGCCCCGGGTCCGATCGACAGCTCTGCATGGGACCAGAGCAAGCGCTTTGCATGGGGCCGGAATCAGTGCTGAAGCACTCACTCCGGCCGACATCTAAAGCGACAACGCTGGTCGACACAGAAGACAGTCCGGCTGTCCGGCTCGACATCACAACACCTGACATCTCGCGCCCGGCACACAGGCAAGCCGCGTGCCGGACCGGCGCAGCGCGAGCGACGCAACCGCGCGAGGCGCCTCGCGCCACGGTTGCGCCCGCGTTATCGCGTCGGGCGCCGAGCCCCGTGCGCCATGCCGCGCTCTTGACGCCGCAAGCGCTGACAGACGGGACGCCCAGGCTCGCAACCTGATCGGGCGGCGGCCAGCCACGACGGACAACAACGGGAAACCTCTGCACCGGTGCCGCTCGCGCGGCGAACAGCCGGTACGGGCGCTTTCTTGTGGTTTGTCAGCGCCCGCGTTGGGTGAACGAACGCTGCCGACTCTCCTGAGCACTGAGATTCAGGACAAGCGGCATCCGTTCCTTGGACACGTCGGCCATCTGTTGCGGCGCATGACGCGGAAAAGAACGGCGATTGTGCCATAGCTTTTTTGCAGTTGTCCCGATCTGCCGGCAAAGGTTGGCGAAGCCGGTAAATGCGTCCGTTTTCGACGACCTTTTCCGACAATAAGGAAAAAATGACCGTTGCGCCTGTTCGGTGGCGAACGGTCTTCGAGCGGCGCAGCCGCGCCTTGGGCGCCTTTATGGCCGATGACGATGGCGCCAGCTTCGGGTTTACGGTTTACCGTATGTATACGTAGTAGAAGTTAACAAAGGCGGGGTTTTTCTGTGGATAACCCCTGTATACCTATGTGAATCATCGGCTTGGCGTTCGCACAACCGCATGCGTAGCGTGTGAGAGTCGGGCTGGCATCCGAGAGTAACTTTTGGGCCGCCCGACCAGGGCGCCGAGTTACCCCGTTTACGTCCACATCGCGTCCACATCGGATTTACCCACAATCTGCGCGGTTATCCACAGGTTTGCGTGGACAACCGTACTGGTATTCGTATGGAAAATGGCGTGCACGCATTGCGTGCGTGGGGCGCCGCGTGCGCGGCTGACTAGAGACTGCGCTGGCGCAAGGCGCGTTGCAGGAAGCGCGCGGGATCGACCTGTTCGGCAAGCTCGCGCTCGATGGGCCACGGCTCGCCTTCGAGCTGCGAGGCGATGAGCTCGGCGCCGAGCGCGGCCCACACGAGCCCGCGCGAGCCGAAGGCGAACGCGCCATAGAGCCCCGGGGCGCGCGGCAAGTCGAGCGGCCAGGCGCCGGAGAGCCGTTGTGCGTCGCGCCGCGCCGCGGCCTCGTCGCCGAGCTGGCCCAGCATGGGCAGACGGTCGCTCGTGACGCAGCGCAAGGCCACGCGGCCTTGCCAGGCGCGCGGATGTGCGCCGGCCGCTGCATCCGCGGCGGCGCCTTGCAGGCCCGGCAGCATCTGCGCGACGCGTTCGAGGTTCTCCACGTGTCCGGCTTCGCGCAGGGCGATATCGGTGTCGTCGACTTCGTAGGTGGCGCCCGCGAGCGTCACGCCGCCGGGCAGCGGCACCGCGTAGCCGTCGCCGATCACGGGTACGCGCAGGGACGCGAGCGGGCTCTCGTCCAGCAGCGTGAGCTGACCGCGCACGCTGCGCGTGGGGGCGAAGTTGAGCGCGGCGGCCCGTGCGGCGTCGTGCGCGTTGGCGAAAATCACCACGCCCGCCTGGGCGACGAGCGCGCTGCTTTCATCGAAGACTTGCCAGGTGTCACCGGCACGCTCGATGCGCTCGACTTGCACGCCGTAACGCACGTCGACTAGCGCATCCGGGAGTGCCCTTGCCGCGGCAATCTGCGCGCGGCACAGCGAGGCCGGATCGATCGCACCACCGCGCGGATAGAACCAGCCGCCCTGCGCGAGCGCGACCCCCGCAATCGACTCGGCCTCTGCCCGGTTGACGCCGCGCACGAATTCCTCGGGATAGCCAAATGATGCGAGCGCCGCAGCGACGGCCTGCGATTCGTCGTCCGTAGCAAGATGCAGGAGTCCTGCGTGTGTGCGCGCCGGCGCCTCGATTGCGCCATGTGCGGATGTTTGCGCCACGGCATCGAGCGCGGTCCAGCGCCGCAGCGCGTAGAGAAAGCCCGCGCGCGTGATGCGCGATGCGCTGCTGTCGTCGCGCGAGACGAGCGGGTGGAACACGCCCGCGGGATTGCCCGAGGCTTCGCGCGCGGGCGCCGCGTGCCGTTCGACGAGCGTGACGCGCCAGCCGCGCGCCGCGAGCCGCTCGACCAGCGCGCTACCCGCGAGCCCCGCGCCGATCACGACCGCATGCCGTTCAGCGAGCGTGAGCGGCAGCGGCGGCTCGTAACGCCGCACGCGCCAGCGCGGCGCAAAGCGGCCGGCCAGCATCGTCCATTTCGCCCCGAAGCCGGCCGTCTTGCGGTATTCGAAGCCGTTCTGCACGAGCGCGCGCTTCACGTCTCCGGCGCTGCTCCAGGTCGAGAAGGTGGCCTCCTCGCCCGCGACGCGCGCGAGCGCCTTGAAGATCGCCGGCGACCAGAGCTCGGGATTCTTCGCCGGGGCGAAACCATCGAGATAAATCGCATCGGCGCGTAACCACATTTTGGGAAGCATCTCGATTGCGTCGCCGAAAGCGAGCGTGAGCGTAACGCGTCCGCCTTCGAACTCGAGCCGGTGCGTACCGGGCACGAGCATCGGCCAGGCGTCGACGAGTTCGTGCGCAAGACGCGCGATCGACGTGCCTGACGCGCCCGCTGTGGCCGACGCATGCGGTGTGTGCGCAACCACCGCGTCGAGCGCCGCGCGCAGATCGTCACGCGAAAACGGATGCTTTTCCACCGAGACGAAGTGCAGGCGCTCGCAACGCGCGGACGCATTGCGCCACGCCGCCCACGTCGCGAGGAAGTTCACGCCCATGCCGAAACCCGTCTCGAGCACGGTGAAAATGCGCCGGTTGTGCCAGCGTTCAGGCAGGTTGTTGCCGCGCAAAAACACGTATTCGGCCTGTTCAAAGGCGCCGAAAGTGCTGTGATAGACATCGTCAAAGCGCGGCGAATACGGCGTGCCGTCTTCGCGGAACGCGAGCGTGGCGGGGATCAGTGTGGCAGTCATGACTGGCGCGTTGGCTGGAAGCGGCGGGTTTCGAAGCGCGAGCGGCGGCGGCAAAGCCCCGTGGGCACTGGGTTTGCGGGCACAAAGCGTTGGCGCCGCGCAACGCCGGGAAGGTTAAATCTGCTGACGGCGGCGTGCTTTTGCCATGCGCCGCCCGTCAGAAACACGCGAGCGGCGCGCAAAACCCGCGCGAACCCCTCTAAATCTTCGAAACCCTTGTCGTTATTGGGTTTGCGCTGCGCTATCATAGCAAGCGCCGCCCAGGGAAGCGGCAGCACGGACGTCGTGGCGAAGCTGGCCGCCGCAACGAAAATCGCCGGGGTGCCCCGGATCCGATGCTGCTCGACGGCGCGGCACGCGACCGTATAATCGGCGCGTTCGCGCTGTTCGTGTCAACCTAAACACAGAAAGGAACTTCTCAATGAATAAACAGGAACTGATCGACGCCGTCGCAGGACAGACGGGCGCTAGCAAGGCACAAACCGGTGAGACGCTGGACACGCTCCTCGAAGTGATCAAGAAGTCGGTGTCGAAGGGCGACGCCGTTCAGCTGATCGGTTTCGGCAGCTTCGGCTCGGGCAAGCGCGCGGCGCGCACGGGCCGCAACCCGAAGACGGGCGAAACCATCAAGATTCCCGCAGCCAAGACCGTCAAGTTCACGGCTGGCAAGGCGTTCAAGGACGCCGTCAACAAGCGCTAAGGCATTGCCGCTTTAAGTTGACACCCGCCCCTGGCGGGTTTTTTTTCGCCCGCCGGATTCAGGCATGCAGCGGGCGGCCGCGAATCCGGATGCATGGATTCGCGGCATGGTGACTCAGTCGTGGCCGTGGACGATCTCGCCTTCGCCGCCGTGGTCATGATCGTCGTCCTCGAAATCCCAGCACGGGAACGGATCGGCATACGCCTGCCAGGCGTCGGGGCCCGCAGCGAATTCCGCGTCGGTCACGAGGCACGCATCGAGCTTCGCTTGCCACGCCTCGCGGTCGAGATCTACGCCGATCATTACCAACTCCTGGCGCCGGTCGCCGATGCGCGTATCGTTCGCGTCGCCGAACCAGTCGGCCGCGATCTCCTTTTCCAGCTCGGCGTCCTGCGGCCAATCCTCGCGCGGCTGCGCAGCCCACCAGGTGCCCGCCGGGCCGTGGCGGCATACGCCGCCCGCCTGCGAGAGCGAGCCGGCCACGTCGTTGCGCGTGGCGAGCCAGAAGAAGCCTTTCGAGCGCAGCACGCCCTTCCACTCCTGGTTGAGCAGCGCCCACAGACGCTCGGGATGGAACGGCTTGCGCGCGCGATAGACGAAGTTGCCGATGCCGTACTCGTCGGCTTCGCTGTGATGCGCGTGCGCGGCGTCGTCCTCGCCATGCGCATGATCATCCTCGTGCAGCGAGGCGAGCCAGCCCGGCGCGCTCGCGGCTGCGTCGAAATCGAAGCGGCCCGTATCGAGCACTTCGGCAAGCGGCACTTCGCCAAAGCGGCTCACCACCTGCACCGCGCGCGGATTGATGCGCGCGAGAATGCGCTGCAGGCGCGCGAGCTCGTCGGCGCTCACGAGATCGGCCTTGTTGAGCACGAGCACGTCGCAGAACTCCACTTGCTCGATCAGCAATTCGACGATCGTGCGATCGTCGGTGTCGCTCGCCGCCACGCCGCGCTCGGCGAGCGGGTCGGCGCTCGCGTAGTCGCGCAGGAAGTTGAAGGCGTCCACGACGGTCACCATCGTGTCGAGACGGGCGATGTCGGCGAGCGTCGCGCCGTCTTCATCCGCGAAGGTGAAGGTTTCGGCGATGGGCATGGGCTCGGCGATGCCGGTCGATTCGATCAGGATGGCGTCGAAACGCTGTCCGGCCAGCGCCGGGTCGGCAAGGCGGCGGATCTCGGCGAGCAAGTCGTCGCGCAGCGTGCAGCAGATGCAGCCGTTGGACAGTTCGACGAGCCGTTCCTCGACGTGCGAGAGCGCAGCGGCGTCGCGCACGAGTGTGGCGTCGATATTGACGGCGGCGAGATCGTTGACGATCACGGCGACACGCAGGCCGGCGCGGTTGGCGAGGACGTGGTTGAGCAACGTGGTCTTGCCCGCGCCCAGAAACCCGGAGAGCACGGTGACGGGCAGTGGCGGCTGATTCATTGCAGTGTGTGATAAGAAAGGCGGGAGGTCGGGCCGCCTGGACCGGCAAGTGTCCGGCGGATGCCGGAAGCGGTCGGGGCGGCGCAAGCCTGCATTTTGCACCATGCGCGCGCGGCGCGCTGACGGATCGTGGTCGGTGCGCGTCCGGCCCGGGCTTGGCGCGACTGCGCTTCGGACCTGCGCCCAGCGCGGCCGGCGGCCGCGCTAGCGCTTTCGTGGCAGGGCGGCCAGCGTCGTACCGCTCAGGGCATCAATTTCCATTTGCGCAGGATGGCGGCGATCTGCTGCGCATATTGATCGCGCAATGCGGGCGTTTCGGAGTGGTACGCACCCACGGCAGCCCAGGTGTTGCCGTACTTGTTCATCTTCTGACGCAAATGCCAGGCGGCAATATAGACGTTCTTGCACGGCTGCATGAGCGTGCTCGACGAAATGCCGTATTGCGCAAGCGTTGGCAGATGAACCGAGTTGATTTGCATCACACCGTAGTCGACCGAACCATTCGCATTCCTGTGCAATGCGTCAGGCGTGTTGTGCGATTCTTGCCAGGCGATAGCGCGCAGAATGAGCGGATTGACC
Source organism: Paraburkholderia oxyphila NBRC 105797 (assembly GCF_000685075.1). Classification (GTDB taxonomy): domain Bacteria; phylum Pseudomonadota; class Gammaproteobacteria; order Burkholderiales; family Burkholderiaceae; genus Paraburkholderia; species Paraburkholderia oxyphila. The sequence goes on from NZ_BAYD01000046.1 coordinate 57,686, forward strand.
TTCTGATAGCGGGCCGCCTCGTCGAAACAGTCGGCGCGTGCCGGCGCGCTCGCACAGAAAGCGGCGAGCGTGAGGGCAGCGACAATCGTGGCGGATGCAACCTTTTTCATCAGATGGCCGAGGGATGTTGCCCTACGTGAGGCCGGCGGCCTGCTCCGCCCGATATGGGGAAAAAACGTGCCAGCCCGGCGTATTCTGCGCTGAGCAGTGTGTTCAGCGGACCGCCCGTATCATACCGGCCGACGAAGTCGCGTCAAGCCAGCCGAACGGCACGCGAGCCGCCACCGCCCAAGCAAGGCGCGGTCTGCCAACGGGGAAGCGGTGTGACTGCGGGCCTGGGCTATTCCCAATCCTTACATAATGCTTCTGGATGTTGCGGCAAGTTAGAGGAAATCCCCAGACGTTATTTCTTTGTGACAAATTCGACACGAAAAGCTGCTACTGTTGCACTTTTTGGTGGTCGCCGGTTGCTGGGAGGAGCGGCGCCGGCTGGCCCTGGCCGGTAGGCCGATGATGGGGCGATCAAGCGACGGTCTTTGCGAGCGTGTCCCGCAGGCTGGCTGGCCTGACAAGCCACGACGATCACCTTAAGCACGTTGAGCACGATAAGTACGACCGGCTGGCGGCGTCCGTCCCCGGCTTCGATATGACACCCATGAGAATAAATCGTATGGCTTTGCGTCGCGTCGCCACGGCGCTGCTCGTGAGCGGACTCATGGCGGCGCAAGTCGCGCACGCCCAGGTCACGCTCAACTTCGTCAACGCCGACATCGATCAGGTGGCGAAGGCAATCGGCGCGGCCACCGGCAAGACGATCATTGTCGATCCGCGCGTGAAGGGGCAGCTCAATCTCGTTTCCGAGAACCCCGTGCCCGAGGACCAGGCGCTCAAGACGCTGCAATCGGCGCTGCGCATGCAGGGCTTCGCGCTCGTTCAAGATCATGGCGTGCTCAAGGTGGTGCCCGAGGCCGACGCCAAGCTGCAGGGCGTGCCCACCTATGTGGGCAATTCGCCCTCGGCGCGTGGCGACCAGGTGGTCACGCAGGTGTTCACGCTGAGGAACGAGTCGGCGAACAACCTGCTGCCCGTGCTGCGTCCGCTCATCTCGCCGAACAACACCATCGCCGCCTATCCAGGCAACAACACGCTCGTCGTGACCGATTACGCGGACAACGTGCGCCGTATCGCCGCGATCATTGCCGGCGTGGACACGGCCGCGGGCCAGCAGGTGCAGGTGGTGCCACTGAGGAACGCCAATGCGCTCGACATCGCACCGCAGATTGCGAAGATGCTCGATCCGGGCGCCATCGGCGCATCGGACCCGTCGCTGAAGGTTTCGGTCGTCGCCGACCCGCGCACCAACTCGCTGATGCTGCGCGCATCGAATGCGCAACGTCTGTCCGCCGCGGTCCAGCTGGCGAAGCAACTCGACGCGCCCACGAGCATGCCGGGCAACATGCACGTCGTCACGCTGCGCAACGCCGATGCCGTGCAGCTTGCCAAGACGCTGCGCGGGATGCTGGGCAAAGGCGGCAACGACTCGTCGTCGGGCAACAGCGCGAACTCGTTCAACCAGGGCTCGGGCGGCTACGGCAGCAGTGGCGGTGGCGGCGGCAGCACCTCGACGGGCCTTTCGGGCACGCCGCCGCTGCCCAGTTCGTTCGGCGGCGGGACGTCGTCAGGCAGCTCGCTGACGGGCGGCGCGTCCGGCGGCAGCGGCGGCAGCAACGAAGCCCCGTTTCTGGGCGGCGACAAAGACAAGGGCGACGACAATCAGCCGGGCGGCATGATCCAGGCCGACGCGGCGACCAACTCGCTGATCATCACGGCGCCGGATCCGGTGTACCGGAACCTGCGCTCCGTGATCGACCAGCTCGACGCGCGGCGCGCCCAGGTCTACATCGAAGCGCTGATCGTCGAGCTGAACTCGAACACGAATGCCAACCTCGGCATCCAGTGGCAGATCGGGACCGGCGCGGTGTTGGCCGGCACCAATCTGGCCACCGGCGGCGGCAACAGCATCATCAACCTGACGGCGGCCGCGGCAGCCAGCGCCGCCACCGGCGGCCTCGCGGGCGCGCTCGCCGCCAACGGCGGCCTCCAGCAGGGCCTGAATGTGGGCTGGGTCCACAATATCTTCGGTGTGCAGGGGCTCGGCGCGTTGCTGCAGGCGTTGTCGCAGACGGCCGACGCCAACGTGCTGTCCACGCCTAACCTCATCACGCTCGACAACCAGGAGGCGAAGATCGTCGTCGGTACGAACGTGCCGATCCAGACGGGCTCGTATTCGAATCTGACGAGCGGCTCGACGAGCTCGGCGTTCAACACCTACGACCGCGTCGATGTGGGCCTGACACTGCACATCAAGCCGCAGATCACCGACGGCGGCGTCCTGAAGCTGCAGCTCTATACGGAAGACTCGGCCATCGTCAACGGCACGACCAATGTGACGACCAATCCGGCCGGCCCCGAGTTCACCAAGCGTTCGATCCAGTCGACCGTGCTGGCCGATAACGGCGAGATCATCGTCCTTGGCGGCCTCATGCAGGACAACTACCAGGTCAGCAACAGCAAGGTGCCGCTGCTCGGCGACATTCCCTGGATCGGCCAGTTGTTCCGTTCTGAAAACAAGACGCGCGCGAAGACCAACCTGATGGTGTTCCTGCGTCCCGTGATCATCAATGACAGCAGCACCGCGCAAGCGGTGACGTCGAACCGCTACGACTATATTCAGGGCGTGACGGGCGCATACAAGTCCGATAACAACCTGATCAAGGATAACGACGACCCGGTGGTGCCGCCGATGCCGGTTGGCCCGAACGAAGGCGGATCGACAATGAACCTGTTCGATCTCGACAAGATGCGGCGCGAGCAGGCGATGCGGTCGCTGCCCGCGGCGCCTGCTGGCGCTCCCGCAAACGGTGCGGGCGCAGTACCGGCCGCGACGCCTGGCGTCAACAGCTACGCGGTGCCGACGGGCACGTCGCCCGCAAGCGCCACGCAGATGCAGCCGGCTTATCCTTCAACGGCGCCTGCGCAATATCCGCCCGCGCAGCAACCGCTCACCGCCCAGCCGAGGGTGCAGCCTTGAGCATGGCCGACACGCCCCGCCCGTCCACCGCGGCTGCGCGCGAGATCGCGGCGCCACGCGAGGCGCCCTCGCCCGTCGCGGCGCGGCTCGTGCCGTATGGCTTCGCGCGCAGCGGCCAGATCCTCGTCGCGCAACAGCACGCCGACGGGCTCGAGGTGTGGATCAGCGAGCGCACCACGGGCGCGGCGATTGCCGAAGTCGCACGCAATTTCGGGGCGATCTCGCTCGTGCGCATTCCCGCGGACGAGCTCGCGCAGGCCATCAATCAGGCGTACGCGCGCCAGGATGGCAGCGCGGCGCAAGTGGTGGGCGAGGTGGAAGGCGAAGTCGATCTCTCGCGCCTGATGCAGGACATTCCCGAGGTGGAGGACCTGCTCGAGTCCGAAGACGACGCGCCTATCATCCGCATGATCAACGCGCTGCTCACGCAGGCCGCGCGCGAGCAGGCCTCGGACATTCACATCGAGCCGTTCGAGAATGCCTCGGTGGTGCGCTTTCGCGTGGACGGCACGCTGCGCGACGTGGTGCGCCCGAAAAAGGCGCTGCACGGCGCGCTGATCTCGCGTATCAAGATCATGGCGCAGCTCGACATCGCCGAGAAACGCCTGCCGCAGGACGGCCGCATCACGCTGCGCGTGGGCGGACGCCCCGTGGACGTGCGCGTCTCCACGCTGCCCACGGGCCACGGCGAGCGCGCGGTGCTGCGTCTGCTGGAAAAAGACGCGCAGCGCCTGAATCTCGAAGCGCTCGGCATGGCCGCCGATACGCTCAAGCAGTTCGATCGGCTGATCGCCAGGCCGCACGGCATCGTGCTCGTGACGGGGCCGACCGGCTCGGGCAAGACCACCACGCTCTATGCGTCGATGTCGCGGCTCGAGACCACCACGACCAACATCATGACCGTCGAGGACCCGATCGAGTACGACCTCGCGGGCATCGGCCAGACCCAGGTGAACGAGCGCATCGGCATGACGTTCGCGCGCGCGCTGCGCTCGATCCTGCGTCAGGATCCGGACATCATCATGATCGGCGAAATCCGCGACCTCGAAACCGCGCAGATTGCCGTGCAGGCCTCGCTCACGGGCCACCTCGTGCTCGCCACGCTGCACACCAACGACGCCGCCTCTGCGGTCACGCGTCTGACCGACATGGGCGTGGAGCCTTATCTGCTCGCTTCGTCGCTGCTCGGCGTGCTCGCGCAGCGTCTCGTGCGCCAGTTGTGCCCCGTGTGCAAGGAAGTGCGCGTGGAGGACGACGGGCGCAAGCGCTGGCATCCGGTCGGCTGCGAGCGCTGCGGGCATTCGGGCTACTCGGGGCGGCGCGGCGTGTACGAGCTGCTGCTCATCGACGAGCCGATCCGCAACCTCATTCACCGCAACGCCGCCGACGCCGAGATCTTCACCGCGGGCCGCGCGCAGGGTATGCGCACGCTGCGTGAAGATGGCGAGCGCTGGCTCGACGCGGGCACGAGCTCGCTCGAAGAGGTGCTGCGCGTGACCGGCGGCACCTGACCGGGGGCGATCAGCACGATGCCGGCATTCCGTTTCGAAGCGATCGACGCCGCGGGCAAGGCGCAAAAAGGCGTGCTCGACGCGGACAGCGCGCGCGGCGCGCGTGCGCAGTTGCGCGGCCAGGGCCTCACGCCGCTCGTGGTCGAGCCGGCCGCGACCCGCACGCGCGGCGCACGCGCTCAGCGCCTCGCGCTCGGGCGGCGCCTCTCGCAGCGCGAGCAGGCGATTCTCACGCGCCAGCTCGCGAGCCTGCTGGTGGCGGGGCTGCCGCTTGGCGAGGCGCTCGCGGTGCTCACCGAGCAGGCCGAGCGCGACTACATCCGCGAGCTGATGGCCGCGATCCGCGCCGAAGTGCTGGGCGGCCATTCGCTCGCCAACGCGCTCTCGCAGCATCCGCGCGATTTTCCCGATATTTACCGCGCGCTCGTGGCGGCCGGCGAGCACACGGGCAAGCTCGGCATCGTGCTCTCGCGTCTGGCCGACTACATCGAGCAGCGCAACGCGCTCAAGCAGAAGATCGTGCTGGCCTTCACCTATCCGACGATCGTCACGATCATCGCGTTTGGCATCGTCACATTCTTGCTCAGCTATGTGGTGCCGCAGGTCGTGAACGTATTTGCGAGCACGAAGCAGCAGCTGCCGTTTCTGACCATCGTGATGATGGCGCTCTCGGCATTCGTGCGGCAATGGTGGTGGGCCGTGCTGATCGCGGTGGCCATCGTCGCGTGGATCGTGCGCGGGATCTTGCGCCGGCCCGGGCCGCGCCTCGCGTTCGACCGGTGGCTGCTCACGGCGCCGCTCGCGGGCAAGCTCGTGCGCGGCTACAACACGGTGCGCTTCGCGAGCACGCTCGGCATTCTGAGCGCGGCGGGCGTGCCGATCCTGCGCGCGCTGCAGGCGGCGGGCGAGACGCTCTCGAACCGCGCCATGCGCGCGAACGTGGACGACGCCATCGTGCGCGTGCGCGAAGGCACGTCGCTCTCTCGCGCGCTAGGCAATACGAAGACGTTTCCGCCCGTGCTGGTGCACTTGATCCGCTCGGGCGAGGCGACCGGCGACGTCACCACCATGCTCGACCGCGCCGCCGAAGGCGAGGCGCGCGAACTCGAGCGGCGCACGATGTTTCTCACGAGCCTGCTCGAGCCGCTGCTGATTCTGGCGATGGGCGGCGTGGTGCTGGTGATCGTGCTCGCGGTGATGCTGCCGATCATCGAGCTGAACAACCTCGTGCAGTGAGCGCGGCGGTGCGCTGTGCAGTGAATCGCGCGGCGGCTCGTGGAGCCACGCCGCGCGGGGCGGATCAGCGCACGTAGATGGTGGGGCCGGCGGCGTTGGCCGGCAGGAAGATTTCGGAGTGCACGCCGTGGCGGTCGATGACGATCGAGCGGGCGCGCACTTCGGCAAGCGTCGCGTCCTGGCCGATGGGGCCGCCGAGCGAGATGGCCCGCGCGGGGTCGCCGCCCACGCTCACGATGGCCGCCGCGCCCTGCTGGAGCGCGAGGATGCCGAAGAGGTGGATGTCCTGCACGACGTTGTGCTCGAGCTTGCCGCCAAAGAGCGTGCCGGCCTCGGCGACCGAGACGGGCGCCTGGGCGGCGGCGGCCTGCACGGGAGCGGCGCGCGAGGCAGCGATTTCGAGCGTCCACCACGCAGCCGTGGCGCAGAACACCGCGAACGCGGCGAGTGACAGAAGGCGGATTTGCAGTGGGTTCATGCGCTCCATTGTACGAAGTATTGGGGGCGTTTTGATGGCGCACATTGGGTAAGCGACTCGGGTCTCGACCCGGTACTCAAGCGCGTCATCGTGTGACATTACAATGACCCGTCATGTGGGCGCGAACACGGGTTTCGCGCGCACGACGATGCAGGGCGCACACGGGTGCGCCGCAACGATCATTCGCCAGGAGGGAAAGAACTCATGTCCATATGGACCCACAGTCGTGAGCTACGCAGCCGCACCGAAATCGAGCGTCTGCGCGCCCGTCGCCAGCGCGGTTTCACGCTGATCGAAATCATGGTCGTGATTGCGATCCTCGGCATTCTCGCGGCGCTGATCGTGCCGAAGATCATGAGCCGTCCCGATGAAGCACGCCGCGTCGCCGCGCGCCAGGACATCGGCACGATCATGCAGGCGATGAAGCTCTACCGGCTCGACAATGGCCGCTACCCGAGCCAGGATCAGGGCCTGCAGGCGCTGGTGCAAAAGCCGACGACCGACCCCGTGCCGAACAACTGGAAGGACGGCGGCTATCTGGAGCGCCTGCCCAACGATCCGTGGGGCAATCCGTATCAGTATCTGAACCCGGGCGTGCACGGCGAGATCGACGTCTTCAGCTATGGCGCCGACGGCAAGCCGGGCGGCGAAGGCAACGACGCCGACATCGGGTCCTGGCAATAGAGCACTGAGGAGATCCGGGACCCACCGTGGCCGGCCGCCGCGTGAAACGGCGGCCCTGTGCCCGGACCCACGCCTGATCAAGCCGCCCGCGCCTCGTTTCCCGTTCATCTCCAGCTTCGCGTTCCTCCACCCCATGCACGCCCGCCCTTTCCGCCGTCGCGACCGTACGCCCATGCGCACCGCGCAAGTGGCGCACGCGCGTTCGGCGGGCTTCACGTTGCTGGAAATGCTGGTCGTACTGATGATCGCGGGGCTGCTGGTGTCGCTCGCCTCGCTCTCGCTCACGCGCAATCCGCGCACCGACCTGAACGAAGAAGCGCAGCGCCTTGCACTGCTGTTCGAATCCGCCGGCGACGAGGCGCAGGTGCGTGCGCGCCCCATCGCATGGCAGCCCGTCGAGGGCGGATTTCGCTTCGACGTGCATACCGAGGACGGCTGGCGCCCGCTGCGCGACGACCTGCTCGGCCCGCGCAAGTGGGAAGGCGGCGTGACGGGCGTATCGATCACCTACCCCGGTGGCGACGACGACCTGCATGCGAACCGCGTCGTGTTCGGCACCGAGGCGGTCGAGCAGCCGGTCGAAATCACGCTGTTCTCCGCGGCGGGCCGCGCCACCATCATCGGTACCGGCACGGGCCGGTATGAGGTCCGCTGAGATGCGCATCGTCCGTTGCGGTGCCCGCCCCCTGGCTTGGTGCCTCGTGCGCCGGCAGCCGCCGCGCCGCGCCGCGATGCGCGGCTTCACCATGATCGAGGTGCTGGTTGCGCTCGCCATCGTGGCGATCGCGCTTGCGGCTTCGCTGCGTGCGGTGGGCAGCCTCGCGGCGAGCGAGGCCGAGCTGCACGAGCGCCTGCTCGCGGGATGGAGCGCCGACAACGCGCTCGCGCAGCTGCGTCTCGCGCATGCGTGGCCCGAGCTCGGCGAGCAGAGCTTCGACTGCTCGCAGGGCAACCTGCAGCTCGTCTGCACGCAGCACGTCACGGCCACGCCCAATCCCGTCTTCCGCCGCGTGGAGGTCTCAGTGACGATGCCGGGCCGCAACGGCAATCTCGCGCAACTCGTCACGGTGCTCGGCAATGAGACGAACCGGTCGCTGTGAGGTTTCGATGAGCCAAAAGCGCGTGCCTCTCGCGCGGCGGCCTGCGTGCCACACCCGGCACGCGGTCCCCGGCGCTGCGCGCGCGCACCGTGCCGCCGGCTTCACGCTGATCGAGCTGCTCGTCGCCATCGCGATTCTCGCCGTGGTCGCGATCTTGTCGTGGCGCGGCCTCGACCAGATCGTGCGCGGCCGTGACGTCGTGACGCGCTCGATGGCCGAAGAGCGTGTGTTCGCGCAGATGTTCGACCAGATGCGCATCGACGCGCGCCAGGCCGTCAGCGACGACGAAGCGGGCGCGCCCGCCGTCTCCGTCGACGGCGGCGCGCTGCAGATCGTGCGCGCGTTCGCCGTGCCGCCCGGCGCGCCGCCGCGCCTGCAGGTGGTGCGCTACCGGGTGAGCAACGGCCAGGTGGTGCGCTACGCATCGCCGCCGCTCGCCAACTTCGGGGAGCTGCAGCGCGCCTTGCGCGGCGGCGAAAGCGGCACATGGAGCGCCTTGCCGATGATGCAGGGCGTGGGCTCAATCGACGCACGGCTCTACGTGCCGAAGGAAGGGTGGACCTCGAACATGGACGAGGTGCGCCAACAGATCGCGGCGAGTGCCGACAGCGTGAAGGTGCCGCAACTCGGCAACGCTCCCGTGCCGCGCGCGGTGACGGGGCTCGAGGTGAGCGTGGGCGCCAGCTCGCTCGCCCGGCCGGTCACGCGCGTCTTTCTAGTGGGGGAATGAGCGTGCGCCGGCATCGACATTCCCGCTCCCTTGCTCGCCCGGCCGCTCGCGCGGTCGCGCGCGGCCCGCAGCGCGGCGCGGCGATCATCAGCGCGCTGCTGGTGGCCGCGCTTGCCGCGATTCTCGTCTCGGGCATGCTGTGGCGCCAGCAGGTGCAGGTGCGCCGCATCGAGAACCAGCGGCTGCTCGCGCAAGCGCAATGGATCGCGCGCGCCGCGCTCGACTGGACGCGCCTCGTGCTGCGCTCCGAAGCCGATACCGCGCCTGGCATCACCTATCTGGGCGGCGCGTGGGGCATGCCGGTCGCGAAGACGCGCCTTTCGGACTTTCTCGGGCAGATCGGCGAGACGCGCGCGCAACAGGGCGCCGACACCTGGCTCTCCGGCTCCATCGAAGACGCCCAGGCGCGCTTCAATCTGCGCAATCTCGTGTCGGCGGCCGCGCCCGGCGCGCTGCAACTCAATCTCACGCAGATCGAGGCGTTCGCGCGCCTCTTGCAGCTGCTCGGCCTCAACGGTCAGCTCGCGAAGAACACCGCTGTTTATCTGCGCTCGGGGCTCGCCCACTCGGTCACGCGCTTTCAGACCGGCGCCACGGCGACGGGCGGCACAGGCACGGCGGCGACCACATCGAGCACGCAACAGCTCGTGGGTGGCGCGGGTGGCGGTGCGAACTTCACCGACAACCCCGGCCTGTCCGACGCCGATACCGACAGCGCCGTCGCGCCGCTGCTCATGACGAGCATCGATGCGCTGCTCGACGTGCCGGGTTTCACACCCGACGCCGTCGCGCGTCTGCGCCCCTTCGTGACGATCCTGCCCACCACGACGCCCGTGAACATGAACACGGCCAGCGCCGAGGTGATTGCGGCGATCGTGCCGGGCATGAGCCTCTCGAGTGCGCAAGCCTTCGTGGCGCGGCGCCAGACCGTGTTTTTCCATAACCTCGCCGACGTGCAGCTCGCGCTGCAAGGCGCCGGCGCTCCACAGAGCAGCGTCGATTCGACGCTCTGCGACGTCAATACGAGCTATTTTCTGGTCCATGGGCGCGTGCAGCACGAGCGCGCCGTCGTGGACCGCATGACGCTCGTGTGGCGCGACCCGCTCACCCATACGACGCGCATCGTGCGCGTGCGCGACGAACCATGAAACCGTACCCGTCCAACATCGAAAAGAGGTGCGTTTGAGCACGCTGATCGTCCTGATGCCGCCGCGCGATCCGGCGGTCCACTCGCAGGAATGGCAGTTGCCGGAGCTGCCGTTCGTGCTGCTCGACAAGGCGGGCCAGACGCAGCGCGCGGGCCGCGCGGCGCTCGGCCTCTTGCCGAAGGCCTCCGCCACCGTGTTGCTGATCGCCGCGCGCGACCTGCTCACGGTCGCCGCCACGGTGCCGCCGCTCAAAGGGCCGCGGCTGCGCCAGGCGCTGCCGAACGTCGTCGAGGATCATCTGATCCAGGATCCGCAGACCTGCCATCTCGCGCTGGATCCCGCGCGGCTGCCCGACGGGAAGCAGACCGTCGCGGCGATCGACCGCGGCTGGTTCCGCTTCCTCGTCGAGGCCTTCACGGGCACGGGGCACCGCAACCTGCGCGCGGTGCCGGTGGCGTGCTGCCTGCCCGTTCCCGTCGTCCGGGGGGAAGCCGGCGCCGCGGCGGCAGCCGCTGCGCAGACCGGAGCAGATACCCCCGCCGCGCATGCGGGCGAGCCTGCCGGATCGGCCGCACCGGCAGAAGCGGCCGGCAGCGCCAGCGTCCCGGTGACGGCTTGCGTATTCGGCCCGGTCATGTCGACGGCGCCCGCGCTGCTGCCGGACATGACAACGCCCACGGCCAGCACCGCTGCAACGGCGCTGGGCGCGCTGCTCGAGCTCACGATCGTGCGCGGCCCGTCGGCGGAAGGCTTCGCGGTGCCGGCGGCGAGTCTCGCCGCGACCGTCGAGGCGCTGGCCGGCGACGCTAGCGTCACGCGCTACGTGCTGACCGGCGTGCCGGGCGAGCCCTCGAGCGCCGCCGGGAAAGCCGCGCTCGCCGCCACGCTGCCCGGCGCACAGCCGCTCGGCTTCGAGACGCTCGCGAAGCGCGCGCTCGCGTGCAAATTCGACCTCTGCCAGTTCGAGTTAGCGGTGCAGCCGTGGCGCCTCGACCGCGCGACGCTACGCCGGCTGCGCGTGCCCATCGCACTGGTGGCGGCCTCGCTCGTGGTGGCGATCGTGGGTGCGAACGTGCAGTGGCTGATGCTTGCGCGTCAGCGCGACGCCATCAACACGCAGATGACGGAATTGCTGCTCAACGCCTTCCCGAAGACCACCGTGGTGCTCGACCCCGCCGGGCAGATGTCGCGCCAGCTCTCGCAGCTGCGCGTGGCCGCGGGCGAGCCCTCGCCCGACGATTTCCTCGTGCTCGCCGATGGCCTCGCACGCTCGCTCGGGCCCGTGCCTTTGAACGGGATTGCGGCGCTCGACTATCACGACCGGCGTCTCGACGTGACCTTCAAGCCGGGCGTCAATATCGACGCAGACCTCAACAAGCGCCTCGCGCGCAATGGCCTTGCGGGCACGCAGGACAGCAGCAGCGGCAAATGGACGATCAGGAGCGCATCGTGAAGACATCGGACTCGAACGGCGCGTGGGCTCAGGCTTTGAGCGAGCAGTGGAGCAACTTCTGGGAGGCGCGCACGGCGCGCGAACAAGTGCTCCTGACGTGGGGCGGCGCGTTGCTGGCTGTCGCGATCGGCTATTCGGTGCTGTGGCAGCCGGCGGCGGACGGCCGCGCGCGCCTGCGCGAGAGCCTGCCCGCGCTGCAGCGCGGGCTCGCGCAGATGACCGCGCAGGCCGACGAGGCCCGCGCGCTCGCCGGCGCGGCGGCGAGCGTGGCGCCGGACGGCCAGGCGCTGAAGGACGCGCTCACCGCTTCGCTCTCCGACCACGGCATGCCGGGCGCGCAAGTGCAGCTGATCGGCACGACGGCGCAGGTGCAGATGAAGAATGCATCGTTCCCGGCCTGGTCGGCCTGGCTCGACGACGTGCGCAAGCAGTACAAGGTGCAGGTGGTCGAGGCGCACATCACGGCGCTCAAGGCCGACGGTCAGGTTGATTTGACTGCGTCGCTGCAGCCGGCGAACGCGCGTTGAGCGCGGGCCGGTTTTGCATGGGATTGGACCGGGCGCAAAAGCGCCAAGTCCGATAGACCGCGAAGCATGGGGCCGCACTAAGCGCTAAAGCGCCAAGTGCGGCCGACCGCGAAGCATGGGACCAGAGTAAGGCGCTAAAGCGCCAACTCTGGTCGACAGGAGATCCTTAGCATGTCTTACTGGATGCGGCGCGCTAGCGCCGTATTGCCCTGGCTCTTCGTAGCCGTGTTGTCGGTGGGCGTGGTGCTGCTCGTACGTCTGCCCGCCGCATGGATCGCGCCGCAGTTCGCGCGCGCGACCCAAGGCCACATCAATCTCGTCGATCCGCAAGGCTCGCTCTGGCGCGGCTCCGCCACGCTCATGCTCGCCGCCGGCCACGACGTGCAGGGGGCAACACTTCTGCCGGGCCGCATCGAATGGCGCACGTCGTTCTGGGCGCTCCTCACGGGCCGGGTGCGCATGCAGATGCGCCAGACCGAGGCCATGCCCGACCCCGTCGACGTCGAAGCGACGTTGCGCGGCGCGACCGTCACGCCGGGCGCGATCGTGGTTCCCGCGTCGCTGCTCGCGGGGCTCGGCGCGCCGTTCAACACGCTCGATCTCGATGGCAACGTGCGGCTCGCGTGGAGCCCCTGGCGCGTATTCGGCACCGATGCATTCGGGAGGCTCACCGTCACGCTCGCGGAGATGAGCTCGCGCGTCTCGCTGGTGAAGCCGCTAGGGTCGTATGAGGCGGTGCTCCAGGCGCAAGGGGCGTCGTCCACGCTCGATCTGAGCACGCAGAAGGGGCCGTTGCTGCTCGATGGGCACGGCACGTTCTCACGCGCGTCGGCGTCGTTCAACGGCACTGCGAGCGCAACGCCCGATCAGCGCGAGAATCTGGCGGGATTGCTGAACCTGCTGGGACGGCCCACTGGCGAAGGAACCGTGGCGTTGACTTTCATGCGCTGAGGTCCGCAGTTCTCGAACTCAAGCTCGCGCCGCGCAAAGCGGCCCGAAGCAGCACAAATCAGCACGAATTAGCCCGTGGCGCCGCATGCGTCTGCGGGCTTACTCCGACCGGGTGCGTTGCGCTGCCGCGTCCTGCGTCGCACCGTGCGTGGATGACACCGAGCCTTGCGCGCCCGATGCCGCGACAGGCGCGGGCGCTGCAACAGCTCCCGTTTCCCGATCCATCTGCGCGACGTCCCAGCCGCCGCCGAGCGCCTTCACGAGGCCCACCGACGACACCATGCGCTCCCCCGCAATGCTCGCGAGCTTCTGCTGCGCCGTGAATGCCGTGGTCTGGGAGGAGAGCACGTTCTGGTAATCGGTCGTACCCGCCTTGTATTCGTTCGTGACGATCTGCAGCGCGTGTTGCGCCGACTCCACGGCCTGCTGCTGCACCACGATTTCCTGTGCGAGGATGCGCTGCGACGCGAGATTGTCCTCGACGTCCTGGAACGCGGCCAGCACGGTCTGGCGGTAGACCGCGACCTGCTGGTCGTAGGCCGCGCGCGCCGCTTCGGTCTGCGCGCTGCGCAAGCCCGCGTCGAACACCGTGGCCGCGAGCGACGGCCCGAGCGTCCAGAAGCGCGACGGCATGGAAAGCAGCTGCGAGAGCACCGAGCTTTCGAAGCCACCGCTGGCCGAGAGCGTTAGCGTGGGAAAGAACGCGGAGATCGCCACGCCGATCTGCTCGTTCGCCGCTGCGGCCTTGCGCTCCGCCGAGGCGATGTCGGGGCGGCGTTCGAGCAGCGCCGAGGGCATCGTGACGGGCACGATGGGCGGCGTGGCCGTCAGCGGCGACGGCGGAACCGAGAACGCCGAGGCCGGCTGGCCCACCAGCACGGCGATCGCGTGTTCGTCCTGCGCGCGCGCCACGCCATTGTCGATGGCGGCGGCCTGCGCTGACTGCAGCTGCGTTTGCGCCTGAATCACGTCGGCGCGCCCCGCCACGCCCTGTGCGTACTGGTTCTGCGTGAGCTGCAGCGACTTCTGATACGCCACGACGGTGTCGTCGAGCAGCTTTTGCTGCGCATCGAGCGAGCGCAGCGTGAAGTACGTCTGCGCGAGCGTGGCCTGCGCGGAAAGGCGCGCGTTGGCCAGGTCGGCGGCGGCGCCCTGCTGGCCGGCTTCCTGCGCGCTGACCGTGCGGCTCACCTTGCCCCAGAGATCCGGCTCCCAGGTGGCGTCCAGGCCCAGGTTGACGTTGTTCGAGATCGAGCTGCCGCCCGTAAAGCCGCTGTTCGAGCTCGACACGCGCGAGGGGGTACGCGAGCGCGAGCCCGAGAACGAGGCGCTCACCACCGGGAAATAGGCGGCGCGTGCCTCGCCCACCAGTGCGCGCGCCTGGCGGTATGCGGCGGCGTATTGCGCGACGGTCTGGTTGTTGGCATTGAGCTGATCCATCAGCCCGTTGAGCTGCGCGTCGTCATAGATGAGCCACCAGGACCCGCGATCGGTGGTGTCGCCCGGCTGCGCCACTTTCCAGCCTTCCGGCGCCTCCTTGTAGGACGCAGGCACCGCGGCGGCCGGCTTGTGATAGTCGGGACCCACGGCGCAACCGCTCAACTGAAACGCGAGCGCCGCCGCCGCGCATAGCAGGGCGAGCCTCGGCGCGCGACGCGCGCTACGGCTGACGTGGGCGGCGTCATCGGCGAGCGTGCCCTCGCGCGGGCGGCTCAGTGTTTGAAGATGGCGGTCGGGATGGACGAAACGGCAAGACATGCAAGGAATTCCTGTCGATGCGGCTGGCGATCAAGGCGAAAGTCCAGGGCGAAGATCGCGAATGGCCAGCGCGCGCAAGCACGCAGCGGTGCGCGCCATTGTCATTGTGTGCGGAGCTACGCCAGGCCCGGCTCGGGTCGAGGGGCCAGCAAATTGCGGCAATGGTAGCGCACACGCCGCGCGCAGCGCGGAACCGGCAAGCGTAAGCCGGAAGTGTCTGAGGATGTGTTACGGCGCGCCGGCCGCAAATTACGCGTCGTTACGGCGCCAGCGGCGCAGCGCATGGACGGCGTGAAGGGCTGCCGTGCCCGCGCGCGTACGCGCGCCATGCGTGGTGCTGGCCCGGCGGCACGCAACCTGGACACCGGAACAGGCAGCCTTTGCAGCCGCCGTAGTGGCCGCCGCTGCGCTCATGGCCGCGGTGACCACGGCCGAATCCGCTACCCGGGGCGTCATGGCGCCGGTGGCCACGGAGGTGCCCGCCTCGCCTCGCTGAGCGCGGCGGCGGTCGGCCCACATCATCAGCACGACGGCAATTGAGCCGCCGGGCAGGACGAACATCGCTGCGTAGACCGCGAGCTTGCGCCAACGCGCCACCCCGCCGGTTTGCGCGAAGGCAAGACGGGCAGTGCAGGAGACCGAGCGGCCGATGCCGCCGAGCGCGTTCTTGAGGTACAGCATGGCGCGATGATCAGGAGAATTGGGGATTACCGGGAGTCGAAGTGCTTGCCTGTCATAATATTGACTATGCAATCAAACCACAACATACTTTGCATCGCATCAATTGTGCTGTTGTTTTTACGCTGCTATAGCAACGAACCCATGATCGATGCGTCACTCAATTTGCCTGCCCAGGCAGACATATAACGGGCTAGAATTCGCCTGTCTTCGAGATGCATGAGAACGACTTCCCCATGAGCGAGGGCTCGTACGTGCCAGGCAAGGTCGGTGTCGAGCCGAGCCTCGGCTATTTCCTGTCGACGGCGCGCAACGTGCTGGCTGCGCGGATGGACCGCGCCGTCGCGCCGCTCGGGCTGACGTCGTCGCAGATCGGCGTGATTTTGCTGCTGTGGTTCGAGCGTGCCAGCACGCCCAACGAGATGTCGCGCGTGCTGTCGTACGACACCGGTTCGATGACGCGCATGCTCGACCGGCTGGAAAAGAAGGGCTTTCTCGTGCGCCAGCGCAGTCATGCCGATCGCCGCGTGGTCGAGCTCGCGCTTACGCCACTCGGGCGCGACGCGGCGCAACAATTGCCCGATCGGATTGCCTCGGTGATGAGCGACCAGCTGCGCGGCTTTTCCGCCGACGAGGTCACGACGCTCGTCCATCTTTTGCAACGTTTCATCGCGAACGACGTCGATGCGACGATGGTGTGCGGCCCTGCGCAAAGCGCGACGGATGGGCTATCCCGGGCACCCGGCGAAGATCGCGACGAGACATAGGGCGGATTTCGCAGCACCCTTTGCGCTGGATAGACGTCGCCTCTATCACATCGTATTGCGGATAGATTACTGTCTGGGCAGACAATGCCTTGACATGAAATTGCGGATCGCCACCTGCGGGCGGCTCGTTGCAGCAGCAATGGTCCGCCTGAACCAGAAACATCAGTCACGAAGCTGAGCAAGGACCCCGAAGATGGACGCTTCCACCGCCGCGCCCTCCCCCGCGCCTGCCAGTGCGCAGCCCGCACCGTTTTCCGGCGCCACGCTCGCATTGCTGACCGTGGGCCTCGCGCTCGGCACCTTCATGGAGGTGCTCGACACCTCGATTGCCAACGTCGCCGTGCCCACCATCTCCGGCAATCTCGGCGTCGCCAATAGCGAAGGCACGTGGGTCATCTCCTCGTACTCGGTCGCCTCGGCGATCGCCGTGCCGCTCACCGGCTGGCTCGCGCGGCGGGTGGGCGAAGTGCGGCTCTTCACCCTTTCGGTGATCCTGTTTACCTTCGCCTCGGCGGCCTGCGGCTTTGCCTCCAACTTCGAGACGCTGATCGCCTTCCGTCTCGTCCAAGGCCTCGTCTCCGGCCCCATGGTGCCGCTGTCGCAGACGATCCTCATGCGCTCCTATCCGCCCGAGAAACGGGGGCTCGCGCTGGGGCTCTGGGCCATGACCGTGATCGTCGCACCCATCTTCGGTCCGGTCATGGGCGGCTGGATCACGGACAACTACACATGGCCGTGGATCTTCTACATCAACGTGCCGATCGGCCTCTTTTCGGGCGCGTGCGCGTACCTGCTGCTGCGCGGGCGCGAGACGAAAACCACGCAGCAGCGCATCGACGCCGTGGGCCTCGCGCTGCTCGTGATCGGCGTGTCGTGCCTGCAGATGATGCTCGACCTCGGCAAGGACCGCGACTGGTTCAACTCGAAGTTCATCGTCGCGCTCGCGATCATCGCGGCCGTGTCGCTGGCGTTCATGCTCGCGTGGGAAGCCACGGAAAAGGAGCCCGTCGTCGATCTCTCGCTCTTTCGCGACCGCAACTTCGCGCTTGGCGCACTGATCATTTCGTTCGGCTTCATGGCGTTCTTCGGCTCGGTCGTGATCTTCCCGCTCTGGCTGCAGACGGTGATGGGCTACACGGCCGGAATCGCAGGCCTCGCGACTGCGCCGGTGGGACTGCTCGCGCTCGTGCTCTCGCCGCTGATCGGACGCAACATGCACCGGCTCGATCTGCGCATGGTGGCGTGCCTCGCGTTCATCGTGTTTGCGTTTGTTTCGTTATGGAACTCCACCTTCACGCTCGACGTGCCGTTCAGCACGGTGATCCTGCCGCGCCTCGTGCAGGGCATCGGCGTGGCGTGTTTCTTCGTGCCGATGACGACCATCACGCTATCGAGCATCTCCGACGAACGCCTCGCGAGCGCCTCGGGGCTGTCCAATTTCCTGCGCACGCTCTCGGGCGCGATCGGCACGGCGGCGAGCACGACGTTCTGGGAAAACGCCGCGATCTATCACCACGCGGTGCTATCGGAGTCGGTGAGCGTCTATTCGCCGAACACCAATGCGTACAGCGACGCATTGAAGGGCATGGGCTATGCGGGGGCGAGCCTGACCGCGAAGCTCAATGAAGTGGTGACGGCGCAGGGCTACATGATGGCGACCAACGACTTTTTCCGCATTTCGTGCGCGGTGTTCATCGTGCTCGCGGCGCTGGTCTGGATCACGAAGCCCAGAAAAGGAGCGGGACCGGCAATGGGCCATTGATGGCCTGCTGACGGTCCCGAGGTGTCCGCCCGCGCGAGATGCGCGGGCGGTGTGCGCTGTTGCAGCCGTGACGACGTGGGCTGATTAGCGTGCCGTGATGCCGCTGGTCTTGATTTCGACGCGGCGGTTTTGCGCGCGGCCTTCGGCCGTGGCGTTCGATGCGATCGGCCGCGTCTTGCCGTAGCCGTGCACTTCATACTGGCCGACATGCAGGCCGTGCGACTGCAGGTAGTTGCGCACGGTTTGCGCACGGCGCAGCGAGAGGCGGTCGTTCAGCGCAGTCGAGCCCGTGGAATCGGTATGGCCGTCGATCACGACCGTGCCGATGTTCACGCCGTCGCTGTCCGCGATGAACTTGTCGAGTGCCTGCTTGCCTGCCGGCAGCAGATCGTACTTGTTGATGGCGAAGTTGGCGTCCGCGCTCAGCGTGATGGTTTGCGGCGTCGTGTTGACCTGCGGCTGCACCGGGGGCGGCGGGGGCGGCGTCTGGACAACGGGCTGCGGCGCCTGGCAAATGAACATGATCTCGCGCGGATCGTTCTCGGGCTTGAAGCCCGACACGGCGCGATCCGTGGACGAGACGCGCAGCGGCTCCTTGTCGCCGCAAATCTCGGTGACCTTCGCCATACAGGCCTTGGAGCTTTCGAGCAGGCCGAGACACTGTACGCGATAGGCCTGCGTGCCGTTGGCGAGCGTCACGATGTCGAGGTTGTAGGTCGGGCCTGACGCGGTCGTGCAACCAGCCGCGACGACGATAAGGGCAGCCAGTGCGCTGGCTGGCAGAAGTCGCATTTTCATTTTCGATTCGAATGATGGAAGAGGAATGTACTGTCGTCCGGCGCACGCCGAAGCAGTGCCACGATACGATCCCTCGACACGTCACCCAATCAGATAATGCTTAAATGCACAATCGAAGTGATTCGATTCGGACTCCGCGCGATCGCAGTGAGCGGGCCGCCTTGTCTCCTTCGCGGCGCTCGCCCTGACAGACGTGGTGCGTCGTCAGGGCGCAGATTCATCACGCGGATTCAAGGAGAGGAGGCCGTGGGGGCCGCGCCCGGCACCGCCAATGCGGGCGCCTGAGTGGGTGCCTGATCGGGTATCTGGGCGGGCGCCGCGCTCGTGTCGGCGGGGTCGTTGTCAGCGCCCTGGATCGGCTGCTCGATGCCGGTGCGTACGTATTGCTTGAATGCCGCGCCTGCGGCCCACGGGTCGGGCTTGCAGCCGAGCGAGCTGTCGCAATGCGCCGCGAAGCCGATGGTGGTTGTGCCGTCGCTGTTGTGGGTCCGCGTGATTTCGTAGGCGAGCGCGCGCTTGCCGCCACCGGGGCCGGCGGTCTGGATCAGCGTGTCGGTCACGGTCTGCACTTCGTATTTCGAATGACCGCGCACCCAGTCCTCGGCGCGCTGCCACCAGATGTCGCACTGTGGCTTGTCGCTGCAGGTGAGCGGCGCGGTGGCGATCTGCATGACGTCGGGATTCACCTGGCCGCGTGGCGCGCAGGCCGCAAGCGCCGCGCAAAGCAGGATCGGCAGAGTTCGTTTCATCGCGTGGGTTCCTCCCTGAATGGGCACGCGTCGCGCGCGGCCCGGTCGTTTTGTCGTTGGCATGCGGGGCATCGGCGTATTTCAGCGCGCCATGCTCATAAAACATTGGACCGCGCACGCGCGTCCGTGTTTCAAGCAAATGGGATGCCCGAATCGGGCGACTCAGCGCGCTCCATGGCGCGCGCTGCCGTCGCGCGTCAGCCAATGGCGTTTTGCGCCGCGCGAAATGCGGCGCAAAACGCTGTATGGCAACGGGTCAAACGCTGTAGCGATTGAGCGTGTAGGCGCGATACGCGGTCACGAAGGCGTCGAACGAGCCGACTTCCTCACGCTCGAGCTTCGCCTGTTCGTCTAGCGACTCGCGCGCGAGCGCTTCGAATTGTGCCATCGCTTGCGTGTCGAGCGGACGCGAGAGGAAATGCGCCGCATGACGCTCGCTTTGCGCGAGCGCAAATTGCAGGAACGATTGCTGGTTGTCGCGCATCGTTTGCAGCACGCGTGCGGAAGGCGTGAGCGACGCATCGGCGAGCTTCGCGCGCTGTGTCGCGAGCGAGCGCGCATGCTCGTCGCCACCGTGCAGCGCGTCCAGCACGGCTGCACTGTGCTCGATCTTCTCGAGCAGTTCGGCGGCCCAATCCTGCAGCGAGATCGTCGCATTGCCGCGCTTGAGTTCGAGGCCCGGCCGGCGCCCTTCTTTCGCGACGAGGCCGAAGTT
Organism: Paraburkholderia oxyphila NBRC 105797; assembly: GCF_000685075.1. Lineage (GTDB taxonomy): Bacteria > Pseudomonadota > Gammaproteobacteria > Burkholderiales > Burkholderiaceae > Paraburkholderia > Paraburkholderia oxyphila. The sequence goes on from NZ_BAYD01000046.1 coordinate 77,822, forward strand.
CTCGTTCGCCTGCTCATATTCGGCTGCGGGCAAGAGCGGGCTCTCTTCGAGCGCGCAAGCAAGCAGATAGGCGTCGAGAAAACGCGCCGTCTCGAGCGAGATGCCGATGGGCTCGAACGGATCGATGTCCATGCAGCGCACTTCGACGTATTGCACGCCGCGCGCGGCGAGCGCGTGCAGCGGCCGTTCGCCGGGGTACGTGACGCGCTTGGGACGGATCGTCGAATAGAACTCGTTTTCGATCTGCAGCACGTTGGTGTTGATCTGCACCCACTCGCCGTCGCGGTGCGTGCCGATGGCCTCGTACGGCGGATACGGCTGGCTCACCGCCTGCGCGAGCGCGTCGAGGTAGCCCGGCAGCGTGTCGTAGTCGGCGCGCAGCGCGGACTGGCCCGTGGTGTTCGAGTAGCCGAGGTCGCTCATGCGCAGGCTCGTCGCGTACGGCAGATAGAGCGTGTCCGCGTCGAAGGTGTCGAGCGCATGCGCGCGGCCGCGCAAAAAGCGCCCGTCGAGCGCCGGCGACGCGCCGAACAGATACATCAGCAGCCAGTTCGTGCGGCGGAAGTTGCGTATCAGCGCGAGGTAGCGCTCCGACTGATAGTCCGTCTCAGTGGCGGTGGACTGCTCGTGCGCGTGCAGCGCGTGCCACACGTCTTCGTTAAGCGAATAGTTGTAATGGATGCCCGCGATGCACTGCATGGTGCGGCCGTAACGCAGCGCGAGCCCCATGCGGTAGACGTACTTGAGGCGGCCGATGTTCGAGTTGCCGTAGCGTGCGATGGGAATGCCGTCGTCGGTGTCGGGCAAGAGGCCCGGCATCGATTCGTTCCACAGCATCTCGCCGTCGCGCGCGAGCACGCCGTAGACGTAGCGATGGAGCTCGTCGAGCTTCGCGAGCGTGATGGACGCGTCGTGTTCGGCGGGCGTGATGATCTCGATCAGCGCTTCCGAGTAGTCGGTCGTGAGCGACGGATGCGTGAGGGCCGAGCCGAGCGCCGCCGCATGCGGCGTCATGGCGAGATGGCCGTCACGCGTCACCCGCAGGCTTTCCTTTTCGATGCCGCGCAGACCGCGCGTGAGCGCGTCGCGATGCGGCCCGGCGCTCAGCACGGAAAGGCGCTGCGTGAGAACGTCGTTCGTGCGTGTAGAGGTCGTATCTGGCATTGAAGGCAGGTCGGGCTCTGGCCGGCGACGCCGTGCTGCGCACGCCGCCGACAAGGGATTTTCGGTAGCGGGCACTTTAACATCTCGCCGGAAGACCTGCTTGAGGCCCCTTCGGGCGGGGTTTTGCGGCTGATCCGGCGGTGCGCGCGACGCGCCCGCCATTGCCCCCGATTGCCCGACTGATCGTGTGCACGGATCGACGAGCAGTTCGCGCGCTCGCGGCGGCGCTCGTGCGAGCGCCGCTAGCGGATGGGTATCGCGGGGCCGTTAGCCGCCGCGCGCCGCGCCAGCGCGATCGGCAATCTCGTTCCAGAGATGCATCGCGGCATAGGCGCGCCAGGGCCGCCACGCGTCGGTGCGCGCGCGCTGCTGCGTCGCGCGCACGAGCGCGGGGTCGCGCGCGGCGATGGCCTGCATGAGCACGAGGTCGGTGGCGGGCCACGCATCGGCGTCGCGCCACGCACGCATGGCCACGTACTCGACCGTCCAGGGGCCGATGCCCGGCAGCGCGAGCAGTCCGGCGCGCATGGCGTCGAGGGTGGCGCGCTCGGCGGCCGTGTCGGCGCCGGGCTCGACCGGACGATTACGGCGCTTGCTGGCTGCACTAGGCGCGGCGTCTTGCGCCGGCGCACGCTCGATGGCGAGTTCACCGCTTGCCACCGCGGCCGCGAAGCCCTGTAGCGCGGCCACGCGCTTGCCTGGCATGCCGATGCCAGCGAGGTCCGCGGCGGCCAGCGCGGCCGGCGTTGGAAAGCGCCACGCGGTGCGTGTGTGCGCGTGGCCGTCGATGCGCTTGCCCACGCGCTCGACGAGGCGGCCCACGATGGTCGTCGCGGCTTTCACGCTGACCTGCTGGCCGACGATCGCGCGCACCACGAGCTCGAAGCCCGACCACGCGCCCGGCACGCGCAGCCCGGGCGCCGCGGCGACGAGCGGCGCGAACCACGGATCGGTGGCGAGACCCGCACCGATCGCAGCCGGATCCGCTGCTACGTCGAAGATGCGTGCGAGCGGTGCGGCAAGCGCGGCTGCATGAGCACTCACCGGCCCGTCGATTTCGACGACGAGGCAGCGCTTTCGCGCATGGCGGCGCACGGCCAGCGTGCCGCTCGCGCCCTGGAAATCGATCGCGCGCAGCCACGCGCCGTCCTCCACGGTCTCGACGCCGGGCGTGGCCCGCCCCGCCAGAAAGCGCAGCATGCGCGGCCAGTCGTACGGCGCACGAAACGGCAGCTCGACGGTGGCATCCGGCTGCGGACCGGCGTTTCGCGATTGCAGCGCCTCGTTCGGCAGGACGGCGCTCAAGCGGTGGTCTCCGGCGTGGCAGTGGCGCGGGCGCGCTTCGAACTCCGCGCCGGTGGGTCATCGGCGAGTCCTGGTTCGGCTACGTGGACTTCGCCCGCCCGCGCCTCGGCATCGATGAGCGCCGCCTTGCGCTCGAGTCCCCAGCGGTAGCCCGCGAGCGCGCCGCCCTTTTGCACGACGCGGTGACACGGAATCGCCAGCGCCACCGGGTTCGACGCGCATGCGCTCGCGACGGCGCGCACCGCGCGCGGCGCGCCGAGCGTTTCGGCGATCTGCGTGTAGCTGCGCGTCTCGCCGTACGGAATGCGCTGGAGCGCGTCCCAGACACGTTGCTGGAACGCCGTCGCGGCAATGTCGAGCGGCAGCTCGATGCGCTCGCGGCGGCCGTGCAGATAGGCGTCGATTTGCGCGACGAACGGCGCGAGTCCCGCCGTGTCCTCGATGCAGCGCGCGTTCGCGAAGTCGGCGGCGAGGCTCGCGCTCAGCTCGCCCGGATCGTCGCCGAATGCGATCCGGCAGATGCCTTTGTCCGTGGCCGCGACGAGCACGCGCCCGAGCGGCGTGGCCGCGTTCGCATAGCGGATCGTGAGTCCCGCGCCCTTGCGGCGGAACGCCGACGGCGCCATGCCCAGCTCGCCCGCCACGCTCTCGTAGAGCCGCGACGATGAGTTGAAGCCGGCGTCGGCGCTCGCGCGCGTGACGTCGGCGCCGTGCGCGAGCGCGTCGCGCAGCACGGCGCCGCGGCGCGCGGCCTGGTATTGGCGCGGCGAGACGCCCAGCACGCGCTTGAAGAGACGCTGCAGATGGAACGGGCTCAGATGCACGGCCTCGCCGAGCTGCGCGAGCGTGAGGCGCGCCTGCGGATCGGCGTCGAGGGCGGCGCAGGCGCGGCGCACGATCTCGAGCTCGCGCGGCAGACCGCCGGGGCGGCAACGCTTGCATTCGCGGTAGCCGGCGGCGCGCGCGGCGTCGGCATCGGCGAACAACTCGACGTTCTCGCGGCGCGGCAGGCGCGACGCGCAGGACGGGCGGCAAAACACGCCGGTCGTGCGCACGCCATAGAAGAACTGGCCGTCGGCACGCGCGTCGCGAGCCGCGATGGCGGCCCAGCGCTCGCTGTCGGTGGTAAATGCGGTGGCAGACCCGGGGGCAAGCGTGCTGTCGAAGTCGGCGGCGAGCTCGCCGTGAGCGGCGGTCGGGATGGCGTTCATTTCGTGACTCCCGCAAATGGCGGATTTGATGGTCCCACTGTAACGGCTTGTACGCATGACGGCCTGCCGGATCTTGCGCTGTCGTTCCGTTGCTGAGGATCAGGTGCGGCCGGCGGGGTGCGGTCGGATGGCTGATCTGGCACCGCTGAGTCGCCGCCGTTACCTGGCTGCCGCCCAACTACCATAGAGGTGCGACAACAAGTGCGGCAATTTGGCACGATTGCGGGTTTTCCCTTAAAAACTTGTTGCGTCGCGTCAGACCGCTGTGTATAGTGGTTCCTGTCTCCTCCATGTCTCCTCCTGATATGGATTAAGCCCGCTCACAGCAGCGGGC
>NZ_BAYD01000045.1 GCF_000685075.1 Paraburkholderia oxyphila NBRC 105797
GGGCAGACCCGCGTCCACGAGCAGGCGCGGCACGACGAGAAAGAGCGCGGTCTGCGTGGCGTGCAGCACGAGCACGCCGAAGTTCAGTCGCAGCAGCTCCACGTTGTGCAGGACTTCGGCGAACGGCGCGCGCACGTGCACGGGCTTGGGCGCATCGGGCACGATCCACAGCACGACGCCGACCGCCAGGATCGAGAACACGCCGACGAGCGCGAACAGGCCGCTCATGCCCAGCCAGTGGAACACGATGGGCGCGCCGACGATGGCGACCGCGAAGGACATGCCGATCGAGCCGCCCACCATCGCCATGGCCTTGGTGCGGTGCTCCTCGGAGGTGAGGTCGGCAATGAACGCGAGCACGGCGGAGGACACCGCGCCCATGCCCTGGATCACCCGGCCGACGATGATCCACGTCATGTCGTGCGCGCCGGCCGCCACGAAGCTGCCGATCGCGAAGATCACGAGGCCGGTGGCGATCACGCGCTTGCGCCCCAGCATGTCGGACGCCCAGCCATAAAAGATGTACAGGAGCGACTGCGTGACGCCGTAGGCGCCGAGCGCGATGCCGACGAGCAGCACGTTGTCGCCGCCGGGGATGGTTTTCGCATAGACCGAAAACACCGGCATGATCATGAACAGGCCCAGCATGCGCAGCGCGAAGATCGCGGCGAGCGACACGGTCGCGCGCATTTCGGGCGCGCTCATGCGTGAGGAAGTAGCGGGAGAGTTGGAGGACATCGGAGCGTTTTTTGATTGGGCCGCCGCTGCGCGCGCGTTACGCTGGTCCCAAGCCTGAAGACATTCCCGGCCGCCTGCTGTCGAACCTCTTTCGGCGCCCCTCGCGCAACCATTCGGGACCCTTTCAAGGACTGTCAGCAAGCCGTAACGGCGGTCTGGAAAAGTCGCTATAGTAGCAGGTTTAGCCTCCCTTTCTCCCGCAGGTTCATGGAACAAATCCGTATCCGTGGGGCCCGAACCCACAACCTGAAGAACGTCAATCTGGACCTGCCGCGCCACAAGCTCGTGGTGATCACCGGGCTTTCGGGCTCGGGCAAGTCGTCGCTGGCGTTCGACACGCTCTACGCGGAAGGCCAGCGGCGCTACGTGGAGAGCCTCTCGGCCTATGCGCGTCAGTTCCTGCAACTGATGGAGAAGCCCGACGTCGACCTGATCGAGGGTCTGTCGCCGGCCATCTCCATCGAGCAGAAGGCCACTTCGCACAACCCGCGCTCGACGGTCGGCACGGTCACCGAGATTCACGACTACCTGCGTCTGCTGTACGCGCGCATCGGCACGCCCTACTGCCCCGACCACGAGATCCCGCTCGAGGCGCAAAGCGTCTCGCAGATGGTGGACGCCGCGCTCGCGCTGCCCGAAGAGACCAAGCTGATGATCCTGGCGCCCGTGGTGGTCGACCGTAAGGGCGAGCACGCCGAGCTCTTCGACGACATGCAGGCGCAGGGTTTCGTGCGCTTTCGCGTGCGCTCGGGCGGCGGCACCGCCAACGAAGGCGAGGCGAAGATCTACGAAGTCGAGTCGCTGCCCAAGCTCAAGAAGAGCGAGCGGCACACCATCGACGTGGTGGTGGACCGCCTGAAGGTGCGGCCCGACATGAAACAGCGTCTCGCGGAGTCGTTCGAAACGGCGCTGCGTCTCGCCGACGGCCGCGCCATCGCGCTCGAAATGGACACGGGCCGCGAGCACCTCTTCAGCTCGAAGTTCGCCTGCCCGATCTGCTCGTACTCGCTGCCGGAGCTCGAGCCGCGCCTCTTCTCGTTCAACAACCCGATGGGTGCGTGCCCGGAGTGCGACGGCCTCGGCCAGATCACCTTCTTCGACCCGAAGCGCGTGGTGGCGCATCCGTCGCTCTCGCTCGCCGCGGGCGCGGTGAAGGGCTGGGACCGGCGCAACCAGTTCTACTTCCAGATGCTGCAGAGCCTCGCAGCGTTCTACGATTTCGACATCGACACCGCGTTCGAGGACCTGCCCGAGAAGGTGCGCAAGATCCTGCTCTACGGCTCGGGCAAGCAGGAGATCCCGTTCTCGTACATCAACGAGCGCGGCCGCACCTCGGTGCGCGAGCACGTGTTCGAGGGGATCATCCCGAACCTCGAGCGGCGCTACCGCGAAACCGACTCGGCCGCCGTGCGCGAGGAGCTTTCGAAGTACCAGAACAACCAGGCCTGCCCGCACTGCGAAGGCACGCGTCTGCGCCGCGAGGCGCGCTTCGTGCGGATCGGCGCGGGCGATGAGGCGCGCGCCATCTACGAGGTGAGCGGCTGGCCGCTGCGCGATACGCTCGGCTACTTCCAGACGCTGCGTCTCGAAGGCGCCAAGCGCGAGATCGCCGACAAGGTGGTCAAGGAAATCGTCGCGCGCCTGATGTTCCTCAACAATGTCGGGCTCGACTACCTCTCGCTCGAGCGCAGCGCCGAAACGCTCTCGGGCGGCGAGGCGCAGCGCATCCGGCTCGCCTCGCAGATCGGCTCGGGGCTCACGGGCGTGATGTACGTGCTCGACGAGCCGTCCATCGGCCTGCATCAGCGCGACAACGACCGCCTCATCTCCACGCTCAAGCACCTGCGCGACCTCGGCAATTCGGTGATCGTGGTCGAGCACGACGAGGACATGATCCGCATGGCCGACTACGTGGTCGACATGGGCCCCGGCGCCGGCGAGCACGGCGGCATGGTGATCGCCGAGGGCACGCCCCAGGAAGTGGAGCACGACCCGGCCTCGATGACCGGCCAGTACCTCTCGGGCGCGCGCCGCATCGACTACCCGGACGAGCGCATCGAACCCGGCGAGCGGCGCCTGCGCATCGTCGAGGCCTACGGCAACAACCTGAAGCGCGTCACGCTCGACCTGCCGGTGGGCCTGCTCACCTGCGTGACGGGCGTCTCGGGCTCGGGCAAGTCCACGCTGATCAACGACACGCTTTACCACGCGGTGTCGCAGCATCTGTATGGTTCGTCGGCGCAGCCGGCGCCGTTCGAGGCCATCGAGGGCATGGAGCACTTCGACAAGGTCATCAACGTCGACCAGTCGCCGATCGGGCGCACGCCGCGCTCGAACCCGGCCACGTACACGGGTCTGTTCACGCCCATCCGCGAACTGTTCGCGGGCGTACCGGCGGCCAAGGAACGCGGCTACGAATCAGGCCGCTTCTCGTTCAACGTCAAGGGCGGCCGCTGCGAAAGCTGCCAGGGCGACGGCGTGCTGAAGGTCGAAATGCACTTCCTGCCCGATGTCTACGTGCCCTGCGACGTCTGCCACGGTAAGCGCTACAACCGCGAAACCCTGGAGATCCAGTACAAGGGACGGAACATCAGCGAAGTGCTCGACATGACGGTCGAGGCCGCCTACGAGTTCTTCAAGGCGGTGCCGGTCGTGGCGCGCAAGCTCAAGACGCTGCTCGACGTGGGTCTGGGCTACATCCGCCTCGGCCAGTCGGCCACCACGCTTTCGGGCGGGGAGGCGCAGCGCGTGAAGCTCTCGCTCGAACTGTCCAAGCGGGACACGGGCCGCACGCTGTATATACTCGACGAGCCGACCACGGGTCTGCATTTCCACGACATCGCGCTCTTGCTGGAGGTGATCCACCGGCTTCGCGACCAGGGCAATACGGTGGTGATCATCGAGCATAATCTCGATGTCATCAAAACCGCCGACTGGATCGTGGACATGGGCCCCGAAGGCGGCGCGGGCGGCGGCCAGATCGTGGCGCAGGGCACGCCCGAGCAGGTGGCGAAGGCGAAGGCGAGCTTCACGGGCCGCTATCTCGCGCCGCTGCTCAAGCGCCAGGCGGCCACGCTCGATGCGGCCTCGGGAAAGTAAGCAGTAGAAAACGCTGCTCCGACAACCGCTGCAGCGGTTGCCACAGCAACACAGAACGGGGGCGCTTGCGCCCCCGCGGTCTGGAGACGGAATACATCCAACATGGTCAAGCGCAACGAAGCGACCGACGATAAACAGGTGCGCGACCTGCGGCCAAGGCCGGTCAGGCTCACGAGCGATATGAGCCTGCCGAAACTCTCGGCAGTGGAGATAGGCAGCTATATGGCGGCGCTCGCCGGATTGTGGGCGGTGCTGCACCTGGACCTGCTCGGCGCGCTGCTCGCGGGGATGCTCGTCTTTCAGCTCGTGCACACCATCGCGCCGCTGATCGAGCGGCGCATGCCGAGCCAGCGCGCGCGCTGGCTCTCCGTCGTGCTGGTTTCCATTGTGATCGTGGGCGTGCTCACGGGCATTACCGTGGGCGTCATCGAGCAGTTCGAAAGCGACGTGCCGAGCGTGCAAAAGGTCATGGCGCAGATGATGACCTTCGTCGACCAGGCGCGCGGCAAGATCCCCGACGCCATCGCGGCCTATCTGCCCGTCGACGTCGCCCAGATGAAGCTCAAGGCCATCGCGCTCATGCACGAGCACGCCACCCAGCTTGGCCAGGGCGGCAAGAACGCCGCGCGCATCTTCGGGCGGATCGTGATCGGCATGATCATCGGCGCGATCATCGCCATTGGCGCGCAAAAGAACGCCACGCGGCTGCCGCTCTCGACGGCCTTCGTCACGCGCGTGGCGCGCTTCGCCGATGCGTTCCGCCGCATCGTGTTCGCGCAGGTGAAGATCTCGGCCATCAACACCGTGTTCACCGGGCTCTTCCTGCTGCTCGTGCTGCCGCTCTTTCACGCGCCGCTGCCGCTCGCGAAGATGCTTGTGGTGGTGACTTTCGTGGTCGGTTTGCTGCCGGTGATCGGCAACCTGATCTCGAACACGCTGATCGTCGCGATCGCGCTCACCGTGAGCCTGCCCGCGGCGGTCACGGCGCTCGTGTTCCTGATCGTGATCCACAAGCTCGAATACTTCCTGAACGCACGCATCGTGGGCGGCCAGATCGAGGCGCGCACGTGGGAGCTGCTGGTCGCGATGCTCGTGATGGAAGCCGCGTTCGGCCTCCAGGGCGTGATCGCCGCGCCTATCTTCTATGCCTATATCAAGCGCGAGCTGATCTATCTGCGGCTCGTTTGAGCGTGCGGCGTGGAGGACAGGACCGCGCAGAAGCGGTTACGCCGTCGTGCAACAAGCGTAGTTCGAAACACCGTAGCGTGCCGTGTGACACGCTACGGCAAGTTGTCGCAGCAGCAACCCGTCTGGACGACAGCGGATTAGCGGAACACCACCGTCTTGTGCCCGTTGAGCACGATGCGATGCTCGACGTGCCACTTCACTGCGCGCGCGAGCGTCACGCATTCCACGTCGCGGCCGATTGCCGTGAGCTGGTCCGGCGTCATGTTGTGATCGACGCGCTCGACTTCCTGTTCGATGATCGGGCCTTCGTCGAGATCGGACGTCACATAGTGCGCCGTCGCGCCGATCAGCTTCACGCCGCGGTCGAACGCCTGGTAGTACGGCTTCGCACCCTTGAAGCTCGGCAGGAACGAATGGTGAATGTTGATCGCACGGCCTTTGAGCGCATCGCACAGCTGCGGCGAGAGAATCTGCATGTAGCGCGCAAGCACCACGAGGTCGGCGCCCTCGCCGTTCACCACGTCGAGCACGCGCGCTTCCTGCGCGGCCTTGTCCGCCTCGCTGCCGCCGAGCAGCGGGAAGTGATGGAACGGGATGTTGTAGCTCGCCGCGAGTTGATAGAACTCCTTGTGATTCGAGATGATCGCGGGAATCTCGATGGAGAGCTGGCCGGTGCGGTAGCGGAACAGCAGATCGTTCAGGCAGTGGCCGATCTTCGAGACCATGATGACCACGCGCGGCTTCACGTTCGCGTCGTGCAGCTCCCAGCGCATGCCGAACTCATCGGCGAGCGGCGCGAACGCGGCGCGCAGGCCCTCTAGCCCCGGGTCGCCGCCCACTTGCTGAAAATGCACGCGCATGAAGAACTCGCCCGTGTGGCTGTCGCCGAACTGGGCCGAATCGAGAATATTGCTGCCGCGCTCGAACAGGAAACCCGACACGGCATGCACGATGCCCGGCCGGTCGGCGCACGACAGTTTGAGAATGAAGCTGTGATCGGTCGACATGACCCTGGTAACTCCCGTCAATTCTTTGGTGATTCAGAAGGGCTTTCGGTGCTGACGAAAAAACCGGCGCCCTTTCACAGCGTCGGCGGCTCGAAGATCGCGGCGATGCCCTCGCACGCGTCTTCGTCTATCCATTGGCGGCGCAACAACAGATCGAGCGTCGCGAGGCTCGCATCCACCGTCATCTTGCCCTCTTCGATCCAGCGCGCGGCTTCGTCGATGCGCGCGAGGCGGTGCTCGCCGACTTCGCCGTCCTGATTGTGCGGCACGAAGTCCTCGGGCAGCGCGAGGTCGTAGACGAAGATCTGTTCGGCCTGGGTGCCCTCGGGCAACGACTGCAGCACGTGCACGGTGCGGCCCGCCCTGGCCTGCGCAGCCAGCCCGGCGGCAACGCCCGCCTCTTCCCAGCATTCCTTCACGAGCGTCTCGTCGATGCCGAAGCCCCAGCCGATGCCGCCCGCCACGACGTTGTCGAGCATGCCGGGGTCGGTGGCCTTGGTGTCGCTGCGGCGCGCGATCCACAACTGCGGCGCGCGGGGCGAAGCAGAGCCCGCGTATTCTACGACGCCGTTCAAATGCACCGCATACGTCATCGTGCCGAAGAAGCGCGAGGCGGCGCGCTCGATGAAGGCGAGCGGCGGCGCGTCGAAAGCGTTGCGGATCGCGTAGGTCTCGTCGCGCCAGCCGGGAATGCGGCCCTCGGCGGCAAGCGCGCCGATCACCGCGCCCAGCGCGGCGCTGCGCGCCGTCACGCTGTCGAACTTCGCGGCGAGCGTGACGCGCGCGCGTTCGCCGGCGCGTTCGCCCGTATCAGTGATCTCGAACACATCGGGCCAGCGTGCGAGCAGCGCGACGTCGCCGCGGCGGATCCAGCCCACGCGTTCGTCGCCGAAGAAAAACGGCAGATGCGCGCTCGCGTCGAAGCGGCGCGCGTCGGTGATGCAAGGCAAGGTCATCTCGTGAAGCTCCAGGCGTCGTGCGGATGCGTCAGTCGCGCAGCGCAATGCGCATGCCGATGGCGATGAAGGTGAGCCCCGCAAGGCGGTCGAGCCACAAGCCCGCGCGCGGCCGGCGCTTGAGCCAGCCGCCGATGGTGCCCGCGCACAGCCCGAACAGCGAGAACACCACGACGGTCTGCGCCATGAACACGAGACCGAGCTCGAGCATCTGCAGCGTGACGCTGTGCGCGCCGTGGGTATCGACGAACTGCGGCAGGAACACGACGAAGAAGAGCGTCACCTTCGGATTCATCACGTTGCCGAGCACGCTCTGGCGAAAGATCGTGGCAAGCGGCTGGCGCGGCTTGTCGCCGGCGGCGGCCAGGCCCTGGCTGCGCAGCGCCTTCACGCCGATCCAGATGAGGTACGCCGCGCCCGCGAGCTTGAGGATCTGGAACGCGAGCGGCGACGAGCGCAGCACGGCCGCGATGCCGAGCGCCGCGAGCGTCGTGTGGAACGTCACGCCCGCGGCAAAGCCGAGCGCGGCGACGAGGCCCGCCGCGCGGCCCTGCGAGATGCCGCGCGCGAGCACTTGCAGGTTGTCGGGACCGGGCGCGAAGGTGATGGCGAGCGAAGTGGCGAGAAACAGTGCGAAGTTGGGCATGGCGTGAAGGGTATCCGTGGAATCGGTGGCCGCACGAGGGTCACCCGGTGAGCGCGCATTGAACACTCAGTGAACGAGCGCTCGGTGACCACCTGGTGACCAACCACTCAGTGGCCGCCAAACGCGGTCACGGTGAAGAGCGGCAGGCCCGCTTCGGTGAGCAGCTTCGAGCCGCCCAGGTCCGGCAGGTCGATGATGGCCGCACCCTCCACCACCGTCGCGCCAAGGCGCTCGAGCAGCAGCTTGCCCGCGAGCATGGTGCCGCCCGTGGCGATCAGGTCATCGACGATCACGACGCGGTTGCCCTTGCGGCAGGCGTCTTCATGGATCTCGACGGTCGATTCGCCGTATTCGAGCTTGTAGGTCTCGGAAACCGTCTTGTACGGCAGCTTGCCGATCTTGCGGATCGGAATGAAGCCCACGTTCAATTCGTACGCGACGATCGGCCCGATGATGAAGCCGCGCGCATCGAGACCCGCGACGTAGTCGAGCTTCGCATCGACATAACGCTCGACGAACAGGTCAATCAGCACGCGCAGGCCCTTCGGGTGGCCGATAAGCGGCGTGATGTCGCGGAACTGCACTCCCGGCTGAGGCCAGTCGGGCACCGTGCGAATCAGGCTGTTGACGAACTGCGAGGCTTCGGCGCTCGCGTTCGCAGGTGCGTTGGCCATGATGTCTCCGGGTAATGGCGAGAATAAAGAACAGGGTTCGGTTAATCGGGGCAGGACCCCTAAAGCATTACGGCGCGCGTTTTCGCGTCCCGCGACGTCCTGCGGCGGCGTGCGTTCAGGCCGCCGCCGCGCCCGCGCCGGTGGCGCCGGTCTTGCGGTGGCGCGAAAGGAGCTCCTCGGCTTGCGCCAGTTGCTCGGGCAGGCCGCGCAACACGACGATGTCCGCTTCGCGCAGCTTCGTCGACGGGTCGGGCTCCACGCCGCGAATACCATGCCGGCGGATCGCCGTCACCTCCACGCCAAGGTCGAAGAGGCCCAGATCGGCGAGCGTGCGGCCCACCGCCTCGGCGCGCGCGTCGACCGGTACGGATTGTAGCCGCACCTGCTCGTGACCGTCCTCGCCCACATCGTCGGTGCCGTGGAAGTAGCCGCGCAGCAGGCTGTAGCGCTCGTCGCGCATTTCTTCCACGCGCCGCACCACGCGGCGCATCGGCACGCCCATCACCACGAGCATGTGCGAGGCGAGCATCAGGCTGCCCTCCACGATCTCGGGAATCACCTCGGTCGCGCCGGCCGCGAGCAGGCGCTCGAGATCGGCATCGTCCACGGTGCGCACGATCACGGGCAGCGTGGGCTCCAGCTCGTGGATGTGGTGCAGCACGCGCAGCGCCGACTGCGTGTTCGCGTAGGTGATCGCCACTGCCGCGGCACGGTGGATGCCCGCCGCCACCAGCGACTCGCGCCGCGCCGCATCGCCGAACACCACCGACTCGCCGGCCGCCGCCGCCGCGGCCACGCGGTCGGGGTCGAGGTCGAGCGCCACGTACGAGAGCCCTTCATATTCGAGCATGCGCGCGAGGTTCTGCCCCGCACGGCCGTAGCCGCAGATGATCACGTGGCCGCTCTGCTTGATGCTCTGCGTGGCGATGCGCGTCATCATCAGCGACTGCTGCATCCATTCCGTGGACGACAGGCGCAGCACGATGCGGTCGGCGTTCTGGATCAGGAACGGCGCCAGCAGCATCGAGAGCAGCATCGCGGCGAGGATGGCCTGGAGCAGCGTGGGATCGACGAGATGCTTGTCGAGAATGAGGTTCAGCAGCACGAAGCCGAATTCGCCGGCCTGCGCGAGGCCGAGCCCGGTGCGCATCGCCACGCCTGGCGAGGCGCCAAAGAGGCGCGTGAGCGCCGTGATGAGCACGGCCTTGAGCACGACCGGCCCGACGAGGAAAGCGGCCACCATGAACGGGTGCTGCCAGATCACGTGCGGGTTGAGCAGCATGCCCGTGGTCACGAAGAACAGGCCCAGCAGCACATCGCGAAACGGCTTGATGTCCTCTTCCACCTGATGCTTGTACGGCGTCTCGGCGATCAACATGCCCGCGATGAACGCGCCGAGTGCGAGCGAGAGGCCGAATTTGTCGGTGACGAACGCCGCGCCCAGCGTGACGAGCAGCACGTTCAGCACGAACAGCTCCTGCGAACGCCGCCGCGCGACCACGTTGAACCAGCGCGTCATGAACTTCTGCCCGACGATGAGCAGGATGCCGAGCGCGAGCACGATCTTGATGGCGGCCATGCCGAGCGACTCGACGAGCGAGGCCGACGAGCCGCCGAACGCCGCGATCACGATCAGCAGTGGCACCACGGCGAGATCCTGGAACAGCAGCACGCCCAGAATATTGCGGCCATGCTCGGATTCGATCTCCAGCCGCTCCGCCAGCATCTTGCTCACGATGGCCGTGGACGACATGGCGAGCGCGCCGCCGAGCGCGACACAGGCCTGCCAGGTGATATGGACCCACGGATGGAGGACGAGCCCGAGCCCGAGCGCGACCACGATGGTTCCCATCACCTGCGAGAGACCGAGGCCGAACACGGCGCGCCGCATCGCGCGCAGCTTGGTGAGCGAGAATTCGAGGCCGATGGAGAACATCAGGAACACGACGCCGAACTCGGCCAGATTCTTCGCGCCCGCCGTGTCCGGCACGATGCCGAGCGCGCGCGGACCGACCAGAATGCCGACCGTGAGATAGCCGAGCATCGGCGGCAAGTTCAGATAACGGAACAGCACGACGCCAACCACCGAGGCGAGCAGCAGGAACAACGTCATTTCCAGCGGGGAGATCATCGTGTGAAGCGTCCTCGTTCCATACGTTGCCAAAGCCTTATCGAGCGCGCGTGGCCGCCGATGCAAATTGTGCCCGCGCCGGTCGGGTCCATGATCGGCGCAAATCGGGGTCCAGGGGAAGTCTTGCGGAAGAGACGTGCAAAAGCGGCAAAAGCCGGGGCTTTCGCGCTGGGGGCGCCGGCGCGGCGCGCATACGCCTTTGCTATACTCCGCGAATGATAGCGAAAATCAATGGCGACCGGGCGCTGAAGCTCGCTCGCGACGTGCTCGACATCGAAGCTGACGCCGTGCGCGGGCTTCGCGACCAACTCGATGACAACTTCGTCGGCGCGGTCGATCTCATCCTCAGTTGCCGCGGACGCGTGGTCGTTTCCGGTATCGGCAAATCGGGTCACATTGCCCGCAAACTCGCGGCCACCCTCGCCTCCACGGGCACGCCGGCGTTCTTCGTGCATCCCGCCGAAGCGAGCCACGGCGACCTCGGCATGGTGACCGCCGACGACGTCTTCATCGGCCTGTCCAATTCCGGCGAATCGGAAGAGCTCGTGGCGATCCTGCCGCTCGTCAAGCGCATCGGCGCGAAGCTGATCGGCATGACGGGGAACCGGCCGCAATCGACGCTCGGCAAGCTCTCGGACGTGCATCTGAACGCTGGAGTCGAGAAGGAAGCCTGCCCGCTGAATCTCGCGCCCACCGCCAGCACGACGGCGGCGCTCGCGCTCTCCGACGCACTCGCGGTCGCGGTGCTCGACGCGCGCGGCTTCGGCGCCGACGACTTCGCGCGCTCGCACCCGGGTGGCGCGCTCGGCCGGCGCCTGCTCACCTATGTGCATGACGTGATGCGCACGGGCGACGCCATTCCGAAGGTGCGCGCGGACGCCACCGTGCGCGACGCGCTCTTCCAGCTCACCGCGAAGCGCATGGGCATGACCGCCATCGTCGACGAAGATGACCACGTTGCGGGCATCTTCACGGACGGCGACCTGCGCCGCGTGCTCGAGCGCGCCGGCGATTTCCGCGACCTGCCGATCGCCCAGGTGATGACGAGAGGCCCGCGCACGATCGGTCCCGACCAGCTCGCAGTCGAAGCCGTGGAACTGATGGAGCGCCATCGCATCAATCAGATGCTGGTGGTCGACGCCGAAGGCGCGCTCATCGGCGCACTCAATATGCACGACCTGTTCTCCAAGAAGGTGATCTGATGAATGCGGCCCCCGGGCTTGACGCGAACGCGCGTGCCGCGCGCGTGCGCTTGATGATTTTCGACGTCGACGGCGTGCTCACCGACGGCGGCCTGCTTTTCACGGGCGCCGGCGACACGATGAAGGGCTTCAACTCGCTCGACGGCCACGGCGCGAAGCTCTTGCGTGAAGCCGGCATCGACACGGCGATCATCACCGGGCGCCGCTCGGAGATCGTCGCCGTGCGCGCGAAGGAGCTGCGCATCACGCATCTGTACCAGGGCGTCGAGGACAAGCGCGTCGCGTTCGAGACCTTGCTCGCCGAGACCGGCGTGACGCGCGAGCAATGCGGCTACATGGGCGACGACTGGCCCGACCTCGCCGTGATGCTCCAGTGCGGCTTTGGCGCGGCGCCCGCGAACGCGCATCCGGAAGTGCTCGCGCGCGCCCACTGGGTCACCGACAAAACCGGCGGCCACGGCGCCGTGCGCGAAGTCACCGACCTGATCCTGCGCGCCCAGGGCCATTACGACGCCATGCTCGCGGCCGCTTGCGCCCCCTCCGCCCCGCGCGCCGCGGAGTCCTGATGAGACAGCCTCGATTCAGCCTGACCTCGCTCGTGCCGGTCGTCTGCGTCGCCGTGCTTGCCGGCTTCACCTGGTGGCTGATGCAGGCCGTCAAGCCACGCGAAAGCGAAGCCCCGCCGCGCCCGCTCACGCACACGCCCGACTATTTCGCCGATAACTTCTCCGTCTCCGAGCTCGACCAGTCGGGCTCCACGCAGTACCGCCTCACCGCCGTGCACATGGTGCATTACGAGGACGACTCGAACAGCGACCTCACGATGCCGGCGGTGCGCGCGTTCCAGCCCGGCAAGCCGGTGGTCACGGCCACGGGCCAGCGCGGCACGGTCAACGGCGACGCTTCGATCGTCGATCTGTACGACCACGCGCGCATTCTGCGTGCCGCCGGCGCCGGCGACCCCGACATGCAGGCTGATTCCGAGCATTTCCGCGTGCTCGTGAACGACGATGTGATCCTGACCGAAAAGCCGGTTAAACTTCGTCGCGGCCAGTCGGTCATGACGGCCACCAGCGGCATGAACTACAACAACGTCACCCGGGTCATCCAGCTCTTCGGCAACGTCCGCGGCGCGATCGCCCCGGCTGACTCCGGCGGCTCGTCCTGATCCCCCGGGCCGTCCACCCAAGGCACGACTGCATGAACGATTCGCTTCCCCGACCTTTGTCCGGCCGCCCGCTCGCGCAGGGCTGGCGCCGCGCTGCGTTCGCGACGCTGGCCGCGTTCGCAGCCGCGATCCCGCTCGCATGCGTGGCGCCCGCCGCGCACGCCGAGCGCGCCGACAAGGACAAGCCGCTCAACATCGAAGCGGACAACATGACGTATGACGACCTGAAGCAGCAGACCATCTTCACCGGCCACGTGGTCGCCACGAAGGGCACGATCCTGATCAAGGCCGACAAGCTCGTCGTCACGCAAGACCCACAGGGCTATCAGTACGCGACCGGCACGGTGGCGCCGGGCACCCCGGAAGCCAACCTCGCCTATTTCCGCCAGAAGCGCGAAGGCATCGACGAATACGTCGACGGCACGGCCGAGCGCATCGACTACGACGGCAAGCAGGATCTCACCACGCTCACCACGCGCGCGACGGTGCGCCGCCTGCAAGGCCTCTCGACCGTGATGGACACGGTGCATGGCAGCGTCATCACCTATGACGGCCAGAACGACTTCTATACCGCGAAGTCGGGCTCGGACGTCGCGGGCCCCGGCAACCCGACGGGCCGCGTGCGCGCGATGCTCTCGCCGCGCAACGGCGGCGCACAGCCGCTCGCCGGCGCGTCGGCCACGCTCGCGCCCTCCACGTCAATCAAGGGAGCGCCGCAACCGTGAACACCGCCACCGCCTCCCCCATCCATCAGCGCCCGGCCGCGGGCAAGACGAGCTCGCTCGTCGTGCGCAACCTCAAGAAGCGTTACGGCTCGCGCACCGTCGTCAAGGACGTCTCGCTCGACGTGAAGAGCGGCGAAGTGGTCGGGCTGCTCGGGCCCAACGGCGCGGGCAAGACCACCTCGTTCTATATGATCGTGGGCCTCGTGCCGCTCGACGCGGGCGAGATCGACCTCGACGGCGAGTCCATCAGCCTGTTGCCGATTCACAAGCGCGCGGCGCTCGGCCTTTCTTATCTGCCGCAGGAAGCCTCCGTGTTCCGCAAGCTCACCGTGGAGGAGAACATCCGCGCGGTGCTGGAACTGCAGACCGACGAGCAGGGCAAGCGCCTCTCGAAGGACGCCATCGCCACGCGCTCCGACGCGCTCCTCGACGAGCTCCAGATCGCGCACCTGCGCGACAATCCGGCGCTCTCGCTGTCGGGCGGCGAGCGCCGCCGCGTGGAAATCGCACGCGCGCTCGCGACCGATCCGAGCTTCATCCTGCTCGACGAGCCGTTCGCGGGCGTCGACCCGATCGCCGTGCTGGAAATCCAGAAGATCGTGAAGTTCCTCAAGCAGCGCAACATCGGCGTGCTGATCACGGACCACAACGTGCGTGAGACGCTCGGCATCTGCGACCACGCGTACATCATCAGCGATGGCAGCGTGCTCGCCGCGGGCGCCCCCGGCGAGATCATCGAAAACGAGAACGTGCGCCGCGTCTATCTCGGCGAACACTTCCGCATGTGACACGCCCCACCCCGGGCGCTGGCTGCACAGCCCGCGCCCGGAATGCCGCGCGCCCTACCCGGGCCAGTGCGGCCGGCCACGCGCCATCTGCCGTGCCTCTAGCTTCCCCCTGAGTTTTCCGTAGTGTTTGCCCGCTGGTGGCCGCCCAATGAGGCGCGTGCGCCACAAACGGCGCGCCCGTATGCGCGGGCATCTCGCGCACGCCTGTTTGCGCACCAAATTCGCCCCTGTGGCCGGGCCGCGCACCACCGCAGAGCACACGCGTTTTCGCGAATGTCGCGTGGTATCGCGAGCGTGGCAAACTCTTTACAATGAATCGCACACCGCCATGAAAGCCAGCCTCCAACTCCGCCTCTCGCAGCATCTCGCGCTGACCCCGCAGCTACAACAGTCGATCCGGCTGCTGCAGCTGTCGACGCTCGAATTGCAGCAGGAGGTCGCCACGGCGATCTCGCAGAACCCGCTGCTCGAGAACGAGGACGACTGGATCGCGAGCCCGCTGCGCGTGGCGGCGGACGGCTCGGTCATCGCCCAGCCGCCCACGCCCTCTGGCGCCGAGCCGATGCAAGGCGCGGACCACGGCACGACGTCGTCGGGCAGCGGCAGCGAAAGCGGCGAAGGCGAGCCGCGTGGGGTGGACGAATACGACGGCCTCGGCGGCGACGCGAACGGCGAGGCCAGCCAGTGGAATCTCGACGACTACGGCCGCTCCGGCAGCGCCTCCGACGACGACGACCTGCCGCCGCTGCAAATCCACGAATCGACCACCACGCTGCGCGACCATCTGATGGCGCAACTGCGCGAGACCAATGCGAGCCAGCGCGATCGCGCGCTCATTACGTTCCTGATCGAATCGCTCGACGAAGACGGCTACCTCTCGGCGACCTGCGAGGAAATCCTCGCCGATATCCCGGAAGAGCTGGAAGTCGATGCCGACGAGCTGAGTGCGGCGCTTGCGCTGCTGCACAGCTTCGACCCGGCGGGCGTGGGTGCGCGCTCGGCATCGGAGTGCCTGAAGCTGCAATTGCTGCGCGTCAATTCGTCGCCTACGCGCACGCTCGCGCTCGAGATCGTGTCGAACCATCTGGAACTGCTCGCCGCACGCGACTTCACGCGCTTGCGCAAGCAACTGAAGACCGGCGACGACGAATTACGCGAAGCGCATACCTTGATCCGCTCGCTCGAGCCATTTCCGGGCGCGGCGTACGGCAAGGCCGAAGCCGACTACGTGGTACCGGACATCATCGTGAAGAAGACGGGCCAGAACTGGCACGCCGAGCTCAATCCGGAGGTGGTGCCGAAGCTGCGCATCAATCACCTGTACGCCAACATCCTGCGCAACAACCGGGGCGACCCGGGCAGCGGGTCGCTGCGGCAGCAGTTGCAGGAAGCGCGCTGGCTCATCAAGAACATCCAGCAACGCTTCGAGACGATCCTGCGCGTCGCGCAGGCCATCGTCGAGCGTCAGAAGAACTTTTTCGTGCATGGCGAGATTGCCATGCGCCCCTTGGTTTTGAGGGAGATTGCTGATACGCTGGGCCTACACGAATCAACTGTCTCGCGTGTGACAACCGGTAAATACATGCTGACTCCATTCGGGACACTTGAATTTAAGTACTTCTTCGGATCGCACGTTTCAACGGACACCGGTGGCGCCGCATCGTCTACCGCCATCCGCGCCCTCATCAAGCAACTCATAGGAGCCGAGAACACCAAATCCCCTCTTTCGGACAGCCGCATAGCCGAACTGCTGGCGGAACAGGGTTTCGTGGTCGCGCGACGCACCGTCGCGAAATACCGTGAAGCGCTGAAGATTCCAGCGGTCAATCTGCGCAAGTCTCTTTAAGCCTGTTCCGGCCTTAACGGAATGGGCACCTTCCGGCCGCGGCGCCAGTTGGCGGATAGGGCCGGCCGAGCTAGCCCCTCGTAACGGCCTTTCGGGGAGCCGTACGACCTGGGCAAGTCAGTCGACCGGCACAGCCGCGCTTCACGCGTCACGCGGCCAATAGCCTGGAGAAGCACTATGAATCTGAAGATCAGTGGACACCATCTCGAAGTAACGCCAGCGTTGCGAGAATACGTGATCACCAAACTGGACAGGGTGCTAAGACATTTCGATCAGGTCATCGATGGCAATGTGGTCCTCTCGGTCGACAACCATAAGGAAAAGGACAAGAGACAGAAGGTTGAAGTGAACCTTCATCTGAAAGGCAAGGATATTTTCGTGGAGAGCGCAAACGGCGACATGTACGCCGCCATCGATCTCGTGGTCGACAAGCTCGATCGCCAGGTCGTGCGTCATAAGGACCGCCTGCAAGGGCATCAGCACGAGTCGCTGAAGTATCAGCCGGCCGCCCCGATCGAAGTCCCGCCGCAATGATGCGCTGAACGCCGGGGCTGCGGATGCGGCCCCGCTTCAAGGTAAAAGCGAAAGTGCAGACGCGGTCCTGAATAGACCGCAAACGAAGCCGCCCCTGCCGGGCGGCTTTTTTGATGAGTATTTTGATGGGTGCCAGGCATGAACGAGCGGCACCGAACGGTGCTCCGGGGTGCAACCGCGCAACAATGGTTGCGCCAATGCATGGCGCATCGCACCATCGGCCAGTACGCTTGTTCTATAATGGTCCAGTCGCTTTCGGGGTAATACGTCCCCACGGTCCCGGCACCGCGCTGGTTGAGCCAGGCGAGGCGCCGGCTGCGCAGGGTTTCTCTTGCGCGCAACGGCATGCCGCCTGGCGCATCAACTGCGCCGAATGTCGGTGTGAGGAGCATTCAGGCCACGTTTTCGCCTGCCAACATGAATCGTTTAGCCAAAATACTTCCCATCGAGAACGTCGTCGTCGGCCTGTCCGTTACCAGCAAAAAGCGCGTCTTCGAACAAGCTGGCCTGATCTTCGAAAACCAGAACGGCATTGCCCGCAGCACGGTTACTGACAATCTGTTCGCGCGCGAGCGCCTCGGCTCCACCGGCCTCGGTGAAGGCGTGGCCATTCCGCACGGACGCATCAAGGGCCTGAAGCAACCGCTCGCCGCCTTCGTACGCCTTGCCGAGCCGATCCCCTTCGAAGCCCCGGACGGCCAGCCCGTCTCGCTCCTGATCTTCCTGCTCGTGCCGGAACAGGCCACGCAGCAGCACCTTGAAATTCTGTCCGAGATCGCCCAACTGCTGTCGGATCGCGAAACCCGCGAGCGGCTGCACACGGAAGAAGATCGCGAAACGTTGCATCGACTGCTCACCCAGTGGCAAGCTTGATGTAACGCGCGGCTTTTCGTGGTTTTTTGCGCATTTTGCGCCAGGACTCATGGACACTTCCAGCATCAACGCCCAAAGCATCTTCGACGACAACGCCACCACGCTGAAGCTGAGCTGGCTGACGGGGCACGAAGGCTGGGAACGCGGCTTTTCGGCCGAGACGGTGGCAACGGCAACGGCCAGTGCGGACCTCGTCGGCCACCTGAACCTGATCCACCCGAACCGCATCCAGGTGCTCGGCGACGCCGAGATCCACTACTACCAGCGCCAGACCGACGAAGACCGCTCGCGCCACATGGCCGAGCTCATCGCGCTCGAGCCGCCGTTCCTCGTGGTCGCCGACGGCATGACCGCGCCGCCCGAGCTGGTCCTGCGCTGCACACGCTCGTCCACGCCGCTCTTCACAACGCCGATGTCGGCGGCCACCGTCATCGACAGTCTGCGCCTCTACATGTCGCGCATCCTCGCGCCGCGCGCGACGCTGCATGGCGTGTTCCTCGACATTCTCGGTATGGGCGTGCTGCTGACCGGCGACTCGGGCCTCGGCAAGAGCGAGCTGGGTCTCGAGCTGATCAGCCGCGGCCACGGCCTCGTGGCCGACGACGCCGTGGACTTCGTACGCCTCGGCCCCGACTTCGTCGAAGGCCGCTGTCCGCCGCTCCTGCAGAACCTGCTCGAGGTGCGCGGCCTGGGCCTGCTCGACATCAAGACGATCTTCGGCGAAACCGCCGTGCGCCGGAAGATGAAGCTCAAGCTCATCGTGCAACTGGTGCGCCGGCCCGACGGCGAATTCCAGCGCCTGCCGCTGGAAAGCCAGACGGTGGACGTGCTCGGCCTGCCCATCAGCAAGGTCACGATCCAGGTGGCGGCGGGCCGCAACCTGGCCGTGCTCGTCGAGGCCGCCGTGCGCAACACGATTCTGCAGTTGCGCGGCATCGATACCCTGCGCGACTTCATGGACCGCCAGCGCCTCGCCATGCAGGACCCGGACAGCCAGTTCCCCGGCAAGCTGATCTGACGCGCCGCGCCTCGGGAGCGTCATCACCGCGGCGCAGATCGGATGCTATGATGACCCAATCGGGTTCATCTACTTTCCCATGCGTATCATCCTGATCACCGGCATCTCGGGTTCCGGCAAGTCAGTGGCGCTCAATGCGCTCGAAGACGTCGGCTACTTCTGCGTCGACAATCTGCCACCGCGCTTTTTGCCGCAGCTCGCCCAATATCTCTCCGAAGACGGTTACGAGCGTCTCGCGGTTGCCATCGACGCGCGCTCGAGTTCCTCGTTCGAGGACATGCCGGAGATGATCCGCGACCTCGCCCGCGAGCACGACGTGCGCGTGCTGTTCCTCAATGCGAGCACGCAGTCGCTCATTCAGCGCTTTTCGGAGACACGCCGCCGTCACCCGCTCTCGGGTTCCGTCACGCACGACGCCAACGTCGGCATGCTCAAGTCCCTGGAAGAAGCGATCGAGCACGAGCGCGAACTGGTCGCGAATCTCGCCGAATTCGGCCATCAGGTCGACACGAGCAGTCTGAGCGCCAACGCGCTGCGCCAGTGGATCAAGGTGTTCGTCGAAGGCGGGCGCGGCTCGTTGATGCTCACCTTCGAATCGTTCGGCTTCAAGCGCGGCGTGCCGCTAGACGCGGACCTCGTGTTCGACGTGCGCACGTTGCCGAACCCGCACTACGACGCCCGCCTGCGCCCGCTCACCGGGCTCGACCAGCCCGTGATCGAGTTTCTGAACGGGCAGTCGGCCGTCCACGCAATGATTGACGACATCTACGCGTTCGTCGCGAAATGGCTGCCGCATTTTCGCGACGACAACCGCAGCTATCTGACCGTCGCGATTGGCTGCACCGGCGGCCAGCATCGCTCGGTCTACATTGCCCAGACGCTCGCCACGCGCTTTGCCGGCGAGTCGAACGTCATCGTGCGTCATCGCGACGCGCCACTCGACGTCGGAGAATCCTCCCGGCTGATCGCCTAACTGGCCGCGCCAGCGCGGCCTTAACCGAAAGCGTTGCGCCATGTCCTCTTCTTCTGCCGTGCTCGCCGATTTGCCGCTGTTTCCGCTGCATACGGTGCTCTTCCCTGGCGGCCTGTTGCCGCTGAAGATCTTCGAAGCGCGTTATCTGGACATGGCGCGCGAATGTCTGCGTGAGCAAACGCCGTTCGGCGTGTGCCTGCTCAAGAGCGGCGCCGAAGTCGCACAGCCCGACGAAACCGCGGCCGTGCCCGAAAACGTGGGCTGTCTCGCCGAAATCGAACAGTGCGACGTCGAGGCGTTCGGTATGCTGTTGATCCGCGCGCA
This sequence comes from Paraburkholderia oxyphila NBRC 105797, assembly GCF_000685075.1. Lineage (GTDB taxonomy): Bacteria > Pseudomonadota > Gammaproteobacteria > Burkholderiales > Burkholderiaceae > Paraburkholderia > Paraburkholderia oxyphila. The sequence continues at coordinate 19,891 of NZ_BAYD01000045.1, forward strand.
TGGCACGCGACGCTTCCGGCTGCTCTCGCATCGCTCGGAAGCCGACGGCTTGCTCGTCGGCATGGCCGAGCCGCTCCCCGAGGACATCCCGCTCGAAGGCTCGGAGCGCCTCGCGCGCTTTGGTGCGTGTGCGGAGGTGCTCGAGCGCATCATCGCAACGATACGCGAGCGCGACCCGGCAAGCCTGCCGTTCGCGGAGCCGTTCCGTTTCGACGATCCATCGTGGGTCTCGAACCGGCTCGCGGAAGTCCTGCCAATCGCGCTGCGCGCGCGTCAGAAGCTGATGGAGCTCGACGACGCCGGTGCGCGTATCGACGTCGTGCATCACTACATGCAGCAGCATCAGCTGCTCTAATGGCGCTTTCGGCGGCTTTCCTAGCGCCGCGCTCAGCGCCCGCGTTTTTGCCTCAAATTAAGGAGCCGCGCAGGCTATCGAGCAGCTTGCGTACCGGCGCAGGCACACCATAGGCGTCGATCTCGCGCAGCGCGACCCACACGGTTTCCCCCTCGTTCGCCATGAGCGCGGCGCCCTTCTGCTCGATCTCGACCACGCGAGGCTCGATGTCGAGCTTGAAGTGCGTGAACGTGTGCGTGAGTGGCGCGAGCGGCGAGGCCTTCGCTGTCGCGCCGAACATCTGCGCGCGCTCGGCCAGCGCCGCTTCGCCGGCCGCTTCGGGCAGGCTCCACAGGCCACCCCAGATACCCGTGGGCGGGCGCTTCTCGAGCATCACCGCATCGCCGTCGAGCAGCACGAGCATCCACGTGCGGCGCGTGGGCACCGCCTTCTTCGGACGCGCGGCGGGCAGCTGGCGCTGACGGCCCGTCGTCTTCGCCACGCAATCGTCCGCGAAGGGGCAGCGCTCGCAATCGGGCTTGCCGCGCGTGCACAGCGTCGCGCCGAGATCCATCAGGCCCTGCGTGTAGGCGCTCACGTCCGCGTCGCTGGCATCGGCGCCCGGCACAAGCGACTCGGCGAGCGTCCACATCGCGTTCTCCACGCGCTTCTCGCCAGGAAAGCCTTCCACGCCGAACACGCGCGCAAGCACGCGCTTCACATTGCCGTCGAGGATCGTCGCGCGCGCGCCGAACGCGAACGAGGCGATCGCCGCCGCCGTCGAGCGGCCGATGCCGGGCAAATCGGCGAGCCCTTCGACCGTCGAAGGAAACTGGCCGCCGTGCTCCTCGGCCACCACCTGCGCGCATCGATACAGATTGCGCGCACGCGAGTAGTAGCCGAGGCCGGCCCAGAGCGCCATCACATCGTCGATGGGCGCGGCGGCAAGCGCCTCCACAGTGGGAAAGCGTTCGAGAAATCGCGCGTAATACGGAATCACCGTGGAAACCTGCGTCTGCTGCAGCATGATTTCCGAGAGCCAGATGCGATAGGGGTCGCGCGTGTTCTGCCATGGCAGATCGTGGCGGCCATGCTCGCGCTGCCATGCAATCAGGCGCGGCGCGAAGCTCGCGAGCAGGTCGTCGGGATAAGTGCCCGGCGCGAGTTTTTCAGTTGAAGCGGATGAAAGATACATGGAAGAGGGAAGAGCTTGCCAATCAGCGCTGACAGCGCGGACAGAAATAAGTGGACCGCTGGCCCTGCACGATCTGCTTGATCGGCGTGCCACATACGCGGCAGGGCTGGCCCGCGCGGTCATAAACGAAATATTCGAGCTGAAAGTAGCCGCTTTCGCCGTTGCTGCCGACGAAGTCGCGCAATGTGCTGCCGCCCTTCTCGATCGCCGAGGCCAGCACGGCGCGCACGGCGTCCGCGAGCAATTCATAGCGCGCGAGCGAGACGCGGCCCGCGGCCGTAGTCGGCCGGATGCCCGCGCGAAAAAGACTTTCCGACGCGTAGATATTGCCCACGCCCACCACGATGTCGCCGGCGAGCAGCGCCTGCTTGACGGAAACCTTGCGGCCGCGCGTCTCGCGAAACAGCAGTGCGCCCGAGAACGCGCTCGTGAACGGCTCGATGCCGAGATTCGCAAGCAGCGGATGGCCGAGCACGTCGCCCGCCTCGCGCGGATGCCAGAGCACGGCGCCAAAGCGGCGCGGATCGCGAAAACGCAGCGTGAAGTCGTCGAAGAGCCAGTCGACGTGATCGTGCTTCTCCGCCGCGGGCGGCCTTGGAAGATTACGTAACACGCGCAGCGTGCCGGTCATGCCAAGATGGACGATGAACCATCCCTCATCGACCTCGAAAAGCAGATACTTGCCTCGTCGGCCCACGGAACGGATCGTGCGGCCACGCAGCGTGCGTGCGAGCGTGGCCGGCACGGGCCAGCGCAGGGCCGGATTGCGAACATCGACGCGCTCGACACGGCGGCCCGCGACCCATGGCTCGATGCCCCTGCGGGTAACTTCAACTTCTGGCAGCTCTGGCATGTCTAAGGGCTTGTGAGGTTGTGCTGAAAGGTTCCGGCGAGCGTAGCAGGGCTGGTCTGCAACTTGCGTCATCGTTGTGCGCGTATTGTATCCAGCGCGTTACAATCGACCGAAACATTCGACGGAATTCCATGGAACTGTCTTTCGTAAAGCTGTTTGCGAAGCGCTCGCCGCAAGAGTCGAAAGCGGCAGCCCCGCGTCTGCGCGCAGCGTCGCCGCTGCGCGTGTTCGGACCCCGGCGCCTGATCGCGGCGGCGGTGCTCGCGGCGTGGGCGCTGACCACGTCGAGCGCGTATGCACAGGATGAGGCCCCCGACACGGACGACACTTCCGTCACCATGCCGGATGCATTCGGTCCCGCCTCGCCCGACGAGATGAAGGACCTGCCGAGCGTACCGCTCACGAGCCAGATCGTCTTCCAGGTGCTCGCCGCCGAAATCGCACTCCAGCGTGACCAGCCGGCGCCGGCCTATCAGACCTATCTCGCGCTCGCGCGCGACACGCACGACCCGCGCATGGCGCAGCGCGCGACGGAAATCGCCCTCGCCGCGCAAAGCCCCACCGACGCGCTCGCCGCCGTGCAGCTCTGGCAACAGTACGCGCCCGATTCCGAGCGCGCTGCGCAGCTCGACGCCTCGCTGCTCGTGCTCGCCGGCAAGCCTGCCGACGCGCAGCCGCTGCTCGCGCGCGAGCTGGCCCGCGTGCCGGCCGACAGCCGAGGCCAGGCGCTGCTCTCGCTGCAACTGCTGCTCTCGCGCGGCCCGAATCGCGCGGGTGGCCTCGACACGCTCAAGGCGCTGCTCAAGGACGACATGAACCGCCCCGAGGCGCAACTCGCCATCGGCCGCCAGGAACTGCTTGTCGACGACGTGCCCGCCGCACGCAAGTCGTTCGAGCAGGCGCTCACGATCAAGCCCGACTACCTGCCCGCCGCGCTGATGCTCGCGCAGATGGGGCCGGAGGAGCGCCAGGAAGGCATCGCGTCGATCGAAAAGTATGTTCAGCAGAATCCGAAGTCGCGCGAAGGACGTCTTGCGCTTGCGCAGACCTACCTCGCCGCCGACCGGCTCGACGACGCGAAAAAGCAGTTCGAAATCCTGCACAAGGCCAACTCGACCGACTTGATGCCGCTGATGGCGCTTTCGCTCATCGACGTGCAGCAGAAGAAGTACGACGAGGCCAGGCAGTATCTGATTCAGTACTCGCAGGTGGCCGAGAAAACGCCGGGCGCGGATCCGGGCCAGGGCTACATTTATCTCGCGCAGCTCGCCGCCGAGCAGAAGGACAATGCGCAAGCGCAGCAGTGGCTCGACAAGATCCAGCCCAACAGCCAGCAATACGTGCCCGCGCAAATCACGCGCGCGCAGATGCTCGACAAGGAGGGCAAGGTCGACGACGCACGCCGTCAGCTCGCGAGCATCCAGGCCGACGACCCGCGCGACCAGGCGCTGATCGCGCGCACGGACGCCGCCATCCTGTTCGACGCGAAGCGCTATCCGGAGGCAGAGGCGCGCCTGGCCAAGGCCACCGCCGACTTCCCGGACGACCCGGATCTCACCTATGACTACGCCATGGCCGCCGAAAAGAACGGCCATTACGACATCATGGAAGCGCAGCTGCGCCAGTTGATCAAATCGCAGCCGGACAACCCGCAGGCCTACAACGCGCTCGGCTACTCGCTCGCGGACCGCAACCTGCGCCTGCAGGAAGCGGACAAGCTCGTCGAAAAAGCTTCGGCGCTCGCGCCGGACGACGCGTTCATCATGGACAGCGTGGGCTGGGTGAAGTACCGCATGGGCGACAACGCCGACGCCATCAAGCTGCTGCGCCGGGCCTACGATCTGCAGCCGAACGCCGAGATCGGCGCGCACCTCGGCGAGGTGCTGTGGAAGAACGGCGACCAGGCCGGCGCGCTCCAGGCCTGGCGCGAGGCGCGCAAGCTCGAACCCGATAACGACACACTCCTGAAGACGCTCAAGCGCTTCCAGGTCAACGATCTCTGATGGCTGAACTTCCTCTGCATCACCGCCCTGCCGCCACTGCCGCCGTATTTGCGCGATCCGTCTCGAGCCGGATCGCCGGCCGATCGGTCCGGCGGCCGGTGCTGGGCGTGGCGGCAGCCGCGCTGCTCGCTCTCGCGGGCTGCGCGACGCAACTGCCGCACGAACCGTCCACCGCACGCGCCACGACTTCGCTCACCACGCAAACGAGCCGCGCCTACCATGGCCGCTTCGCCGTTCAGTACAACGACCAGAACGGCCAGCAGCGCAATGCCTACGGCAATTTCGACTGGCGCGAAACCGACTCGACCGTGACGCTGCAACTGCTCAATCCGCTTGGGCAGACGCTGGCCGTGGTCACGTCGTCGCCGGCCGAGGCCATGCTCGAGCTGCCGAACAAGCAGCCGCTCACCGCCGACAACGTCAGCACGCTGATGCAGCAGGCGCTCGGTTTCGCGTTGCCCGTGGAGGGCTTGCGCTACTGGCTGCAGCCATCGGTTGCACCCACGTCGCGCGCGCATACCACGCCCGATCCGAAAGATCCGCAGCGTCTCGCGCAGATCCAGCAAGACGGCTGGACCATCGACTATCTCGCTTACGCAGACGCACCCGCCACCGGCGTCAAGCGCGTGAACCTCACACGCGAAGATCCGCCGCTCCAGATCAAGCTCGTGCTCGACCAGTAAAGGAATCGCGCCTGGGCGGCGGCAGGCGCGATGCGCTTGCCGCCGCAGGGCGCCCAGTATCATGACCGAAACTCAGGACTCGCTGCGCGACTGCCTCGCGCCCGCGAAACTCAATCTTTTCCTGCACATCACCGGCCGTCGGCCCAATGGCTATCACGACCTGCAGACCGTGTTCCAGTTGCTCGACTGGGGTGACACGCTGCATTTCACGCGCCGCCTCGACGGCCGCATCACGCGCACGACGGAAGTCGACGGCGTCCCTGCCGAACACGACCTCACCGTGCGCGCCGCAACGTTGCTCAAGCAACATACCGGCACGAGCGAGGGTGTCGAGATCGACATCGAAAAGCGTCTGCCGATGGGCGCGGGTCTTGGCGGCGGCAGCTCCGATGCGGCCACCACGCTGCTCGCCCTCAATCGCCTGTGGAAGCTGAACGTGCCGCGCGAGGAACTGCAGGCGCTCGCGCTCAAACTCGGCGCCGACGTGCCGTTCTTCGTGTTCGGAAAAAATGCGTTCGCGGAGGGTGTTGGAGAGGCGCTGGAGGCTGTACAATTGCCCCCGCGTCATTTTTTGGTGGTGACGCCGCGGGTTCATGTTCCTACTGCTGAAATTTTTTCAGAAAAGTCGTTGACAAGGGACACAAAGACCTGCACAATAGCAGTCTTTCTTGCACAGCAAGCAACGCAGAACGGATGGCCAGACAGCTTCGGCCACAACGATATGCAAGCGGTTGTCGCAGGAAAATACGCGGAAGTAGCGCAGGTGCTCGAATGGTTTGGGAATATCTCAAGCAGCATCGCACCAGCGCGGATGACCGGGTCGGGCGCAAGTGTTTTTGCAGCGTTCGCCAGTCGGGCTGAAGCAGAAGCGGCGCAAGCGCAGCTTCCGGCAGACTGGAGAAGCGCAGTCGCATCGAGCCTGGACAAGCATCCACTCTTCGCTTTCGCGGCATAGTTTTGCGTGACTGATCGCTCTGCCGGTCAGTCAGGCTCGAAGTTGAGTGTAGGGGAGTCGCCAAGTTGGTTAAGGCACCGGATTTTGATTCCGGCATGCGAGGGTTCGAGTCCTTCCTCCCCTGCCAAAAATTCTAAAGCAGTTCGCCCAAGTAGTTCCTCTCGCCCCCCCAAGTCCGCAGCAGGTGCATGATGAGCAGCCATGACGGCCTGATGGTTTTTACTGGCAACGCCAATCCCGCGCTTGCACAGGAAGTCGTCAAGATCCTCGGTATCCCCCTCGGTAAGGCTATGGTTAGCCGCTTCTCCGACGGTGAGATCCAGGTCGAAATCCAGGAAAACGTGCGCGGCAAGGACGTCTTCGTCCTGCAGTCGACCTGCGCGCCGACCAACGACAACCTGATGGAACTGATGATCATGGTCGATGCGCTCAAGCGCGCATCCGCTGGCCGGATCACCGCAGCCATCCCCTACTTCGGCTATGCCCGTCAAGACCGCCGCCCCCGTTCGGCGCGCGTCGCCATCTCGGCGAAGGTCGTGGCGAACATGCTGGAAATCGCGGGCGTCGAGCGGATCATTACGATGGATCTGCACGCTGACCAGATCCAGGGTTTCTTCGATATTCCCGTCGACAACATCTACGCAACGCCCGTGCTGCTCGGCGATCTGCGCAAGCAGAACTACGAGAACCTGCTGGTCGTTTCGCCGGACGTCGGCGGCGTGGTGCGCGCCCGTGCGCTCGCCAAGCAACTGAACTGCGATCTCGCGATCATCGACAAGCGCCGTCCGAAGGCGAACGTCGCCGAAGTGATGAACATCATCGGTGAAGTCGAAGGCCGCACCTGCGTGATCATGGACGACATGGTCGACACCGCCGGCACGCTCTGCAAGGCAGCGCAAGTGCTCAAGGAACGCGGCGCGAAGAAGGTGTTCGCTTACGCCACGCACCCGGTTCTTTCGGGTGGCGCAGGCGAGCGCATCGCGGCATCGTCGCTCGACGAGCTGGTCGTGACCGACACGATTCCGCTGGGCGCCGAAGCGCGTTCGTGCGCGAAGATCCGTTCGCTCACGAGCGCGGGTCTGCTGGCAGAAACGTTCTCGCGTATCCGTCGCGGCGACTCGGTGATGTCGCTGTTCGCGGAAAGCTAAAGCAATTCGCGCCAAAGCGCGGCATTCGCAAGGGTGCCGCGCTTTGGTGTAATCGGCGCAGACGGACGAAGGTTTGCGCCGTACCGTTGGGGCCTTTCGGCTGCAATAATGCCTGAACGGCCCCGTTTTACTGACTGCCTGGTCGCGGGCAGTGCAATAACTGAGAACACCATGAAAGTCATCGCTTTCGAACGCAATCTGCAAGGTACGGGTGCGAGCCGCCGCCTGCGCAATGCTGGCAAGACGCCGGGCATCGTCTACGGTTTCGGCGCTGAGCCGCAACTGGTCGAGCTCGACCACAATGCGCTGTGGCACGCCCTGAAGAAGGAAGCCTTCCACTCGTCGATCCTCGACCTCGAAGTGGCCGGCAAGTCGCAGCAAGTTCTGCTGCGCGACGTGCAATACCACCCGTTCCGTCAGCTCGTGCTGCACGTGGACTTCCAGCGTGTCGATCCGAACAAGAAGATCCACACGAAGGTGCCCCTGCACTTCATGAACCAGGAAACCAACCCGGCCGTCAAGCTGGGTGGCGCGATCATCTCGCACGTCCTCTCCGAAATCGAAGTGGTGTGCCTGCCGGGCGCGCTGCCGGAATTCCTCGAAGTCGACCTCGCGAAGATCGAAGCTGGCCAGTCGCTGCACGCCAAGGACATCACGCTGCCTGCAGGCGTGACGCTGGTCCCGCACGTTGAAGCCGAAAACCCGGTGGTCGCGTCGGCACCCGTGCCGGCTGGCGCCCAGGCGGCTGCTGAAGGCGAAGCGCCGGCTGCTGAATAAGCGCCGCGGCTTTATAGCCTGCTTTACAGCAAATAAGCTGATCCTCTCGATCCGTTTCAAAGAAACGGACGACGTGACCCGCCGCGGTTCGCCCCGGCGGGTTTTTTTTCGCAGTTTTTTCGTACACTTGGCGGTTGCTTCAACGAATTCTGCAGGCGGAACACCACAATGATCAGGTTGATCGTCGGGCTCGGCAATCCGGGCGCCGAATACACGGCAACGCGCCATAACGCGGGCTTCTGGCTCGTGGACCAGCTCGCGCGCGAAGCCGGCACGACGCTGCGCGACGAGCGGCGCTTCCACGGCCACTATGCGAAGGCGCGCCTCTACGGCGAGGAAGTGCATCTGCTCGAGCCGCAGACTTATATGAACCGCTCGGGGCAGTCGGTCGTCGCGCTCGCGAATTTCTTCAAGATCCTGCCCGACGAGATCCTCGTCGCGCACGACGAGCTCGACCTGCCGCCCGGCACCGTCAAGCTCAAGCTCGGCGGCGGCAGCGGCGGCCACAACGGCCTGAAGGACATTTCCGCGCATCTGTCGACGCAGCAATACTGGCGCCTGCGCATCGGCATCGGCCATCCGCGCGACCTGATTCCCGAAGGCGCGCGCGCGGGTGCCAAGCCCGATGTCGCGAACTTCGTGCTCAAGCCGCCGCGCCGCGAAGAGCAGGACGTGATCGACGCGTCGATCGAACGCGCGCTCGCCGTCTTGCCCACCTTCGTGAAGGGCGAGGCCGAGCGCGCCGTCATGCAGCTGCATCGCAACGGGTGATCTTCGCGCGCGTACGTCGCGTGCATTGTCAGCAGGCCCCATGAAGCATTGAAGGAGAGCGTCTTGAGTCGTTACTGGAGTGACATCGTCCACCGCCTCGTGCCTTACGTGCCGGGCGAGCAGCCCGCGCTCGCGAAGCCGGTGAAGCTCAACACCAACGAGAACCCGTACCCGCCCTCCCCGCGCGTGCTCGAAGCGATCCGCGCCGAGCTCGGCGAGACGGCCGAGTCGCTGCGCCGCTATCCGGACCCGGTCGCGAGGCGCCTGCGCGCCGCGGTGGCCGCGCACCACGGCATCCGCGCGGACCAGGTGTTCGTGGGCAACGGCTCCGACGAAGTGCTCGCGCACGCATTCCAGGCGCTGCTCAAGCACGACAAGCCGATCCTCTTTCCCGATATCACGTACAGCTTCTATCCGACGTACGCGCGTCTTTACGACGTCGAGTACCGCACGGTGCCGCTCGACGCGCAGTTCGCGATTCGCGTCGACGACTATCTGCCGGCGAATGGCGCGACGAACGGCGGCGTGATCTTCCCGAATCCCAACGCGCCCACCGGCCACGCGCTGCCGCTCGCGGAAGTCGAGCGCCTCGTGGCGGCGAACGCCGACTCGGTGGTGATCGTGGATGAGGCCTATGTGGATTTCGGCGCGCAATCGGCGATCGCGCTGATCGACCGCTACCCGAACCTGCTGGTGGTGCACACGACGTCGAAATCGCGCTCGCTTGCTGGCATGCGCGTGGGCTTCGCGTTCGGCCACGCCGATCTGATCGACGCGCTCAACCGCGTGAAGGACAGCTTCAACTCGTATCCGCTCGACCGCCTCGCACAAGCCGCGGCGACGGCGGCCTACGAGGATGCCGAGTGGCTGGAAAGCACGCGCAGACACGTCATGGAGAGCCGTGAGCGCCTGACGGCCTCGCTCGAAGCGCTGGGCTTCGAGGTCGTGCCCTCGGCGGCCAATTTCGTGTTCGCGAAGCATCCCGCGCACGACGCCGCGCAACTCGCCGCGAAGCTGCGCGAGAAAGAGATCTTCGTGCGCCACTTCAACGCGCCACGCGTGAGCCAGCACCTGCGCATCTCGATCGGCACCGACGACGAATGCGCTACGCTGGTCGCAGCCCTGAAGGTCATCGTCGGCTAAAAGCCGCGCATCAAACAAAAAACGCGCCTCATCGAGGCGCGTTTTTTTATTTCCGCATGGGCGCGAGGCCTGCCTGCGCTTCAAGCGTTCTTCGCCGCCACAAGCGCGCGATACTTCTCCATCAACTGCTCGTGCGACTCCACATGTTCCGGATTTTTCGGAATGCACTCGACCGGGCAGACCTGGATGCACTGCGGCTCGTCGAAGTGGCCGACGCATTCGGTGCACTTCTTCGGGTCGATCACGTAGATTTCGGGGCCCATCGAAATTGCATCGTTCGGGCACTCGGGCTCGCAGACGTCGCAATTGATGCACTCGTCGGTAATCATCAGGGCCATACTACTCTCACGTTTCCCTTCAAAAACAAGCCATTATAGCGCCGCGGCCCGCGCCTTGCCGGGCCTTCGGAGCTTGTGACCGCTGCGCTTCAGAAAGGGAAGAAAGCCGCGCCGCGCGGCGCACGCCGCTCGAACCTGGCTCAGGCCGGCCCGCCGAGCGCGGCCACCTTGTCCTGCAGCCGCTTCTCCACCGAAGGAAACACGAACTTGCTGACATCGCCGCCCAACTGGGCGATTTCGCGCACGATCGTGCCCGAAATGAACTGGTATTGATCCGACGGCGTCATGAACATCGTCTCGACGTCGGGCAGCAGGTAGCGGTTCATGCCCGCCATCTGAAACTCGTATTCGAAGTCCGACACGGCGCGCAGGCCGCGCACGATCACGCGCGCGTTGTTGTTGCGCACGAAATCCTTGAGCAGGCCCTTGAAGCTCATCACCTGAACGTTCGGATAGTGGCCGAGCACCTCGTGCGCAATCTCGAGCCGTTCCTCGAGGGAGAAGAACGGCTTCTTGTTGCGGCTGTCGGCGACACCGACCACCAGCGTGTCGAAAATGCTCGACGCGCGCCGCACGAGATCTTCGTGACCGCGCGTGAGCGGATCGAACGTACCGGGGTACACGGCGACTACCATGAGGCTTCTCCTCTCAACAGAAATGGGGCGCAATGTGCGGCTCGTGCGCCGCATGCGCGAGTGCCTGCGTGGCGCCTGAAGCCGCCCGCCGCTTCTTTATCGAACGCGCATTATTCCTCATTTTCGCGCTGCAGCAAATGATAGCGAACCGCCCCCGCCTTGCCCTCGCGCACCACGCTCCAGCCCGCCAGCGCGGGCTGCGTCGCGGGAGCCACGACCTCGCCCGACTCCACGTAGAGCCAGCCGTCGGCTGCGACGAGCGGCGCGGCCAGCTCGAGCGAGCGCGCGAGCAGCGCGGCATCGCCGAACGGCGGATCGAGGAACACGACGTCGAACGAGCGTGGCGCGAGACTGGCGGCGAGGCGCAGCGCATCGGCTTCGGCAACCTCGATCATGCGCGCGCCAAGGCGCGCCTGGTTCGCGCGCAGCTGGGCGGCGGCGCGCGCATTGCGCTCGACCATCACCACGCGTGCAGCGCCACGCGACGCCGCTTCGAAGCCGAGCGCGCCACTGCCCGCGAACAGGTCGAGACAGCGCAGGCCGTCGAGGCGCTGGCCGAGCCAGTTGAAGAGCGTCTCGCGCACGCGGTCGGGCGTGGGCCGCAGGCCCTCGAGATCGAGCACCGGCAGCGGCGTGCGCTTCCAGTCGCCGCCAATGATGCGGATCGTGTGCGGGCCGCCGGCACGGCCGGACGGCGAGCCGGATTGGGCACCACGAACTGCGCGGGCGCCTTGCGGGCGCGGGGAGGATGAACGGGGCATGCGTTTTTTTCTGAGTGAATCGGTACTGTTGCGCACCGGCGCTCGCCGCCCGGACGGCGGCAGGCACGGCACGACTTGCCGCGCGCGCAAGCGCCGCGCTGGCCAATGCGCGAACGTTACCACAGGGTTGCGCAGGCGCTGGGATGGATACCGCACGCCTGCCCCGACGACGCGCCCGGAGGCGCCTGATAAAATGACGTGTTTTCCACGCGTTGCCCGCTTGAGCTACGTCCATGACCGTCCCTCGGTCAGACCGCGGCGCGTTTTCCTCACACCAGACCATGTTCAGTTTCTTTAAACGACTCCGGGGCTCGAAGGGCGCCGGGAACGAGGCGGCCGAAACGGACTCGCAGGCTGCGCCCGACGAAGCGGCCGCAGATGTCCCGTCCTCCGTTTCCGCGCCCGCTGCGCACATTCCGGCTGCGGTGAGCGCCGCCGCGCCACAGGCCGTGGAGAGCGAGCTCGAAACCGTCGAAATCGTCCCGCCGCCCGCGCCCGACGCCAACGCGAAGAAGTCGTGGCTCTCGCGCCTGAAGTCGGGGCTTTCGAAGACGAGCTCGAACATTCAGAGCATCTTCGTCAACGCGAAGATCGACGACGACCTCTACGAGGAGCTCGAAACCGCGCTACTGATGTCCGACGCGGGCGTCGACGCCACCGAGTACCTGCTGGAAACGCTGCGCCAGAAGGTGCGCGCTGAGCGCCTGACCGACGCCCAGCAAGTGAAGGACGCGCTGCGCCAGTTGCTCATCGACCTGCTCGAGCCGCTCGAAAAATCGCTCATGCTGGGCCGCGCGCAGCCGCTCGTGATGATGATCGCGGGCGTGAACGGCGCGGGCAAGACCACGAGCATCGGCAAGCTCGCCAAGCATCTGCAGAGCTTCGACCAGAGCGTGCTGCTGGCCGCCGGCGACACCTTCCGTGCGGCCGCGCGCGAGCAGCTCACGATCTGGGGCGAGCGCAACAACGTGACGGTCGTGCAGCAGGAAAGCGGCGACCCGGCCGCCGTGATCTTCGACGCGGTGAGCGCGGCGCGCGCGCGCGGCATCAACGTGGTGATGGCCGACACGGCCGGCCGCTTGCCCACGCAGCTGCACCTCATGGATGAGCTGAAGAAGGTCAAGCGCGTGATCGGCAAGGCGCTCGACGGCGCGCCGCACGAAGTGCTGCTCGTGATCGACGCGAATACGGGGCAGAACGCCCTCACCCAGGTGAAGGTGTTCGACGACGCGCTCGGCCTGACCGGCCTCATCGTCACGAAGCTCGACGGCACCGCGAAGGGCGGCATTCTCGCAGCCATCGCGCGCCAGCGCCCGATTCCGGTGTATTTCATCGGCGTGGGCGAGAAGGTCGAGGACCTGCAGCCGTTCGTGGCCGAAGAGTTCGCGGACGCGCTGCTCGGGAACTGATCCCGCTCCCAGGCGCAAAACAAAATGGCGTCGTTCGCGAGAACGACGCCATTTTTTTCATGCGCTCACGCGCTTGACTTTCACCCGGCTCACTCCGCATCCGGCTGCACGCCCGGCGCCGCGCGCACGAACGCGTCGAGCTGCATGGCGTAGTCATGAATGCGCTGGATGGTCGGATAGCGCGTCGTGTCGATCTTGAAGCGATTCGCGTTGTAGATCTGCGGCACGAGGCACAGGTCGGCCAGCGTCGGCGTATCGCCGTAGCAGAGCTTGCCCGTGCGCGGATCGTTCGCAAGGCGCTCTTCCAGCGTGGTGAACCCGGCTTCGATCCAGTGCCGATACCAGGCATCCTTGGCCTCATCGTCCACGCCCAGCGTACGCTTGAGGTATCTCAGCACGCGCAGGTTGTCGATCGGATGAATCTCGCACGCGATCTGCAGCGCGATCGAGCGCACGTGCGCTCGATCGGCGGGCGACTTCGGCAACAGCGGCGGCTCGGGATGCGTCTCCTCGAGATACTCGATGATCGCGAGCGATTGCTGGATCGTGTGGTTCTCATCGTCGATGAGCGTCGGCACGATCGCGTCGGGATTGACCTTGCGGTAGGCGGGCTTCAGTTGCTCGCCGCCCTCGCGCACCAGATGCACCGGCACGTACTCGTATGGCAGGTTCTTCAAATTCAGCGCGATACGCACGCGATACGACGCCGAACTCCGGAAATAGCTGTAAAGCCTCATGCTCCCCTCATGCTCTTCTATCAATGCGCTCACGCGACGTGCACGGCAAACTCGCCGATGCCGTCCACGCCGCCCTTCATCACGTCGCCCGGCTTCACCGCGCCGACGCCCTCCGGCGTGCCCGTGTAGATCAGGTCGCCCGCCTTCAGCTCGAACAGCGTGGAAAGAAACGCGATCGTGTCGGCAACCGGCCAGATCATCTGCGAAATGTCCGAGCGCTGTTTCTCCTCGTCGTTGACCGTGAGCCAGATCGCCCCACTGGCCAACTGGCCGACTTGCGCGACGGGATAGATCGGACCGATGGGCGCGGAATGGTCGAAGCCCTTCGCGGTGTCCCATGGGCGGCCGAGCTTCTTCGCTTCGGCTTGCAGGTCGCGGCGCGTCATGTCGAGACCGAGCGCGTAGCCGAATACGTGGTCGAGCGCGCGCTCGACGGGAATGTTCTTGCCGCCCTTGCCGATCGCGGCGACCAGCTCCATTTCGAAATGGACGTTCTGCGATTGCGCGGGATACGGAAATTCGGCGGTCGTACCGGGCGCGACGTAGAGCAGCGCGTCGGCGGGCTTGGCGAAAAAGAACGGCGGCTCGCGGTCCGGATCGTGCCCCATCTCGCGCGCGTGCGCCTCGTAATTACGGCCGACGCAGTAGATGCGCCGCACCGGAAATTGTGCGTCGGTGCCGGCCACGGGCACTGCGGCTTGCGGCACCGGGTCAAATACGTAGGTCATCGGTTTCTCCGTCTTCGTGATGGACCGCGCGCGGTTCAAGGCGCGCGGCAAGCGAGTGAGGCACGCGGCCGCAGCGGTGCGGCATGCGCGGCGTAGAACGCGAGTGTAACGCGCTACGGTGGCGGTGGACCGAGGCGCTCGTGCGATACTTCCCGTACCCCGGACCGATCCAGACCAAAACGCAGACGAAAGCGGCGTCATTGCCCCTCATCACGCCGCCATTGCGCTGCGTGCCGCCTGCACCACACTCACGCCGCCATGAACGCCCCCGACTCCACCGAAACTTTCTCCTGCGCCCGCTTCATCAAGGAGATCGGCCGCGGGCCGCACGGCGCGCGTTCGCTGTCGCCGGAAGACACGCATGCGCTCTATGCGGCGATGCTCGACGGCCGCGTGCCCGATCTCGAACTGGGCGCTGTGCTGCTCGCCTACCGGCTCAAGGGCGAAACCGCCGACGAACTCGCCGCCATGCTTGCGGCCGCGCACGCGTCGTTCGCACCGATCGCGTTGCCCGAAGGCGCGTTTCGCCCGGTGTCGATCCCGAGCTACAACGGCGCACGCAAGCAGCCGAACCTCGTGCCGCTGCTCGCGCTGCTGCTCGCGCGCGAAGGCGTGCCGACGCTCGTGCACGGCGTCGTCGTCGATCCGGGCCGCGTGACGAGCGCCGAAATCTTCGCGGCGCTGAACCTGCCCGGCGCCAGCGATCACGCGACGATCGAGGCGCAGCTTGCCGGGCGGCGCGTGGCGTTCGCGTCGATCGAAACGCTCGCGCCCAAGCTCGCGCGGCTCTTGTCGCTACGCCGGCGCATGGGCGTGCGCAACTCCACGCACACGCTCGTCAAGCTGCTGCAGCCGTTCGCGCAGCCCGGCCTGCGGCTCGTGAACTACACACATCCGCCCTATCGCGAAAGCCTGAGCGCACTGTTCGCGGCGCACCCGGAGGCCGCCGTGGGCGGGGCGCTGCTCGCACGCGGCACCGAGGGCGAAGCCGTCGCCGACACGCGCCGCCAGGTGCAGGTGGACTGGCTGCACGACGGCGTCTGCGAGACCTTGATCGAGCCGGTGCGCTCGTCGCCGGACAGCCCCGAAATCGATCTGCCCGAAGGCCGCGACGCCCCCACGACAGCCGCCTGGATCGAGGCCGTGCTGCGCGGCGACGCGCCGGTGCCCGAGGCCATCGCCCGCCAGGTCGAGACGATCAAGCGCATCACGAAGCGCGTGTAACGCCGCTCATCTGCGCGCAACTCCGCGACGCAAAAGCACGCATTCGCTGTTGACAGGTTCGCCAGTCCTCGCTTACATTGGACGAATGCGTTCCTTTCCGAACACCCTCCGAATTACCTCCGGCCGCCTAGCGGCCCTATCGCTACGTCTAGCGTAAGCCAGGCGTAGCGCTGCGCGACCCCCTCTCCGGTCGGCAGTCCTCCCAAGCAGTTCTCGCAGTACCCCAAACCGTAGTTTCTCCACAACCAGTCGTCTGCATTCGTCCGTTTACCGTTCGGACGAGTCGCGAGGGTCAAAATGCACGTTGCATGGGCTTCGTTCATGTCCGCTTCTGCCGCGCCGGTTACCGCCGTCACCGTGGCCATCTTCTTCGCGTTCGCGGTTGCCGCCCGTTCGCCCGAAGTTGTGCGCATCGTGCCTCGTCGTCAGCCAGCCAGCCGCCCGCTGCCGACCGCCATCGCAAACGACACCACGAAGAACGAGGCATGTCATGTTGCGTAATCCCGCCGAGAAGTACCGCCCTTTCCCCGCCATCCGCCTGAACGGCCGCCGATGGCCCACGCGCACCGTCGAACACGCGCCCATCTGGATGAGCACCGACCTGCGCGACGGCAACCAGTCGCTGATCGAGCCGATGAGCATCGAGCAGAAGCTCGAATTCTTCGAGATGCTGGTCGCGATCGGCTTCAAGGAAATCGAAGTCGGCTTTCCGTCGGCGTCGCAAACCGACTTCGATTTCGTGCGCAAGCTGATCGAAGAAAAGCGCATTCCGGAAGACGTGACGATCGAAGTGCTCGTGCAGTCGCGCGAGGAACTCATCGCGCGCACGTTCGAGGCGCTCGAAGGCGTGCCGCGCGCGATCGTGCATCTGTACAACGCGATCTGCCCGTCTTTCCGCAAGATCGTGTTCGGGCAGTCGAAAGACGAGGTCAAGGCGCTCGCGGTTGAAGGCACGCGCCTCATCCGCCAGTACGCCGACGCGCGCCCCGGCACGCACTGGATCTACCAGTACTCGCCGGAAACCTTCAGCATGACCGAACTCTCGTTCGCACGCGAAGTCTGCGACGCCGTGGCCCAGACCTGGCGCCCGACGCGCGATCACAAGATGATCGTGAATCTGCCGGCGACCGTCGAAGCCGCGATGCCCAACGTCTACGCCGACCAGATCGAGTGGATGGACCGCAACCTCGCGTACCGCGACAGCATCGTGCTCTCGGTGCATCCGCACAACGACCGCGGCACGGCCGTGGCCGCCGCCGAAATGGCGCTGCTCGCGGGCGCGGACCGCATCGAAGGGTGCCTGTTCGGCAACGGCGAGCGCACCGGCAATGTCGACCTCGTGACGCTCGCGATGAATCTCTACACGCAGGGCATCGACCCGGGCCTCGACTTCTCCGATATCGACGCCGTGCGCCAGGTGGTCGAGCGCTGCAATCAGCTGCCGGTGCATCCGCGCCACCCGTATGCGGGCGACCTCGTGTTCACGGCATTCTCGGGCTCGCACCAGGACGCGATCCGCAAGGGCTTCGCGCAGCAAGAAGCCGATGCGCTGTGGGAAGTGCCCTATCTGCCGATCGATCCCGCCGATCTCGGCCGCAGCTATGACGCGGTGATCCGCGTGAACAGCCAGTCGGGCAAGGGCGGCGCCACCTGGCTGCTCGAGCGCGGCATGGGCTTCACGCCGCCGCGCCGCGTGCAGATCGAATTCAGCCACGCCGTGCAGACGGTCACCGACGGCTCGGGCGAAGAGATCTCGGGCGACGCCATTTGCGCGCTCTTCTCGCGCGAATACCTCGAGACGCGCGGGCCGGCCGCGCACGCAGGCGCGGGACGGGTGCGCTGGGAGGGGCGCGAAGTCGCCATGCCGGCGGCGGCGCAGATCGACGAGGCGCATGCGCGGGCCGTGGGCGCGGCGATCGCGGCGGCCGCGGGCGTTGGCGTCGAAGTCACCTCGTTCGAAACCCTGCGCACGGCGCAGGGCGCCACGGCGGTCTTCGTCGGTTGCCGGGTGGGCGGCCAGCCGCTGCGCCATGGCGTCGGGGTCGCCGACGACGCCGCCCATGCGGCCGTCGCCGCCATGGTGAGCGCGGTCAACCGCGCCGCGTGGCCGCAAGTCGATCAGCGCGCGGCGGCTTGATCACACCAGGGCGCACTCGGACGTGCGCGAAGTGACGCTGCCGCGCGTAAGCGCGGCGGCACAGTGAAAGAAGCGGTTTAGTGGAAGCAGCAAGGGGTGACGCCGTTGAGCGTCGGCGGCAAGACGGGCCGCCGGCGTGCGCCCGATACGCCCAGAAGGCGGTATCGGCGAGTGGACCTACCGGTCGTCACTCGATCGCGCAACGCGTCGCCTGCCACGCGAGCAGACGCCAGTGGCCATCCTCCTGGGTCTGAATCGCCGTATAGGCAATCGGATAGAGCAGCGCGCCGTTGTTCGCTTCCATTTCGATCAGCGCGCGGCCCGAGATCACGCAGGTCTCGCGCCCCACCGGCAGCACGTCCTGCGACTGGATCTCGATCTGGCGGTAGCGGCGGCGCCCGGCCGTGATCGCGTCGATGAACTGCTGTTTGGTCTCGCGTTTGCCGTTCGTGTGGACGAAGGTGGCGTGGTCGGACAGCAGTTGATCCAGCGACGAGCCGTCGCCGTCCACCATCGCGCGAAACCGCTCGCGCTCCAGCCCGCGAATTGCTTCGATTACTTTTGCAACCATTGCCAGAGCCCCTTGCGCACAAGTCCACGTCACCGCGCCGACTCGCACCGAAGATTTATCGCACGCGCCTCGCTGAAATTTATACCAGGTTTTGACGCATGGATACTTGCGATCAAATGGATCGCCCCCATATGAGGCCAATACGACACAGGTAGACGTCGAAGGCCGTGCAAAGCGCGCCTCACCGCCCCTGCCCGTCCGGCCGTGCCTATCTGGCCGCGCCTGACCGGCCGTGCCTCGCCGGCCGCACCTGACCGGCCGTGCCCGAATGTCGCATCGCAGCACTTTTGGCCCGATCCCGTGTCTATTAGACAGGTCCGGGCATCGAAATTCGGGCCCGATATCCAGACATCGCCGCGAGGCGGCGGCCGCCCGAAAACCGATCACTCCAACCCCTTTTTCTCCTCCGCATCCGCCACGGATGACGGCCACGTTCTAGAGTATTCCTTCGGCCCGCCGGTGTGTGCGGGACCTCGACGGGCGGCAAGCCCCGTCCAGCTTGCCTCTCAGTGTTTCGCTGAAATCTATCGAAACAAATATTTCGATAGTGGCGGCGGAACCTTGAAGCCCCTACAGACTCGAAGTATTAGCACTCGGTAATTGAGAGTGCTAACATCCACCGTGGAGTCGATGTCTGACTTTTGCAAGATTCCTGAGGAGTTCGCTACGTGAGCAACGCAATGACCATGACCCTTCCGAATATGCTTAGCCCGTCGTCGGCCAAGGCCGGGGGTTCGGGTGTACTGGCGCTCGCGAACGCTTCCATGCTGCCTGGCCAACTGGGCAACATCGACGCCTACATTCAGGCCGTGAACCGGATCCCGATGTTGACGCCGCAAGAGGAGCGCCAGTTCGCGACCGAGTATCGCGAGCAAAATAATCTCGAAGGCGCGCGCCGCCTCGTACTGTCGCACCTGCGACTCGTGGTGTCGATCGCGCGCAATTATCTGGGCTATGGCCTGCCGCATGCCGACCTGATCCAGGAAGGCAATATCGGCCTGATGAAGGCTGTGAAGCGCTTTGACCCCGAGCAGAACGTGCGTCTCGTGTCGTACGCCATGCACTGGATCAAGGCGGAGATCCATGAATACATCCTGCGCAACTGGCGCATGGTGAAGGTCGCCACGACCAAGGCCCAGCGCAAGCTGTTCTTCAACCTGCGCAGCCACAAGCAGGGCCTGCAGTCGTTCACGCCCGAGGAAATCGACGGCCTCGCGCAGGAACTGAACGTGAAGCGCGAAGAAGTCGTGGAGATGGAAACGCGTCTGTCGGGTTCGGATATCGCTCTCGAAAGCCAGAACGACGACGGCGAGGAGTCGTTCGCCCCGATCGCCTGGCTCGCCGACTCGCACAGCGAGCCGACCGCTGTGATCGCTTCGCGTCAGCGCGACCGTCTGCAGTCGGACGGCATCGCGAGCGCGCTGGAGGCACTCGACGCGCGTAGCCGCCGCATCATCGAGGCGCGCTGGCTTAACGTCGCCGACGACGGCACGGGCGGCTCGACGCTGCACGAGCTGGCCGACGAGTTCGGTGTCTCGGCCGAGCGCATTCGCCAGATCGAAGCGAGCGCCATGAAGAAGATGCGCACAGCACTCGCCGACTACGCCTAAGGCTCAAGTCACACGGCGCGGCCGCCAGGCCGCCCACATGAGCTTCCCCCATAGCCCCACTCTTACCGAGAGTGGGGCTTTTCTTATGGGCTGGCAGTAATTCGTACACCTTCGCGCCGCCTTTTCCCATTCCCTCATAAGATAGTTCCGGATGTTGAACGGACCGAATCTGACATCACAAGATCTAAATCAAAATAAGCCGCCATCGATTGGCCTATAAAGATCGCAATGCCGAATCGAGGCAGGCACTTGCCGCTCAGCGCTGCTGCAGCAAAACCAGGATTCAGGAGCCATTGTCATCGTGATGATCTCGACCTCCAGCCGGCACGCGCAACCTTTGCTGCGAAAGCGCTTCCTCCAGTGGGCACGCGGCCCCACCTTTGGCCGCGACATCGTTCTCGTGCTCGCCTTCAAGCTCGTGTTGCTGATGGCGCTCAAATACGCATTCTTCAATCATCCTCAGGCCGAGAACATGACCATGCCGCCGGCGGCGGTCGCACAGGCCCTCCTCTCCGTGCCCGTGCCGCCCGACGCTCGCCCGCCCGGCGCAAATCCACCCCAAGGGGACCCGCACCATGCCAATTAGCGAAACCGTCGATCTATCGCGCCTGCAGTTCGCGGTCACCGCGCTCTATCACTTCCTGTTCGTGCCGCTCACGCTGGGTCTGTCGTGGCTGCTCGTCATCATGGAATCGGTCTACGTGATGACCGGCAAGCAGATCTACAAGGATATGACGCAGTTCTGGGGCAAGCTCTTCGCGATCAATTTCGTGATGGGCGTCACCACCGGCCTCACGATGGAATTCCAGTTCGGCACGAACTGGTCGTACTACTCGCACTACGTGGGCGATATCTTCGGCGTGCCGCTCGCCGTGGAGGGGTTGGCCGCCTTCTTCCTCGAATCGACCTTCGTGGGCCTGTTCTTCTTCGGCTGGAACCGCATGACCAAGGGCGGGCATCTGCTCACGACGTTCTTCGTCGCGCTCGGCTCGAACCTTTCCGCGCTGTGGATTCTCGTCGCCAACGGCTGGATGCAGAACCCCGTGGGCGCCGCGTTCAACTACGAAACCATGCGCATGGAGCTCACGAGCCTCTTCCAGGTGATCTTCAACCCGGTCGCCCAGGTCAAGTTCGTGCACACGGTGTCGGCCGGCTATGTGACGGCGTCGATGTTCGTGCTCGGCATTTCGTCGTGGTATTTGCTGCGCCGCCGCGACGTGGACTTCGCGCTGCGCTCGTTCGCCATCGCCGCGGGCTTCGGCCTCGCGTCCACGCTCTGCGTGATCGTGCTCGGCGACGAATCGGGCTATCGCACCGGCGAAGTCCAGGAGATCAAGCTCGCCGCCATCGAAGCCGAATGGGACACGGCACCCGCACCGGCGCCGTTCACGCTGTTCGGCATCCCTAACCAGCAGGAAGAGCGCACCGACTACGCGATCCGCATTCCCTACCTGATGGGGATCATCGCGACGCGCTCGATCGACGAACCGGTGATCGGGCTGAAGGACCTGATGGGCCGCGCCGAAGTGCGGATCCAGAACGGCATGCTCGCCTACGCCGCGCTGCAAAAAATGAAGGAAGGCACCGCCGACACGGCCACACGTGACGTATTCGACGCGCACAAGGCCGACCTCGGCTACGGCCTGCTCCTCAAGCAGTTCGCGCCGAACGTGGTCGACGCCACGCCCGAGCAGATCAAGGCCGCCGCGAAGCACTCGATTCCGCCCGTCGCTCCGGTGTTCTGGTCATTTCGCGTGATGGTGGGCCTCGGCATGCTGTTCCTCGCGACCTTCGTGCTCGCGTTCTGGTTCTGCGCGCAGCGCTCGCTGCTCAAGGACAACCGCCGCTGGTTCCTGAACTGGGTGGTGTGGGCGATTCCGCTGCCGTGGCTCGCCGCGGAATTCGGCTGGGTCGTCGCGGAGCTCGGCCGCCAGCCGTGGACCATCGCCGAAGTGCTGCCCACGCACCTCTCGGCGTCGAGCCTCGCGCCTGGCGACGTGTGGCTGAGCCTCGCGGGCTTCGTGGTGTTCTACACGGCGCTCTTCATCATCGAGATCACGCTGATGTTCAAGTACGCGCGGCTCGGCCCGTCGTCGCTGAACACAGGGCGCTACTTCCACGAGAAGGGCGCAATGGCCGCGGCGAGTGGCAATCGCGTCTCGTGATGCAGGCCCGGAACGTGTCGCAAGACCCGCACAGGAAACACACAGGAACCACACCATGGACTACGCAACGCTCAAAGTGATCTGGTGGGTGCTGATCGGCGTGCTCTTGATCGGCTTCTCGCTCACCGACGGCTTCGACATGGGCGCCGCCGTGCTGCTGCCCTTCATCGGCAAGACCGATGCGGAGCGCCGCATCGTCATCAACACGGTCGGTGCGACCTGGGAAGGCAACCAGGTCTGGCTCATCACTGCGGGCGGCGCGATGTTCGCCGCCTGGCCGCTCGTTTATGCGGCGTCGTTCTCGGGCTTCTACTTCGCGATGCTGCTCGTGCTGTTCGCGCTCTTCTTCCGGCCCGTGGGCTTCGACTACCGCGGCAAGCGCGAGAACCCGAAGTGGCGCAACGCATGGGACTGGGCGCTCTTCATCGGCGGCTTCGTGCCGGCGCTCGTGTTCGGCGTGGCGTTCGGCAACCTGCTCGAAGGCGTGCCGTTCAGCTATGACTCCGACCTGCGCGTGACGTATCACGGCAGCTTCTTCGCGCTGCTCAATCCGTTCGCGCTCCTGTGCGGGCTCGTGAGCCTCACCATGCTCACCGCGCACGGCGCCGCGTTCGTGAAGCTGAAGAGCGAAGGCGTGGTGGCCGAACGCGCGTCGAAGGCACTGCGCATTGCCTCGGCGCTCGCCGTCGTGTTCTTCGTGGTGGCGGGCGCGCTCGTGGCGACGCTGATCGGCGGCTATACGATCACGACGCCCGCGCCGTACGACTCCGTCGCCAATCCGCTGCTCAAGAGCGTCGAGCCCGGCGCGGGGCTGTGGATCAGCAACTACGGACTCTATCCGTGGATGGCCGCTGCGCCGATTCTCGGCATCCTCGGCGGCGCGATCGCATTCGTGCTGGCCGGCTCGCGGCTCGAAAAGACCGCCTTCCTCGGCACCTCGCTCCTGATCATCGGCGTGATTCTCACGGCGGGCTTCTCGATGTTTCCGTTCATCATGCCCTCGTCGCTGGACCCGCGTTCGAGCCTCACGGTGTGGGACTCCACCTCCAGCAAGACCACGCTCGAAATCATGCTGGTGGCCGTGATCATCTTCCTGCCGATCGTGCTGGGCTACACCACCTGGGCGTATCGCATCATGCGCGGCAAGGTGACCCTCGAGGCCGTCGAGGACAAGCGCAATTCGCTGTATTGACCGAGTCGTGCAGCCCGGCGCGCCGGGCTGCATCGCCATTTACGCAGGAGTGGAAATCATGTGGTACTTCACCTGGATACTGGGCATTGGCGTGGCGCTTGGCTTCGGCATCATCAATGTGATGTGGCTCGATCAGCAACGCAAAATGGATGCAGCCGATAGCGGGGAGTAGGGCTTTGGGCGGGCGGCGTGCAAACGCACGAGACATAAAAAAACCGGCAAGCGCCGGTTTTTTTGCAACAAGAGACCGCTCAGGCCGCCTGCAACGCAAGCTCACGCGCGTAACGCTGCGCCGCGTCGCCCACGACGATATGCAGCGTATCCGCCGACACCCAGGCCACATCGAGCGCGCCAAGCTGCGCACGGTCAACCGCGGCGGGGTCGCGCAGGATCACGCGCAAACGCGTGACCGCGACCGCGTCGATCGACACGATGTTCGCCGCGCCGCCCAACACCGCCAGCCAGCGCGACGGGTTCGGATCGAGCGGACCGGCTGCCTGCACCGGCTGAGCGGCAGACTGCGAGACTGACTGTGAAGCGGACTGTGAAGCCGGCTGCGCCGCCGGCACCGCCTTGGCCGCGGCTGCCGCCGGGCGCCCGCTGGCAATCTCGCGACGGATTTCATCGGCGATCATGTCGGCTTCCGGCCCGATGATGACCTGCACGCTCTCGCCGCCGCGCTTGAGCACGCCACGCGCGCCGATGGCCTTCAGCGCCGGCTCCGACACATGCGCCGGGTCCGACACCGTGAGACGCAGACGCGTCGTGCACGCATCGACCACCTTCAGGTTGGCCGCGCCGCCGAGCGCATCGATATAGCGCGCCGCACGCGACAACGACGTGGCAGCGGCCGCGCCACCCGCCGGCACTTCCACGCCCGACATCGACGAGGCGATTGCCGTGTCGCCAACCGAAGCTTCGCGGCCCGGCGTCGGCAGATTGAAGCGGCGGATGAAGAAGCGGAACAGCGCGTAGTAGACCACCGCATACGCAATGCCGAGCGGAATCGCTTCCCAGCCGTGCGTGGAGAGGCCGTAGTTCAGCACGTAGTCGATCGCGCCCGCCGAGAACGTGAAGCCGAGCTTGATGCCGAGCAACGAGCAAATGGCGAGCGACAGACCCGTGAGCACGGCGTGGATGCCGTACAGCACCGGCGCGAGGAACATGAAGGTGAACTCGATCGGCTCGGTCACGCCCGTGAGGAACGAAGTGAGTGCCATCGAGAGCAGCAGGCCGCCCACCATCGCGCGGCGTTCCTTGGGCGCCTCGTGCAGCATCGCGAGACACGCGGCCGGCAGGCCGAACATCATCACCGGGAAGAAGCCGGCCATGAAGCTGCCCGCGGTGGGGTCGCCCGCGAAGAAGCGGTGCAGGTCGCCGGTCACGGCCGCGCCGCCGGCGGCGGGCGTGAACGAGCCGAACACGAACCACACGAGCGAGTTCAGGATGTGATGGAGACCGGTCACGAGCAGCAGACGGTTCAGCAATCCGTAGACGAACGTGCCGACCGCGCCCGCCGTGGTGAGCCAGTGGCCCGCCGTGTCGATCACGTGCTGCACCGGCCCCCACGCATAGCCGAACACGATGCCGAGCACCACGCACACGAGCCCTGTGACGATCGGCACGAAGCGCTTGCCGCCGAAGAAGGCAAGGAACTCGGGCAGCTTGATGTCCTTGAAGCGGTTGTACAGCATCCCCGCCACGACGCCGGCCACCACGCCCGAGAGCACGCCCATGTTGAGCTTGTCGTTGATGTCCTTCATCACGGCGGTCTCGACCAGATAGCCGAGTGCGCCCGCGAGCGCCGCAACGCCGTTATTGTCTTTCGCGAAACCCACCGCGATGCCGATTGCGAACAAGAGCGGCAGATTGTCAAAGATCGCGCCGCCTGCGTCGGCGATGATCTTGATGTTGAGCATGTCGGCCTGCCCGAAGCGCAGCAGGATGCCGGCCACCGGCAGCACTGCGATCGGGAGCATCAGCGCGCGGCCGAGGCTCTGAATCTTGAGAAACGGATTGCCATCCATTGAACTGCCTCCAGTCCCTGTCTCTTGCGTGACGAAAGTGAGGTGAATAAGCCCGGCACGCGATCGCTGCGCCCGCCGGTGTGGGGTTATCAAGGAAACCGAATGATTGTGGTGCTATCAACTACCCGAGAGGTGAGTGGCCAATCGCTCAGCCACTCACGAGATCAAGCGATCAATCAATCGAGCGGCCAGTGCGCACGGCTCGCCGCGCGCACCGCCTGCGCCGACTCCAGCGCGAGGACCTCGAATGCACGCTCGCGGCACTGGCTGTAATCGAGCTTGCGCACGCGCGCCTTGATCGACGGCACGGAAACCGGATCGACCGACAGCTCGGTGACACCGAGGCCGATGAGCAGCGGCACCGCGAGCGGGTCGCCCGCCAGCGCGCCGCACACGCCCACCCACTTGCCATGCTTGTTCGCGCCCTCCACCGCGACGGAGACGAGACGCAGCACGGCGGGATGCAGGCCGTCGGCCTGCGCCGCCAGATCGGGCTGGCAGCGATCCATCGCGAGCGTGTATTGCGTGAGATCGTTGGTGCCGATCGAGAGGAAATCGGCGTGGCGCGCGAGCTGGTCGGCCAGCAGCGCCGCCGAGGGCACCTCGATCATCACGCCCACCTCGATGCGGCCCGTGCGGCCCGCTTCGCGTGCAAACGTGTCGATGCGCTCGCGCAGGCGCACGAGCTCGCCCACGTCGGTGACCATCGGCAGCAGGATGCGCACGGCGCCCATCGGCTCGACTGCGAGCAGCCCGCGCAACTGGTCGTCGAGCAGATCGGGGCGCACCTGCGCGAGGCGGATGCCGCGCAGGCCCAGCGCGGGGTTCGGCTCGGGCGGCAGCGTCAGATAGTCGACTTCCTTGTCCGCGCCGACGTCGAGCGTGCGGATGATCGCCGTGCGTCCGCCCAGTGCCTCGGCGATCGCCTGGTAGCCCTCGCGATGCTCGTCCACCGTCGGCGCCGCCTGGCGATGGATGAACATGAGCTCGGTGCGCAGCAGGCCCACGGAATCCGCGCCGTTCTCCACTGCGGTGCGCGCGTCCTCGAGCGTCGCGATATTCGCCGCGACTTCGACTGCGTGGCCGTCGCGCGTGGCTGCGGCCTCATGCGAGGTACGCCGGTTCGCCTCACGCACGCCGGCAAGGCGCTGCTTTTCGGCGCGGGCGCGTTCGACGTCCTGCGGGCTCGGCGCGAAGGCGAGGCTGCCGGCGCCCGCGTCCACCACCACCTGGGTGCCTTCTTCGATCTTGTGCAAGGCGTCGCCGAGCGCGACGAGTGCCGGAATGCCCGCCTGGCGCGCGATGATCGCAGCGTGCGAGGTCGCGCCGCCGCGCGCCATCACGAGCGCGGTCACGCGCTTGCGGTCGAGCGAGGCGAGGTCGGAGGGCGTGAATTCGTCGGCGGCGAGCACGGCTTCTTCGGGCAGCTCGCGCTGGGCCGCGCCCATCGCGTTGCCTGCGCCGCTTGCGTTCGCGAGCGCGCGCAGCACGCGCTTTTCGAGGTCTCGCAGATCGGCGGCGCGCTCCGCGAGCAGCGGGTCGTCCACCTTGCCGAGCACCGCGATCTGCTCGCGGATCGAGGCGCGCCACGCAAAGCCCGCGCTCTTGCCGAGGCTGATGAGGTCACGCGCGGCGTCGACCAGCGTCGGGTCTTCGAGCAGCACGCGATGCATCTGGAAGATGCCCGCTTCGCCGATCGCGCCGCGCTGCGAGGCTGCGCGCACGGAGGCGTCCAGCTCGCCGTCGACGGACGCGACGGCCTTGTCGAGCAGACGGCTCTCCGCCGACGAAGGGCCGCTCGCGAGCTCGGACGGCTCGAGTTCGGCGTCGTCCCAGCGCACCAGCTTGCCGACGGCCACGCCAGGCGCCGCACATACGCCGATCAGCGTACCTGGCGCGCTTCGCGGGGCTTGCTGCGCGGCAACGCCAGCGCCAGCCGTGCTAGCCACGGGGGCAACCACCGGCGCCGGCGACAGTTGCCGCGCGGGCGCCTCGCCGCCTTCGCCCGGCGCTTCGCGCAGGAGCTCGTTAGCGACGGCATCGACAGCCTTCTGCGCCTCATGGCCCAAGCCGACGAGTTCGATGGTCGCGCCCTCGCCCGCGCCCAGCCCGAGCAGGCCCACCACGCTTTCGATGGCGGCCTTGCGCTCGCCGTAGCGCACTTCCACGCACGCATCGATCCCGCGCACCGCTTCGCGCGCACGCGCCGCAGGGCGCGCATGGAGGCCGCCCGCATGCGTGAGCGTCACGCTGCGGCGCGCTTCGTTGGTCACCACCTCCACGGGGCCTGCGGCGGCCACGGCGCCGTCACGCGCACGCAACACGAGGAGCGGCGTCTCGCCGGCCTCGGCATGGCTCGCGTAGCCCGCGCGGTCGACGACTTCGAACGCATCGGAGTTCGCCACCGCGATCACGGAGACGAGGCTGGGCGCGTTGCACGCCACCACGTCGAGATCGAATTCGATCAGCAGGTCGCCACGGCGCACCTGGGCGCCCTGCTCGACCTTCGGCGCAAAGCCCTTGCCGTTCAGCTCGACCGTGTCGATGCCGATATGCACGAGCACCTGCGCGCCTTCGGCGGTCTGCAGCGTGACGGCGTGACCGGTGCGCGCGAGGTGCATGACCGTGCCGTCGCACGGCGAAACGAGCCGGCCGACCAGCGGATCGACGCCGATGCCGTCGCCGAACAGGCCTTCCGAAAACACCGGATCGGGCACGGAGGCGAGCGGCACGACCGGGCCGCTCAGCGGCGCGATCAAAACGATACGACCTTCTGTGGCATTGTCCGGGCTCATCAGGCGGGACTCCTGGATGCGTTCCATCAGCGTTCCAATCTAGTGGGTTTCGGTGACTTTGTTCAGGTAGCGCGGCTCGTCAGGGTTGCGGCCGCGCGCGGCGGCGAGACTCGCCGCCATCACGTAGAACGAAAGAATGGCGGCGATCGGATCGAGCGCCGGGTCGGCCGTCGTCACGAGCGGCAGCGTGGCCTCCGGCACGTCGGCGGGCGCGGCGAGCAGCACGCGCGCGCCGCGCTTTTGCATGTCGCGCGCGAGCTGCACGAGGCCCGCCTGCTCCGGTCCGCGCGGGGCGAACACGAGCAGCGGATAATCGCGGTCGATCAGCTCCATCGGGCCGTGGCGCACTTCGGCGCTCGAGAACGCTTCGGCCTGGATGCCCGAGGTCTCCTTGAGCTTGAGCGCCGCTTCCTGCGCGATGGCAAGACCCGGGCCGCGGCCGATCACGATCATCTGCGAGACGTCGCGCAGCTCGTCCACGGCCCGCGACCAGTCGAGCGCGCCCGCGCGGTCGAGCGCCGCCGGCAGTGCGCGCACGGCGTCGAGGAACGCGGCGTCGCGCTGCCAGAACGCCACGAGCTGCGCCGACATCGCGAGCATCGCGATATAGCTCTTGGTGGCCGCGACGCTCAGTTCGGGGCCCGCGAGCAGCGGCAGTTCGTTGCCCGCGGCTTCGGCGAGCGGCGAGCCGCCCACGTTGACCATGGCCGCCGTGAGCGCGCCCGCGTCGTGCAGGGCGCGCATCGTGGCGACAAGGTCAGGACTCCTGCCCGATTGGGAAAAAGCAAGGGCAAACTGGCCCTTTACGCGTAATGGCGCCTGTTGCAGCGTCGCGATCGACATGGGAATCGAGGCAACCGGCACGCCGATGCGGCTCATCGTGAGCGAGGCGAAATAGCTCGCCGCGTGGTCCGAGCTGCCGCGTGCGACCGTGAGCGCGACGTGGCGCGGCTCGGCCTCGAGCGCGCGGGCGAGCGCCTCGACACGCGAGGTGTCGGCGAGCTGCGCGGCGACGACGCCGGCCGAGGCCAGCGCTTCTTTAAGCATATTCGACAATCGATTCTCCTTCGACGTAGGTCGCGGTAAGCGTGAGTTCGCGGTCGAACACGTTGGCATCGGCCCATGCGCCGCGCGCGAGGCGGCCACGGTCTTCGATGCCGAGATAGTCGGCCGCGTAGCGCGACAGGCGCGCGGAAACATCTGCGATGGGCAGGCCGAGCGAAACGAGATTGCGCAAGGCCTGGTCCATGGTGAGGGTGCTGCCAGCGAGCGTGCCATCCGCGAGACGCACACCGCCGAGGCATTTGGTCACGTGCTGGCTGCCGAGGCGGTATTCGCCGTCGGGCATGCCGGTGGCCGAGGTGCTGTCGGTCACGACGTAGAGGCGCGGAATGGCGCGCAGCGCCGCGCGGATCGCGCCCGGATGCACGTGCAGCAGGTCGGGGATGATCTCCGCGTATTCCGCGTGGGCGAGCGCGGCGCCGACCAGACCCGGGTTGCGGTGATGCAGCGGCGACATCGCATTGAAGAGGTGCGTGAAGCCACACGCACCGTGCTTGAGCGCGGCGACGGCATCGTCGTAGGTCGCGAGCGAGTGGCCGAGCTGCACGCGCACGCCGCGCGCCGCCATCTCGCCGATGATCTCGATATGGCCCGCGATTTCCGGGGCCACGGTCACCACGCGGATCGGCGCGATCGACAGATACTTGAGCACTTCGTCGAGCACGGCGGACACGGCCGCGTCGGGTTGCGCGCCGAGCTTGCCCGGATTGATGTACGGCCCTTCAAGGTGCACGCCCAGCACGCGCGCGCCGCCCGGCGTGCGCCGGCGCGCCACGTCGCCGAGACCCGCGACCACGCTCATCAGTTCGTCGCGCGGCGCGGTCATGGTGGTGGCGAGCAGGCTCGTCGTGCCGTAGCGCGCGTGGGTGCGCGCGATGGTTTCGATGGCGTCGCCCGCTTCCATGACGTCGGCGCCGCCGCCGCCGTGCACGTGCAAGTCGATGAAGCCCGGCAGGATGTAGGGCTCGTCGTTCTTCGCCGGATCGACGGCCTCGCCCTCGATCGACCTGATGCGTCCGTTTTCGAACGTCAGCGTGCCGTTGATCCAGCCACCCGGGGTGAGAATGTTTCCGCTCAGCATGAGATTTTTCCGATTTTGCGCACGACAAATTGGGGTGCGCGATGAGTCGTGACGGTGACGTGCATGAGAGATTCGTGGCGCGGCGTTCCGTTCCCGCGAGCCGTCTTCGCTACTGCGTTCATTGCCTGAGCTCCGCGACGAAGTCGTAAAAGCCGTCGCGGCAATAGGTATCGGTGAGTTCGATGGCGTGCTGGTCGCGCGAAAAACCCACGCGCGTGATCACGAGCAGCGCCGCACGCGCCTCTACGCCCATCAGCGTCGCGATTTCGCCTGTCGCGTTGACCGCGCGGAAGTGCTGGAGCGCGCGCACGACCGGCACGCCGCGCCCTTCGAGATACGCATAGAGCGAGCCGTCGATGGCGTGCGGGTCCGGCACGATGGACGCGGGCAGCGCCGAGTGCTCGACGGCCATCACGATGCCGTCCGCGCGCCGCAGGCGCCGCAGGCTCGCGACCGAGGCCCCCGGCGAGAGCCCAAGCTGCACGATCTCCTCACGGTGTGCCGCGCGCAACTCGCGTTCCAGCCAAACCGAGTCAGGCGTGAAGCCGCGCTGCTCCATCTTTTTCGTGAAGCCGGTCAGCCGCGAGAGCGGATCTTCGACACGCGGCGTGATGAAGCTGCCGGCGCCGCGTGCGCGCCGGATCAGCCCCTGCTCGACCAGCAGCTCGATGGCCTTGCGCGCCGTGATGCGCGATAC
The DNA here is from genome assembly GCF_000685075.1 of Paraburkholderia oxyphila NBRC 105797. GTDB lineage: Bacteria > Pseudomonadota > Gammaproteobacteria > Burkholderiales > Burkholderiaceae > Paraburkholderia > Paraburkholderia oxyphila. The sequence continues at coordinate 50,922 of NZ_BAYD01000045.1, forward strand.
GCCGATGGCGTCGGAGAGCGTGCGCTCCGAAGGCAGCGCCTCGCCCGCCGACCACACGCCGCAATGAATGGCCGTCGCAAGATTGCGCGCCAGCTGCAGATAGAGCGGCGTGACGTTGCGCGCATCGGGCATCAGGGCAGACCAACGGGTTTCCATGGAACTCCGGCCAGCGGTTGGACAGATCGTGGGGGCTTCCGGACAAACCATCTGACACTTTCAACGTTGCCGTCGTGGTCACTGCCCGGTGCAAATTTGAGCCCATTATATAACCACAATAATACCAGTCAACATGCGCGAGAACCGCATTTCGATCGGCATAAATACCTTATAAATCAATAGTTTATATGATTTACAAAGGCTCTCCGGGTAGCGCGACAAGTATCGGTATTTTCCCTGGAGAGATACCTGTGGGCTCTTTTTGAGAGACCAGCAAGCCTCTCGGAGCACCAAACAGACAGACCAAAGTGATACCAAGTCAGGACCACCAGTCTGTTTCGGGGACACAACGACGACACCGCTGCGCCCTGACATCCCATATAGTGACAACTGACAAACATCAACAAATGACGACGGGGTACAAAGTTGTCAAACGATTCCACCATGAAACGGCGCGCCGAGGCCGTCCTGCAGTTCAATCGCTTCTATCGAAAATTTCTTGGCGAGCGACACAGCGAGCTCCCGCGCACCTCTTTTTCCTTGACCGAGATTCGCATCCTGCGCGAGCTGGAGAGCGGCCGCACGGATACCGCTGCGGCACTCGCACGCGACCTGACGCTCGACTCCGGCTATCTGAGCCGGATCCTCACCGGATTCGAGCGTCAGCAGTTGATCTCGCGGCGCGCCTCGGAAGCCGACGCGCGCCAGACGCTCCTGAGCCTGACCGAAACGGGGCGAGCCGCTTGCGCATCGCTTGCCGCGGCGGCGATCGGCGGTGTGGTGGGCTTGCTCGCGACACTCTCGATCGCCGAGCAGGAACAGTTGATCGACGCGATGGAACTCGTGCAGAAGTTGCTGGGATGACAGTGCCACTCCAGGCGTGGCTGTAGCGGGCCTCGCACCACGCGACACCCATCGTAGGACCTGCCCGGCCACGCTGCGGGCGCAAAAAAGCCGCTTACAGGAAGCGGCTTTTCTTTTGCTGGATCGCCAGCGGGCGCGGCTTGTTGGCCGCGCGCTGCGATCGGGAGCGCGGATTCGGCGTCGCTTAGAACGACGGAATCATCGAGCCCTTGAACTCGCTCTTGATGAACTGGCGCACGTCTTCCGACTGATAAGCCGCGACCAGCTTCTTCACCCACGGCTTGTCCTTGTCCTGGACGCGCACGGCGATCAGATTCGCGTACGGGCTGTGGATGTCTTCCAGCGCGATCGCGTCCTTGGTCGGCTGCAGGCCCGCTGCCAGCGCGTAGTTCGTGTTGATCACGGCGGCGTCCACGTCGCCGAGCGCGCGCGGCAGTTGCGCAGCGTCCAGTTCGACGAGCTTCACCTTCTTCGGATTGTCGGCCACGTCGAGCGGCGTCGCGTTGTTGCCGTTCGTACCCGCACCGGCGCGCAGCTTGATCACGCCCTTGTTCTGCAGGAGCAGCAGCGCGCGGTTCTCGTTCGACGGGTCGTTCGGCACCGCGACCTTCGCGCCTTGCGGCAGGTCATTCAGCGACTTGAACTTCTTCGAGTACACGCCGATCGGCGAGATGTACGTGAGGCCCGCGTTCACGAGCTTGTAGCCGCGCTGCTTGATCTGGCTGTCGAGGTACGGTCCCGTCTGGAAACTGTTGGCGTCGAGGTCGCCCGAGTCGAGTGCCGCGTTCGGCTGCACGTAGTCGTTGAATTCGATGACCTTCACGTTCAGGCCTTCGCGCTTGGCGACCTTCTGGACCACGGCCCAAACCTGGGCGTCCGGACCGGAAACGGTACCGACCTTGATGACCTTGTCGTCGGCGTGGGCGCCGAAGCTGGCTGCGAGCGTGGTGGCGGCGACGCCGGCGAGGAGAGCTTTAATCAGATTTCTGCGCTGCATGGAGAGGATGTTCCTGCTTGTTGCGTGTTTGTTACTGTCGTGTCCCGGCTGCGGCGGCATTGTGTGCCGCCCGCCTGGAGGGCACAAATGGTCTCATATGGCACTGGCCGCGCGAAATATAGAAATCGCATACGGGTATACCAGCGGGCGCCAGTGAGGGGTAGCAGCTTGGGTCGCGCCTTCGGCGGACCGCAAAGCGCCAGTGGCCTAACCCGACCGGCCTGAACGACCTGGCTGGCCCAGGCGTCCTCAGTCGTTCGAGGCGAGCAGGATCTTCAGATCGTGCAGCCAGGGGGTCACGCCCTGCCCGTCGCGCGCAAAGAGGCGCAGCTTGCCGGTGGTGTCGAACACGTAGCTCGCGGCGGTGTGATCCATCGTGTAGCTACCGGGCGTATTGCCGGGCACCTTCGCGTAGTAGACGCGGAAGTCCTTCGTGACCTGCTTGAGTTGCGCCTCGTCGGCGGGGCGCAGCGCAATGAAGGTGGGATTGAAGGCGCTCACGTACTGGCTCAGGATCTGAGCGCTGTCACGCTCAGGATCGACGCTCACGAAGAGCACCTGCACACGCTTCGCGGCATCGGGGCCCAGTTGCTGGAGCGCCTGCGAAAGCTCGGCCATGGTGGTCGGGCAGACGTCCGGGCAATGCGTGTAGCCGAAGAACAGCACGACCACCTTGCCCTTGAAGTCGGCAAGCGAGCGCATCTTGCCGCTCGTGTCCGGCAGCGAGAAGTCCTTGCCGAACTGCGTGTTGCCGGTGATGTCGAGGTTCGAGAACGACGGCGGCTGCGGACCGCAGCCTGCGAGCATCAACGTGCCGCCGAGCGCGCCCGCTGCTGCGAGCGCAATGAGAGAGACACGCGCGGCACGCGCCGCGCGCGCGAACAGGGAGCGGGCCATACCGTTACATCCCGATGAGCGCGTGCACGTAATGATCGACGAGCAGCGCGGCGAACAGCACCGAGAGGTAAACGATCGAATAGCGGAAAGTCTTGCGTGCGAGCGCGTCCGAATACTCGAGGTAGATCTTCCACGCGTAGGCGAGGAACACCGCGCCGAGCAGGACCGCCGCGACGAGATACAGCATGCCGCTCATGCCCGAGATATAGGGCATCAGCGTGACCGCGAACAGGATCACGGTATAGAGCAGGATGTGCAGGCGCGTGTACTTCTCGCCGTGCGTGTTGGGCAGCATCGGCAGGCCGGCGTTTTCGTAGTCTTTGCGGCGATAGAGCGCGAGCGACCAGAAGTGCGGCGGCGTCCACACGAAGATGATGAGCACCAGAATCCAGGCGTCGCCGGGCACGTGGCCCGTGACGGCGGCCCAGCCGAGCGCCGGCGGCATTGCGCCCGAGGCGCCGCCGATCACGATGTTCTGGGGTGTGGCGGGCTTGAGCAGCAGCGTGTAGATGATCGCGTAGCCGATGAAGGTCGCGAACGTGAGCCACATGGTGAGCGGGTTGGTGAACGTGTAGAGCGTCCACATGCCGATGCCGCCGATCAGCGCGGAGAACAGCAGGATCTGCACGCTGGTGATCTCGCCGCGCGCCGAAGGACGCCAGGCCGTGCGACGCATGCGCGCATCCACCTTCTGCTCGACGAGGCAGTTGATCGCGAAGGCTGCGCCGGACGTCAGCCAGATGCCGACGGTGCCGCCGACCAGCTGTTTCCAGGGCACCATGCCCGGCACGGCGAGGAACATGCCGATGACCGCGCAAAACACGGCCAATTGAGTGACGCGGGGCTTCGTGAGCGCGAGATACTGCGAAATCCGGCTGCCGGGCCTGCCAGGATTTTGGGAGAGGGTTGTACTTTCCATAGGGGGCGGGATCACACCGCAGCGGTATCGCGCGCAGGGAGGACGGCGCGGCCGGGGCGGCTACAAGCAATTCGAAAGTTTAGCACGACGACCAGAAGCAACAGGATCGCCGCGCCACCGTTGTGCGCAACTGCCACAGGCAGCGGCCACTGCAGCACGATGTTCGATAGTCCGGTCAAAAACTGGATCGCGATCACGATCAGGACCCAGTTAGCGGGGCGCCGCAGTGAAGCGTAGCGGCGCAACTTGAGGGCGAACCATACCAGATATGCGATCACGGCGAACGCGAACGTGCGGTGCGTCCAATGGATTGCAACGAGTGCGTCCTGGGTGATCACATCGCCGTTGCCGTCCATGCCGAGCGCGCGCCAGAGGTGGAAGCCGTGGTGGAAGTCCATCGGCGGGATCCACGCGCCGTTGCAAGTCGGGAAGTCCGTACAGGCGAGCACCGCGTAGTTCGTGCTCACCCAGCCGCCCAGCGCGATCTGCACGACCAGCAGCACGAGCGCCGCCAGCGCGGCCACGCGCCAGCGCGCGGCGTCAGGCTCGAACGTGGGCAGCGGCGTCATGCGCGCGGCGAGCCACGCGAGCGCGCCTAGCAGCGTCAGGCCAAGCATCAGGTGCGTGGTGACGATGATGGGCTGCAGCTTCATCGTGACCGTCCATGCACCGAACACGCCCTGCACGACGATCAGGCCGAGCAGCGCCGTGGGCCACCACGGCGAGACGTGCAGCGGCATGCGCTTGATGCGCGCGCGCCAGGCGATGGCCGTCTGCGCGATGATCAGGACACCGATGGCCATCGCGAAATAGCGGTGAATCATCTCGATCCACGCCTTCGTCATGCTCACGGGCCCGCTCGGCATTGCGAGATGCGCGGCCGCGATCTGCGCATGCGCGATGAACGGCGACGACGTCCCATAGCAGCCCGGCCAATCGGGGCAGCCGAGGCCCGAATCGGTGAGGCGCGTGAAGCCGCCGAACATCACGAGGTCGAGCGTCATGAAGGTCGTGAGCCACACGAGCTTGCGGAACTTGTCGTCGTCGGCCTTCACCCAGACCCACGACAGCGGCAGCAACGCGATGCACAGGCCGATCAGGCCCAGCTCCAGGATAAACATCTCTCGTACTCTTTTCTGTCAGACTCGCGCTGCGCACCTTAACCGATACGCGACCACTTGAGGAGTTTGGTCACGTCTTCTTTGATCCTGGACGGATCTGGCTGCGTCGGAAACCGCATCATCAGGTTGCCGTTGGGATCGACCATGTAGATGTGATCGGTGTCCTTCGTCGTGTTGGTGGCGGGCAGCCAGGCGGCCACCGAGGCCGGATCGGCGCGCAGCATGCGCGTATCCGGATAGGCGGTCTTCAAGGCGGCCGGCACGCTGGCATCGTCGGTGCGCAGCCAGACCATGACGATGCGCTCGCGCTCCTGGCCTTGCGTCGCGCGCACCTGGCGCATGAAGTAGAGCTTCTTCGCACAGGCCTCGTCGCACGCACCGCCGTCCACCGAGATCATGAGCCAGCGGCCCTTGAGCGAGGCAAGCGGGACTTCGCGGCCATCGTCGCCGGTCACCATCAGCGCGGACGGAATCGTGCGCTGCGGCTCGATCAGCGTGCCGTAGCTCGTCGTGCCGCCCTTCGGCTTGATCACGTAGTACGTGAAATAGGAGATCGCGATCGGCGCGGCGCACATCAGCGCGATCAGCAGCAACATCCAGCGGCCGCGCTGCCATGAGCCCTTCGGTGGCGCGCCGTTCCGGGGCGCGCCCTTCGGCACGGCGCCCTGCGGCTGTGCGCTCCGGGTCGTGGCGCCCTTCTGCAGCGTTGCGCTGCGCGAAACCTGCGATGAATCGGGAGAATGCGTCGACACTGCTTGAACCTCGTTTCTGTCGCTTCCAGTTATCCATGCGCTGCCATGTCGCAGCGAATCCTTGCGCCTGATGAACCGCCCGGCGGCGCGATCGGCCAGAAGCTCATCGATCGTCAGGCGTCCTTCGTGCTGTGCGCCGGCTCCTGCCCACGCCCTCCGCTGCGCCCTTTTGTCGCAGCCCGGCGGGCCGCGTAGAGGCCGAATCCGAGCGCCGCGGCCGCCATGCCCCACCACTGGAGCATGTAGCCGTAGTTGCGTTCGACGTCCGCGACCGGCACGGGCCAGTCGCGCACGAGGCCGTCCTTGAAGGCCGGCAAGAAGCCCGTTTGCTGGATCACGAAGGGCTGCAGCGGCAGCCCGGTTTCCGCCGCGTAGGAAGCGACGCCGAGATTCTGCCGTATCTTCTGATGCGCTGCAGAGCCGCCCGCACCCAGCTCGAAGGCACGCGAGGCGTCCGCGCGCGCAATGCCCTCCACTTCGACCGGCCCCGTGGGTGTCAGATAGGGCGCGATCCGCTCCCGGTCCTCGATGTTGCGCGGCAGCCAGCCGCGGTTCACGAGCACGTAGCCGCCGCCTTCCAGTTTAAGCGGCATCACCACGTAAAAGCCTGGCTGGTCGTTATAGGGACGATTGTCGAGATACACCACGCGCTCGGGCATGAACGTGCCTTGCGCCCGCACGCGATGAAACTCGATGTCCTTGAGCGCGACCGGCGCGGCGCCCACCGGCTGCGGGTTCGCGTTTTCGTAGCGCGTGATCTGCGCCTGCAGCGCTTCCTTTTGATGGGCGCGATCGCGTTGCCAGAAGCCGAGGCGTATGGTCACGGCCATCACGACCAGGATGAGCAGCGCGGGAACGAGCCGGATCTTCATTGGGCCCATCCGATGCGGCGCATTCGAATGACCGAACCCCGTGCCAGGGAGCACGGTGCGATAATGAGACAGGCGTTTTCAGGCGTGCCAACTTCCGTGAACTTCATGCACATACTTGTCCCCATTGCGTTTGCGCTGATCATCACGAGCATGATCTCGGCGCTCTACTTCATGATGCACGACCGGGGCCGCACCAAGCGGATGGTCTGGTCGCTCGCGACACGCGTCGGGCTGTCCATCTCGCTGTTCCTCTTCATCCTCTTTGCGCACTGGATGGGCTGGATCCAGTCCACCGGGATTCCTTACGGCCGCTGAGCGCGGCGCCCGCACTCGCGCCTCCCGGCGCTCTGGCCTTCGCAACATCGCCGGGCCGTTTCGCCCCCCTGCATCGTCCAATCCCGCAAAAGCCAAGGCGCCGCGCCGACAATGTCGGAGCGGCGCCCTGGTTTTTATTGTGCCCGCTGCGCAGCGGTGATCGCGCGCCGCGCGAATGGCTGGCGCTTTACGGCCGCTTTACAGCCAGTACACGACCACGTAGAGGCCGAGCCAGACCACGTCCACGAAGTGCCAGTACCATGCGGCGCCTTCGAATGCGAAGTGGTGCTCCGCCGTGAAGTGGCCGCGAATCAGCCGGACCATCACCACGGTGAGCATCGTGCCGCCGAGGAACACGTGGAAGCCGTGGAAGCCCGTGAGCAGGAAGAACGTTGAACCGTAGATGCCCGAAGCCAGCGTGAGATTCAGTTCGTTGTACGCGTGAATGTACTCGAAGGCCTGCAGGCACAGGAAGCACAGGCCCAGCACGATCGTCCCCGCGAGCCACGCGATGGCCTTTTTGCGGTGATCGTCGCGCAGTGCGTGGTGGGCGACCGTGAGCGTCGCGCCCGAGGAAAGCAGCAGCGCCGTGTTGATGGTCGGCACGGGCCAGGGCGTCATCGAGCGAAAGTGCGAGACGAGCTCCGCCGGGCCGCGGTTCGGCCACACCGCCGTGAAGTCCGGCCAGATCAGCTTGTAGTCGAGGCTGCCGAGCTGATGCAGTGCGATTTCACGCGCGTAGAAGAGCGCACCGAAGAACGCGCCGAAGAACATCACTTCGGAGAAGATGAACCAGCTCATGCTCCAGCGATACGACGAGTCGACGCGCTTGCCATACATGCCGCCTTCCGATTCGGAGATGGCGTCGCCGAACCAGTGCCAGAGCGTGAAGAGCAGCCACAGCAGACCCGCGGCCACGCCGATCGGCCCCCACGATTCGCCGTTGATCCACGAGGCGAGCGACGAGAGCATGACCAGCAGCCCAATGGACGCACTGATCGGATGCCGCGACGGGTGCGGAATGAAGTAGTACGGGCTATCGTTTTGGCCGCTCATGCCTGATTCTCCAATTTCCAGTTGCTCCGGACAGTGCCGGCTTTTGCCGACTTCTGCCGGCGGTCTGTCTTCGTTATTCGTTCTGTGTTCCCGGGCGCGAGAGCAAGCGTCCTCATCGCTGCGTCCGGCTTATCCCACCACCGCGTGCACGATCAAGAGCAGCACGACGATGAACAGCACCGCGCCGATGAGCCCCGCCGCGATCAGCGCCAGCGGATGCAACTGCGCGGCGTCCGCTTCGAGATCGGCACGCTTGCGTATGCCGAAGAACGACCACGCCACCGCTTTCGCCAGTTGCAGCACGCCGCTCTTCTTTTGCTTCGCCGCGCCGGCGCCCTCTTTTGCGCCGCCGCTCTCTTCTTTCCTGTCGTTGCCGCTCATGCGCGTCGTCTCACTGGCGTCACGCCTCACTCATCTCACGCGCCGGCCGACTGCTTCGGCGCCGTCTGTGCCGCAGGCTTGTTCAGCTCGAAGAACGTGTACGACAACGTGATCGTCGTTACGTCCTTCGGCAGCTTCGGATCGATCACGAACACCACCGGCATGCGCTTCGTCTCGTTCGCCTTCAAGGTCTGCTGCGTGAAGCAGAAGCACTCGATCTTGCGGAAGTACTCGGTTGCCTGCTTCGGCGCGTAGCTCGGAATCGCCTGCGCGTCGATCGTGCGTCCTTCGTTGTTCGAAATGTCGTACATCACCGTCGTGACTTCGCCCGGATGCACATCGAGGCTCGTCTGCTCGGGCTTGAAACCCAGCAGCCCGCGCGCGTTCGCGTCGAACTCCACCGAGATCGTGCGCGTCATGTCCACCTGCGTGTTGCGCACCTCGCTCTCGGAGGCGTCGCGCTTCACGAGGTTGTTGACGCCGCTGAACTGGCAGATCGCGCGATACATCGGGATGAGCGCAAAACCAAAACCGAACATCAAGAACGCGACCACGACGAGCTTGATGAGCATCGAGCGGTTGAACGCGCGATCGCTGCGAGAGTGCTGCGTAGACATCGGACTTCCTCGTACGAACAGCCGCGCTCACGCCGTTGCGTTGCGCCTCACTGCCAATGGCTTCAATGCGCCAGGCCGCCGAAATACACCTGCTTCACAACGGCACCCAGAAAAAAGACGGCGACGATGGCCAGCAGAATCAGGCCGAGCCGCAGATTGCCCGCACGGATCTGTTCGGGCGTACGTCTTTTTTGTGGATTCCGGGTCATGCTTGCGTGGCCAGTGTTGCTAGTGTTGCTGGTGTTGCCAGTCGCCGCGGTTTGCGTGCTCATGCTCGTGATCGCCTTCAGGTCTACAACACCATGCTGGGCACATTGCGCAGCCGCGGCTTTCATCGGTGTCCGGCCGGTGTGGCCGGACACCCGGGACCGATGGCTTATTCGACCGTCGGCGGATTTTCGAACGTGTGGAACGGAGCCGGGCTCGGCACGGTCCACTCGAGGCCGGTTGCGCCATCCCACGGCTTGTCGCCGGCCTTTTCGAGCTCGCCGCCACCACGGTAGGCCGGCAGCGCCACGAAGAACAGGAAGTACACCTGCGAGAGGCCGAAGCCGAATGCGCCGATCGTGATCACCTGGTTCCAGTCGGTGAACTGGGCCGGATAGTCGGCATAGCGACGCGGCATCCCGGCGAGACCCACGAAGTGCATCGGCAGGAACGCGAGGTTGAAGAAGAACAGCGAGCACCAGAAGTGGATCTTGCCGCGCATCTCGTTGTACATCCAGCCGGTCCATTTGGGTGACCAGTAGTACCACCCTGAGAACAAGGCAAAGAGCGACCCCGCCACCAGCACGTAATGGAAGTGCGCGACCACGAAGTAGGTGCCGTGGTACTGGATGTCGAGCGGCGCCATCGCGAGCATCAGGCCCGACAGACCACCGAACGTGAACACGATCAGGAAGCCCACCGCCCACAGCATCGGCGTTTCGAACGAGAGCGAGCCGCGCCACATCGTGGCCACCCAGTTGAACACCTTCACGCCCGTCGGCACGGCGATCAGCATGGTCGCGTACATGAAGAACAGCTGGCCCGTGACCGGCATGCCGGTCGCGAACATGTGGTGCGCCCAGACCATGAACGAGAGAATCGCGATCGACGCCGTGGCGTACACCATCGAGCTATAGCCGAACAGCGGCTTGCGCGAGAACGCCGGAATCACCTGCGAAACGATCCCGAACGCCGGCAAGATCATGATGTAGACCTCGGGGTGGCCGAAGAACCAGAAGATATGCTGGTACATGACCGGGTCGCCGCCGCCCGCTGCGTTGAAGAAGCTCGTGCCGAAGTGACGGTCGAACAGCAGCATCGTGATCGCACCCGCGAGCACCGGCATCACGGCAATCAGCAGGTAGGCGGTGATCAGCCACGTCCACGCGAACATCGGCATCTTCATGAGCGTCATGCCGGGCGCGCGCATGTTCAGGATCGTCACGACGATGTTGATGCCGCCCATGATCGACGACGCCCCCATCATGTGCAGCGCGAAGATCGCGAAGTCCATGCCAGGGCCCATCTGCGTGGACAGCGGCGCGTAGAGCGTCCAGCCCGCGGCGGTCGCGCCGCCGGGCGAGAAGAACGAGCCGACCAGCAGGCACGCAGCGGCTGGCAGCAGCCAGAAGCTGAAGTTGTTCATGCGCGCGAAGGCCATGTCCGATGCGCCGACCTGCAGCGGCACCATCCAGTTCGCGAAGCCCACGAAGGCCGGCATGATCGCGCCGAACACCATGATCAGGCCGTGCATCGTGGTGAGCTGATTGAAGAACTCGGGGCGCATGATCTGCAGCCCGGGCTCAAACAGCTCGGCACGGATGGCGAGCGCCATCACACCGCCCGACAGGAACATCACGAACGAAAAAATCAGATACAGCGTTCCGATGTCCTTGTGGTTGGTGGCGAACAGCCAGCGCCGCCAGCCGTGGGGGGTCTCGTGGGCGTGATCGCCGTGCACGTGGCCGTGCCCACCGGCTACATCGTGTCCGATGCTAGACATGAGTCTCTCCTGAAGCGAATTGCTTTGCGTCTCTTACTGCAGCGTTGGCCTGCTCGACTGCCTGTTTTTCTTGCCTGCTCGTTGCGCGCCTCTTGCCTGCTTCGCGCGCAACGGCTCCGTTCAACCTGCTCAGGCTGCCGGACTGATCTCCACGCGCCGTGCTTCCTTCGCATCGGCGCCACCGGTGACCGTCTCCGGCTTCTTCAGAATGATGTGATCCTCAGCGATGCCCGCCGCCTTCAGTGCGTCGCGCACAGTCTGCGCGCGATGCTTGGCGAGCTCCGCATTTGCGTCGGCCTTGCCGCTCGCGTCAGTGAAGCCCGAGAGCTCGAACTTCGCGTCCGGATGCGCCTTCGCATAGTCGGCTGCGGCCTGGATTGCGTCCTTCGCGTCGGCGGGCAGCGTGCTCTTGCCGACTTCGAAATAGATGCTGGCCGGCAGCGCCGCTGTGGTTTGCGCCGCGCCCGAAGCCTGCTCTGCGCCGCTTGCCGCCGCGGCGGGCGCCGCTGCGCTCGTGTCGCTGGCCGCGCCTGCCTGATCGGCGCCGCTTGCCGGCGCAGCGCCCGCGCCTGCCGTATGGTCGCCGCCCTCGGGCATCTTGCCGTTGCGCGCATCGGCCACCTGGCGCGGTTGCAGCACGTCGCCGGTGTGGTTGCCCCATGCGTTGCGCTCGTACGTGATGACCGAAGCGATCTCGACGTCGTTCAGCGTAGGCGCCCACGAAGGCATCGCCGCCTTGCCGTGCAGGACGATGCTCACGTGCCCGGCGATCGGGCCATTGGCGATCTTGCTGCCGTCGAGCGCCGGGAACGCGCCCGCACCCTTGCCGTTGGGCTGGTGGCACACCGCGCAATTCGAGGTGTACACCTTCTCGCCGCGCTCCTTGAGCTCAGCCAGCGTGTAGGTCTTGTTGGGGTCGTCGTTGGCAGCGGCCATCTTCGCCTTCTGCGTGTCCACCCACTTCGCATAGTCGTCGTCGGAGAGCACCTCGACCACGACCGGCATGAACGCGTGCTCCTTGCCGCAGAGCTCGGTACAGAAGCCGCGATACGTGCCCACCTTCTCGGCCTTGAACCACGTGTCGCGCACGAAGCCCGGAATCGCATCCTGCTTCACGCCAAACGCGGGCACGTACCACGAGTGCACGACGTCGTTGGCGGTGGTGATGATGCGAATCTTCTTGTTGACCGGCACGACGAGCGGGTTATCGACTTCCTGCAGATAGGTGTCGGTGATCGGCGCCTCGCCGTTCACTTCCGCGCGCGGCGTCGTGAGCGTCGAGAGGAAGCTGATGCCCTCGCCCGGCCCCTTCACGTAGTCGTAGCCCCATTTCCACTGGTAGCCCGTGACTTTCACGGTGAGGTCGGCGTTGGTCGTGTCCTTCATGGCGACGACAGCCTTGGTGGCCGGCAGCGCCATCAGCACGACGATGATGAACGGCACGATCGTCCAGATGATTTCGACGGTCGTGCTTTCGTGGAAATGCGCGGCCTTGTGGCCCTTCGATTTACGGTGCGCGTAGATCGAATAGAACATGACGCCGAATACACCGATGAAAATCACGGTGCACAGCAACAGCATCATCATGTGCAGGTTGTAAAGCTCTTCTGCGATGCGCGTGACGGGCGGCTGAAAATTGATTTCATTCACCGCTGGGCCGCCCGGACTGTCTCCGACTGCGAGTGCCGCGCCGGCGACGAGGAGTCCGCTGCACGCCAGCACGCCCTGTAGGGCTCGCTTGATTGTTTTCATAGCTTCCTTACCCATAATTTCCATTCAAACCCTCGACCCCGCAGGAAGGTTCTGCAACCAGGTGACGCCCTGGGTGCGCGTCGAATGATGACTCTCACCCTGAACCAGCCCCTGCCACGCGTCGGTATTCAACCGGCGCGCGCGAGCCACGTGCGCAGTTCCCGCGCGAACTGCGCACGCCGATACTGCGGCAAATGCAACCCGACTGCGACCGTCTGGCCGCGGGCCACGAGACGCACCGGGTCGCGTGGGGACGCGCCCGGTTCGACCCGGACCCAGCGGGGATTGAATTCGAACTGTGTGAGCGCGTCGGCGCTCATCTGCTCGATCACCAGCCGGTTCGGATAAAGCTTGATACGTTCGTAATCGACAGCATGGCGCGCGTATATGACAAAGGCGCCCCCTACTACCAACAGATCGATGCCGGTGAACGGCAATATTAGCCAGGCGCCGCGGATCAACAACAGAACGGCGATCGCGATGGATACCAGCGCCAGCGATACATAGAACAACACGAATTGCCTGGGCGAAACCGAACAGTTGCGCTTCATGATCCAGTCTTTCAGGACCGGCTCCGGACTCGCCAGCAGATCAGACGTCTGCATCGCTCGCTCCCCCCACCGCAACTTGCTCAGACTATCGCCGCTTCACGTCTTGCACAACTGCGGGAGATCTGGACTTGCTGCGTCAGATTTAGGGACGGCAATCTCTGCAGCAACCGACGCATTATAGGCGCGATCTCAAGCACTCACAAGCAAGCTGCAATCTTCCGCAAACCCAATACCGGCGTGGCTTTGCGCGATTTTCCGATAATTTTTCGAGGGCTTTTCAGGCGCTAATTTCAGGCATAACGAAAGCCCCCTTACCACGTTAGCGATTCCTTGCCGGACCGTGCCCGATATCTTCGATGCGCACGATGCCGTGGCCCTCCGCCGTCGTGCGCGGCACGGCTTTCCACGCATGGCCATAGATGATCTCGAAGGTGAGAGGAATCGTACCGGCGTTCGGCCCGTCCTTCAAACGGCGTGCCTCGAGCGCGGCCGCGAGCGCGCGATAGAGGCGCCGCGATGCAAGCCCACCGGCCTCATCGCGTTCATTGCCTTCGTGTGAGAACGCGCGGTTGAACGGGTAAGCGCCCCAGCGGCGCACATCGGCGAGCAGCTTCTTGGGCGTCTTGTAGGTGACGGTGAGCGTCTCCTGGTCCATCACGGGAATCTCGAAGCCGTTCTCGACGAGCATGTCGCCGAGATCGTGCATGTCAACGAAATCGATGACGTGAGGCCGCGTGGGTACGCCGTGCGCCGCTTCGACTTCGGCCCACGCGCCACGCAGTTCCTTGAGCGTGTCGGGGCCGAGCGTGCTGAACATGAGCAGGCCATTCACCTTGAGCACGCGCTGCCACTCGCCGAACACGAGGTCGGGACGCGGATGCCAATGCAAGGCGAGATTGGACCAGAGCAACTCGAACGCGCCGTGCGCAAACGGCAACTCGGCGAAGTCGGCCTGCGCGAAACGCGGACCGCGTGCGCCGAGCGCACGGCCGATGGAAGCAGGAAGAAAGCGCCGCCAGCTCGTGTCGCCGGCGTCGTGCGCACGGGCGCGCTCGAGCATGGCGAAAGAGAGGTCGGTGCCGAATACCGGCGCTTCGGGAAAACGCTCGCGCAGTGTGGGGAGATCGTCGCCGGGTCCGCAGCCCATGTCGAGCACGCTCGCTGGGCTCACCTTGATGTACTCGAGGCGCTCGCGCATGCGTTGCGCGATTTCGCGCGGCAGGAACGCGACCTCGTCGAACGTCGCCGCGCGACGGTCGAAAATCCGTCGCAGATAGCGGGAATCGTAGGCCGGACGGCCGGGTCTTGGGTGAGACGGAGACATGTCGGTCGTATTGGCGAAGTCTGCGAAGTATACTCGCTCACTCCCATCCTTTCAGTCGCGAGCCCCGAACCCGCTTCGGGCCGTCCTTCAATGCCGCAGCAGAGCGCACCGCCCCCCACTTCGGCGTCAAGCCAGTCGTCCGCCTCGCGGCGCGCAAATCTTGCTGTCAAACCCCGGGCAAGACTGCACGCCATGCGGCACGCAGCGGCGCGCGTCCAGCGGAGCATACGAGCCCATTGGCCGCGGCTCGCCCAGTTCGTGCTGCCTGATCTGTGCCCATTATGCGGCAATTTGTCGCGTCAAAGTTGCAATGTGCGCAACGACGCGCGCGTCGTGCTCTGTGCGGCTTGCGATGTGGCGTACTGGAACGAGGCGCGCCTGCGTTGCAGCGTTTGCGCGCTGCCGCTCTCGGGCATGCGCCGCGCGATGCGGCACGCGCGCGATCGCTACCGATGTGACGCTTGCGTGAAAGCGCCACCGGCGTTCGACGCCACGTTCGCGCTTGCGGACTATCGTGCACCGCTCGATGCGCTCGTGCTCAGTTTGAAGTTTCGCGCCCGGCTCGCGCTCGACGAAGAGTTCGCCCGGCGTCTCGCACAAGCGGCTGCCGACCTTCTCGATAGCGCCGACGCGCCGCAACTGATCGTGCCGGTGCCGCTCTCGCGCGAGCGCCTGATCGAGCGCGGCTACAACCAGGCGTGGGAGATCGCAAGGCCGCTCGCCCGCGTGCTCGGCACGCGCGCCGACGCCACGCTGGTGCGTCGCACGCTGCACACGGCGGCGCAATCGAAGCTCGACCGCGAGACGCGCCGCCGCAACGTGGGCCGCGCGTTCGCGCTCACGCGCGCGAGCCATGGTCTTTGCGGCCTGCATGTCGGCGTAGTCGACGACGTGATGACCTCGGGCGCAACGCTCGACGCACTCGCGCATACGCTAAAGGCAGCGGGCGCACGGCGCGTGACGAATTTCGTCGCGCTGCGCACGCCGAAGGACTGAACGCCTCTTTCTCGTTTTTACTGCTTTTTCAGGACTTTCATCGCCATGTTCAACGTCGTTCTCGTCGAACCGGAAATTCCGCCGAACACCGGCAACGTGATCCGCCTGTGCGCGAACACGGGCGCGCGGCTGCATCTGATCGAGCCGCTCGGATTCCCGCTCGACGACACGAAAATGCGCCGCGCGGGCCTCGACTATCACGAATACGCACAGATGCACGTGCATCGCGACTGGGATGCCTTCATCGCCACCGAGACGCCCGATCCATTGCGCATGTTCGCGTTCACGACGCGCGGCTCGGGCCGCTTTCACGATCACGCGTTCTTGCCGGGCGACTGGTTCGTGTTCGGCGCTGAGACGCGCGGGCTACCCGACGCGGTGCTCGAGCGCTTCGCGCCCACGCAGCGCGTGCGCCTGCCGATGCGGCCGGGCAACCGCAGCCTGAATCTGTCCAACACGGTGGCCGTCGTGGTGTTCGAGGCGTGGCGGCAGGCCGGCTTCGAAGGGGGCGCGTGAAAGACTAACGAGATGTGAATGCGCGCGGACGCCGCGGACGCCTCAGCCGGAAGCGCGCGCACTCAACTCGCGTGCGTAGCGCGCGAGCATCGCCTCGTCGAAACAGGCGAACACGACGCGCTCGAGCGACGCATCGGCATTCACCTCATCGATCACGGTCTGCACCGCGATCTCCACGGCCTCGTCGGGCGGAAAGCGATAGACGCCGCAACTGATCGCCGGAAACGCAATGCTCTTCACTGCGGCCTCGCGCGCACATTCGAGCGAGCGCCGGTAGCACGACGCGAGCAAAAACGCCTCGTCGCGCGCGCCACCGTACCAGACGGGTCCGACGGTGTGAATCACGTGTTTTGCGGGCAGCCGGTAGCCGGCGGTGAGCTTCGCGTCGCCGGTCGGGCAGCCGTTCAGCGTCTCGCATTCGCGCAGCAGATCTGGGCCGGCCGCGCGATGGATCGCGCCGTCCACGCCGCCGCCGCCGAGCAGCGAGGTGTTTGCGGCGTTCACGATGGCATCGACATGCAGCGTCGTGATGTCGACGACTTGCGCTTCGATACGGCAATTTCCGATGGTGAGCATGACAGTCCTCCGGTCCCACACAGAACGAACGCTGGTCCGCAGGCGGCGGCGCACGGGCCTCCCACTGGAAGGCCGGCCGATCTGCGCGCTACTCCGCCTTCGCGTCGCGCCTGAGCAGGGCGCTCACGGCGTCGCGCGCGGCCACGCCGTCGAACAGCACGGCGCACACCGCCTGGGTGATCGGCATGTCGATATTGTGCTCGCGCGCGATGGCGAGCACAGCGCGTGCGCAGCGCACGCCTTCGGCCACATGGCCGAGCGCGCCGAGGATGTCATCGAGTGTGCGCCCGCTCGCAAGCTGCTTGCCCACGGTGCGGTTGCGCGAGAGGTCGCCCGTGGCGGTGAGGATGAGGTCGCCCAGACCCGTGAGACCCGTGAAGGTCTCCGCGCGCCCGCCGAGCGTCACGCCGAGGCGCGTCATCTCCGCGAGGCCGCGCGTGATGAGCGCGGCGCGTGCGTTCAGGCCGAGGCCGAGTCCATCGGAGATGCCGGTCGCGATCGCGAGCACGTTCTTGACCGCGCCGCCCACTTCCACGCCCACGACATCGTCGCCGGTATAGATGCGCATCGCACGGTGATGGAAGGCGGCGAGCGTGCGCTCGCGGCAGTCGGCCGAGGCGCTCGCAATGGTGAGCGCGACGGGCAGCCCCTCGCCCACCTCGCGCGCGAAGCTCGGCCCCGAGAGCACGCCGTTGCTCTTGTGCTCGGGCAGCTCGGCCGCCACGACCTGATGCGGCATCAGTTGCGAGTCGGCTTCGAAGCCCTTGCAGAGCCACACGAAGTGCGCGGGCGCGCGGCTCATGCCGCGCATCGTGCGCAGCATGTCGCGCAAACCCGCCACCGGCGTGCCGAGCACGACGAGATCCGCCTCGCCCGACGCATGGTCGAGCGCGGCGGCCAGATCCGTTTCATAGTGGAGTTTTTTCGGCAGCGAGACGCCCGCGAGATAGCGGGCGTTCTCGTGCGTCTGGCGCATGGCGTTGACGAGCGCGGCATCGCGCGCCCACAACACCGTGTCGTGCGCCTGGGCCAGGTGCCCTGCCAGCGCGGTGCCCCACGCTCCGGCGCCGAGAACGGCGACTTTCATTCCGATACTCCGCACCGGTGGTTTCGTTTCAGCACCCAATCAATGCGTGGAATGCGTGGCGTTGCTGGCGCCTTCCTGCTGCTGCGCGATTTGCTGCAGACGTTGCTCGTAGAGCGCCTGGAAGTTGATCTCGGCCAGATGGATCGGCGGGAAGCCCGCGCGCGTGATGGCGTCGGCGATGTTCGAGCGCAGGTACGGGAACAGGATGGTCGGGCAGGCGATGCCGACGAGCGGATCGACCTGTTCGGCCGGAATGTTGCGGATGTCGAAGATGCCGGCTTGCTTGGCTTCGATCAGGAACGCGATCTTTTCCTTGACCTTTGCGGTGACCGTGCCGGTCACGAGAATCTCGAACACCGACTCCGCGAGACGCTCGGCCTTCACGTCGACTTCCACTTCCACCGAGGGCATGTCCTGCTCGAGGAAGATGGCCGGCGAGTTCGGCTGCTCGAGCGACAGATCCTTGAGATAGATGCGCTGGATGTTGAAGAACGGCTGGTTGTTCTCGTCAGACATGGTGTTTGGCTTCCTGATTAAATTGAGTTGCAACCGCACAGTATTGCGTCGTCTCGCAATGTCGAGGCAACGCGATGCAGCCGCAATGAGCAGCAACAGACGACAACACGCCCGCGCGGGCCTTACCGGCTCGCGCGGGCGAAAAACTGCGGCGCAGCGACGCGCCGCCAAAATCTACGTCAAAGCACGACGCCTGGGCGCAACGTCAAAGCGCGGCGTCAGGCCAGCCAGGACCGCTTCAGGCTGCCGCTTCGAGCAGCGGCATCAAGCCGCCCGCGCGATCGAGCGCGGAGAGGTCATCGTAGCCGCCCACGTGCGTCTCGCCGATGAAAACCTGCGGCACGGTCCGGCGGCCGGTGCGCGTCATCATCTCTTCGCGCCGCGCGGGATCCCGGTCGATCAGCACCTTCTCGACATGGTCGACGCCGCGCGACTTTAAAAGACGTTCGGCCATCTGGCAATACGGGCACACCTGGGTGCTGTACATGACTACCTTGCTCACTTCGAAGCTCCTTGTTTCACGACCGGCATGCCGGCCTGCTGCCAGGCGTTCACGCCGCCGTCCAGCACGTGGACCTCGGCAAAACCGGCATCCTTCACGACGCGCAGCGCCTTGTGCGACTGCTGGCCCGTCTGGCAGACCAGCAATACCGGGTTGCTCTTGTTCTTCACGAACTGGGCGACCTTGGCCTGCAGCTCGCCGAATTCCAGATGGCGGGCGGCGGGCAGATGGCCCTTCGCAAAGTCGTCCGCGGAACGCAGATCGATCACCACCGCGTTGCGGCGGTTGATGAGCTGCGTCGCCTCGGCGGCGGAAACGCCGCCGCGCCCGCCGCGCTTGAGCGTCGGCCACAGTAGCAACCCTCCCGAGATGAGGACGATCGCGATGAGTACAAGGTTGATGTAATTGGTAAAGAACGTCACGGATGATCCGCCGGGAAAAAGAGAAATCGGGGGAAAACGGATTCAGGCAATCCGCTCATTATAAAATAACCGTTTGTCGCAGGGTTGCCGCCCCCCAGCCCGGGTGTGCAGCCGGGCATGCGACCACGGGGCCGGACCGTCGCCGCGAGGCAGCCGCATGAGCTGCGCGCCTGTGGCCATAGGCCTGACGGACCCCGTCCCCGATTACCGCTTCCTTCACTACCGACCGTCATCTTCATGTTCAAACTCGTACTCATCCGCCACGGCGAATCGACGTGGAACAAGGAAAACCGCTTCACCGGCTGGGTCGACGTCGATCTGACCGAGCAGGGCAACCTCGAAGCCCAGCAGGCCGGCCAGTTGCTCAAGGCGTCCGGCTATTCGTTCGACATCGCGTACACGTCGGTGCTCAAGCGCGCGATCCGCACGCTCTGGCACGTCCAGGACCAGATGGACCAGATGTACCTGCCGGTGGTGCACTCGTGGCGCCTGAACGAGCGTCACTACGGTGCGCTCTCGGGCCTGAACAAGGCGGAAACCGCCGCGAAGTACGGCGACGAGCAGGTGCTGGTCTGGCGCCGCAGCTACGACACGCCGCCGCCCGCACTCGAGCCCACCGACTCGCGCACGGCCTACGACGACCCGCGCTACGCGAAGGTGCCGCGCGCAGAACTGCCGCTCACCGAGTGCCTGAAGGACACGGTGGCGCGCGTGCTGCCGCTCTGGAACGAGTCGATCGCGCCGGCCATCAAGTCGGGCAAGAAGATCGTGATCGCCGCGCACGGCAACTCGATTCGCGCGCTCGTGAAGTATCTCGACGACATCTCGGACTCGGACATCGTCGGCCTGAACATCCCGAACGGCGTGCCGCTCGTCTACGAGCTCGACGAGAACCTCAAGCCCATCAAGCACTACTATCTGGGCGACGCCGATGCCATCGCGAAGGCCCAGGCCGCCGTCGCGAACCAGGGCAAGAAGGCGGGCTGAGGCCTTCCTCGTCCCGTTTTGCATCCCGGGCACCAGCCCCTGCAGCCCCACGGGGCCGGCGCCCGGGTCGCGGATCAGGCGCACGATGCGCGTGATCCGCGCATCAATCGCGCTAAAAGCGCATACCGCCTTCCGCCTTTCCACCTTCGCTGACAAATCCGCCAACTCGCCGCCACCCCGCAGCCAGCGCAGCGTCAGCTTCGCGCCAGCCCGCGCCCAGCAAGGCTTTGCGGCACGCAACGTGCGAACCCCGGCAGGTTCGGACTGTCGAACACGCAACGTTCGTCCCCGCATCGCCGCTCGAATCGCCCTCGTGGGCGCCTGCTCCATCGGGATCGATCGCGCCTTATACACAGACGCGGCAGGTGTGCAGTTATACTTGTCCGTCGCTTTTCCATTAGACGCTGCCACGCGCCTTTCGACCGCACGCAACAACCTCTATGCGAAAGAACCTCAAAAACATTGGCCTGATCGCTGCTGGCCTCGCGACCGGCGTATTTGCCACCCTGCAGATTTCCGCTTCGGCGCAGCAAACCCAGCAAACCGTGATCGAGCCGCTGCCGCTCGACCAGCTCCGGCTCTTCGCCGAGGTGTTCGGCCAGATCAAGCATGAGTACGTCACGCCGGTCGACGACAAGAAGCTCCTCACCGCCGCCATCAAGGGCATGGTCTCGAGCCTCGACCCGCACTCGTCGTATCTCGACAAGACCGACTATCAAGAGCTCCAGGAGCAGACCAAGGGCCGCTTCGCGGGCCTCGGCATCGAGATTTCGTCGGAAGACGGCTTGATCAAGGTCATTTCGCCGATCGAGGACACGCCCGCGTTCCGCGCCGGCATCCGTCCGGGCGACCTCATCACGCGCATCAACGACAAGCCCGTGCGCGGCATGACGCTCGACCAGGCCGTCAAGCAGATGCGCGGCGACCCGGGCACCAAGGTCACGCTCACGATCTTCCGCAAGACCGACGACCGCACCTTCCCGCTCACCATCACGCGCGCCATCATCAAGGTGCAGAGCGTGAAGTCGAAGATCCTGGCGCCGGGCTATGCATACGTGCGCATCACGAGCTTCCAGGAGCGCACGGTCCCCGACCTCGCCGCGAAGCTGCAAGACATCGCGCGCCAGGAGCCGAACCTCAAGGGCTTCATTCTCGACCTGCGCAACAACGGCGGCGGCCTCCTGCAGAGCGCCGTGGGCGTGGCGGGCGCATTCCTGCCGCCGGACTCGGTCGTGGTCTCCACGAACGGCCAGATCCCGGACTCCAAGCAGGTCTACCGCGACACCTATGAGAACTACCGTCTGCCGTCGTTCGACGGCGATCCGCTCAAGGGCGAGGCGGCCGAGTTCAAGACCGTGCCGATGATCGTGCTGACCAACGCCTACTCGGCGTCGGCGTCGGAAATCGTGGCCGGCGCGCTGCAGGACCAGAAGCGCGCGCTCATCGTCGGCAAGACGACCTTTGGCAAGGGCTCGGTGCAGACCGTACGTCCGATGACGGCCGACACGGCGCTGCGCCTGACCACGGCGTACTACTACACGCCGAGCGGCCGCTCGATCCAGAACAAGGGCATCCGTCCTGACATCCCGGTCGACCAGTACGCCGACGGCGATCCGGACGACGCACTCGTCACGCGCGAAGTGGACTACCAGAACCACCTCGCGAACACGCAGGACCCGGACGAGAAGAAGGAGCAGGACATCCGCGAGCAGGAGCGCATGGACATGCTGCGCCAGCTCGAGGAGCAGAACGACAAGAAGACGCCGGAGCAGCGCCAGAAGGACCGCGACCGCAAGCCGGTCGAGTTCGGCACGCCCGACGACTTCATGCTCCAGCAGGCGCTGAACAAGCTCGAGGGCAAGCCGGTGGTCGAATCGAAGTCGCCGATGGAGCGCCGTCTCGCGCTGGAGAAGCCGCCTACCTCGGCTTCCGCGCCGATCGCCGTGAAGCCGGCGGCCTCGGCAGTGCCGGGCGCTGCCGCGCCCGCCACGGACCCCGCGCCGGCGAAGTAACCCCGTCAAGCTGCTTGCCCGCAGCTTGCTCGCTGTATGCCGTCCCCCGCCTCGCGGCCCGCACAACGTGGGCCGCGAGAACGAAGCTCCCCGCGCCAGTACAATAAGCGCTCTGTACTCACGGCGCGCGTCGCGGCTCTTACGCCCATCGCAGCGCCCAAGCCCCGTGCGCATCGCGATGAACGACGACCAACTCCTCCGCTATTCCCGCCACATCCTCGTCGACGAGATCGGCATCGAGGCGCAGCAGCGCTTTCTCGACGCGCACGCGCTCGTGATTGGCGCGGGCGGCCTCGGCTCGCCCGCGGCCATGTATCTCGCGGCCTCGGGCGTGGGCACGCTCACCCTCGTCGACAACGACACCGTCGACCTCACCAACCTGCAGCGGCAGATCATGCACGAGACGGCGTCGGTGGGTCACGCGAAGGTCGAGTCGGGCCGCGACGCGATCGCACGCCTGAATCCCGAGGTGAAGGTGAACGCCGTGCAGTCGCGCATCGACGATGCATGGCTCGACGCGCACGTGCCGGGCGCGAGCGTCGTGCTCGACTGCACCGACAACTTCGCCACGCGCCACGCCATCAACCGCGCGTGCGTGAAGCACGGTGTGCCGCTCGTCTCGGGCGCGGCGCTGCGCTTTGACGGGCAGATCAGCACCTTCGATTTCCGCGATGCGGCCTCGCCCTGCTACGCCTGCGTGTTCCCCGAGGACCAGCCCTTCGAGGAAGTGGCGTGCGCGACGATGGGCGTCTTCGCGCCCACGGTGGGGATCATCGGCGCGATGCAGGCGGCCGAGGCGCTGCGCGTGATCGGCGGCATCGGCACACCGCTCGTTGGCCGGCTGATGATGCTCGATTCGCTGCGCATGGAGTGGAATACGATGCGCGTCGCGCGTCAGCCCGATTGCCCGGTCTGCGGCGAGCGGCATGCCTGAGCTCGCCTAGCTGGCGTCAGATAGCAAAAAGCCCCGGCTGAACTGCACCGGGGCTTTTTCATGTCGGGCGTTGCAAGCTGACTGCGGCTCCTGCAAACGCTAAAGGCCAGCTAAGCGTGCGCGAGCCGCCCGAGCGCTGCCTCCAGCTCCTCAGGCTCATAGGCGGCCAGCACGTCGGCTACGGGCTTGTCCAGCGCCTTGAGCTGCGAGCGCAGGATCTCCTGTTTCACCACGAGCAACTGGCTCGGATGCATCGAGAATTCGGTGAGCCCCATGCCGAGCAGCAAGCGCGTGAGCTGCGGATCGCCGGCCATCTCCCCACACACCGAAACCGGCACGCCCACGCGCTTCGCCTCGCGCAGCGTATGCGCGATCAACTGCAGCACGGCCGGATGCAGCGGGTCGTAGAGATCGGCCACGGCGTTGTCGGCGCGGTCGATCGCGAGCGTGTACTGGATCAGGTCATTGGTGCCGATCGAGAGGAAATCGAGGCGCCGCAGGAACATCGGCAGCGCGAGCGCCGCCGCCGGGATCTCGATCATCGCGCCCACCTGCACGTTCGGGTCGTAGGCGAGCCCCGCGTCGTCGAGCTGGCGCTTGGCTTCGCGGATCAGGTCGAGCGTCTGGTCGATCTGCTGCGCGTGCGCGAGCATCGGGATCAGGATCTTGACCGTGCCGAACGCCGACGCGCGCAGGATCGCGCGCAACTGCGTGAGGAACATCTGCGGCTCGGAAAGGCTCCAGCGGATCGCGCGCAGGCCGAGCGCCGGGTTCGCGGCGGTCTCGTAGCCGTCGCCGGCACTCATCGAGTCGAGCGGCTTGTCGGCGCCCACGTCGATCGTGCGGATCGTCACCGGCAGCCCGTTCATCAGCTCGGCAGCGCGGCGATAGGCGATGAACTGCTCCTCCTCTTCCGGCAGCTGGTCCTTGTGATTCATGAACAGGAACTCGGTGCGAAACAGGCCCACGCCCGTCGCGCCCGCGTCGAGCGCCGCCTGGGCGTCCTCGGGCAGCTCGATGTTCGCGTAGAGCTGGATCTTCGCGCCGCACAAGGTTTGTGTGGGCGAGAACTTCAGGCGCTGCAGCTTGCGCCGCTCGAGCGCCATCTCGCTTTGCCGGTAGGTGTACTCCTCGAGCACGATGGGCGCGGGGTCGACGATCACCACGCCGTGGTCGCCATCGACGATGATGAGGTCGTCCTGGCGAATCAGCGCGCTCGCCTGCTGCACGCCCACGGCGGCCGGAATGCCGAGGCTGCGCGCGACGATCGCCGTGTGCGAGGTGCGCCCGCCCAGATCGGTGACGAAGCCCTGAAACGTCTGCCCCTTGAACTGCAGCATGTCGGCGGGCGCGATGTCGTGCGCGACCACGATCATCTCGTCGCAGCCGCCGTGCAGCGCGGGCGGCATGGCGCCCGCGAGCGCCTTCAGCACGCGCTCGACCACTTGCTCGATGTCGGCCTTGCGCTCGCGCAGGTAGGCGTCCTCGATGTCGTCGAAGTGGCGCGTGAGGCGCTCGAGCTGCTCGGTGAGCGCCCACTCCACGTTGAAGCGCCGCGTGCGGATGAGGTCGATGGTCTCCTGAACGAGCATGACGTCTTTCAGGATCATCAGGTGCACGTCGATGAAGGCGCCCATTTCGGTGGGCGCGTCGGCGGCGAGGTCGGCGCGCAGCGTATCGAGCTCCCGCTCGACGAGCGCGAGCCCGGCGCGAAAGCGCTCGATTTCGCCTTCGATCTGCGGCGGCTCGATCAGGTAATGGTCCACGTCGAGCGCAGCCGGGGCGATCAGATACGCTCGCCCGATGGCAATACCGCGTGATACGGGAATTCCATGCAGCGTGAACGGCACGCGCACCTCCTCTGGTTATGTGATGCCGCGGCAAACCGCTGCAATGCGCTCTCTCAGACCCCGGGTTTCATTATAAATTCCGCAGCGTTCCGATGTTGCCCGACAGCCCTTGCCATAAGGGATTGCGAGCTTTCGCGCCGCCGCGCCGCGCCTTACGCTTCTCGCACGGCATCCAGCAACGAAAACGCCGCGCGTAAGCGCGGCGTCATGGAGGTCGGGTGCGGCAGTCGATGCCGCTGCGGCCGTCAGCAGCGGCCGGTAAGGGTCAGTAACGGTCAGTGACGCGAAATAAGCGTCAGGCCGGCGGCAAGCGCCGGGACGCCATTGCGCGCCGAAGCGCTCAGCTCACTGGCCTTCGCCGAACTTGTCGGCGATGAGCTTGAGCAGCGCGCTCATGGCGTCGCCCTCGTCCGGGCCTTCGGTTTCGATCAGCACCGTGCTGCCGATGCCCGCCGCCAGCATCATCACGCCCATGATGCTCTTGGCGTTGATGCGGCGCCCATTGCGGCTCATCCAGATTTCTGACTGATAGTTGCCCGCCAGCTGCGTCAGCTTCGCCGACGCACGCGCATGCAGGCCGAGTTTGTTCACGATGGTCGTTTCTTGTTGCAGCATAGTTCGTCGATCCAGGCGCAGTGTGTTGATGTGATGCTCAGTGATTGTGCGTCGCACGCGCCGGACACGCGCGCTGTGTGTCCCTTCGCGTCGATGCGTTGATGATGCCAGTGGTGCCAATGGTGCGTTTTACGGTGCGCGGGCGCTGCGCGCGTCCGCGGGCTGCGAAATCGCCGCGCGCCGCCAATTCGTCGGATTCGCCCACTCAGCGCCCATTCAAGCCGCGCCAGCGGGCTTGAGCGCGCCAAGCGGCAGGCCGGCCGCGGTCTGGCCGCTCTCCACCGCGCCCGCCGCGCCTGCTGCGGCCTTGGCCACGGCATCGCCGGCCGCCTCGGCGCAAGGCGTGGGCACGCAAGCGCCTTCGGCCGGTGCCGGCGTGCTCGGCCCGATCGCCTGAACGCCCTTGCTCGCGCCTGCGAGCGCCTTTTCCACCAACACGTCGAGCGGCGTCGTGCGGTAGCAGACGGCGCGCACGAGCATCGGCAGATTCACGCCCGCCAGCACGCGTACCTCGGGTACGGTAGCGAGCCGGGCGGCGATATTCGAAGGCGTGGCGCCGAACATGTCGGTGAGCACGAGCGCGCCGTTCTCCTCGCGCAGACGCTCGATTTCGGCCGTGGCCTGGGCAACCACCTGGACGGGATCGCTATCGGGCAGCACGTCGAGCGCGCCGATGCGCGCAGGGCAGCCGCCATAGATATGGGCGATGCACTCGCGCAACGCGGTGGCGAGCGGTGCGTGGGCGATGATCAGAATTCCTGCCATATCAGTACTCGCCGGGCCGCCCCAAGAGTGCTGATCCCCCTTGGGGGGCAGCGACCCGCGGGAGCGTGGGGGTCATTTCATACTCGCCGGGCCGCCCCAAGAGGACTGACACCCCCTCGGGGGGCAGCGACCAAAGGGAGCATGAGGGTAGTTTCATTTCAGCCTGACTGCAATTAGCGGCTTCAGTTGATGCCGGGACCTTTCCGGCAGGTGCCGATCCGCCGATCCCTTCGATCGCGTCCGGCAGCGCCGAGCCTGCGGCCAGCCGTGGGCCAGCAGGGTCGGAACCCGCGCCGCGCGGCCATTCCGGCGTGCCTGGCGGCACACCGGACAGCCAGCCCGGAACGCGGGCTCGCGGCATTGTAGCAGGGTCATTTTCGCGCAGACCATGCGATTTTGCTCACTGGATTTGCGCCTTCACATCGGTTAAATGCTGCCACTGCGGCTCGAATCAAGCGTGGCAAGCCGTGAGTCGAGCCCACCCTCCACCCGCGGCGCTCAGGCCGCCGCGCGCTCCAGCGCATCGACGAACATCGCGGCCACGTCGAAACCGGTCTGCTCCATGATCTCGCGAAAGCACGTCGGGCTCGTGACGTTGACCTCGGTGAGCCAGTCGCCGATCGCATCGAGCCCCACGAGCAGCAGGCCGCGCGCCGCGAGCGTCGGCCCGAGCGCCCTGGCAATCTCCAGGTCGCGCGCGGTGAGCGGCTGCGCGACGCCCAGCCCGCCCGCCGCCAGGTTGCCGCGCACCTCATTGCCCTGCGGAATGCGCGCGAGCGAATACGGCACCGGCTCGCCGCCGATCAGCAGGATGCGCTTGTCGCCTTCCTTGATCTCGGGGATGAACTTCTGCGCCATCACGCTGCGCGCACCGTCGTGGCTCAGCATCTCGATGATCGAGCCGAGGTTCATGCCATCCGCCTTCACGCGGAACACGCCCATGCCGCCCATGCCGTCGAGCGGCTTGAGGATCACGTCCTGGTGCTCTTCATGGAACTGGCGCAGCCGCGCCGCGCTGCGCGTGACGAGCGTGGGCGCGACGAACTGCGGAAATTCGCCGATGGCGAGCTTTTCCGAGTGGTCGCGAATCGACTGGGGCTTGTTGAAGATCTTCGCGCCCGCGCGCTCGGCGATTTCGAGCAGCCACGTGGAGGTGACGTACTCCATGTCGAACGGCGGGTCCTTGCGCATGATGACCGCGTCGAAGCCGGTGAGCTCGCGCGCGTCGGGCGTGGCCGTGAACCAGGTCTCGCGATGCAGGTCCGCCGTGTCGCCGACGATCTCGAAGCGCCGTACGTCGGCCTCGACGCGGCCGTTCACCCAGGCCAGATGCTGCGGCTCGCACGCGAACAGCGTGTGGCCGCGCTTCGCGGCCTCGGCCATCATCGCGTAGGTCGAGTCCTTGTAGATCTTGAACCGCTCGAGCGGATCGGCGATGAAGAGAATATCCATATCGTCCCTGCCTTGTCCCTGCTGGATGCCTGGTGTTATGACGGCAACGCCCGCTCGGGGCGGGCGCTGCGTTGAATTGTCCGAAAAGCGGTGCGCGCGGTGCTTACACCTGGATCGCCTCGGGGTCGGTCTTCTCCAGCTCGACCGACGCCGCGAGCAGCCCGAGACGCGCGACCACGCCGTACATGTAAAAGCGGTTGGGCGGCGCGGCGCCTGGCTTCGCGCGCGTGTCCGGCAGCGCCGTGTGCTCGAAGCCGAGCGGCACGTAGTGCATGCCCGGCGCATTCAGGTTCTGGTCGCGCTCGCGGCTGCCGTGCGCGCGGTAGAAGCCGCCCACCACGTAGCGGTCGATCATGTAGACGACCGGTTCGGCCACTTCGTCGCCGATATGCTCGAACGTGTAGACGCCCTCCTGCACGATCACATCGCGCATCTCCAGCCCGTCCTTCGTGGCCGACATCTTCGCACGTTCGCGCTTCGTGAGCGCGGCGACCTCGGAAGCGTCGTGCACGGTCATCACGCCACGGCCGTCCGTGCCGGCATCGGACTTGATGACCACGTAGGGCTTTTCGGTGATGCCGTACTCGCGGTACTTCTTCGCGATCTTCTTGAGCACCGTGTCGATGGCGGCGGCGAGTTTCTCCTCGCCCGTGCGCGCCTCGAAATCGACACCTTCCACATGTGCGAAGTACGGATTGATCATCCACGGATCGACGCCGACCATCTTCGCGAACTTCTTCGCCACGTCGTCATAGCAGGAGAAGTGCGTGGACTTGCGGCGCACGGCCCAGCCCGCGTGCAACGGCGGCAGCAGGTATTGCTCGTGCAGGTTCTCGAGCACCGGCGGAATGCCGCCCGAGAGGTCATTGTTCAGCAGAATCGAGCACGGATCGAAGTTCTTGAGCCCCAGGCGCCGCTGCGAGCGCTCGAGCGGTTCGAGCACGATCTTCTGGCCGTCCGCCAGCGAGATCGTGACCGGCCCGGCGATGGTTTCGTCGAGCGTGCCAAAGCGCACGTTCAGGCCGGCTTGACGCATGATCGTGGCAAGGCGCGCGACGTTCTCCAGATAGAACGCGTTGCGCGTGTGCATCTCGGGGATCACGAGCAGGTTCTTCGCGTCCGGGCAGATCTTTTCGATGGCCGCCATGGCGGCCTGCACGGCGAGCGGCAGCACTTCCTGCGGCAGGCAGTTGAAGGCGCCGGGAAAGAGATTCGTGTCGACCGGCGCGAGCTTGAAGCCGGCGTTGCGCAGGTCCACCGAACAGTAGAACGGCGGCGTGTGCTCCTGCCATTCGAGGCGGAACCAGCGCTCGATGGACGGCGTCGCGTCGAGGATGCGCTGCTCGAGCTCGAGGAGCGGACCGTTCAACGCCGTAACCAGATGCGGGACCATAAGGTAATACTCGCGGACAAAAGCTGATTGAGGGTAGGGAAACCGGGAGCTTATCTGGGGACGACTGCGGCGGTTGCAAGTCGGCTTTTCCCTTACGGGCCATAGGGTTACTCGACGTCCCGCCGGCCCCGGCTACGGGCCCCTCGCCGGGCGTCCCTGACCGGGCGTCCCGCACTATCCATATCGAATACCCATTCTGGACCGCGCGCATGGTCCCGCGCAATGGAGACACACGAAAAGAAGGGACACTAAAGCTAACGCAGACGAAATCGGGCTTATTCCCGCAAGCCCGGCGCCCAGATAAAGAAAAGGCCCGCCATAAAGGCGGGCCCAAGTCGCTGTACTCCGTGCTACTCATCGCTGCTTGCCGCTTCAAACTGGCTGCAAACCTGCGTTATGCGCTGCTAGACGTACGGTAAAGCGCACTGTGAATCGTACTGCGAACCGCGCGCCGGAGCGCGCGTCACGCTAGTTACTCCACGCGCTCGCCATGCAGCACCACGTCGAGACCTTCGCGCTCCTCTTCTTCCGAGACGCGCAGGCCCATCACCATGTCGATCACCTTGAGCAGGATGAAGCTCACCACGCCGCTGTAGACGAGGGTCGTCAGCACGCCCTTGGCCTGCAGGATGACGTTGCCGTCCGCGCCGCCGATGTCCTTCACCGCGAACACGCCGGTCAGGAGCGCACCGATGATGCCGCCGATGCCGTGCACGCCGAACGCATCGAGCGAGTCGTCATAGTTGAACTTGTGCTTGAGCCAGGTGGCCGACCAGAAGCAGACCACGCCCGCCACCACGCCGATCACGATCGCGCCCGTCACGCCGACGAAGCCTGAAGCGGGTGTGATCGCCACGAGACCGGCGACAGCCCCCGAAGCGATACCGAGCACCGAAGGCTTGCCCTTGGCGATCCACTCCGCGAACATCCAGCCGAGCGCCGCGCAGGCCGT
The DNA here is from genome assembly GCF_000685075.1 of Paraburkholderia oxyphila NBRC 105797. Lineage (GTDB taxonomy): Bacteria > Pseudomonadota > Gammaproteobacteria > Burkholderiales > Burkholderiaceae > Paraburkholderia > Paraburkholderia oxyphila. The sequence continues at coordinate 81,061 of NZ_BAYD01000045.1, forward strand.
GGCCACTTGCGTCGTGAGCATCGCGAAGCCGGCACGGCCGTCCGCCGCGACTGCCGAGCCCGCGTTGAAGCCGAACCAGCCCACCCACAGCATGGCCGCGCCGATCAGCGTGAGCACGAGGTTGTGCGGCGCCATCACTTCACGGCCATAGCCCACGCGCTTGCCGAGCACGAGGCAGCACACGAGACCCGCGATGCCGGCGTTGATGTGCACCACCGTGCCGCCCGCGAAGTCGAGGATGCCTGCGCTCGCGAGCCAGCCGGTCGGCTCCCACACCATGTGCGCGATCGGCGAGTAGACGATGATCGACCACAGGGACATGAACACGAGCATCGCCGAGAACTTCATGCGGTCGGCGAACGCGCCGGTGATGAGCGCCGGCGTGATGATCGCGAACGTCATCTGATAGACGAAGTACACGGTCTCGGGGATGGTCGGCGCGAGGTGGCTCACGGTGAGCGTCGTCGCCTTGTCGCCGTGGATGTAGTTCATGCCGGCGAGGAAGACGCGCGAGAAGCCGCCGATGAACGAGCCGCCCGGCGTGAACGCGAGGCTATAGCCCACCACCGTCCAGATCACCGTCACGACGCAGGTGATCGCAAAGCTCTGCATGAGCGTCGCGAGCACGTTCTTCTTGCGGACCATGCCGCCGTAGAAGAGCGCGAGGCCCGGGATCGTCATGAACAGCACGAGCGCGGTGGAGGTGAGCATCCACGCGGTGTCGCCCGAGTTGATCTTCGACGAGTCGACCGAGAACGGCGCGGTCGGTGCCGCGGGCGCGGCGGCGGCTGCAGCCGAGGCGTCGGCCGGCGCGCTTGCTGCTGCGGCGGCGGGTGCCGAGGCGGCAGC
>NZ_BAYD01000044.1 GCF_000685075.1 Paraburkholderia oxyphila NBRC 105797
CCGCTTTACTCGGGCGCGGCGCTCGTGAAGCTGCGCGACGGCACCTATCAGGCGGCCACGGTCATCGGGCTCGACGACACCACGCTGTACGGCTGGCCGAAGATGAAGACCGGCCGCATCGAGGACATCTTTGCGGAAAACGGCTTCATCGCCGTGCAGGACGCGGAGTTCTACAAGCTCGGCAGCCCCGCGCCCGGCACCGACTTCGAGTTGAACGACCACCGCGCGGTGGTGGTCGGCATCGCCACGGTGGCGAGCGGCAGCCTGTTTGGCACCCCTACGCTTTACACGACGTACAGCCGCGCCATCCAGTACGTCCCGTCGACCCGCTACACCACCTCGTACATTCTCGTCGAGCCGAAGTCGGCCGCCGACGTCGCGCACATCAAGGCCGAGGTCGCGGCGCTCGGCTACATCGCCTACACGAAAGATGAGTTCATGCAGCACATCGCGGACTTCTACAAGTACGAGACGAGCCTCGGCACCAACATCCTCCTGATGACCGTGATCAGCTTCGTGGTCGGGCTGTCGATCTCCGGGCAGACCTTCTACACGTTCATTCTCGAGAACCTCGAAAAATTCGGCGCGCTCAAGGCCATCGGCGCGAAGCGGCGCGAGCTGGTCGCGATGATCCTGTTCCAGGCGGCGCTCACGGCGCTCACCGGCTATGGCCTCGGCGTCGGCCTGTGCGCGGCGTCGATCAGCCTCGCGCGGCTGCGCATCCGCGATTACGCCGCCATGATCACGTTCGGCAATCTCGCGATCGCGTTTGCGATGGTGGGCAGACGCGCGCGCTGGCGGCGGCACAAGAGGCGCTGCGGCTGCTGCGCGCCGACTATCGCGCGGGAACCGTGGATTACCTCCAGATCCTCGTTGCCGACGGCCAGTTGCACCAGGCGCAGATTGCCTGGCTCGAAGCCGACGCCCAGCGCCTGCAGGACACCGTCGCGCTCTATGCGGCATTGGGCGGCGGCTGGGGCGAGGCGAACGTCACGCGCTGAGCGGCTGATGCCGCACAGGGCATGCGTTCGCCCCCGAGCCCGATTGTCTCTTGATGCAAATCAACGGCGCGATGGAGCGCGATCCGATGATGGGTCAGGCAACGCAATGCGAGACGGGGGCGTCCCCCGGTGAGGAGAAAAAGCATGTACGAGAGAATTCTGATGGCGTTCGACGGCAGCGAGACCTCGAAGCACGCGCTCGGCGAGGCGCTGCGCTTCGCGCATCTGGCGGGCGCGCAACTTTGCGTGGCGCACGTGATCGACGTCGTGGCGCCGCTGGGCATGGGGCTGACCTACGTTCCCGCGGATCTGATCGCCACGTATCGGGAAGAAGCCAAAAAGCTGCTCGAAAGGGCGCGCGCCGAAGCGAAGGCGGCAGGCGTGAGCTGCGAGACGGAATTGCTGGAAGTGCAAGGCGTCACCGACAGCGTGGCCGACTGTCTGAACCGCTGCGCCACGCGCTTTGGTGCGCAGCTCGCCGTGCTCGGCACGCATGGCCGGCACGGCATCAAGCGTGCCTTCATCGGCAGCGTGGCGGAGGCGTTCGTGCGCGAGGCGCAGTGCCCAGTGCTGCTCGTGCGGGGTGACTCATGAGCCCCTCGTCCCTGGACGAGGAACATCGCTCGACGAGTGATCCGTGCGCTGCGCCTCGCGAGACGGGACTCGATTGATCAGGAGATTGAAATGAGAGACATCCCCCATGACGTGCCGGTTGCACCGCCTTCCATGCCGGCCGTGGGTGCGCGCATGATGCAGCTCGGCTTCGATCAGTTCGCGGCCGCGCAGGGCCTGCAGGCAAAGCGCGCCGAACGCGACCGCGCCGCGGCGCAACGCGCATGTGAGGCGTTTCAGCATGCATGCAGCAACGACGTGAAGTCCTTCGCGCAGACGTGGCAAATATTGATGCGCGAATACCTCGCGGCGAGCGTGGGCTTGTGGGAGCAAAGCCTGAGCGCGGCCGCGCGCAACCAGGCCGCCTATGGGGCGTTGCTTCGCGACATGGTCCTCGATGCCGAACAGGCCTGGACGCGCACGGGACTCACGCCGAAACAGGCGTAGCCGCGCCGAACCACGGCACCTCGCTCTCCAGGCAGTCTGTCCACAATTCCCATCCAAACGGGGTGTCGTCGAACAGCCGCTCTCTCATGGGCGCCGCGAGCTGCTGTGCGCAACGGCACGCGTACGGCGCATGCTTTTCAGCATGCCGTATCCGGCCGGCACGAGGGTTCCGGCAACTGTCCCCAGCCGACTGGCGCGTAGACGGCGCCACCCGCGAGTTCGACCAGCTCGGTAAAACGCTGGAGCGTCGCGCCCGCCATGATGTGCACGGTCGGCCCGCTGAAATAGCTATCGGTGCGCAGCCACGGTGCGCGCCGGTCGTTGATCTCCTGAACACTGAAGGGGTGCGCGTGCTCGCCCGTTTCCGGCGTGAGCAGCGCAGCGTCGAAGGCGACCTTGAGAATCTGGTCGGGTTCGCCGCCATAGGGCAGGCCTGCCACGGAGGTATAAGGCGCGCGCTCCCAATGATCGCCCCATTGCTGATCGAGCGGCGCGCGTGTGAAGTACGCCCACGGTGTGCATACATAGCAAAGGCGATAGGTCTCCTGAACCGCAGTCAGATCAACGCGTGTAGTCATTGCAGTTTCCTCCTTCGCCAGGCCGCCGTGCGCCGCTCAGGCCGCCGGCCTGCCGACGGTCTGCGCGAGGACGGGGACTTCGTCCTCGTTCAGGCGCAACGCGTCGGCGAGCAGCCGATGATGGATCCAGCCAGTCGCTTGTGTCACGCGGTGCGCGCGGCGGGGAGGTCCTCGGCGCCGGCGCTCGCGGGCGCGCCGGTTGGCAGGACGCGCCGCCCGTGCGTTTCGTTGATGATCTCCGCCGCCGAGAGATAGAAGGCGACGAGGGCCGTGAGGAGTCCCGCATATCCGCCTGCGTGGTGCAGGGTCAGCGATCCGGTCCACTCGCTGAAGGCGAGCAGGAAAAAGGTGATCCACAGCACCGCGAACAGCAGTTGCAGCGCGCGCGCCGCGCGCCACGTCGCGATCCACATATAGAACGTGAAGACGCCCCACAGCAGCAGATACCAGCCGACGAAAGCCGGCACGACGTGCTCGTGCAGGAACTGGAGATACAGCGCGAGCGACCACCAGAATGCGCCATAGGCGATGAACGCGGTGGCGCCGAACGTGTTGCCGCGCGGAATCTCGATGAGTCCCGCGATGGCCTGCGCGGTGCCGCCGAACGCGAGCGCGCAGGCGAGCACGAGGCCGAGCGAATCGCCGCCGAACCAGCCGGCGTTGATCATGCTGAGGAGCCACGTCGTGAGGGCGAATCCGGCGAGGCCGAGCGACGCGGGGTTGGGGGCAGTGGGCTTCATGTGGCTGTCTCCTGGATGATGGCTTGCGGGGGCTTAAGCGGCCTTGCTGAACTGCACGATGACGCCCGGGTTCTCGACGGTCGAGGTGTCCTGTTCGAGCGCCTCGCCCTTCGCGACCGAGCGCAGCAGGCGGCGCACGATCTTGCCGGAGCGTGTCTTGGGCATGGCGTCGCCGAAGCGGATCTCGCGCGGCTTGGCAATCGGCCCGATCTCGCGGCCGATCCACGTGCGCAGCTCGTCGGCGACGCGCTGCGCCTCGCCGTCGCGAGGGCGCGGCCCCTTGAGCACCACGAAGGCCACGATGGCCTCGCCCGTGGTCGCGTCGGGGCGGCCCACCACGGCGGCTTCGGCCACCTGCGGGTGGGCGGCGAGCGCGGACTCGATCTCGGCGGTGCCCATGCGGTGGCCGGAGACGTTGAGCACGTCGTCCACGCGTCCTGTGATCGTGAAATAGCCGGTCTCGGCGTCGCGGATCGCGCCGTCGCCGGCGAGATAGAGCTTGCCGCCGAGCTCCTGCGGAAAGTAGCCGGCGCGATAGCGCGCGGGATTGCCCCAGACCGTGCGCAGCATCGACGGCCAGGGCCGCTTGATGACGAGCAGGCCGCCATTGCCGTTGGGCACGTCGCGGCCCGCCTCGTCGACGATCGCCGCCTCGATGCCGGGCAGCGGCAGCGTGCAGGAGCCCGGCACGAGCGGCGTGACGCCCGGCAGCGGCGTGATCATGTGGCCGCCGGTCTCGGTTTGCCAGAAGGTGTCGAGCACGGGGCAGCGGCCGCCCCCCACCTGCGCGGCGAACCAGCGCCACGCATCGGGGTTGATGGGCTCGCCCACGGTGCCGAGCAGGCGCAGCGAGCTCAGGTCGTAGCGCGCCGGGTGCACGTCGGGATCGGCCTGGGCGGCCTTGATGAGCGAGCGGATGGCCGTGGGCGCCGTGTAGAAGATCGACACCTTGTGGCGCTCGATCATCTGCCAGAAGCGGCCCGCGTCCGGCCAGGTGGGCACGCCCTCGAAGATCACCTGGGTCGCGCCGGCCGCGGTCGGGCCGTAGCAGATATAGCTGTGGCCCGTGATCCAGCCGATGTCGGCGGTGCACCAGAACACATCGGAGGCGCGAATGTCGAAGGTCCACTTCATCGTCAGCGCGGCCCACAGCAGATAGCCGCCCGTGCTGTGCTGCACGCCCTTGGGCGTGCCCGTCGAGCCGGAGGTGTAGAGGATGAAGAGCGGATGCTCGGCGTCGACCCATTCGGGCTCGCAGGTGGCGGGCTGCGCGGCTTCGAGCTCGTGCAGCCAGACGTCGCGCTGCGCATGCCACGGGACCGCGCCGCCCGTGCGCCGGTAGACGATCACCGTATGCACGCTCTCGCCGCCGCCCATCGCGAGCGCTTCGTCGGCGATGGTCTTGAGCGGCAGATGACGGCCGCCGCGCACCTGCTCGTCGGCCGTGATGAGCACGCACGCGCCCACGTCGGCCATGCGCTCGTGCAGCGACTTCGCGGAAAACCCGCCGAACACGACCGAATGCGGCGCGCCGATGCGCGCGCAGGCCTGCATCGCCACCACGCCCTCGATCGACATGGGCAGGTAGATCATCACGCGGTCGCCGCGCCGCACGCCGCGTGCGCGCAGGGCGTTCGCGACGCGGCAGACGCGGGTGTGCAGCTCGGCATAGGTGAGCGTCGTGACTTCACCGCCGTCGGCTTCGAAGACGATCGCGATGCGGTTTGCGCCGCCGTTGGCGAGGTGCCGGTCGAGGCAGTTGTACGAGGCGTTGAGCATGCCGTCGTCGAACCACTTGAAGAACGGCGCGTTCGAGGTGTCGAGCGTGCGCGTGAACGGTTGCTTCCAGTCGAGGTGCTCGCGCGCAAGACGGGCCCAGAACGCTTCGGGGTCGCGCTGCGCCTCGTCGACGAGCGCGCGATAGGCGGCCATGCCATCGATGGCGGCGCCCTTGATCAACGGGATCGGGGACAGGGCGGGGCCGCTGGCAGTCAGTTCAGGTGTGGACATGGTCTCCTCGCATGGGTGATTCGGTGGCGGCATCAATGCATCTCTCGCGACGCCAGGACTTGCCTCCAGCGTCGGGGCTTGGATGTGCCGCTTCAGTCTCGACGCCGCCTCGTGGGGCGCGATTGACTCAGATCAATCAGGGTTATGCGCAACGCCAATGCGGCCCAATTCAGGGACCGGTGCGCAGCGAATTGACCGAGATCAGTCGAAATGCGCATCGAGCGCTTATCCTGGACGGATCGAAGCCTTGCATTGCGGAGAAGCGCCGTGCCGCCCACCAGCACCCTCGACTCGAACGCCCCCATGACGCTGCCGGCCGGGGCTGTGCCGTTTGCCACTGGCCGCGTGAGCGCGGTGCGCGGCGCGGTGCTGGACGTGGTGTTCGAGGAAGGACCGCTGCCGGGCGTGGAAGACGCGCTGTGGATCGTGCGTGACGACGGCGCGCAACTCGCCGCGGAAGTCGAGGCGCATCTCGGCCCCACGGCATTGCGTGCGCTCGCGTTGCAGTCGACGGCTGGATTGCGGCGCGGCGCACGCGTCGAGGCAGCGGGCGGACCGCTCGAAGTGCCGGTGGGCGAGGCGGTGCTCGGCCGCCTGCTGGACGTGCGCGGCACCGTGCATGACGGCGGCGCGCCGCTCGACGCCACGGCGCCGCGCCGCCCGATCCATCGCGCGGCGCCGCCTCTCGCGGCGCTGCGCGGCTCCACCGAGATCTTCACGACCGGCATCAAGGCGATCGATTTGCTCGCGCCAATCGCGCAAGGCGGCAAGGCCGCGATGTTCGGCGGCGCGGGCGTCGGCAAGACCGTGCTCGTGATGGAGCTGATTCACGCGATGGTTCAGCGCTACCAGGGCATTTCGGTGTTCGCGGGCGTAGGCGAGCGTTCGCGTGAAGGCCACGAGATGCTCTCGGAGATGCGCGATTCGGACGTGCTCGCGCGCACGGTGCTGGTGTACGGCCAGATGAACGAGCCGCCCGGCGCGCGCTGGCGCGTCCCGCTCACGGCGCTCACGATCGCCGAGCATTTTCGCGACGAGCTGCGGCAAAACGTGCTGCTGATGATCGACAACGTGTTCCGCTTCGTGCAGGCGGGCGCGGAGGTGTCGGCGTCGCTCGGGCGCATGCCTTCGCGCGTGGGCTATCAACCCACGCTCGCGAGCGAGGTGGCGGCCTTGCAGGAGCGCATCGTCTCGGTGGGCGGCGCGGCGGTGACCGCCGTGGAGGCCGTCTACGTGCCGGCCGACGATTTCACCGACCCCGCCGTGACGACCATCGCCGCGCACGTGGACAGCATGGTCGTGCTCTCGCGCGCCATGGCCGCCGAGGGCATGTATCCGGCCATCGATCCGATTGCCTCGTCGTCGGTGTTGCTCGATCCGCTCGTGGTGGGCGCGGAGCACGCGGCCATCGCCATCGAGGTGCGGCGCCTCATCGAACATCATCGCGAGCTGCAGGACGTGATTGCGCTGCTCGGCGTCGAGGAACTGGGCGCCGAGGATCGTCTGCTCGTGCAGCGCGCGCGCCGCCTGCAGCGTTTTCTCACGCAGCCTTTCGCGGTGACCGAGGCGTTCTCCGGGCAGCCGGGCCGCTCGGTCGCGATTGCCGACACGCTCGCGGGCTGCAAGGCGATTCTCGCCGGCGAGTGCGACGACTGGCAGGAGCGCTCGCTGTTCATGGTCGGCACGCTCGACGAGGCGCGCGAGAAGGAACGCGCCTCAGCGACGGGCGCAACCGCATAGGAGAGCACACATGGGCGGCACGCTGCTCGAACTGACGATTGCCACGCCGCTCGACATGGTGGTGAACCACGCCGCGGCGCGCTCGCTGCGCGCCGAGGACGCAAGCGGCTCATTCGGCGTCCGGCCCGGCCATGCCGATTTCATCACGATGCTCGCGCCCTCGGTGGTGCGCTGGGTCGGGCCGGACGGCGCGCGGCGCTTTTGCGCCGTGGACGGGGGCGTCATGACCGTAACGGGTGGCTGCGTGGTGGCCGTTGCGTGCCGCGAGGCGATTGCCGGCGACGAGCTCGAATGGCTGGAGCGCGAAGTCGCGCGCGTGCGCGCGGCCCAGCTCGACGCCGAGCGGCGCGTGCGTGTGGAGAGCGTGCGCCTGCATGCGCAAGCGGTGCGGCAGATGCTGCGCTATCTGCGCGGGCCGGTCGTGCCGGACGGGCAGGACATTGCGGCGGCGCAGGAGCGCGGGCAATGAGCGATCCCTCGCGCGAGCCCGATCACATGGCACGCGCCGCGCGCGATGCCGCCGGACGCGAGGCGCGCGGCCGCGCCCAGCCCGAGCCCTCGCTCGGCAGCCGGCTCGGGCAGATCGGCATTCTCGGCTGGACCATCGTCCTGCCCACGCTCGCGGGACTGGCGATCGGCCGCATGCTCGACCGGCTGTTCGGCACGCGCGTGTTTTTCTCGGCGCCGCTGCTCATGCTCGGCGCGGCGGCGGGCCTCTGGTTCGCATGGAAGTGGATGCATCGACAAGAACGGAGTCATCAGGATGACTGAGCATTGGGCGATCTGGGCCTCTATGGCGGGCCTTGCAGCCGGCGTCGGGACCGGCGCCGCGCATTTCGCGGCGCTGTGCTGGAATGCGCGGCTCTTCGCGTCGGGACGCGTCGGCTTCGCGCTCGGCGCGCAGGCCGTGCGCTGCGTGCTGACCGCGCTGCTGCTGTTCGCGCTCGTGCGCGCGGGCGCCGCGGCCGTGCTGGCGGGCATGGCTGGTCTGCTGCTCGCGCGCCATGGCGCGCTGCGTCTCGTCACGTCTCGCGGCGGCGACGCCGCACCGGTGCAGCGATGAAAGCCTCGCCGCTCGCCACTGTGCCGCTCTGGCACCTCGGCGCGCTCTCGGTCACCGAGCCCGTCGTGGTGACGTGGGCCATCATGGCCTGCCTCGCCGCCGCCGCTGTGCTGCTGACGCGGCGCCTCGCGCTCGCGCCGTCGAAGACCCAGGCCGCGCTGGAGCTTTTCGTCACCACGCTCGACGCCCAGATCCGCGACACCATCGAAGCCGATCCCGCGCCCTACCGTGCGCTGATCGGCACGCTCTTCGTGTTCGTGCTCGTGGCGAACGCGTCGTCGCTGCTGCCGGGCGTAGAGCCGCCGACCGCGCATCTCGAGACCGACGCGGCGCTCGCGCTGATCGTGCTCGCCGCGACCGTTTTTCATGGCCTGCGCACGCGCGGGCTGCGCGGCTACCTCGCGACCTTCGCCGAGCCGACCTGGGTGATGATCCCGCTGAACGTCGTCGAGCAGCTCACGCGCACGTTCTCGCTCGTCGTGCGTCTGTTCGGCAACGTGATGAGCGGCGTGTTCGTGGTGGGCATCGTGCTCTCGCTCGCGGGCCTGCTCGTGCCGATACCGCTGATGGCGCTCGATCTGCTCACGGGCGCCGTGCAGGCCTACATTTTCGCGGTGCTGGCGATGGTGTTCGTCGGCGCCGCAGCGGGCGGCGCGCAGGCCGGCGCCGGCCATCATGCTCAGGGAGCGCCATGAACCTCATTGAAATCGTCAGCATTGCCGCCGCCGCGCTCGCCGTCTCGTTCGGCGCCATCGGACCGGCGCTTGCCGAAGGCCGCGCCGTTGCCGCCGCGATGGACGCCATCGCGCGCCAGCCCGACTCCTCGGGCACCATCTCGCGCACGCTGTTCGTCGGCCTCGCAATGATCGAGACGATGGCGATCTACTGCCTCGTGATCGCGCTCCTGCTGCTGTTCGCCAATCCGTTCGTCAAGTAAGGCACCGGCCATGCATATCGACTGGTCGACGCTCGCCCTGCAGACCGTCAACGCGCTCGTGCTGGTCTGGCTGCTCGCGCGCTTCCTGTTCCGGCCCGTGGCGGAGATCGTCGCGGCGCGCCAGAAGGCCGCGCAGTCGTTGCTCGCGGATGCCGAGGCGAGCCGCCGCGCGGCGCAGGCGGAGCAGAGCGCCGCGCACGACGAAACGGCGCGGCTCGTGGCTTCGCGAGAGGCGACGTTGCAGGCCGCCCAGGCCGACGCCGACGCGCACAAGGCCGCGCTGCTCGCCTCGGCACGGGCCGAAGCCGCGCAACTGCGCGCGGATGCCCATGGCGAGATCGAACGCGCGCGTGCCGCGCAGGCCCACGCCATCGAGGAGGACGCCGTGCGGCTTGCCATCGAGGTCGCGGGGCGGCTGCTCGAGCGCATGCCGCCCGAGGCGCGCGTGGAGGGCTTTATCGGCGGCGCGGCTGAGGCGCTGGCGGCGCTGCCGCCCGAGACGCGCGCGGCATTCGCTGCACAGGGCGCGCCGCTCGCGCTCGCCGCGCCACGCGCGCTATCGACCGCCGAGCAGCGCGCCTGCGAGGCGGCGTTCGGCGCGGCGCTCGGCAGGACCGTCACGCTGCAGGTGCGCGTCGATCCCGCGCTGATCGCGGGGCTCGAACTCACGAGCGCGCACGCGGCGGTGCGCAATCATCTGCGTCACGATCTCGACGCCATCCGCGCAACGTTGCTGGAGCAGAACGGTGAGCGCCGCTGAAACCGAAACCGGCGACTTCGGCAACTGGCTCGCGCGCCAGCGCGGCGCGCTCTCACACGTGCGCCTGGTGGCCGACGCGAGCACCTTCGGGCGCGTGGAGCGGGTGGCCGACGGAGTCGCGCGCATCTCGGGGCTGCCCGACGTCGCGCTCGACGAGACGGTGCGCTTCGCGAGCGGCGCGACGGGCTACGTGCGCACGCTCGACACCGAACTCGCAAGCGTCGTGCTGCTGGACGGCGCGCAGGGCGTGGAGGCGGGCGAGCGCGTCGAGCGCACCGGCGCCGCGCTCCACGTGCCGGTGGGCGAAAGCCTGCTCGGGCGCGTGATCGATCCGCTTGGCCGGCCGCTCGACGATGGCGAGCCGCTCGCCGCCGCGCAATGGCTGCCGGTGGAGCGGCCCGCGCCCGCCATCGTCGAGCGGGCCGCCGTGAGCGAGCCGCTCGAAACCGGCGTGCTGATCGTCGATGCGCTGTTCGCGATCGGGCGCGGCCAGCGCGAGCTCATCATCGGCGACCGGGCGACGGGCAAGACCTCGCTCGCCGTCGACGCCATCGTCAACCAGCGCACGAGCGACGTGATCTGCGTGTACGTCGCGGTGGGCCAGCGCGCCACGGCGGTGCAGCGCGTGATCGACGCCGTGCGCGAGCGCGGCGCGCCGCAGCGCTGCGTGTTCGTGGTGGCGCCGGCGTCGGCCTCGCCCGGCATGCAATGGATCGCGCCGTTCGCGGGCTTCTCGGTTGCCGAGTACTTCCGCGACCGCGGCCAGCACGCGCTCGTCGTGATCGACGACCTCTCGAAGCACGCGGCCACGCATCGTGAGCTCGCGCTGCTGACCGGCGAGCCACCGGGCCGCGAGGCGTATCCCGGCGACATCTTTTATCTGCACGCACGGCTGCTCGAGCGCGCGGCGAGGCTGAGCCCGGCGCTCGGCGGCGGCTCGCTGAGCGCGCTGCCGATCGCCGAAACCGATGCGGGCAATCTCTCGGCCTACATTCCGACCAACCTGATCTCGATCACCGACGGCCAGCTCGTGATGGACGCCGCGCTGTTCGCGTCCAACCAGCGGCCCGCCGTCAACGTGGGGCTGAGCGTCAGCCGCGTGGGCGGCAAGGCGCAGGCACCGGCGCTGCGCCGGGTGGCGGGGCAGCTGCGGCTCGACTACGCGCAGTTCCTCGAGCTGGAGATGTTCACGCGCTTTGGCGGCCTCACGGACGCGCGCGTGAATGCGCAGATCGTGCGCGGCGAGCGGATTCGCGCCTTGCTCGCGCAGCCGCGCTTCAGCGCGCTCGGCACGCGCGACCAGGTGACGTTGCTCGCCGCGCTCGCCGATGGCGTGTTCGACGCGGCGCCTGCGGCCGTGGCCGCGCAGATCCGCGAGCGCCTCGCGCAGCGGCACGCAGAGACTTCGTCAAATCATTCGGATGACGAGTCAGCCGAGAGCGCTGCAGGGCTACGCGAATGGGTGCGCGCACTGATGCCTGACGTGGCGCCGGTCGATGAGCGAGGCAAGGCGCCTGGCAAGGAGCAGGGATGAGCGGCAGGCTCGGCGAGATCGAGAACCGGATCGCAGCGACCCATCAACTCGATGCCGTGATCGCGGCGATGCGCGGCATTGCGGCCTCGCGCTCGCGTGAGGCGCACGAGCGGATGGCCGGCATTCGCGCGGCGGCGGCGACGGCGGGCGCGGCGATCGGCGAAGTGCTCGCGTTCACGCGCGAAAGCGCATTGGCCGGAGATCCGGCGGCCGGCGACCCGGCGGCCAGCAACCCGGCCGCGCGGGACGGCGCGGCCGGTGGCGACATCGGCATCGTCGTGGGCACGGAGCAGGGCTTCGCTGGCGCGCTCAACGACGCGCTGGCGGAGGAGGCGCAGCGCCTGGGCGGCGCGCGCGCATGCCACTGGCTGCTGGTGGGCTCGCGCCTCGTGAGCGCCGCCGCCGCGCGCGGCGTGGCCTGCGCGTGGTCGGCGCCGATGGCGGCGCACCCGGACGCCATTCCGCCGCTTGCGGTGCGCATCGCCGACGCGCTCTATGCACGCCTCGCGACTGGCGAGCGCGCGACGCGCGTGACGGTGCTGAGCGCACAGCCCGGCGAGCCGCGCTTGCGCATCGCGCAGCGCGCGCTCATTCCGTTCGACTTCACGCGCTTCCAGGTGCCTGCGCGCGCGCAGCCGCCGCTCGTCAACGTCGCGCCTGCGCGGCTCTTGTCCGGGCTCGTCGAGTTTTATGTCTTCGTGGAATTGTGCGAAACGCTGATGCTCGCGTTCGCCGCCGAGAACGAGGCGCGCGTGCGCGCGATGCTGGCGGCGCGCGCGAACGTGCAGCAGCGTCTGAGCGATCTCACGCAGCGTTATCGGGCGTTGCGGCAGGAGGAGATCACATCGGAGATCGTCGAGCTGAGCAGCGGCGGACAGGCCGCGCGCCGCACAGCCGATTGATCGAAGTCAGCCGTGCGGCGCGATGCGCGAATTCATAGGGATAACGTCACGTTGTCGGGGTGGGTGCCCGACTATGCGCAGAAGCTCACGGTCGAGCGCGCCGCCGATGCCGCGTTGGAGGTCGCGCGCCCTATCAGTGCGGCGCTGGCCCGTCGCGCGCAACGCGAGTTCGCCGGCATCCACGTCGACGAGCGCAACGGCGTGGTGACGCTGAGCGGCACGGTCGCATCGCTGCGCGAGCGGCCTGCGGCCTGCGGCCTGCGGCGCCGCGTGGGCGACGCGTGGCGTGTGGGCGGTGGTCGATCGGCTGACCGTGCAATGAGTGGCGGCCTGCCGCGGACAGTGTGGAGGGGGGTGAGATGAACGTGCCATCACGGATCCTCGTGGTCTTCTATTCGCGCAGCGAGACGCCCGCTGCTCAGGCGCGTGCATCGGGCAGCGTCTGGACGATCAACGTGTAGAGGTCGTCGAGATTGTCCTCGGCCGCGAGGCCCTCGAATGGATCGCGATTCGCGCCGAACGCTTCGTCGATCTCCACCCAGTCGGCTGCCGTCAGACAGTGCTGTGCGCCGGGCAGGATGACCGACTCTTCAAGTTGCCGGTGCCTCGCGTAGAAGTCCGCATACGCGCTCACTTCGGCACGCAGCGCGGGAAGCATGCTGGCACCGCCCAGTTCATAGCGTGTAAGGGCGCGTTCGAGTGCGCGAACACGCATTGCGCCTTCTTCATGCTGGCGTCCGAGTTCCTCGATGACGGCGTCCAGTTCGTCGGTGCGCTCGCGCAACCGCGCAAACAGGTAGCGCTCTTCCTTCGGATGATGAATTTGCTCGGGGAATTCCTGGATGTAGTAGAGCATCGCGCGCATGAGCATGGCGCCCGACGCACCCGCGCCCGATGCCATGCCGTCGACGACGCGCTGCATGCCATTGACGATGCTCGTCAGGCGCCGGTGCTCGCTCAGCATCACTTGTATCGCGCTACGTCGCGTGGCAGCTTCCATGTCGGACTCCAGGACGGGGGCGGCCGGGCAGGTTATGAGACGCAGGAGATGCGCCGAAATGGCGCCGCGTGGGTGGCCGCTATTTTTTTACTATGCGCGGCAGCCAGGAGGATGCATTGATCTTCATCAATTCGAGTCGGTAGTGCACGAGGGTGCCCGGAGGATCGACGTGACGAGCCGCTTGAAGATGGGCTGAGGTGCGCGGGCCGGCGCGGCTCGCCCACACGCTTGACTTAAGTCAACGGGGCGGGCACACGGTGATCGCACAGTGGAACGGTTGTGTCCGCCTGGGCCTGGTCAGGCGGCATGCGATGTGCTGTCGGTCAACCGGGGCGGATCAAAAAAAGGGGAGAGGACGATGAAGACGGTCGTGCGCGATGCCGAACCACATATCGAGGGGATGGCGCGATCCCTTCCAGGTGTGCCTGCAAGCGCCGGCGAGTGCGCCCGGTCCGGGATGACGCCGGCCGATGAGTGGAATCGGGCGGCGCATGCGGTCGTGGCCACCATGACTTTCGGGCTTTCGCCCATCTCGCTGGGGCTGGCCGCGATCGACTGGGGGGCGCATCTCGCGATTGCACCGGGCAAGTGCCTGGACCTCGCCGCGAACGCATGGCGTGCGGCCTGCCTCTTGCCGGCGGTGTTGCCTGAATCCGGTGACGACGAGGGCGAAAGCGGCGTTGCGGTGCATGCCGGGGATGCCGACCCGCGCTTTGCCGCCGCTGCATGGTCGAGTTGGCCTTTTCATCTGTATCGCGACGGCTTTCTGGCAGTCCAGCGCTGGTGGCGCGAGGCCACACGCGGCGTGCCGGGCGTGGAGCAGCATCACGAACAGCTGGTGGCTTTCGCGGCGCGCCAGTGGCTCGACGCCTGCTCGCCTGGCAACTTCATCGCCACCAATCCGCTCGTGCTCGACACGACGGCCCGCACCGGCGGCGCGAATCTCCTGGCCGGCCTGCGCCATTGGCTCGAGGACGCCGTGGCGCTGGCCGCCAGCCGCTCCGGGGTGCACGCGCGCACGGCGCAAGCCTTCGTGCCGGGGCGCGACGTGGCGGTGACGCCGGGCCGGGTCGTGTGGCGCAACGCTCTGTGCGAACTGCTCCAGTACGATCCGATGACGCCCGACGCCGCGCGCGAGCCGATCCTGATCGTGCCGTCGTGGATCATGAAGTACTACATCCTCGACCTGCAGCCGCATGACTCGATGATCCGCTTTCTCGTCGAGTCGGGCTTCACCGTGTTTGCAATCTCGTGGCGCAACCCTGGCGCAGAGGCGCGCGACCTCGGTCTCGAGGACTATGTGCGCGATGGCTTCTTCGCGGCGCTCGAAGCGGTCCGCTCGCGCTGCGGCGAAGCGGTGCACGCCGTGGGTTATTGCCTCGGCGGCACGCTGCTCGCGATCGGGGCGGCGGCGCTCGCCCGCGACGGCCGGCGCGATGCACTGCGCACGGTCACGCTGCTGGCCGCCTTGACCGACTTCAGCGAGCCCGGCGAACTGGGGCTCTTCATCGATGCGAGTGCGCTCTCGGCGCTCGACGCGCTGATGTGGCGCCAGGGCTATCTCGACGGCGCGCAGATGTCGGCCGCGTTCCAGTTGCTCAATGCGCGCGACCTGATCTGGTCGCGCATGATGAGCGAGTACTTGCTCGGGCGGCGCACGAAGGGCAACGACCTGATGTCGTGGAATGCGGATACGACGCGCATGCCGTACCGCATGCACACCGAGTACCTCAACCGGCTCTTTCTCGACAACGATCTCGCGGCGGGCCGCTACTGCGTCGACGGCCAGCCGGTCGCGCTCCCGGACATCGAGGCGCCGATGTTCGTGGTCGGGACCGAGCGCGATCACGTCTCGCCGTGGCGCTCGGTCTACAAGCTGCATCTGCTCACGCACAACGCGCTGACTTTCGTGCTGACGGCGGGCGGCCACAACGCGGGCATCGTGTCCGAGCCCGGCCATGCGCGCCGCTACTATCGATGCACGACGCGCGAGCCCGAAGGGGCGTACCGCAGCCGGCACGAATTCGTGCGGGGCACGCCCGCAGTCGATGGCTCCTGGTGGCTTTGCTGGCGCGACTGGCTGCGCGCGCGCTCCTCGGGCGAGGTGCCGGCGCGCACGCCGGAGGCGGGGCTCGGCGCGGCGCCGGGCGATTACGTGCTTGAAACGTGAGCGCGGGCGGCGCGCCCGCTCGCCCCGCGTGACCGTGCATTGCACGAGCTAACCCTGTTCGAGCGGATGACGCTACGCCCGTGCTTGACCTGCATCAATCGGCGGCGAGCGGTGCCGACTTGATCGAAGTCAATTGTGCAGCGCGGCCGCGGCGCATGATGGAATCCGCTGGCGCGCCTTCGATAGGCAGGCGCGATCGTCTTGCGCACGCTTCGGGCGTGCACGCGCGCGCCACGCCAGCCCATTTTCGAATGCCGATGGAGGGAACATGAAAGCACTGGTTTACAACGGCCCGGGCCGCTTCGCGGTCGAGACGCGCCCGATGCCGGAATTGCAGGAGCCCGGCGACGCCATCGTCAAGATCTCGAAGACGACGATCTGCGGCACCGATCTGCACATCCTCAAGGGCGACGTGCCGACCTGCACGCCGGGGCGCATCCTCGGCCACGAAGGTGTGGGCGTCGTGCACGCGGTCAGCAGTGGCGTGACGACACTCAAACCCGGCGATCACGTGCTGGTGTCGTGCATCTCGAGCTGCGGGCAGTGCGAATATTGCCGGCGCGGCATGTACTCGCACTGCAAGACGGGCGGCTGGATTCTCGGCAACCGCATCGACGGCACCCAGGCCGAGTATGTGCGCACGCCCCATGCGCAGACGAGTCTTTACAAGATTCCCGCGGGCCTCGACGAAGCGGCGCTCGTGATGCTCTCGGACATCCTGCCTACGGGTTTCGAGTGCGGCGTGCTCAACGGCAAGGTGGAGCCGGGCAGCACGATGGCCATCGTCGGCGCGGGGCCGATCGGGCTGGCGGCGCTGTTGACGGCGCAGTTCTATTCGCCCGCGCAGATCATCATGATCGACATGGACGCGAACCGTCTCGCGTGCGCAAAGCGCTTTGGCGCCACGGCAGGGATCGATCCGCGCGCCTCGGACGCCGTCGAGGCGGTGATGAAGCTCACGGACGGGGTGGGCGTGGACTGTGCGGTCGAGGCCGTCGGCGTGCCCGCCACCTTCGAGCTGTGCCAGCAACTCGTGGCGCCGGGCGGCACGATTGCGAACATCGGCGTGCATGGCGCGAGCGCGTCGATCTTCCTCGACAAGCTCTGGGACCGCAACGTGGCGATCACGACGCGTCTGGTCGACACGGTCAGCACGCCGATGCTGCTCAAGACCGTGTGCGCCGGGCGCATCGATCCGGGCCGGCTGATCACGCATCGCTTTGCCTTCGAGGACGTGCTCAAGGCCTACGAGACGTTCTCGCACGCAGCCAGCACGCAGGCGCTCAAGGTCATCATCGAAATGTGATGCGGCGCGGGTGGCGGCGGCCGCCCGCGCCACCGCTGTGTTCTTCGCTGTGACAGGCAGCCGAGGCTCCTCAACGCGCATGATCGACGTAACGTGAAACGCTCACCAGGCCGCCACCGCCCCATCGGAGCGCGGATCGGTTGCGCCGGCCAGCACGCCGTCCGGGTGATGCACGATCGCGCCTGCGTGGCCCATGAGGTCCGCATACTCGCCCACCACCTCGAGCTCGTGCCCGGCGCGCCTCAATGCGTCGATCAGCGCGGAATCGAAGCGCGCTTCGATCTTGAGCGAGGTGCTCGCCTGCCCCCATGTCCGGCCGAGCAGCCAGCGCGGCGCCGAGACAGCCCGTTGCAGGTCCGTGCCGAACATCGCGTAGCGGCTGAAGACGGCGGCCTGCGTCTGCGGCTGGCCGTCGCCACCCATCGTGCCGTAGACCATGGCCCGGCCGTCCTTCAGCCGCGCGAACGCGGGATTCAGTGTGTGGAAGGGCCGGCGGCCCGGTGCGATGCACGACAGTGCGCCCGTGGCCAGCGAGAAGCTGCTGCCGCGGTTCTGGCAGGTGACGCCGGTATCGGCGAGCACGACGCCTGAGCCGAACTCCCAGAACGTGCTCTGGATATAGCTGACCATGAGCCCCGAGTTGTCCGCGGACGCGAGCCACACGGTATCGCCCTTGCCGGCGGGTTCGGGCCACGGCTGTGCCCGGTCCGGGCGAATGGCGCGGCGGTGGGCCTCGAGCGGCTCGGGGGCGAGGAAGGCGCTCCAGTCCCTGGCGCGCTCGCCCGCATCGTGGATGCGCCGGTTGCGTACCAGGAAGGCCTGCTTCGTGGCCTCCACGAGCCCGTGGACGTAGGAGAACGATTCGGCCTGGGTACAACCGAGCCGCTCGAAGATGCCGAGAATCAGCATCGAGGCGAGCCCCTGCGTGGGCGGCGGCAGGTTGTAGACCGTGCCCGTCTCCAGTTGCAGGCTGAGCGGCTCGACGCGGCGCGCGGCGTAGCCATGCAGGTCGTACGCGCGCAGCGGACTGCCGAGGCGTTGCAGCTCGTTGGCCATGGCGTCGGCGAGATCCCCGCAGTAGAAGTCCTGGAGCCCCGCGCGCGCGCACTGATCGAGCGTCGCCGCGAGCGCGGGGTAGGCGCGCATCGAGCCCGCGGCGGGGGCCGCACCGTCGTTGAGGAAAGTCTGCGCGAAGCCCGGTTGCCCGGCCAGCTCGTGCGCGACGCGCCCGGTGAACGCGGCCTGGCTGCGCGTGACCGGTGCGCCATGCCGTGCATACCACCGCGCGTCTTCGAGCAGGCGTGCGAGCGGCAGGCGCCCGCCCGCGCGATGGCTGATGCGCAGCGCCTCCTCCCAGCCGGCGATCACGCCCGGCACCGTATTGACCGCAAGCGGGCCGCGCGATGGAATGCTTTCGAGGTGACGTTCGGCATAGAACGCCGGCGTGGCGAGCGCCACGGCATAGCCGGCCGCGTCGATCGCGACGGGCGGCTCGCCGGGCGCGGCGATGAGCCAGAAGCCGTCACCGCCGATGCCGTTCATGTGCGGATAGACGACCGCGATGGTGGACGCCGCGGCGATCATCGCCTCGATCGCATTGCCGCCGTCGCGCAGCACCGAAAGACCCGCCTGCGCGGCAAGATGGTGCGGCGCCGTCACCATGCCGCGTGCCGATGTGAGCGTCTCGATCATGCTGCGCCCTCCGCGTAACGTTCCTCGAGTGCCAGCACCGCGCTGCTGAAGCAGTGCAGCGGGGCGCGCACGATGCCGGCGCCGATCTGGCCGACCCCGGCTTCGCGGTGCGCGATGCCCGTCGTGATCACGGGGCGGATGCCCGTATCGACGACCTTGCGCACGTCGATGCCCGTGGGCGAGCCGAGGAAGTCGAGCAGCGGCAGCGACATCGCCGGATTGTGCGTCTCGGTGATGTGATACATCTCGCGCGAGTACGACACCGCTTCGGTCACGGTGCCGCCCACGAGCTGCACGAGCGCGGGCGAGGCGGCGAGCGACGCGCCGCCGAAGCCGGCGGTTTCGGCAATCGCGCTGTCGCCGAGATCGGGGTTCGCATCGTCGGCGCTGAAGCCGGGGAAGTAGAGGCCGCGCGGCATGTCCGAGGCGGCTTCGAACCAGCGGCTGCCGAGTCCGCTCACGCGGATCGCGGTCGTCACGCCGTTGCGCGACATCGCCGTGACGATGCTGCTGCCTTCGACGCCATGTGCGGCGTCCATGGTCGCCTTGCAGCAGGCCATCGAGAGGTTCAGGAAGAACTGCGAGTTGGCGCCGATGAAGTCGAGAATCTGCCGCACGGACTGGCGCTCGATCTCGCTCGCGACGAGCGGCACGGCAATCGCCGCAAAGAACAGTGACGTGGCCGCGCTGTTGCGGCTATGGACTTCGTCACCCATCAGCAGCGCCTGCGACTGGATCGGCTTGAGCTCGATGCCGCCGGGGATGGCGGCGAGCGCGATTTTGAGTCCCGGCGCGAGCACGCCTTCGATCCATCGCAGGCGGTCGAGCACCTCGCTGCTGTTGGCGCCGAAGCGCAGCACCTTGCCCGTGCCTTCACTCATGTTCGAGTACGCGTAGTTGCCGTTGGTCTCATTGCGCACGGCAAACAGCGGCATGGACGGCGAAATGACGCCGGACATCGGCCCCACGGCTGCCCGGTCGTGACAGGAGCCAAAGCGCACGCCACCGGCCGCGAGCAGCGCGCGCGCCTCGTCTTGCGTTTTCGCCCAGCCCTCGTAGAGCACCGCGCCGATCATGGCGCCCTGCATCGGCCCGCACATATCGGGCCAGGCGATCGGGGCGCCTGCGTGCAGCAGGGTGCGCTCCATGTCGGGCCACACGTCGCGTGCGTGCAGGATCACGTCGACCAGCACCGGCTGTGCTTCGATCATGCGCCGGGCCGCGAGCGCATTGGCCGCGTCGATGAGCGAGCCCGCACAGTCCGGGTCGGCGCGGTCGCCGGCGAGCCGCGCGAGCGCCCAGCCCACGGCAGCATCGCCGTCCGCGGGCGGGCGCCAGTCGAGCTGGAGCGCCGCGACGCCTTGCCCGGCCAGCGTTGCCGCGAAGCTTTCGACCCCGACGTTGACGGCGGACAGCGCGCCGTCCAGCAACATCTTGTCCATCATGATTCTCCATTCGGTTATTGGATGCCGGGCAAGCTGCCCGTGATTGCCGTGATGAATCCGCTCAACATGTCCCAGCCCGAAGAGCTGCCAATCGCCGTCAGCTCGTGCGCGGCGAGCGCCATATCGAGGCCGTCGCGAGCGCTCCCGCACGCATACGCGTGCACGGCGTCGGCAAGCCGGTGCAGCCGCGCGAAGCTGCGGCCTTCGAGCAGGTCGCCGAACAGCGCGGCCCCGATGGGATGACTCGCGAGCCGCGCCTGCGCGGCCAGCTGCCCGCTGGCTTCCTGCATGTCGCCGCACAGGACCCGCCGTGCAAACAGGGCGGCGCCGACAAAGTCATCGCCGGAAGGGGTGAGCCCGGGGCCCACACCGAGCAGCCGCGCCGATGCTTCGCAGACCTGATGAATGTCGCGGTCTGTAAGCGCGCGGGCGAGGCGGCGCACATGCGGCATGCCGAGATCGAGAGGAAACTCGAGCGCGACGCCGCTCAGCAGTCTGCCGAAACCTCGCGGCGAATCGAGGCGCGCTGCCTGCGCGAGCAGGACGAGGCCTGCCTCGCGCAGTGCCGCCACGTCGCGACAAGGCGCTTGCGGGCTCGGCGGATGCCATGGGCATTGGCCCTGCGGATCGAAGCGCAGCGGCAGACGGGACGCGAGCGCCGCGTTGCCGGCCTGCGCGGCGAGCAGCACGGCGCGCGGATGCAGCGCGTGCGCGCCGGTGCCGGCCCAGATCAGCTCGCCAGCTGCGAGCAGATAGCCGCATGGCGCACTGCCCGGCATCGCCGTCGCCACGCCGCCGCTGCGCGAGAGTGCCGCGTGCGCCTTGTAGCCGATGCGCAGAATCGGGCCGATTTGAACGACGGGGCCGCTGGCTTCGGTCCACGGGCGCGCCGCTGGCGCCGCCCGGGTTGCGAGCGTGCTCATGGCACGATCCGCGTGCCGGCCTCGCCATGCAGCGCGTCATACACGCGGTCGAGCGACGTGATGACGACCTTGCGTCCCCCGTGATCGAGATACTGCAGCGCGGCGGCGATCTTCGGACCCATGCTGCCGGGCGGGAACTGCCCTTCGTCCAGATACTGGCGCGCTTCGTCGGCACGAATCTCGTCGAGGAAGCGTTGGGTCGGTTTGCCGAAATCCAGCGCGACACGCTCGACGCCAGTGAGCATGATCAGCGTCTCGACGCCGAGCTCCGCGGCCAGCAGCGCACTCGTGAAGTCCTTGTCGATCACGGCCGGCACGCCGTGCAGCCCGCCGTCGCCGTTGCGCACCACGGGGATGCCGCCGCCGCCCGCGGCAATCGGGATCACCCCGGCGTCCAGCAGCGCCTCGACCGCGGGGAGATCGAGAATGCGCAGCGGCCGCGGTGACGGCACGACGCGCCGGTAGCCGCGTCCCGAATCCTCGACGAAGACCCAGTCGCTTTCCGCGCTCATGCGCTCCGACTCCTCCTGGCTGAAGAAGCGGCCCACGGGCTTGGTGGGATCGGCGAACGCGGGGTCGGCGGGATCGACCTCGACCTGCGTCACGACCGACGAAACCGGCGCGGCGATGCCATGCGCGCGCAGCACATTCAGCAGCGTCTGCTGCAGCATGTAGCCCATGCCGCCCTGCGAGTGCGCGACGCAGATGTCCATCGGCATCGGCGCCAGTTCGCGCGCCGTGCGGGCCATGCGGAACAGGATGTTGCCGACCACCGGGCCGTTGCCGTGCGTGAGCACCAGCCGATAGCCGCCTTCGATGATCCCCGCGAGATGTTCGCAGGCTTTCTCGATCAGCGAGAACTGTTCCTCGGCGAGGCCCTTGATGTTGGGCGGATAGCTGGCATTGCCGCCGAACGCGATCAGGATGCGTTGAGAGTCGGTCGTCATGAACGTGCTCCGGAGTGGCTGGCTTGCATGGCGGAATCGGCGGCGGGGTTCGCCGCGTGCGGCTGATCGCAGAGGGCGTGGAGCGCGGACGTGAAGCACGCGAGCGGCGCGCGCACGATGCCGGCGCCGATGATGCCCTTGCCAGGCTCGCGGTGTGCCGTCGCGGTGTTGATGACGGGCCGGCTGTTCTCGTCGAGCACGCGGCGCACGTCGATGCCGACCGGCGCGCCGACGAAGTCGAGCGCGGGCAGCGTAAAGCCCGGATTGCGCGCGATGGCGATCTGCTTCATCTCGGTCGAGTAGCGCAGCGCGTCGGCGGGCGTGCCGCCGACGAACTGCACCATGGCCGGCGCCGCGGCCATGGCGAATGCGCCCAGACCGGCCGTTTCGGTGATCGCGCTGTCGCCGATGTCGGGATTCGCGTCGGCCTCTGTGAAGCCGGGCAGATAGAGCCCCTTCGGCACCTCCGCCGGGCCCGTGAACCAGCGCTCGCCGAGCCCGCTCACGCGGATGCCGACCTCGACCCCGTTGCGGGCCATTGCCGTGACCATGCTGCTGTTGGGCACGCCGTGCGCGGCGTCCATGGTCGACTTGCAGGCGGCCATCGAGAGGCTCAGGAAGAACATGTCGTCCTGGCGGATCATCTTGAGCACGGCGGCGGCCGTTGCGCTGTCGAGGCCGCTCCTGGCAAGCTCGCAGGCGACCCAGCGCAGCAGGATCAGGCTCGCGGCCGTATTGCGGTTGTGCAGGTCGTCGCCCATGTGCAGCGCCTGGGCGATGATGGGCTTCAGCGCGAGGCCATCGGGCGCGCCGCGCACGACCGCCTGCAAGGTCGGCGCCACGGTGTTCTCGATCCAGCGCAGGTGATCGAGCACCGGCTGCGAGTACGCGCCGAAACGCAGCGTTTCGCGGCCGCCGCTCTCCATGAACGGCGCCCAGGCGAGGTTGCCGGCCGTGCGGTTGCGCACGGCGACGAGCGGCATCGAGGGCGAGATGATGCCGCTCATCGGGCCGACCGCACCGTGCTCGTGGCACGGCGCGAATGCGACTTCGCCGCGGCGCGCGAGCGCTTCGGCATGCTCCGGCGAGCTGGCCCAGCCTTCGTAGAGGATCGCGCCGATGACGGCGCCGCGCATCGGCCCGCACATCTTCTCCCAGCCGATCGGCGGGCCGGCGTGCAGCAGCGTGCGGCCGAGATCTGGCCAGACCTCGCGTGCATGGAGCGCGACGTCGACCCACGCGGGCTCGGCGCCGATCACGCGGTTGACCGCTTCGAGGTTTGCCCGGTCGATCCCGGAGCCGAAGCACGCGGGGTCGTCCTTGTCGCCGGCGAGCTGGGCGAGGCGCCAGGCGAGCTCGGCGGACGCGTCGCCCGCGGGCTGCCAGTCGAGGCGCATGAGCGCCGCGCCGCCGCCCGCCGGGCCCTCGTCGAGGGTCGCGACGCCGACGCTGATCACGGAAAGAACGTCGTTGAACATGACGAGGCTCCTGTCGTTATTGAGTGCTCGCGCACGACGCCACCGGCTCGTCGGCCGGCAGCATCGCGACGATTTCGGCCGCGAGCCGCGCGGCCTGCGTGCTGCCGCCCACGACGCGCACGCCGGCGTCTTCGAGCGTCTTCTGCTGAGCGGAGCGGCGCTGCGGATCGTCTTCGGTACCGCAGACGAAGCCGATGACCACGAGTCCGCGGCCTTCGCTGCGCGCCGTGCGCAGCGCGTCGACGATGGCGGGGGCGTGCGCGCCAGCGGGGTCCGGGTGGCTGCCGTAGCCGAGCACGAAGTCGAGCACGATCACGGCGACGGACGGGTCGCGAGCCTCCTGGGCGAGGCGCTCGAGGCGCTGGCCGCAGTCGATCATCGGATGCGGCCGGCCGACCGTGAAGGCGTCGTCGCCGAGGTCGAGCGCGCAGTGGCCTTCGCTCTCGAGCGCGTTCGGCAGCGCGCAGGCGGGGTCGAGCGGCGTGTTCGAAAGCGTGCGGACGCCCGCATCGCGCCAGATCGCCTGCGCCTCCGCGCAGAATGTGCCGCCTGAATAGAGCGCGCGCACATAGCGCTGCCCCGGCGCGAAGGCGGGCAGGCCCGCATGCGACGCGGCGTGTCCCGTTTGGGGCGCGGGCGCTTCTGCGCGTGCGAGCGCGACCGCCAGGTTGGCCGCCTCTTCGAGTGTTTCGACGAAGTGGATTGCGCGGGACGGCGAAGTCTGGGCCCGCGCGCCGAGGAACAGCACGACCACGGGCTTGCCGAGCGTCTGCGCATACGTGATGAGCGCGTCCGCGACGGGGCGTGCCGGCGGCTTCGAGACGATCACGATGACCTCGGTTTGCGGGTCGTTCGCGAGGCGCTCGAGGCCCTGGCGCATGGTGCGGCCGCCCACCTGTTCGTAGACGTCGCGTCCGCCCGTGCCAATCGCCTGCGAAATGCCCTCGCCCTGGCGATCGATCTGGCAGGTCACCTCCTGAAGCCCGGTACCCGATGCCGCCACGACGCCGATGCGCCCGCGTCTCACCACGTTGGCGAAGCCGAGCGGCACCCCGTCGAGAATCGCCGTGCCGCAGTCCGGGCCCATCACGAGCAAGCCCTTGCGTTGCGCGAGCTGCTTGAGCGCGACTTCCTGGTCGAGCGCAACGTTGTCGCTGAAGAGGAATACATTCAGCCCGAGGCGCAGCGCCTTGAGCGCTTCCGCGCCCGCATAGGCGCCCGGCACCGAGATCTGGGCGAGGTTCGCGCCCTCTGCGCTCGCGACGCCCATGGCGATAGAGCGCGGCTGCAGCGTTTCGCCGCCGCTGGACGACGACTTCACCGCTTCGCCTTCGAGCAGCGCATCGATCTCGCGGAACGCGGCGTCGATGGCCGTGGGGTCGTCGTCCTCGACCACGGCCATGATGTCGTTCGGCTGCGCGGCGTCGAGTTCGGATTGCAGCAGGTTCGCCTGCGCGAGGATGTCCTTGTTGCCGCGCGTGCCCATGAGCAGGGTGGTGCGCTTGACGCCGATACGCGCGACGACCTGCTGGCAGATCAGCATGAGCGCGACCGAATCCTTGTACAAGTTCTTCCTGATTCTGGATTGAATGGTCATGTCCGTTCCCGTTAAAAAGGAGTGCATATCGATAGTGTGTCGAGCCATTCCCTGCAACGACACGCCGTAGTTCGACATCCGTGCGATGGGGCATCTATGTCGTCGAACAAAATTTACGAAGCGCCGGGGGGCCTGTCTACGCAGCAAGCGATATCGGGATTATTCATGCGGTGGATAGGCGGCGCGCGTGCGTGCGGCCGCATGGATTGGGACTTTACCTAGGCAGCATTTGCGCGCCGCATTTGCCACAATGCGACGATTCGCATGTTCCGTCCGTGCCGCTTCCCTATCCCGCAGCCTACCCATGGACCTGTCATCGATCGACCTGAACCTGCTCGTAGCCTTCGACGCGATTGCCAAAGAGCGCAATATCACGCTCGCCGCAACCCGTATCGGACGCAGCCAGCCGGCCACGAGCGCGGCGTTGTCGCGCCTGCGCAAGATCTTCAACGACCCGCTGTTCGTGCGCACCATCAAAGGCATGCAGCCCACGCCCTACGCCGAGCAGCTGGTCGAGCCTATTTCGCGGGCGTGCGACCTGATTGCCGGTGCGCTGCAGGTGGATTGCGGATTCGACCCGCTCTCCACCACGCGCAAGACGTTCACGGTCTACATGAACGAGATTGCCGAGGTCGTGTGCCTGCCGAAGATCCTGCAGCGGCTTCAGACCGTGGCGCCCGGCATCGGCATCAAGGTCAGCAGGATTCCCGAGAAAGGGGCACATGAGGCGATGGCCTCGGGCGAGGTCGATCTGGCATTCGGTGTTTTTTCCAACCTGAAGGCGGGCTTTTTTCAGCAGCGGCTCTATACCGACCGGTTCGTGTGCATTGCGCGCGGCGATCATCCGTCCATCGGCGCGGCCCTGAGCCTGCAGGAGTATCTCGACGGCGTGCATGTCACGGTCGCGTCGACCGGAACGGGGCACGACACGATTCTCGAGCAGGTCCTGGCCGCACAGCACCTGGAGCGCAAGGTCGCGCTGACCGTGCCGCATTTTCTCGTGCTGCCCGTCGTCGTCGCGCAGACCAACGCGATCGCCACGGTGCCGTACCGCATGGTCTCGCCGCCGGTGTCGTTCCACAACATCCGCGTGCTCGAGACGCCCGTGCCGTTTCCGCAGATCGAGATCCGCCAGCACTGGCACGAGCGCTATCACCACGACGCGGCCAACAAGTGGCTGCGCCAGCTCATGGTGCAGCTCTTCAGCGACCCGCGGCGGCCCGCTGCGCGCGCGCCGCGGGCACTCGCCGCCTGAGGCAGGCCTAGAACTTCGCGCGCATGCCCACGCCGAAGGTGTCGCCAACGGGCTCGCCAGACAGCTTGTCGTGCATGTAGGCCGCGTAGACGTCCGTGCGTTTCGACAATGGATGGTCGTAGCCGATCGCCCAGGTGTTGCGCGACTGCTCCATGCCGCCCGAGTCCTTCGACCAGGCCCAGGAGGCCAGCACGAAGTCGAGGCCGACCGGCAGCGAGACACCGGCCTGAGCCGTGTTCACGTGGTAGTGGCCTGCGTCCAGCGCGTTGTCGGTGAACATGTACTGGGCGTACAGCTTGACGATGCGAAAGTCATAGGCGAGCCCCGCCTGCGCGATGCTCTGGCTGTGCAGGCCCGGCACGACGCCGGACGAGGCGGGATCGGCGAAGTCGCCCGCCACGTTGCTGTAGTTCACGTACTGATAGACGGCTGTGGCCGAGAACGCCTTGCCAAGATACAACAATTGCGCGCTGTCCTTGTGCTGGCCGCCCGCGCCGGCCGCGTTGCCGAACGCGTACATCGCGGTGCCTGTCAGCCCGTTGAAGCTCGGCGAAGCGTATTCGACGGCGTTGCTCCATCCCGAGTCGCCAATCGCGCCCTGGTCGGTCGCAAAGGGCTGGAACGTGCTCGTGCCGAGATAGGTGTGATAGATCATCGGCGAGAACTGGTACGAATCCGCGAACGGATTGAACAGGATCGTCGAGATGAAGAGGGGCGTCGTGATGCGGCCGGCGACCAGCGTGCCGTAGGGCGACTCGGCGCCCAGCCAGGCGTTGCGGGCGAAGAACGTGTCGCCGCTGAAGCGGCCCATGCCGCCGTTCTGCGGGCGGAAGAACGCTTCGAGCGAGAACACGGCCCGCGTGCCGCCGCCGAGGTCCTCGCCGCCCTTGATGCCCCAGTACGACGTGGACATCCCGCCGCCGCCGAGCTCCCATGCGCGCTGGCCGCCCGGAAACTTCTGCGAGCCGACCCATTCATCGATCTGACCGTAAAGGGTCACCGACGATTGCGCGGCGGCGAAGCCAGGGGCGAGCAGGAAACCAAGCGTTGCCGCCGTGCACGCGCGCCGGCACAGTGGGCCCGTCATCGTGGGTGCGTGTGATGGGGACGCTTTCATGAACGGTTGGTCTCCAGTGCGTCGAGCACGCTGGCGGAGTCGGTGACGAATCCGTAGCACTTCCTGACATTGAAGAGCGTGGCTTCGGTGCAGAAGTCGGGCGAGGTGGTCGCGCAGCAGTCGCTCACGAGCACGCAGCCATAGCCGAGGAAGTTGGCGTCCTGCAACGACGCCATGACACACTGGTCGGTGTTGACGCCGCCAAACAACAGCGTCTTCGTGCCGAGGTTGCGCAGGATCCCGTCGAGCGGCGTGTCCCAGAAGCCGCTGATGCGGTATTTGTCCACGCAGATGTCTTCGGAACGGATCTCGAGTTCATCGACGACGGCGGCGGCCCAGCTATCCTTTTCGAGCACGCGGGCGCCGTGGCCGGGCAGCGGGTCGCCGAGACCGACGCCGCTGCCGTGCGGCTTGTACAAATGCAGCTGGTTCGGCGGCATGTTCATCAGGTCGGCGCGGTTGCCCCAGTTGAGCCAGATGATCGGCACCGAGGCGGCGCGCAGCGCCGGCAGCAATCGCGCGAGCGGGTCAATGGCCGCGCGTCCGGGGAGGGTCTCGATGCCGAGATGGTGGACCCAGCCGCCCTCCGTGCAGAAGTCGTTCTGCATGTCGACGACGATCATCGCGGTCCGCTCGAGGTCGAACGTGACGCGCTGCGGCGTCGACTCGATGGTCAGCGGGCGGGGTGGCGGCGGCGGCGCCGACATATCCACGTGCGCGGCGTCCACGCGCCAGTGATAGCCGGGCCCCGTGCCCAGGCGCTTGAAGGTCGTGGACGCGCCAGCGAGCGGCGGCGGGTTCGTGGCAGGATCTCTTTCGGCCATGTTGCGTGTCTCCGTGTCGATATTGATATGTCGATGCCTCGGTGTTTCACGGGTCGTGCGGGTGCAGCCAGGGGGACTGGCGCGGCCGTTCAATGACGGCTGCGCAACGGCAGGGTGAGCGCGGCGGGCTGGCGGGCCGAGCCGACCAGCCCGCCGATCGCGCAGAGCGCGAGCACGTAGGGCAGCATCAGCAGCAGCGCGACGGGCACGTCGAGGTTCAGCGCGGGCACGAGGAACTGCAGCGCGGTCGCGAAGCCGATCAGCAGGCACGCGCCGAGCGTCTTCCACGGCGCCCAGCCGCCGAAGATCACGGCTGTGATCGCGAGATAGCCTGTGCCCTTGCTCATCCCCTCGGTGAACGCGTTGCTGTCCGCGATCGAGAGCCAGGCGCCGGCGAGGCCGGCCATCGCGCCCGCGTACAGCACGCCCAGGTAGCGCGTGCGGCGCACGTTGATGCCGGCCTTGTCCGCCGCCTGTGGCGCTTCGCCCGAGGCGCGCACCGACAGGCCGAATGAGGTGTAGCGCAGCAGCGCCCACGTCACGACCACGAGCAGCAGCCCCACGTAGACCAGGCCGCTTTGGGAAAAGAGCGCCGGGCCGACGATCGGTATGTCGCGCAGGACCGGCAGGTCCAGCGGGCCGAAGCTCGGCACGGTTTGCCGCGACAACGTGCCGAAGATCTCGCGATAGAGAAAGGTGGTGCCGCCCGTCGCGAGAATATTGAATCCGATGCCGACCACGAGCTGGTTCGCGCCGAGCGTGATGCTCAGGATCGCCTGCATGCCGGCGAGCAGGAGGCTCGCCACGAGCGCGATGCCGAGCCCGATGAGCGGCGAGCCGCTCACGAAGGACCCCCACGCGGCGGCGAACGCGGCGCTCAGGATCATGCCGTCGAGGCTCAGGTTCAGCACGCCGGCACGCTCGCTCACGAGCTCCCCGGTGCTCGCGAGAATGATAGGCGTCGCGAGCCGCAGCCCCGATGCGATGAAGACGATCAACGGTGCGTCAGCCATGTTTCGTTCTCCTCTCGGTAATGAAGGCGGACCCCGCGACGGCGATCACGATGAGGCCCTGGCAGATCAGCACGACCGCGGAGGGCACGTGCGCGGTAATTTCCATGGAGATGCTGCCCGAGCGCAGGAAGCCGAACAGCAGCGCGCCGAGCACCACGCCCAGCGCGGAGCCGCGCGAGAGCAGGCCGACGACGAGGCCGTCGAACCCGTATCCCGACGAAAAGTCGCTCGTGAGGTAGTACTGCTGTCCCTGAATCAGGATTGCGCCGGCTACGCCGCCGAATGCGCCGGAGACGGCCATCGCCATGGTCATGAGGCGCGTGGGCTGGAGGCCCGCGCGGCGCGATGCGAGCGGGTTGAGGCCCACCGCGCGCAGCTTGAGCCCGATCGAGCTGCGGTTTAGCACGATGCCCGTCACGATGACGGCGATGACCGCGAGCGGCAGTCCGTAGTGCAGCGGCGAGGTCGGATCGCTCGGGAACAGCATGGGGAGCTTCGTGGCGTCGGGAATCTCAGGCGATTCCGGCAGGGCGGAGATCGGGCTGAGCGGCTTGCGCAGCAGATGGAACGATTGCACCGACCAGTACACGATCGGCAAGCCGATGAACGTGAGCAGCAGTGTGCTGATCACTTCGTTGACGCCGCGCCTGGCCTTCAGCACGCCGGCCGCGCCGCCGAGCACGGCGCCGCCGAGCCCGCCCGCGATGAGCGGTACGACGAACGCGAGACCGAAGGGCAGGACGGCCGCGCCGTGCAGCGCGGCGGCGGTGGCCATCATGCCGCCGATCGCGATCTGTCCTTCGCCGCCGACATTGGTGAGGTTCGCGCGGTTCGCGAAGATGAAGCCGAGCCCGACTAGCGCGAGACAGAGGGCCCGGTTCACGGACGCGCCGATGTTGTAGCTCGAACCGGTCATGCCATCCCAGAAGGCGGCGATCGCGTCGCCGACGGGAGCGCCCGTGCAAGCGATGATCAGGAGTCCGACGGCAAGCGCCGCCGCGGTCGCGATAAAGGGCGCGAGCGCGGCCGGGCTCAGGAGCGCGCCCACACCGGTGCGCAACCGGGCAGCCAGGTTCGGGGGCGAGTTGCTGGTCAGCATGGAATTTTCAGGCATGTTCGTGTCCCGACATCATTGCGCCGATGGCTTCCCGGTTCGCGGGATCGGCGTCCATTTCACCGACGATGCGGCCGCGATACAGCACGACGACGCGGTCCGACATCGCAATCAGTTCGCTCAGGTCGCTCGTGATCAGCAACACGCCGAGTCCCTGGCTTTTCGCCGTGCGGATGCGCCTGAACACCCCCTCGACCGCACCGACGTCGAGCCCGCGGCTCGGCTGTGAGGCGAGCAGGAACACGAGCGGATCGAGCGACAGCTCGCGCGCGAGCACGGCCTTCTGCTGGTTGCCGCCGGAGAGGCTGCCGATCGGCACGTCCGGGCCCATCGCGCGCACGTCGAACGCCTGCATGAGCGCCGCGGCATCGCGCTTCATGCGCGTGCGGTCCAGCCAGCCGAAGCGGCTGTACGTGGCAAGCGTATGAAGGCAGAGGTTTTCGGCAATGCTGAGCGCGTTGATGCAGGCTACGGCATGGCGGTCTTCCGGCACGATGGCGGCGCCCGCGGCCGTCACCTCGGCGGGGGGGCGTCCCGTCACGTCGATGCCGCCGATGCGGATGCGCCCGGCGTCCGGCGTGGCGAGTCCCGCGAGCAGCGCTTCAAGCTCCACCTGGCCGTTGCCTTCCACACCGGCTACGCCGAGAATCTCGCCGCACCGCACCGAGAGCGTCACGTCGTCGACACGCATCACGCCGGTCGCGTCGCGAAACGACAGGCCCTCGACCTCGAGCGCCGCGGCGCCGGCGCCCGCGTGGCGCCGCGCGGGCGTGGCGTGCGTCGCGTGCACCATCGACATTGCGGATGACGTCAGTGGCGCAGTTGGGGCGTCGTTCGCGCCAGCCTCGGGCGTCTCTTCGACGATGCCGAGTGTGGCCGCGAGCACCGGGTCTTCGGACTTGACTTCGCGTCCGACCATCGAGCGCACGAGAGCCTGCATGTCCGCGTTCGCGGCCGGGACCGACTCGACCACCCGGCCGTGGCGCAGCACGGTGATGCGTCCGGCCACCTCGGCGATCTCGGCGAGCTTGTGGGTGACAAGCAGCACCGAGCGCCCGCTTTGCGCGAACTGGCGGCAGACGGCGAGCAGCGCCGCGACCTCCGCAGGCGGCAGCACGGCCGTGGGCTCGTCGAGCACGAGCAGGCGCGGATTCGCCAGCAGGCACTTGACGATCTCGACGCGCTGGCGCTCGCCGACCGAGAGCCGTTCGACGATCGCGTCGGGGTCGAGCTCGAGCCCGTACTCCGCGGCCAGCTTGAGCGCGCGTTCGCGCAGCGCGGCCGGCTTGAGGATCGGCCGCGCGCGCCCGAGCATCAGGTTTTCGAGCACGCTCATGTCGGGCACGAGGCTGAAGTGCTGATGGACCATCGCGATGCCGTGCTGCAGCGCATCGGAGGGCGCCTGGGGGCACCAGGGGCGGTCGTCGAAGAACAGCTCGCCGTTGTCCGCGTGGTGCACGCCGAAGATCAGGTTGCACAGCGTGGACTTGCCCGCGCCGTTCTCGCCGAGCAGGCAGTGCACTTCGCCGCGCGCGATTGCAAGGTTCACGTCGCTCAGCGCGCAAAAGGCGCCGAAGCGCTTTGTCACGCCGGTCAGTTCAAGAAGGCTCATGGCGTCATCCCACGAGGATCTTGATCTTGTCGGAGACGAGGTCGTGCTCGATCGAATCGATGCGCGCCTGCATCTCGGGCGTCGCGCTGCCGCAGATGTCAATGCCGGCCGAGCGCGGTCCCATCGCGAGGCCGAAGCGCTTGTATTCGGGCTTCCACGTGCCGGCCATCATCTGGTCGATTGCGTACTCCACCATGAAGCCGATGCCGCTGACCGTATATGCCACGTAGAGCGGATTGTGATCGCCGCAGTAATTCGAGTAGCCGCCGATCAACTTCGTGCCGGCGTCGTGCGCGGCCTGCTCCATGCCGCGCACGCCGAGATTCAGGATGCCGTAGTGGACATCCGCGCCCTGGGCGATGGCCGTGATGGTCGCTTCCCTGGCCTTGGCCACGTCGTCGAAGTCGCCGGTGTAGCTCGTGAGGCAGCGGATATCGGGACGTACAGACTTCGCGCCATGGGCAAATTCGATGCCCGTATTGACGACTGCCGGAATCTCGAGCCCGCCCACATAGCTGACCGCACCGTGCTTCGAGAGCATCGCGGCCACCGCGCCCGCGACATAGCCGATCTGGGCCTGCAGCACGTCGTACTGCGCGACGTTGGCGGTGGGCTGCCCGGTGGGCCCAACGATCGTGAAGCGCACGCCGGGGAAGCGCTTCGCGACCTTCAGGACGGCCGCCTGGGTCTGGCCGGCCGCACCGATCACCATGTCGTTCTTCGAAGCGAGTTCGACGAGCGCCTGCTCCATATCGCCGAACTTCACGTTCTCGATCCACGTGATCTTCGCCTTGTCGCCGTAGCGCGCCTGTGAAGCCTTCACACCGCCATAGGCAGACTCCATCCAGCCGTGATCGTCCTTCGAGCCGGGAATCAGCACGCCGATCCTGACCGGGTTCGATGCTCCCCATGCGCGTCCGGACGGTGCGCTCATGGCTGCGGCGCCCAGCGAGATGCCAACGTTCAAGAGGAATGCTCTGCGATCGATCGTCATGTCGAGGGTCTCCTTGTCTATGCGAATAGTGGATGTGCAGGACAGCGCGCATCGGGCCGGGTCTGGCCGGGTTTGAACCCGAGGTGAGTGGATAGTAGGGAACGCCATTCCGGATGGGTAGACGACTTCCGATATGCGCTTCATTCGTGCGGTGGATACGCGGTGCAGTGCACGTTCGCCGCGCTGCGGCAATCTCCCGAAAGCAACGCCGCTGCTTGGTTTGGCGGCATCCGCGTGGAGCGCCGCGAGGCCCTGCGCCACGCAAGTTTCGGGTAAACACGGAAGCTTCATGCAATTGCGTTGCGAGCGGCAGGCGACCAATACTTGTCCGCACGAATCGACACTTGCCATCGACGAGGAGCATCACATGAATGTAGATCTACTGATCAATAACGTTTGCCTTGAGGACGGCGAGCCGCTGAAGGACATTGCAATCGACGCAGGACGTATCGTTGCAATCGAAAGCGGCATTGAAGCGCGCGCGACGGAGACCATCGACGCAGCGGGGCGCGCGGCCGTGCCGGGCTTCGTCGAGCCGCACATGCATCTGGACAAGGCGATGCTGCACCGCCGGCTGCCCGCCCGCTTCGGCACGCTCGAGGAGGCCATCCGCGTAACGGGCATCCTCAAGGGCAAGCAAAAGCGCACGGATGTGCTCGAACGTTCGCGCGCAGTCCTGGATGCGGCCGTGCGCAACGGCACAGTGGCGATTCGCGCGCATCCCGACGTTGACCTGATCCAGGGCCTGATCGGCGTCGAGACGCTGCTCGAGCTGCGCGACGAATACGAGGACTTGCTCGACCTGCAGATCGTCGCGTTTCCGCAAGAGGGCATCCTCAAGTCCGCGGGTACGCTTGACCTGATGGAGCGGGCGATGCGCCTGGGCGCCGACGTGGTGGGCGGGTGCCCGTACAACGAACTGAACTGGAGCGACACCAAGGCCCACATCGACGCCGTATTTGCGCTGGCCCAGCGCCACGACGCGCCGATCGACATGCATGTGGACTTCTCGGACGAACCGTCCGACCAGCGCTTTGCCGCCACGTCCTACATCGCGCGCAAGACGCTCGAAACGGACTGGCGGGGCCGCGTGTCGCTCGGCCACGTGACGAGCCTGGGCGCACTGAAGCCCGACGAGCTGCAGCCGATCATCGAGCTTCTGCACAAGGCCGATATCAGCGTCGTGACGCTGCCGGCCACCGACCTCTATCTGGGCGGACGCCAGGACGCCTCCAACCCGAGGCGCGGGCTCACGCCGGTCAAGGCGCTCTACCAGGGCGGCGTGAACGTGGCGTACTCGTCCAACAATATCCGCAATGCGTTCACGCCGTTCGGCAACGCCGACATGCTCGTGATCGGCAACATGCTCGCGCACGTCGCGCAGTTCGGCACACCCGAACATCAGTTGGCGATCCTGCAGATGGGCACCCGCAACGCGGCGAGCGCAATCGGCATGGAACGAGACTACGGCATCGCAGTGGGCAAGCAGGCCGACCTCGTGATTCTCGACACGTACAAGGTCGCGGACGTGCTGCTCGACATTCCCCCACGCGCGTGGGTGGTCAAGCGGGGCAGAGTGACCGTCGTGACGCGCCACGAATGCCATATCCACCGCCATTGCTGCGGTCATGCAACCGTTTCGAACCACACGGATAGCCAGCCATGAAACGACTCCCACCCGAAATCGTCGCGTCATCCCTCGCGGTCACGACCATCCTGATCGCATTGCCGCACTATCACCTGCCGCCCTGGGCGATCTTCATCAGCTGGGCGGCGACATTCGCGATGGGCGGACCCACGCGGGAGAATCTGGGCAAGATCTGGCCTGTCATGCCGATCGGATCATTGTTCGCATTCCTGATCGTCGTGGGCTTCGGCATGGCGGCACGGATGACAAGCGGTGCCCTGCTGACCTTATGTCAGATGTTGATCCTTTTTACGCTCAACGCGTCAATGATGGCGCTCGCGCGGCTGCCCGGTCTCGGCTTCATTCCGGGCATGTTTTTCGGTTTCGCGTCGTACTTCGCCACGATATTCGGCGGCTTCGGTCCGGTACCCTACGACCCGGTGGCCGCCCTTCTGGCAGTGATTCCGATGAACGCGCTGGGACCCGTTTACGCATGGGTGAAAGACCGCTATTCGCTGCCCGATTCGCCACCGCGCACGTGGCGCGGCTGGCGCGGCCACGGCAAGATTTCTTCCGGGCGGGGATAGCCGCGTTACGCCGGCCGGCGCAAACTTCTTCCAGTCGTCGGCGCTTACTTCAGCACCCCTTCCGCCACCAGCACTTCGTGTGCGGCCTTGAACGCGCTGAGGCCGTGCGGGATGCCCGAGTAAGCGGTTGCGTGCAAAAGCGCCGCTTTGATTTCATCAACGCTCACACCGTTGTTGAGTGCGCCCTTGACGTGCAGTTTGAGTTCGTTGGTGTGACCCGTGGCGGTCAACATGGCGAGGTTGAGCAGGCTGCGCGTCTTGCGATCGAGCGTCTCGTCACCCCATGCCCATCCCCAGGCCCATGAGGTGGTTGCACGCTGGAACGCCATCATGAAGGCGTCGGCCTTTTCCATCGATGCATCGACATATTCCGCGCCGAGAACTTCTCGTCGAATCGGCAATCCCTTCTGGAACAGCGCATCATCTTCTTTCATGGTTGAAATCCTGTGTTGAAGCCAGAGCCTGTTTCAAATTCCTGATTCGAGACGGCTCCAGCAAGCGGCTATGCCATTCACTCCACGGCTTGGGCTGCCGCCGGACATCTGCGGCGGGCACTCGAACCGTCCTTCGATGCAAGCAGGTAGTAGGTCAGTGCAGTCGCCACCAGTCCAACCATCCAGGACACGTCCGCCCCTCCCAGGATCGACGCCCAGGGGCCATGAAAAAAACTCTCTTCCATGAACGGCACCTGGATCGCAATGCCGAAGAGGTAAATCGCGATGGCCTTGAAATTGAATGCCCCATACACGCCGCCGTTGCTGCTGATGATCTCCGCGACGCGGTAGTGTCTGTCGTTGACGAGATAGAAGTCGATCAGATTGATCGCCACCCAGGGCGCGAGAACGATCCGTAGCGCGAAGATCGCATTGAGGAAAATGGCGATGAAGTTGCTCGAGGCCCACAGCGCAGTCACGGTTGACGCAACCAGCAGGATCGTCGATACGACGACCCGGACGCTTCGGCCGGGAACCCAGTGCGGGCGGAATGTCTGTGCGGCGGTGATGAACGACAGCACCGCGCCATACAGGTTCATCCCGTTGTGGCCGATGATATTGACCAGAAAGAGGAAGATCAGGACGTAGCCGAACACGCCCGTCTGTTCGCGGATGGCGAGCATTGCGTCGGTGGAGTGCCCGGTGCTGACCGCGAGCACGCCGAACAGGAACGCGAAGATCGTGCCCAGCGACGTACCGAAGTACGTATACGCGAAGGTCTTCGCGA
This sequence comes from Paraburkholderia oxyphila NBRC 105797, assembly GCF_000685075.1. Lineage (GTDB taxonomy): Bacteria > Pseudomonadota > Gammaproteobacteria > Burkholderiales > Burkholderiaceae > Paraburkholderia > Paraburkholderia oxyphila. The sequence continues at coordinate 36,247 of NZ_BAYD01000044.1, forward strand.
AGCCGGCGGAAGTCGGCAGGTAGCGGGAATAATCGGATGTATAAGGCGCGAAGCTGATTTGCCATACCGCGCACAGTCCGAACATCGCAAACCAGTTGGCGAGATCGAAATGGCCCTGCTGGAAGATCTGGGCGTCGAGGCGAGGCGCCATCAGCGCGATACCGACTAGAAGCGCGCCGCCCATGAACCAGGCGCCCACCTTGTTGAAGCGATGGATGAAGTGACAGCCGATCACGCCGACCAGCGTCGCCAGGACCGCGCCGATGACGGTCGCAACCGGCGTCGGCACCGAAGGCGCCGCCGTGTGCAGCGTCTTGCCCGCGAGAATGATGTTCGAGACGAAGAAGCCGAGATAAATCAGCGTGGTGAATCCCACCACCAGCAAAGACCCATAGCGGCCGAATTGCGCCCGGCTCTGAATCATCTGCGGCACGCCGACGAGCGGTCCTTGCGCGGAGGTGAGGGCGTGGAAAAGGGCGCCGAAAAATTGCCCGGCCGCGATGGCGAGCATCGCGCTCACCAGATCGAGGTGGAAAACCAGCACCGAGGTGGCGCCGGAAATCACGGCCAGCGGCGCGACATTGGTGCAGAACCACAAGGTGAAGAGATCGGCCGGCTTTCCGTGCCGAGCCTCCGGTGCAACATACTCGATCGAGTTGCTTTCGATCGCCAGAACGCTGTTGTTGTCGTTCTCCGGGTGTTTCATCGTGTCTCCATCTTTATTGCCGGGCTACGCCGCGCCGCGCACGAGAGCGGCGCGGTGCGGCGTAGCCTCTACAGGCGTTGAACCGGTACTGCAGGTGAGCCGTTCGCGCTCGGCACTCAGCGCATCACAAACGGATCGCTGATCGGCTCATCCGATGTCCGCAGCCACACCGACTTCGTCGTCGTGTATTCGAGCGCGGCGCTCAAGCCACCTTCGCGGCCATGCCCGGAAAGTCCGAAACCGCCGAACGGCACAAGCGGGGAAACCGCGCGATAGGTGTTGATCCAGACGATGCCGGAGCGCACGCGCTTCGAAACGCGATGAGCCCGCGTGAGATTGGTCGTGAAAATGCCCGCCGCGAGACCGTAGGCCGTGCTGTTGGCTTTGTCGATCGCTTCCTGTTCGGTCGTGAACGTGTCCACCGAGAGCACCGGGCCGAACAGTTCTGTCGTAATGCTGTCCGCGTTCGCGACGCCGGTGCAATCCAGAATGGTGGGCGCATAGTAATACCCATCGCGCTCCAGCTTCTTTGCGCCGGCGAGCACAGTCGCGCCTTGACGCACGGAGTTCGCGACGACTGACTCGATGTTGCGAAGTTGACGCTCCGTACACAGCGGGCCGTACTCCGTCTCCATCTCGTTGGGCGAGCCCACGCGAATGCGCGAAACGCGCTCGACCAGCAACGCCAGGAACGGCTCCTTCACGGATGCCTCGATCAGCAGGCGCGAACCCGCAACGCAGCTTTGGCCGCTTGCCGCGAAGATGGCCGCGACCTGCGCATTGACGGCGCTCTGGATATCGGTATCGGCGAAGACGATGAACGGCGATTTGCCGCCGAGCTCCAGCGAGACCCTGGCGAGGTTGTTGGCCGTGTTCCTGACAATGTGGCGCGCGGTCTCGGGGCCGCCGGTGAAGGCGACCTTGTCCACGCCCGGGTGGCTGCTCAGCACCGCGCCGCATTCGGGGCCGAAGCCGGTAATGACGTTGACGACGCCGGCGGGAAAGCCTGCTTCGTGCACGAGGCGCGCGAACTCGAGCAGGGGGCCGGGCGCTTCTTCGGACGCCTTGAGCACCACGGTGCAGCCGGCCGCGAGCGCCGGCCCGACCTTGACCGCGGAAAGAAACAGCTGACTGTTCCAGGGGACGATTGCGGCCACCACACCAACGGGCTGTCTCTCGAGCCAGACCTGCATGTCCGGCTTGTCGACGGGGATGTTGCTTCCTTCGAGCTTGTCCGCAATGCCGGCGTAGTACCGGTAGTACTCCGCGACGTAAGCGATCTGGCTCGACGTTTCCCGGATGATCTTGCCGGTATCGTTCGTTTCAATTTCAGCCAGTCGCGGCGCAGCTTTTTCGACGAGATCGGCGAGCTTGTAGAGCAGCTTGCCGCGTGCCGACGCAGAGAGACCCGCCCAGCTGGGATCGGTCAACGCGCGGCCAGCCGCCGCCACGGCCCGGTTGACCTCGTCGGTGCGCGCTTCCGGCATCTGTGCCCACACCTTGCCGGTGGCGGGATTCACGCTGCCGAACGTGGCGGCGCCGGGCTCGAACTGGCCGTCGATATAGAGCTGAAAATGAACATTCATGGCATCAAGACCTTATTGGAACGCAGGCATCACGTCGTGGATCATCCGCTCGAGTGACGCTTTCTTGCGCTCGAAGCTCATGCCGGTGTCGATCCAGAACGAGTACTCGTCGAAGCCGAGCGCTTCGTACGCCTTAAGACGTGCGATCACTTCTGCTGGCGTGCCGATCACGTTGTTCTTGCGCATGGCCTCCGGCGTGTAGAACGGGTGAGCAGCCATCTCTTGCTGGCTCAGTGGCTTGATCATGCCGCGGCTGACCGGACGCTCGTTCTTGAACCACGCGCCGAAGTAGTTGTAGAACACGTTCACTTCCTCGGCGGCGATTTGGGCATCGTCTTCGCTGCTCGCCACATAAGTGTGACGCAGAAGCATGACCTGCGGGCGAGGCACATTGCTGAACTTCTCGCATGCGGCGTTGAAGTGGCCCACGAGCTTCTCGACCTCTTCGTCGCCCAGGTGCAGCGGCGTGACCTGCACATTGCAGCCGTTGGCCACGGCGAATTCGTGGCTGTTCGGGTCGCGCGCGGCCACCCAGATCGGCGGATGCGGTTGTTGCAGCGGCAGCGGCGAGGAGGTCGTCGAGGGGAATTTCCAGAACTCGCCTTCGTGCGCGTAATCGCCTTCCCAGAGTTTTTTGACTGCGGGAATGAGCTCGCGCATGCGCTGTCCGGCGCCCCAGGCGTCGAGCCCCGGCATCAGGCGCTCATACTCGAACGAGTAGGCGCCCCGGGCGATGCCGAGTTCGAGACGGCCGCCCGTGACGATGTCGGTCATTGCGGCTTCGCCGGCAAGCTTGATCGGGTGCCAGAACGGCGCGATGATCGTGCCCGTGCCGAGCCTGACGCGCCTGGTCTTGTTGGCGAGATCGACGAGGTTGATGAACGGATTGGGCGCGATCGTGAAGTCCATGCCGTGGTGCTCGCCGGTCCAGACGGCGTGCATGCCGCCGCGGTCGGCGATCTGGCACAGCTCGACCATTTCCTCGTAGAGCTGCTTCTGGCTGGTCTGGTCGGAGACGCGCTCCATGTGAACGAAAAGCGAAAAACGCATGATGTGACCTTTCAGGAAAGAAGCGGGCGGACGGTGCCGGTGCTATGGTCGCCGAAGTACAGGCCGTAGCTCTTCAACTGGCTCTCCTTGCGGTAGCGTTCGAGCATGCTGGCCAGTGCGCTGTCCTGGAACGCTTCGGTCTCGATATCGTCGAGGCTCACGAATTCGCCCGCGACGGCAAGCTCGTCCGGTGCGCTGCAGAGGAACGAGATGTACTGGTAATTCGTTTCGGTATTGTTGTAGACCGAATAAATGAAGTTTGCCGATGCGTCCGGCTGGTATTGCCTGAAGAGTTCGGCCAGCGCCTTATCGGCGCCTTCCTTGCCGATCTCCTTCGAAGGCAGTCCCCACTTGTTGCCGGCCGTCTTGACCAGGAGCACCTTGTCGTCGCGCGTGATGATCGCGCTCACGATGACCTTCGGGCCGGCGATGACCTCGGCCGACAGGCTGGCCGGCGTGAAATAGCCGCCGCGGTAGTAGCCGAGGCCCGCGTAGCCTGCCGAATGGAATGCCTCGACCTTGCCAATGATGAGTGCGTGGTCGCCCGCATCGATCACCGCGTGCGTCGTGCAGTCGAACCATGCGCTGACGTCGGCGATGAGCGGATTGCGGTTGGCGCTCAGATGCCAGTCCACCCTGGCGAAGCGATCTTCGCTGGGCCGGGCGAAGGTGTTGGACAGCTCCTTTTGCCCCTCCGCGAGAATGTTGATCGCGAAGTGCCCCGTGGTGGAAAACGTCTGGTAATTGCCCGACGTCTTCGCGATGCTCACGAGCAGCAACGCGGGGTCCAATGACACGGACGAGAACGAATTCGCGGTGAAGCCGAGCGGCTGACCATCCTCGCGAGCGGTGGTGACGATCGTCACGCCGGTCATGAACGCGCCGAACGCATCGCGCAACTCCCGGGTGTTGATCGTGGCGGCTTGCTGGCTTGTTGCCTGGCTCATATCATGCTTCCGATTTTTCCGACTTCAGGGTTTGCGCCTGCGGCTCGGTCTGCAACCAGGCACGCAGGGCGCGATTGACTTCCTCGGGCGCGGTCAGGTTCACCATGTGGCGCTCGTTCTCGATCACGACGGCCTTCCCGGCATGGGCGGCCTGCGCCATTTGCCTCGCCATCTCCGGCGTCGAATTCGGGTCATCCGAACCGGTGAGCACGAGAGCAGGGCAGGCAATGCTGTGCCAGCCATCCGCATACACGGTGTCACCCCTGGCGAACGCCGTGTACGCCGTGGCGTAGCCCGCGAGGTCGACGGACTGCAGCCAGGATTCGACCTTTTGCGCGGCGATCTGCTGCGCCTCCTCGGCATTGAACCAGCGCCGCAGCGGCGTTTGCACGTCGATGGTTCCCGAGCGCAGCTCGGCGGCGCGTTGCAGGACGGCTTCGCGGGCCTCTTCCGTGCGACGGTACACACCGTTCAGGACTGCCACGCGCTTGACCAGGTCGGGCCGGGTGACGGCAACGCCAGCCGCAATCAGCGAGCCCATCGAGTGGCCGGCCAGATTGACGGGGCCGGCGTGAAGCGCCTCGATGAACTCGCTCGCCCACTGCACGAACTGTTGCAGGTCTGCGTTCTCGTCGAGCGCATCGCTCGCGCCGTGGCCCGGCATGTCGACCGAGATCACGCGGAATTCGCGCGAGAGGTCGTCGATCTGCGGATACCACGCGCTCGCCTGCATGCCCACGCCGTGAATCAGGACCAGCGGTTCGCCGCTGCCCTGCTCGAGCCAGTGGGCAACGCGGTTATTGGACAGCTGCAGGGTTCTTGACGTCATTTCCGAGCTCTGCGAGGTCTTTGTAGCGATCGCCAATGCGGTGATGCGGGCGGCCAGCGGTGGAGGCGCCAATGGCGATGACGAGTTCGTCGGCCGCCGGCGCGTCGGGAATCGCAAACTGGAGCGTCAGGTAGTGCGAGCGGCGGCCCTCGTCGTTCTTGTCCATCATCGGAATGAGCAGGGGCGCATTCGCGGGACCGCGCGTGTTGTTGAAGGCGAGGTACGACTTGGCGCCCACGGCCGAGCGATAGATGTTGCCGAAGTGCAGCGTGTGGATCAGCGCGGACGCATGCTCGATCTCACCGTCGAGTCCGACGATCGCGCTCTTGCCGAACGCCTCGACGGCTTCGCCCGAGCCGGCTTCGTCGAGGATCAGTCTGGTGAGGTGCTCGCTGAGTTGCGGCCCGAGTGCACGAATCTCCGGCGACAGGTCCTCGACATAACCGCGGCCTGCCCAGGGATTCTTGATCACCGCGGCTGCCCCGATCATCTTCAGCGGCTTTGCCGCGGCCTTGTCGCCATCGACATAGACGGTCTCGACATGGAGGATGGTTTTGCGAATCAGGCTCATGGCACCTACCTTTTCGTGCGTTGAATGTGAGGTGAATTTTGGTATACCATGTTACGGCATGCCATGAGTGTTAACCCTCGACCGATGATTTTCGAAATGAAGGTGGAAAAATGACTGCGTACTGGATTGCCCATGTGAAGGTCCTCGATCCCGCGAAATACAAGGACTACACGGATATCGCGCCACAGGCGTTCAAGAAGTTCGGCGCCGTTTTCCTGGCGCGCGGAGGCGCGTCGCAGGTTCTGGAGGGGGAGTCGTTCGAGCGCCACGTGGTGATCCGGTTTCCCGATATGCAAACGGCGCTTGACTGCTATCACTCGCCCGAATATCAGGCGGCCAGGCAAAAGCGGGAGGGGCATTGCCGGGCGCAGGTGGCGATCGTCGAGGGCTTGGGCGACTGATGGCGCTATAACGCCAACGGTATGGAAAGCTGGATGTCAGTTAGGTCATAATATGGCATTCCATGCTTGTGCCCGGCTCGTGTCCGCTTGTACCCGCTTGTACCCAAGCTCGGGCCCCTATCCGTTTCCAGACCGTCGCCCATGCAAGACCTCAAAATTGACCGCAATGCCAAAACCCTGCGTGAACTGACGCTCGACAAACTGCGCGGCGCAATCGTTCAAGGGTATTTCCGGCCGGGTGCGCGGCTCGTCGAGCGCACGCTGTGCGATGAGCTTGGCGTGAGCCGCACGGTGGTGCGCGAGGTGCTGCGGCATCTGGAGACCGAAGGGCTGGTCGAGACCGTGTCGCGACAAGGGCCCATCGTGGCGCGGCTCGACCCGGCGCAGGTGGGCGAGATCTACGAGTTGCGCGGCCTGCTCGAAGCCAATGCCGCGCGCGCCTGCGCCGAGGCCGCGACACCCGAAATCGTGCAGCAACTGCGCGAGATCCGCACCGTCATTGAAGAGGCGTTCGAGAAGCAAGAACTGCCGCGCGTGCTCGAGTACACCGAGCGTTTCTACGAAACCCTGTTCGAAGCCTCCGGAAAGCAGGTGTCGCTGACGGTCGTCAAGACGCTCAACGCGCGCATCAACCGGTTGCGCGCGTTGACCATCGCCATGCCGGGGCGCAGTGGCGACTCGAACCGCGAGATGAACCAGTTGCTCGACGCGATCGAGCGGCGTGATGGCGACGCGGCCTCTGCGGCTTCGTTCGCGCACATCAAACGGGTGTCCGAACTGGCGTTGTCGGCGCTCGCCCAGCAGAACGAGGCAGCGGGCGATAGCTGACGCATTTCGCAACGCCCGTTTCGCAATACGCGGTTTGATACCCAAGGCCGCCGGCAAAAAAACCGGCGGCCTTTTGTTTTGTCTGCTGATTCCCGTCAACCGAAGTGTCGCCGCGCGCGAGCTTCCCTGTAGTCCAAAGCGTGCCAGGCAGTCCCGTCTGACGACTCATGGTATTCCATAATACGCAAAGCGCTTGCGTGGACCATAAGATGGTATACCATAATCTCATCAAGCATCGCAGGGACCACGGGAGACCGCCATGGCTGAGCCCATTACCGGACAAACCACGCAACAGGCCTTTGACATCGCCGAGTTTCGCCGCGCGCTCGGCGCGTTCGTCACGGGCGTGACCGTCGTCACGACGATCCAGCCCGACGGCTCGCCGCGTGGCTTCACAGCGAACTCGTTCACCTCGGTGTCACTCGACCCGCCGCTGATTCTCGTGTGCATCGCGAAGACGGCGTCGAGCTATGCGGTGTTCTCCGAAACGCGCCGCTTCGCGGTGAGCGTGCTCGCAGAAAGCCAGAAGCCTGTCTCTGGCGTATTTGCCTCGAAGATGGCCGACAAGTTCGCGCAAGTGCCCTGGAGCACACGTAAAACGGGCGCCCCCGTGATGGACGGCGCGGCGGCGAGCTTCGACTGCCTGACACATGAGGTTGTGGACGCGGGAGACCACATCATCCTGATCGGCCGCGTGGTCGACTTCGTTCAGACGAGCGCCTCGCCGCTCGGCTATTGCCGTGGCGCGTACGTGAATTTCAGTCTTTCGCAGGACGCGCTTGCCGCAACCGGAATGCGCGCGCAGGTGGGCGCGATCCTGGAACATCGCGACGGACTCGTGCTCGTCGACACGGCACAAGGCGTGCAGCTGCCGGCTGGCATCAAGCTCGAACCGGCAAGCGACCCCTCGAGCCTGCGCGGCGTACTCGCGAAGCTCGGTCTGCAGGCGCATCTCGACTTCCTCTTCGCCGTATTCGAGGGGAACGGCGAGCGCGAGCCCGGTGTGCATATCTATTACCGCGGCCGCGTGATTCACACCGGTTCGCCCTGGCTCGACAGCAGCATCCGCATCGTGCCGCTCTCGCAGATTCCCTGGGACGAAGTGACCGACGACGCGGTGCGCTCGATGCTCGAACGCTACGTGCGCGAACGCAGGCAGGACGCGTTCGGCATCTATGTCGGCGATACGGAAGCCGGGACCGTGCAGCCGCTCGCCGCCTGAACCTACCTCAGCCACTGAACACAACGATTTCCCCTGGAGAGAGACATGAGCAACAGAAGCATCCATCTTTGCGCACCGCTGGCCGTACTTTGCGTGACGACGCTCGCGGCAGCACCGGCACTCGCCGCGGACCCGATCGTGTTCACGAGCTGGGGCGGCACGACACAATCGTCGCAACAGAAGGACTGGGCACAGCCGTTCACGCAGGCGAGCGGCATCAACGTGCTGATGGACGGCCCGACCGACTACGGCAAGCTCAAGGCGATGGTGGACAGCGGCAACGTGAGCTGGGACGTGGTCGATGTGGAAGGCGACTTTGCCTACGCCGCGCAAAAGGACGGCCTGATCGAACCGATCGACTACTCCGTGGTGAAGAAGGCCGACCTGGACCCGCGCTTCGCGACCCCCGACGCCGTGGGCAGCTTCTACTATTCGTTCGTGCTCGGCTACAACAAGGCGAAGTACACGGGCGCGCAGCCCCAAACCTGGGCGGACCTCTTCGACACCAGGCGCTTCCCGGGTAAGCGCACGTTCTACAAGTGGTCGGCGCCGGGCGTGCTGGAAATCGCGCTGCTTGCCGACGGTGTGCCGCCCAACAAACTCTATCCGCTCGACCTCGACCGCGCGTTCAAGAAGCTCGACACGATCAAGAGCGACATTGTCTGGTGGAGCGGCGGCGCGCAGTCGCAGCAACTGCTCGCTTCGGGCGAAGCGCCCATCGGCATGTTCTGGAATGGCCGTTTGCACGCGCTGGCGCAGACGGGTGTGCCGGTGGGCATTTCGTGGAACCAGAACCTGACCGCTGCCGACATGCTCGTGATTCCCAAGGGCGCCAAGCATCGCGACGAAGCGATGAAATTTCTCGCCGCCGCAACGAGCGCGCAGGCTCAGGCGAAATTCGCGGCCAACACGGGCTACGCGCCGATCAACGTGAAGTCGGCCGCACTCATGCCGCCCGCGATGGCCAAGACGCTGCCCGACCAGTACAAGACCTCGCAGATCGATCTCGACATGAAGTACTGGGCGGAGAATCGCGACGCGATTGCGAAGCGCTGGTACGCGTGGCAATCGAAGTAAGCAGGCCCGGACAGAGTCTGGACGTGAACGCTGCTCAGTATTCCGAATCAAAGCGAACCGGGACGGCTGAGCAACCGAGTTGCATGGGGCCAGGGCAAGCGTTCAAGCGCCGACTCTGGCCGACACAGGAGACGCCATGCCCAACGTATTGAGTACCGTCGCGCATCCCCCTGCGACGGCCGCGCGCAAGCGGCGCGACTGGCGCAGCATCCGGCTGCTGGCGCCGGCCATGCTGCTCCTCGTGATATTTTTTCTGCTGCCCGTGCTCTCGCTGCTCTTGCGCAGCGTGCTCGAACCGACGCCGGGTCTGCATAACTACCAGCAATTGCTCGGCTCGACGACGTATCTGCGCGTATTCGGCAATACGTTCCTCGTCGCCACGGTCGTGACGCTCGTGACGCTGCTGGTGGGCTTTCCGATGGCGTGGCTGCTTGCCATCGCGCCACGCAAGCTCAGCTCGCTGCTGTTCGCGATCTTGCTGCTGTCGATGTGGACCAATCTGCTCGCGCGGACCTTCGCATGGATGGTGCTGCTGCAGGAGACGGGCCCGATCAACCGCGCGCTAATGGCGATCGGCGTGATTCATGAGCCGCTCTCGCTTGTGAACAACCTCACCGGCGTGACGATCGGCATGACCTACATCATGCTGCCGTTCCTCGTGATGCCGCTGCATGCCACGCTGCGCGGCATCGATCCCTCGACGCTGCGCGCCGCGGCCGTGTGTGGCGCGAGCCGCTGGCAGGCATTCTGGCGCATCCTCGTGCCGCTCGCCATGCCGGGCGTGGCCTCGGGCGCGCTGATGGTGTTCGTGATGGCGCTGGGCTACTTCGTCACGCCGGCGCTGCTGGGCGGCCCGTCCTACATGATGCTCGCCGAGCTCATTGCGCAGCTCGTGCAGGAACTGCTGAACTGGGGCCTTGCCGGCGCCGCGGCATTCGTGCTGCTCGCCGTGACGCTCGCGCTCTATGCGTTGCAACTGCGCTTTACGGGCAGTGCGCGCGCAAGTCAGGGAGGCCGTTGACATGTTGCTCGACTTCGATCGTCTCGGCGCGCTGCGCTGGATGCTGGTGGCCGTGGGCGCTGCCGTCTCGCTCTTTCTCCTGCTGCCGATCGTCTTCATCGTCGCGCTTTCGTTCGGCGATTCGCAGTGGCTCATCTTCCCGCCGCCGGGCTGGACGCTGGAGTGGTATCGGCAGCTTTTCACAGACCCGGGCTGGATCGATTCGCTGCTCACGAGCGCGAAGCTGGCGGTGATCGTCACGGCGCTTTCCGTGTTGATCGGCTTTCTCGCCTCGCTTGCGCTCGTACGCGGCAAGTTTCGCGGCCGCGAGGCCGTGCGGGGCTTTTTCCTCACGCCGATGGTCCTGCCCGTCGTCGTTCTGGCCGTCGCGCTCTATGCGTTCTTTCTGCGCGTCGGCCTGAACGGCACGATGACCGGGTTCGTGATCGGTCATTTGATCATTGCGTTGCCGTTCTCGATCATTTCGATCAGCAATTCGCTCGTGAGCTTCGACACGGCGCTCGAAGACGCGGCGCTCATCTGTGGCGCCTCGCCGCTCACGGTGAAGCTGCGTGTCACGCTTCCCGCGATCCGGCTGGGCCTCTTTGCTGCCGCGATATTCGCGTTCCTCGCGTCGTGGGACGAAGTCGTGGTGTCGATCTTCATGTCGAGCCCGACACTGCAAACGCTGCCCGTGCGTATCTGGTCGACGCTGCGGCAGGACCTGACGCCCGTCGTGGCGGCAGCGTCTTCGCTGCTCGTCGGATTGACGACCGTATTGATGCTGGCGGGCGCCTTGCTGCGCCGCGCGCGTGCCAACTGAGGTAAACAAGCCATGACTGCATTCCTGCAAATCCAGCGTCTGCGCAAGACCTACGACGACGTCGTCGCCATCGACCATGTTTCGCTCGATGTGCGCAAAGGCGAATTCATGACCTTCCTTGGGCCTTCGGGTTCGGGCAAGAGCACGACGCTCTATATCGTCGCGGGCTTTCAGGAGCCGACCGAAGGCCGCGTGCTGCTCGACGGCAAGCCGCTGCTTTCGGTGGCGCCGAACAAGCGCAACATCGGCATGGTGTTTCAGCGCTATACCTTGTTCCCGCATCTCACGGTGGGCGAGAACGTGGCTTTCCCGCTGCGCGTGCGCGGTCGCCCCGACGCCGAAATCAAGGCTAAGGTGGAGAAGATGCTCAAGCTCGTGCATCTCTCCGAGTGCCGCGACCGGATGCCGGCGCAGCTATCGGGCGGACAGCAGCAGCGTGTCGCCATTGCGCGGGCGCTTGCCTACGATCCGCCCGTGCTGCTCATGGATGAGCCGCTCTCCGCGCTCGACAAGAAGCTGCGCGAGGAAATCCAGCTTGAATTGCGCCGCATTCATCAGGAGACCGGCGTGACGATTCTTTATGTCACGCACGATCAGGAGGAGGCGCTGCGTCTGTCCGACCGCATCGCCGTGTTCAACAAAGGCTGCATTGAACAAGTGGGCACAGGCGAAGAACTCTATGCGAATCCGGCGTCGCGCTTTGTCGCGAGCTTCATCGGCAATTCGAATTTCCTGCCGGTGAAGGTGATGAAGAACAGTGGCGGCCGCATGAATGGCGTGTTCCCCAACGGCCATGAAATCGCCTCGGACGCCCTCAATCCGGCGCTCGCCGCCGGCGACGAAGGCGCGTTGATGATTCGCCCGGAGCAGATGCGCCTGAGTTCGCTGCAAAGCGCAAGCGGCGCAAGTGGCACAAGTGGCACGGCGGGCCTGCCGGTGACGGTGCGCGATATCACGTATCTTGGCGACGCGATGCACTACGCCGTGGCGACGCCCTGGCAGCAGGAGATCTCGATTCGCATGCCGGCGGCGCATCGGCACGACAGCGGCATTGCGATCGGTGCACAGGCGCTGGTCGACTGGGATGCGCGCGACGGTCGTCTCTTTGCTCTTGCTTGACGGCGACAAGCCATGAACGAAACACTGCCATCGCTGAAGGTCCAGCGCCCCACGGTCACGCTACGGGAACTTGCGCTCGAAAAAATGCGCACGGCCATCCTGGAGGCGCGTTTTCATCCGGGCGAGCGGCTGGTCGAGCGTTCCCTGTGCGAGATTCTCGGCGTGAGCCGCACGGTTGTGCGCGAGGTCTTGCGGCATCTGGAAACGGAAGGGCTGGTCGACTCGATACCGAACCAGGGGCCCATTGTTGCCGTGCTCGACTTCGAGACAGCGGCGGAGATCTACGAGATACGCGCGTTGCTGGAAGGCGAGGCCGCCATGGCCTGCGCGCAGCATGCCGACGATTCCATCGTCGCGGAGTTGGGCGGCAATATCGACAAGATCGAGCACGCTTTCGAATCCCGGGACTATCAGGCCGTGAAGGCGCTCACCACTGCCTTCTATGAGCGCATGTTCATCGGCGGAAAAAAGCAAGTGGCCTGGGAGATCGTGCAGTCGTTGACCGCGCGTATCAACCGCTTGCGCGCGCTGACGATCGCGTCCGATGACCGTGGGCGCCAGGCGGTCAGCGAGATGCGCCGGATTCTCTCCGACATTCAGGCGGGAAACGGAGCAGGGGCGCGCGAGGCTGCCATCGCGCATGTCGACAGGGTGGCCGAGATCGCACGAAACCTGTTGGCCCAAGGGCACGAGAACGCTTCGTGGCGTCAGGCGGGGTAGGGCGGCCCGCTTTACAGCGCTCAAACCCCGGGCGTTGCATTGAAGTTGAGTTGCTTTGTGGGGTGTGTCATTAGCAATACGAAGTAGAAGCTCCGATTGAAGCATTTTTATCCCGGAAGGAACAGTCATGGAATTGAAAACCCTGTTGAAGGACGCGGCACTCTTGAGCCATCAGGCTTATATCGATGGGCAATGGTGCACGGCCGATTCGGGGGCGAGCTTCGACGTGTTCGACCCGGCAACGGGCGCAACGCTGGGCAGCGTTCCTTTGATGGGAGAGGCTGAAACAACGCGCGCGATCGCCGCCGCGAATGCCGCGTGGCCTGCGTGGCGGGCACGGACCGCTAAGGAGCGCGCGATCGTGTTGCGTCGCTGGTACGCGCTCATGATTGAACACGCCGACGACCTTGCGCTGATCCTCACGGCCGAGCAGGGCAAGCCGCTTGCCGAAGCAAAAGGCGAAATCCTCTATGGTGCCTCGTTCATCGAGTGGTTCGCCGAAGAGGGCAAGCGTGTGGCGGGCGACACGCTCGCCACGCCGGCGTCGGACAAGCGCCTCGTGGTGGTCAAGGAGCCCGTAGGCGTTTGCGCTGCGATCACGCCGTGGAATTTCCCGAATGCGATGATTACCCGCAAGGTGGGGCCGGCGCTCGCCGCGGGCTGTCCCATTGTCGTGAAGCCCGCGGAAGCGACGCCATTTTCCGCGCTCGCGCTCGCGGTTCTCGCAGAGCGGGCGGGCGTGCCCAAGGGCGTGCTCAACATCGTCACCGGCGACCCCAAGGCGATTGGCCACGCCATGACGAGCAGCCCCGTGGTCCGCAAGCTTTCGTTTACGGGTTCGACAGGAGTGGGCCGGCTGCTGATGGCGCAAAGCGCGCCCACGGTGAAGAAAGTGACGCTCGAACTCGGTGGCAACGCGCCCTTCATCGTGTTCGACGATGCCGATCTCGACGCGGCAGTGGAAGGTGCGATCGCTTCGAAGTATCGCAACAACGGGCAGACGTGTGTCTGCACCAATCGCTTCTACGTGCACGACCGGGTGTATGACGCATTCGCCGCGAAGTTGGCTACGGCTGTGAAGGGCCTGAAGGTGGGTCACGGAACAGAAGGTGGCGTAACGCTCGGACCGCTCATCAACGAGGCGGCGGTCAGGAAGGTCGAAGCGCATATCGCGGACGCACTCGACAAAGGTGCGACGCTCGCCACCGGCGGAAAGCGGCATGCACTCGGGCAGGGTTTCTTCGAACCCACGATACTCGTGAATGCCACTGCGCACATGGACGTTGCGAGAGAAGAAACGTTCGGACCGCTCGCACCGCTGTTTCGCTTCTCGAGCGACGAAGAGGTGGTGAAGCTCGCCAACGACACGGAGTTCGGACTGGCCGCTTATTTTTACAGCCGCGATATTGGGCGCATCTGGCGGGTTGCCGAGCAGCTTGAATACGGCATGGTCGGCATCAATACGGGCCTGATCTCGAACGAGGTCGCGCCATTCGGTGGTGTGAAGCAGTCGGGCCTTGGCCGCGAGGGTTCGCACTACGGCATTGACGACTACCTGGTCATCAAGTACCTGTGCATGGCGGTTTGATGGGGTAGGGGGCGACCAGACCGCGCCCTGTGCACTGTGATCTTTCGACAGGTACGCCTCTTGCGCAATCAATGCCGTCAGCATCGCCAGCAATCGTGTGGCGGGATAGCGAGGAGGGCGTTGTGACCCTGCTTCTGGTCCGTACTGATTCTTGATCGGGGCGTTTCCCGTGGGGCCGCATGGCCGAAGTTGGGGTGCGCGCTGTCCGGTGTAGTTTGAGGTCAGATGATGGGGTTGTGCTGAATTGGATACGTAGTCCTAAAGGGAGGATCAAAATGAACAAGCAAAGTGTCTTGTCAAAGGGTGTTGTGATCGTCTTGGTGGTGGCGGGATTGACGGCTTGCTCGGATATGTCACACCGAGGCGTGGATACTGCGGTCGGGGCGGGGGTTGGCGCAGTCGGTGGCGCTGCGCTCACTGGGGGTAGCGCACTCGGAACGGTTGGCGGGGCTGCCGTTGGCGGTGTAGTGGGCAATCAGATCGGAAAGTGATGGGCACGAGCGCCGTGCCCCGCAGCCACAATGAGCTGATGCTTCGACTGACGCGGCCGGCGGATTGCGGGCCGCGTACCTGGAGCCTAGCGTGAAGCGTTGGCGCTTTTCAGGGAAATGCCGGAAGGATGGGGGTTTCCTTCATCTGTATCCTCGGGAAGCAGATTGCCGTCATCGAGGCCAGCATCCGCGCGCGCCGTCTCCGGGTAGCGCTCGGGATGCAGATGGCGCGCCAGGGCTTCCCGATCGAGCGTCCCCGACCATCGCGCGACGACCACCGTCGCCAGGCTGTTGCCGATTGTGTTGCAGGTCGCGATCGCCATCGACATGAAGCGATAGACACCGAAGATGATCGGCAGACCTTCGACGGGCAGAATACCCGTGGACGTGACGGTCGCCGCGAACACGACAAACGAGCCGCCTGAAACCGTTGCCGCGCCTTTCGACGTCAGCAGCATCAGCAGCAGAATGGCGATCTGCTGGTGTAGCGTGATGGGCACGTTGTACGCGTGCGCGATGAACATCACGCCCATCGACATGAAGATCGAGGTGCCGTCGAGGTTGAACGCATAGCCGGTGGGCAGAACGAGGCCCACCGTCTGTTTCGCGCAGCCGAGCCGCTCGAGCTTGATCAGCAGACGCGGCAGCGCGCTCTCCGAGGACGCCGTGCCGAGCACGATCAGGACCTCGTCGCGGATGTAGCGCAGGAACCGCCACATGCTGAAGCCGGCGAGGCGCGCTGCGATACCCATCACCACGATGATGAACAGGACGATGACCGCGTAGAAGCTCAGGACGAGCTGGGCGAGCGCGACGAGCACCGCGGTCCCGTTGCTGCCCACGGCATAGGCAATGGCGCCGAAGGTGCCGAGCGGCGCGAGCTTCATGACGATGTTGATGAACGCGAACAGGACCTCGGATACGAGCTCGAGGCCCTCATTGATACGTACACGCCGGCTTTCCGGAATCGCCAGGATGCCAATCCCGACCATGATCGCGAGCACCACGACCTGCAGCAGTTCGCCCTTGGCGAACGCGCCGATGAAGTTGCTGGGCACGAGATGCATGACGAACCCGGTGAAGCCTTCTGGTGCGGCCTTCGCGGCCATTGCCGGCATCGCACCGTGCGCGGCGGCTGTCATGCCGTTGCCGGTCTGCAGCAGGTTGCCTGCGAGCAGCCCAACGGCGAGGGCGATCGTGGAAATGACCTCGAAGTAGACGATCGAACGCCAGCCCACGCGGCCCGCGCTCCGGACGTCGCCTGCGGAGGCCACGCCATGCACGATGGTGAGAAACACCAGCGGCGCGACGCCAGCCTTGATCAGGTCGAGAAAAATGTCGCCGAGAATCTTGAGCTGGGCGCCGAGCTTCGGAAAGATCAGTCCCAGTGCGACGCCCAGCACCAGCGAGACGAGCACCTGCATGCCCAGCCTGCGATACCACGGCCGCTTCACCTGCGCGGGCAGGGCGTTGCGCGATGCGCTGTCGTTGTTCATGATGCGTGCTCCTCCACGATTGCGGCTCAGATCCGGCTGGACAGTTCGATGGCGCGGTCGACCATCTGTGGCGCGAGGCCGAGATAGTTCGCGGGGTCGGTCATGCGCTCGATGGCGTCGCGTTCGAAGTAACGCGTGACCGCCGGCAATGCCGCGAGCGCTTCGGCGAGCGTGCCGCCGCGCTCGTTCACCGTGCGGCATGCGTCGTAGACGATGTCGTGCACCGCTTGACGCCCCGTGTGCGGCGCCATCTGCATCATCACGGCCTCCGCGACGATGAGCCCCTTGCTGATGCCAAGGTTGTGCTTCATGCGCGCGCTGTCCACAATCAGGCCGCCCAGGGCGAACTTCGCCTGATGCAGGGCTCCCGACGCGAGGATGAAGCTCTCCGGAATGGCGATCCATTCGGCGTGCCACGGCCCGGTTGCGCGCTCGAAGTCCTGGATCATTGCGTCCATCATCAGGCCCGCGTGCTGGCGCACGGCCTTCGCGGCGGCCAGCATCAACTCGCTCGAGATCGGATTGCGCTTTTGCGGCATGGTGCTGCTCGCGCCGCGCCCCTTGACGAACGGTTCGTAGACCTCAGCAAACTCTGTCGAGGCCATGATCATGATGTCGGTCGCGATCTTGCCGAGCGATCCCGTAACGAGTGCGAGCAGATTGACCGCTTCCGCCAGGCCATCGCGCGCCACGTGCCAGGTCGTGGCCGGCACGCCAAGACCGAGTTCTTCGGCCATCGCTGCCTGTACCTCAAAGCCCTTGTCGCCCAGTGAGGCGAGCGTGCCCGCTGCGCCCGCGAATTCGACCACGGCGACCCGCGGGCGCAGTGCCGCAAGGCGTTGCTGATGGCGGTCGAACATGGCGAGCCAGATCGCAGCCTTGTAGCCGAAGGTGACGGGCAGCGCCTGTTGCAGATGGGTGCGGCCGGCCATCGGCGTATCGCGGTACTTGCTGGCCAGACCGGTCAGGATCGCGCGCAGTTCGCGAATATCGGCATCGATCGCATCGAGCGCGTCGCGCACCTGCAGGGCGACCGCGGTGTCCATGATGTCCTGGGTTGTCGCGCCCCAGTGCACGAAGCGCCCCGCGTCGCCGCACATGCCGACCAACTGGTGCACGAGCGGCAGGATCGGATAGCCGACGATATCCGTCTCCTCGCGCATGTGGTCGAAATCGATGCGCTCGATGGAGGCTTCGCGCGCAATGACTTCGGCGGCTTCGGACGGAATCACGCCCACACGCGCCTCGGCTTTCGCGAGGGCGACTTCCACGTCGATGTAGCGCTGCACAAGCGCGTGATCGGAGAACAGGGCGCGCATTTTTGCGGTGCCGAACGCGTCCCGGAACAGGATGGAATCGACCACGGTGCTGGAAACGGGAAGCGTGCGGCTCGTCATGTGGACCTCTTGGAAATCGAAAAAGCGGGGCTGAAAACGGGACATATCGTCGATGCTCGCCGTCAATATGTCCGGACATATTGACGATATTATGTCCGGACATATGATTCAAGCTATGATTAACCTTGGCCTTCCCGCAACGACAGACCTGCACAACTCCATGAACAAGCCTCACTTCGCCGACATCGCCCGGGACCTGAGCGAAGCAATCACATCGGGCCGTCTTCCGGTGGGGGCGTATTTGCCCACTGAGCTGGAATTGCGGGATCAGTACGGGACCAGCCGGCACACCGTCCGGGCGGCGCTGAACGAGCTGCAGCAGCTGGGTCTCGTGTCGCGGCGCAAGAACGCCGGCACGCGTGTGGAGTCGGCGCGGCCGCGCAACGATTTCCGGCCGTCGCTCGCGTCGATCGATGACGTAGTCCAGTTCGGCACCGAGCATCTGCGGGTCGTGGAGTCCACGGGTGAAATCTCGGCCACCGGCGAGCTGGCCAGGCTGTTGGGTTGTGAGGAGGGCGAGCGCTGGCTGCGGGTGTCGAGCTTGCGCGTGGACCGGGACAGCAGACGGCCGCCGGTTGGCTGGACGGACGTTTATATCGACCCGGCCTATGGCGATATCGCGCAGGCGGCCCGTGCGGAGCCGGATACGCTAATCAGTTCGCTGATCGAGGCGCGCTACGGCCGCTGTGTGACGGAGATCCAGCAGGACGTCCGGGCGGCCAGCGTTGGAACGGAGTTGGCAGGGCGGCTGCAGGTGGCGCCGGGAAGCCCGGCGCTGGAGATCGTGCGTCGATATCTCGATGCGTCGGGGGTGGCCTTCGAGGTCTCGGTGAGTGTGCATCCCGCCGAACGGTTTTCGGTGTCGATGCGCCTGAAACGCGCGGGTACGCTGCCCGCCGCTTCCCGGTGACCGGACTCCGGGCCCGCAGCGAAGCGAGTTGCCCCACCATCGGCAAAGGCACTGCGCTTTCGCTCGATACCCATTCCCGCCAGTCGGCCGTTTTTACCAGCGTCAGACGGCCGGGCGCACGACGGTCGACGCGGTGCGCGCGGCGAGAATGCTTCGGATGGCCGCCAGGGATTGTTCCGCCACCGCACTCGGGTTTTGTCGCCGCGGCAAAGGAAACTCGGGAGTCTTGACGCCCAGCTGTCGGCAGACAGAGGAAAGGTACGGTTTGCCCGGTCCCGTGCATCGTGCGACGGCGGCAGCAAGGGCTGCGTCGCCAACGTGCCGGCGCAGCCATTCGAGCGTTTTACGGTCCCTTTCGTTATAGATCCTGACCAGATGCTCCATTGTCGCCTCCCGAGAGTACTGTATAAAAATACAGTTACCTGTAAATTTATACAGGTTTCGGGCTGATTGCAACCACTGGGGATCGGCTATGAGAGACGACTGCGTGTTATTTCTGGAATGTGCCGAGCAACTCGGTGTGTGCCACGACATGGCCCGTCATCGCCTTTTCCAATGCTGCCCTGATGGGCTGGTGAAGATCGGGCAGCACGGTGTCGAGCGCGTAAAGCCTGTGGAAATATCGATGACGGCCAACGGGCGGGCAGGGGCCGCCATACGCAGTGCGACGGAAGTCGTTGGTGCCTTCAAGTGTGCCCGCTGGAAGCGCCCCCGCCGCGACGCCCTCCGGAAGGCCGGGCGCCGTCACCGGGATGTTGTAGAGCACCCAGTGGACCCAGGTCATCCGTGGTGCGGCAGGGTCGGGCGCGTCGGGGTCGTCGACGATCAGCACGAGGCTTTTCGCGTTGACGGGTATATCCGACCACGCGAGCGGAGGCGAGACGTCCGCGCCCTTGCAGGTGTAGCGCCGGGGGATCTCGCCGCCTTCATGGAAAGCCTGCGAGGTGAGGGTGAAGGCCATGGTGCGCTGCCCGGCGTCAGTCCGCGCCGCCCGCTAGTGCCTGCGATGCATCCAGCGCATATGATGCGCGTCGAGCCACCGGCTCAGGCTCTCTTCCGGGTGATCGCGCCGGTAGCGACTCGAGAGGGCCCATGCAACGACAACCAGAACCACTAGGCCAACCCAAAAGCTGATCATTGATTGAGTCATGGCAGCCTCCTTCTGGAATGCGACCATGCCTGAATTCTAGTCATTGCTGGCCGGACTGGCTCAAGCATGAAGGCATGGGGGTTGATGCGTGGGATGCGCGGCAACGGTGCCGGATGCAGGAAACACTCTTTGGCGAAGCCAGTGAAAGCACACACTGCCGATACGGCTGCGACAAGGAAAAATGCGATTGAACCGATCACTTAGTCATCCAGAATTAAGGTGTCGCTTACGGAGGATACGCCCCGCTTCAAGCGTCGGGAGATCGCCACGGCGCCAGAAACTGTGATCAACGACGACGAATCAGACGCGCTCTTCGCACGCGGTCTACTACGAGCGTATCGGCCCGCCAACAGCTCGTTTTGCAGGCGGTCGCGGGTCGGCGCGAGCATGGATTGGGGGTAAACACCACTGTCGACGCCAGATCCCGGGCCGTAAACGAGGGGTCAGGGCGTAGTCGCAAAGCTGCGGCTACGGCGACAGTGGGCGCAACCAGCGCCCGTCAATGCCACACATCTCACCCCGCGTTCGTCTTCATGATGCCGCCGCGTGTTGCTCATTCACCAGGGAAGCGAAGTGCCAAAATCTGCGCTCACGATCAGACTCAAGTTCATGTTCGCGTTCGGCGTCATTGCAGCTTTGATGCTGGCCGTCGGACTCATCGGAATAGTCGGTCTATTGCACCTTGATGCCAATGCCGCTCCGCTATCCCGCTGGGCGTTGACAAGTCTGGTTGCGCTCGCGTCAGTGGGCTTTGCTGTCGCGCTCTACGCCGGCCTCCATCTGCAGGCCGTGGTATGCGGCGGCCTGTATCGCATCGCCAGGAAGTTCGAGGACATCGCGGTGACGCTCGATTTGTCGGCGCGGTCTTCACCGCCGCGCCTGGACGAGTTTGGCCGCTCCGCCGTTGCGTTCGACAAGTGGATGAGACGCATGGAAGAGACGATGTTGTCGGTCCGCTCCTCGACCGAGCTGGTTACTTCGGCGACGCGTGACATCGCTGCCGGCAACCTCGATCTGTCCGCCCGCACGGAGGAGCAAGCCGCGTCGCTGACCGAGACCGCCTCGAGCATGACGCAGCTGACCGGAACTGTGAAGCAGAACGCCGATAGTGCACGTGAGGCGAGCGGCCTTGCCGCCGACGCGACGGACATCGCCGATATGGGCAGCGATGTCGTGCAGGCGATGGTGGCGACGATCGACAAGCTATCGGGCAGCTCGAACAAGATTTCCGAGATCACGGGCGTGATCGAGAGTATTGCGTTTCAAACGAATATTCTCGCGCTCAATGCTGCAGTCGAAGCCGCTCGCGCTGGTGAACAGGGGCGAGGCTTCGCTGTGGTCGCGAGCGAAGTTCGAAGCCTCGCTCAACGATCGGCCACCGCGGCCAAGGAGATCAAGGACCTGATTGCCTCTTCCGTCGCGACCGTCGAGGCGGGCTCGCAGCAGGCCAGCGAAGTCAGCACCGCGATGAGCGAGATCAAGGGCGCCATCAAGCGCGTTTCGGCAATCGTCCGCGAGATCGCCAGCGCGTCGGAGCAGCAAAGCCGCGGCATCGAGCAGGTTAATCAGGCCGTCATCCAGATGGACCAGGTGACGCAGCAGAATGCGGCGCTCGTCGAGCAGGCGGCAGCGGCAGCGCGCTCGCTCGAGGAGCAGGCCGGGAGACTGAAATCGACGGTGTCGTCATTCAAGCTTTCCGATACGACGCGTCTCGCGATCTCGATCGATGCATAGTGCAGGCAGGCGTCAACCCGCGTGCCTTCGTGCGCTCCAGTGCCAGCTGGTGCCATTCCCGAGTCCATCCGAAGAATGGCGGGCAATGTGAATTCATAGATGTCCCATCGATCGACCTTGCCGGGCCAGCCCTTTACCGCGGCCGCGAACGCGGGCGCATCGGTATTCATGGCCCAGAGCGTGATGCGCGCGCCTTCGTCTATCCGTTCGACTTTCGGCTGCACTTGCGCGTAATCTTCAGCGCCACCGAGGGTGGTCGGATGAACGAATGGAAGCGACTTCTCGCATCTCCTAACCAGCGCTCAACAGCGCGCAAGGTATCCGTAATCGCATTACCGCGTTTGACATTCGTTTCGCACGACGCGCACGCCGCGGCGCGTCTCGCCTTTATCAACAGGATTTTACAGAACGTGACAGCAAACGGATCAAGGGTTTCTGGTCCGTTGAAGCCATTTGTAAATTCGATGCATAGGCAACGTTATTATTACGCGCACACCTTGCCGAAATAGCCGGTAAACACCGCCGTTGCATATTACCAACTGAGCAGATATTGCGCCGTGCCTTAATGGCGAATCCCGTTCGCGCCAAGAATCTGGACGACGGGATAACGGAAATTTGAGCGATATCTGTGGAGAATTCAGATGAAAAAACTCGTTGGTAAAACGCTCGCAGCAATGGCTTTGCTCGGCATGTTCAGTGCCGCGGCGCGAGCGCAGAGCAGCATCACCCTGTACGGCATCATCGACGAATCGATTCAATACACGCACAACGCCACGCCTGCGGGCAGCAACCAGATCGGACTCTATTCCGGCAATATTTCGGGTAGCCGTTGGGGCCTGAAGGGTTCGGAAGATCTCGGTGGCGGCCTGAAAGCGATCTTCCAGCTCGAAGATGGTTTCGACGTCAACAACGGCAAGATGGGCACGTACAACGGCACGTCGTCGCTGTTCGGGCGGCAGGCCTACGTCGGCCTTGAAAGCGACCGGTATGGCACCGTCACGCTCGGGCGGCAGTACGATCCGCTCGTCGACCAGGTGCAGGGCCTCACCGACGACGCCTACTTCGGCAGCTCGTTTGCCACGGCCGGCGACGTAGACAACTACGACAACAGCTCGCGCACCAATAACGCCGTGAAATATGTCTCGCAGAACTATGCGGGGCTGCAGGTCGAGGCCATGTATGCGTTTGGCGGTGTAGCGGGCCAGACGGGCTCCGGCCAGACATGGTCGGCAGCCGCTTCGTATAACAATGGCCCGTTCTCCATTGCCGCGGGTTACTACGTGGCCGACAACACCAGCACCACGGCAGCCGTGCGGACCGGCTGGTCGTCGACTTCGGATGGCACCTTCGACGGCCCGGTCAACTCGGGATACGACACGGCGAAGTCGATCAATATCGGGCGCGTTGCGGCGAACTTCAGGACTGGACCTTACACCTTCGGCCTGTCGTATAGCAATTCGAATTACAAGGCCGATGCACAATCGGCGTTCCTGTCATCGGAGATCTTCAACACGGGGCAGGGCTTCTTCAACTACCAGGTGAATCCGGCGCTGCTGCTCGGCCTCGGCTATAGCTATACGCACGCGAGCGGCGACACCAACGCCTCGTATAACCAGATCTCGCTGGGTGCCGATTACAGCCTCTCCAAGCGCACGGACGTCTATCTCGTCGGCGCGTGGCAGCACGCGAGCGGCTCGCAACTCAATGCCGATGGCACAGTTTCGAGCGCCGAGGCATCGATTGGCTCTTATGGCGTAGCGGGAACGAGTAGTCAGGATATTGTCAGTCTCGGTATCCGCCATAAATTCTGATTGAATCATTCACCGGCCGTCGCTTTGGGAGCCACGGCCGATTTTACTTCGACTGGAAATAGGGTTGCGCAATCAGCGGCTTTTAACACGTGGAAATAAACATGAAATTCGGAGTCGATCAGTATGAACTAACCTGTCAATACGGCATGTGTCTGAACGACATAATGCGGCTGGCATTTCAGCTGTCGAACGAAGAAAGGTTTGCTCATGTATCACGCGTTGCAACTGGATGTCACTAGCGAAACCGGAACAACCGTAGTCAGGTTCACGATTGCCGGTGAATCGTCGATACTCGGCGCGCAGGATATCGAGGCGATGATCGAGCAACTGGCCAATATTCGCGCGGCGATGCAGCCCGCCCGTCCGCTGTCTCCTCCCTCCGGCACGTATCCCATGGAACTCGACCCTTGCTGGCGCGTGGACCGCCTGAGGGACTTTGACGGTGCGGTATTGTCGTTGCGTCACGTCGGCAAGGGATGGACGGCCTTCGCGCTGCCTGCATCCAGCCTCGCAAGCCTGTTTGAAGCGCTTTCCTCGTTGCCCCATACGACGCCCCGCGGGGAACGGACCATGCTCAACTGACGCACGCTCCGGGCGCACTTCTTTCTGTTACGGCAATGCGCTTCCTGTAAACATAATACTACGCATTACTAATAAATAAAAACACCTGCACCGTTCAAGCTGGTCGATTTGACTCTCAATGCCTGATTCAGGAGAACCTGAGAAATGGATAATACTTATCTGGACGCTACTAGCGCGTGGTGCCACTCGTCATCCGAAACCACCGACGAGGATTTTCGCGTAGCGGGTCTGCCGCATATAAAAGACGCCGCTGGACAGCGGCCGGTTGCGCGCGCGCTGACGCGATCGCAATGGACCGCGCTGCGGTATCGGACGAGATTCTCCGTCTGCTCCCAGGGCCATTACGCGGCAGATTTCCCGCCTGCTTCGTCCCCAGTGGGCGGCTATGCTTCGGTTCATCAGATCGCGGCATCACATGTCTGCGCGGTCCTGAGCATGCCAGCGGCGGCTTCGTGCGGGAAGGCATGGCCGAATTCCGCGGCGTTTGGGCCGATCGTGAATTGGGATCGCGCATGCGCGCGTTGAGGCTGAGGCTCCGCTGGTTTGCCAGGCTCAGCCTGGCGGCGCCGGTGATGCTTTCACTCAACGCACCTGTCATCGCAGTCGCCCAGACGTCGGCAGGCGTGGTGATTCGCGACATCCGAGTCGACGGACTGCATCATATCGAGCCCGGCACGGTATTCGCGAATCTTCCATTCAAGCCCGGTGACACATTCAACGACGACAAGGCCTCCGAGGCGATCCGGGCGCTCTATGCGACGGGCTTTTTCAACGACGTGCGCGTCTCGATCGAGGGTGACGTGGTCGTGGTCAGCGTGGATGAACGGCTCGCGGTCGGTTCGATCGACTTTGCGGGCATCCACGAGTTCGACAAGGACAACCTGACGAAGGCGTTGAACTCGGTTGGGTTGTCGATTGGTCGCTACTACGACAAATCGCTGGTCAGCCGGGCCGAGCAGGAGTTGAAGCGGCAGTACCTGACACGCGGCTATTACGCCGCCGAGGTCAACGTGACGGTGTCGCCGATCGACCGCAGCCGCGTGGGCCTGCTCTTCTCGGTTGTGGAAGGGCCGAGCGCAAAGATTCGCCAGGTCAACTTCATCGGCAATCACGTGTTCGACGACGCCACCTTGCACGAGGAAATGCAGTTGTCCACGCCGAACTGGTTCTCGTGGTACACGAAGGACGATATTTACTCGAAGGACAAGCTCACCGTCGATCTCGAGCACTTGCGCTCGTACTATCTCGACCGCGGCTACCTGGAGTTCAACATCGATTCGACACAGGTATCGCTCTCGCCCGACCGCAAGGACATGTATCTGACGCTGACCGTACACGAAGGCGAGCAGTACACCATTACGGACGTGGGCTTGACGGGCGATCTGCTGGGGCGAGAGGTTGGGCTCCAGAAACTGGTCGCCATTCACGCGGGCGAGCTATTCTCCGCGGCGAAACTGAAGGCGACCACCCAGGCGCTTGTCGACAGGCTGGGCGAATACGGCTACGCGTTCGCGACGGTCAATGCGGAGCCGCAAGTCGATCAGGTGCACCACACGGTCAAGCTGACGCTGCGCGTCGAGCCGGGCCGCCGCGTGTATGTGAGACGGATCAACGTCATCGGCAACACGCGTACGCGCGACGAGGTGGTCCGCCGCGAGATGCGTCAGATGGAGAGCGCGTGGTTCGATTCGCAAAAGCTCGCGCTTTCGAAGGACCGCATCAACCGGCTCGGCTACTTTACCGACGTCGAGGTCTCGACGGTTCCTGTCGAAGGCACGAACGACGAGGTGGACATCGACGTGAAGGTCACGGAGAAGCCCACCGGGACGATCTCGCTCGGGCTCGGCTACGGCTCGGGGGAAGGCCCCATCATTTCCGCGGGCATCTCGCAGGACAACGTGTTCGGCACCGGCAACACGCTTTCGCTGAATGCCAATACGTCGACCACGGCGCGCACCCTGAGCGTGACGCAGATCGACCCGTACTTCACGATCGACGGCATCAAACGCATTACCGACGTTTACTACCGCACGAGCGAGCCGCTCTACTATTCGAGCACGACCGACACCAGCTTCCGGATCATTTCCTACGGCGCGGACATGAAGTTCGGCATTCCGTTCTCGGAAGCGGACATGGTGTACTTCGGTCTGGGCATCGAGCAGGACCGCCTGGACGTCGATGCCTCCACGCCGCAGAGCTATATCGACTATGTGAACACATTCGGCCGCGTCTCGAACATCGTGCCGTTGACGATCGGGTGGTCCCGCGACGCGCGCGACAGCGCGCTGGTGCCGAGCCGCGGGTATTTCGCGCAGGCGAATGCGGAATACGGCACGCCTGCGGGCGGCGTTCAGTATTACAAGACCGATATTCAGGCTCAGTACTACTACTCGTTTTCGCGCGGCTTTGTTCTGGGGCTCAACTTCCAGGGTGGCTATGGCAATGGCATCGGCAGTGCGTATCCGATCTTCAAGAATTACTTCGCGGGCGGCATAGGCACCGTGCGCGGGTACGAGCCCGGTTCGCTCGGGCCTCGCGACGTGACGACGGGCGACCCGATCGGCGGATCGAAGATGGTGGTCGGCAACATCGAATTGACGATGCCGCTGCCGGGTACGGGCTACGACAAGACGCTGCGCGTGTTCACGTTCATCGACGGCGGCAACGTCTGGGGAACGGAGGGCAACAGCGTCGGCGCGAACGGATTGCGCTACAGCTACGGCACCGGGCTCGAATGGATCTCGCCAATCGGCCCGCTCAAGCTCGACTTCGCGCTGCCGATCGTCAGGCATGCCGGCGACCAGTACCAGAAGTTCCAGTTCCAGATCGGGACATCGTTCTGATTCCCTGAGCGATCCGGCAGGAAGCGGGCGCTTCGCGCCTGCTTCGCTCTATCAACCCGCATCCGCGTATTTCACTTTGCAACCCACGACCGCACGATTCGGCCGGCTCAAGGCGCGAACGATCACGTTGAGCCTTTATCTGATGCTTTCGCTGCCCCCAGGCGGGCGCGGCTATGCCCAGGCGCAGGAACTGGGGGCAGCGGAGCAGCCCGCGCAAGCCGACGACGTCTGGGCGCTGCGACTCGCCCCCCAGCTTGACGAACATCCGGTCGCGGTCGGGCAGGCGCCAGCGGTGTTTGGCGAAGGCGACTCGGCAACGGGCACGGCGAATCAGGATCTCGCGCTAAAGGGCGCGGCGCAACTGCGCCGGGCACAGTCGGTCGTGAAGGCCGACGCGATTCACTACGACGAAGATACCGACATGGCCGATGCCTACGGGCACGTCGAGCTGACCAACGACGGGAATACCTTCATCGGTCCGGAAGCCCATTACCAGCTCGATAGCGGCACGGGCACGATGACATTGCCGCACTGGCATTTCACCGTGACGAACGGCTCCGGGAGCGGCGTGCGGGCCGACCTGCTCGGCGACCAGCGGGAAACGGTGTACGACGGGACCTACACGACATGTTCCTGCACCACCTCGCCCGCGTGGTATCTGAAAGCATCGCGGCTGGATCTGGACAGCGGCGCCAACGAAGGTGTCGCGCATGACGGCGTGCTGTTCTTCGGCGGCGTGCCGATCTTCGCTTCGCCGTGGCTGTCGTTTCCCATGAACGGGGACCGGCGTAGCGGCCTGCTGCCGCCGACTTTCTCCATCAGCTCGACGAACGGCTATGACCTTGCCGTGCCGATCTATTTCAACCTCGCGCCCAATTACGATCTGACGCTCACGCCCCGGCTCCTCAGCAAGCGCGGCGCCATGCTGACGACCGCGTATCGCTACTTGAGTCCGACCTATGCGGGTGCGTTTTCGGTGGCCTTCCTGCCGGATGACGCGCAGACCCATACCAACCGGTACTCGATTTCGTTCCAGCACCACGAGACCCTGGGCGACGGATTCGCGGCCTACGCAATCTACAATCGCGTCTCTGACGCTTCGGTGACCACGGATCTCTCCGACGCCACCGCCTTCGTGAACGGCTCGCAGACGCTATTCCAGCAGGAGGCCGGCGTGACCTACAACCACGGGCCGTGGTCCGTGCTGACGCGCGTGCAGAACTGGCAGTCGTTCACGACCGCGCCACCCTACAATCGCGAGCCCGAAGTCGATGTGAAATACACGCGCTACAACGTGGACGGATTCGATTTCGGCGCCGACCTGAATGCCACACGTTTCACGATCCCCACCGCCGATTCGACTGAAGGACAGCGCCTCACGTTCGATACCTACCTGGCTTACCCGATCGTGGCGCCCGGTTGGTTCGTGACGCCCAAGGTGCAATGGCATGCCGCGTCGTACGACTTGTCCTCGATCGGCAGCGACGCACCGGCAGGGCAGCCGCGTACGTTCAACTACAACGTGCCGACGCTGAGCCTCGATACGGGTGCTGTCTTCGAGCGGGCGGTCAAGCTGTTCGGCATCGCGATGACCCAGACGCTCGAGCCGCGGCTGTACTACGTCTACACGCCCTATCGCAACCAGACCTACGCGCCGATATTCGACACGGCGCCCGAGGATTTTGGGCTGGCCGAGATCTATACGAGCAACCGCTTCGTGGGTGGCGACCGCGTGAGCGACATGAACCGCGTGACCGCCGGTGTCACCTCGCGCTTCATCGATACGGCGAGTGGCGCGGAGCTGGCGCGCTTCGTCATTGCTCAGGATTACTACTTTCGCGAGCCGCAAGTGACGATGCCGGGCGACACGCCGCCTTCGGTCGGCCCCGCGGACCTGATCCTGGGCGCGAGCCTGCACATAGGCCGCGACGCGCAGATCGAGCAGGCGCTCGAATACAACCAGTCGAGCGAGGTGCTGACGCAGGCCACGACGGGTTTCAGCTGGAAGCCCGCTGAGGGCACGGTGATCAACGCGGCCTACCTGTATGCCCGGGCGGACGCGACGCTCGGCGACGAGGCGATGAACCAGGTCATGTTGTCCCTGCAATGGCCGCTCACGCGCCGGCTTTCGGGCGTGGGCCTGATCGACTACGACGTGGTGAGTCACCGGATCATTTCGGGCCTGGCCGGGTTCCAGTACGACGCGGATTGCTGGTCGGTCAGCCTCGCGTTCGAGAAGTACACCAACGACACGGGTACGACCACCCCCAGTACAGGCACACGCTTTTTGATGCAGTTGCAGCTCAACGGCGTGAGCCGGATCGACAATGGGCTGCTGCAGCAGTTTCGTGCGAATGTGCCTGGCTACTCGACACCTGAGCCGCCTTCCATGCCTTCACGATTTACGGATTATCCCTGAGCGGCGACGACGCTATTGGGCAGGTCAATTGACAAGCGCTTTCAATGTGAGCCAGCGTTCGCGTAATGCCGTGTAAAACTCGGCTTGCCCCGCCAATTTGCTTTGTTGGCACAATCGCCGCATGGGCAGACTTCACGGCAGGATCATCGTCTTCACGCGCGCGTTGCCGAAGCTCGTCTTCAAGGCGCTGCGGCGCAAACCTGCGCAGCCGGCGCGCATTCTCATCGCGCATCAACTGTTGCTCGGCGACGCGCTGCTGCTGACCGCGTTGATTGCGAAAACGCGCCGGCAGTATCCGTCTGCGCAGATCGTGCTCGCCTGTCCAAAGGGGATTGCGCCGCTCTACGCGGGTCGCCCGCTCGGTGTGACCGCGCTCGCATTCGATCCGCGCGACAAGGCGTCCATCCAGCGGCTGACCGATTCGGGGCCGTATGATCTGGGCATCGTCGCGGGCGACAACCGTTACAGCTGGCTCGCACTTGCTGCAGGGTGCCGCTGGATTGTGGCGCACGGCGGTGACAGGCCGGCATGGAAGAACTGGCCGGTCGACGAGCCCATTGCTTATCCGGATGCACCCGCCGCGTGGGCAGAGCTCGCGGCGGGGCTTGTGGAAGGCGCGGCGCCGCGGCCATACCGTCTTGACGACTGGCCGACGCCACCGGTGAGCACACCATTGCCCACCGGTTTACGCGAGCGGCGGTACGTCGTGCTGCATCCCGGCGCAAGCAGCGCAGTCAAGCGCTGGCCGGCGCAGCGCTGGCGCGAGCTTGCTCAGCGAATCGAGGCGCAGGGCTATACGATCGTCTGGAGCGGCGGGCAAGGCGAGACCGCGCTGGTTGCGGAGGCCGCGCCCGGCTCAACCCACCTGAATCTGGCGGGCCGCCTGGACCTGGCCGGGATGTGGCACCTGTTGGCCGGGGCGCACGCGGTCGTGTGCCCGGATACCGGCATCGCGCATCTTGCCCGTCTTGTGGGCGTGCCGACTGTCGCACTGTTTGGCCCGGGGAACCCTGCCATTCACGGCGCGGGCCGCTACTGGCAGAATGCGCCGTTCGTTGCGCTCGCTGCGGCGAATCTGGCGTGCCGCGATCAGACGACGCTGTTCCGCCGTCGAGTGTCCTGGGTGCGCCGCTGCAGCCGTAGCGCGGCGACCTGCGTCGCCTGGCGAGACGGTCACGCGGATTGCATGACCGCCCATTCAGTGGATGCCGTTTATCGTGCGCTACAAAGCGCCATGGCGCTCGCACGAGCGCGATGAGGGGTGGCCGTGGCGCATGGATATGCTGGCTATTGACAGGCGTCGTGTTTGACTGCTGACGTGCCGGTCGCCCGCGCCAGCTCCTGCGCGAGAAAAGGCGCGGTTCGGCTGCCCGACGCCCGCGCCACCTGATGCGGCGTGCCGGTCGCCACCACGCGGCCACCCGCGTCGCCCGCGCCGGGTCCCACATCGATCACCCAATCGGCTTGCGCCACTGCGCGCATGTCGTGCTCGATCATCACCACCGTATTGCCCGCATCGACCAGACGCTGCAACTGCACCAGCAGCCGGTCGGCATCCGATGCATGCAGTCCCGTCGTCGGCTCGTCGAGCACGTACAGATTGCGGCCGCGCTGGCTGCGCTGCAGCTCCGTGGCCAGCTTGATGCGCTGCGCTTCGCCCCCGGACAGCTCGGTGGCCGGCTGCCCCAGGCGCAGGTAGCCGAGCCCGATCTCCCGCAGCAATTGCAGCGGGCGCGCTACCACGTCCTCGTTGGTGAAAAACTCGCGGGCTTCGTCCACGGTCATCTGGAGCACCTCCGCGATATTGCGCCCGTTCCAGAGCACCTTCAGGGTGGCTTCGTTGTAGCGCGCACCGTGGCAAGTTGGGCAGGGCGCATACACGCTCGGCATGAACAGCAGCTCCACGCTCACGAACCCTTCGCCCTCGCAGGTTTCGCAGCGCCCCTTGGGCACGTTGAACGAAAACCGGCCCGCGTCGAAGCGGCGGCGGCGAGCATCGGGCGTGGCGGCAAAGAGCTTGCGCACGTGATCGAACAGGCCGGTATAGGTGGCCAGATTCGAGCGCGGGGTACGGCCGATCGGCTTCTGGTCCACCTGCACCACGCGCTGCACCGCGTCCACAGCGCCGGCCAGGTGGCCGCCCGTGGTTTCGATCACGGCCGGACCTTCGCTCGTGGCTTCGGACGCATCGTCCTCGGGCTCGTGGCCCAGATGCAGCAGCACCAGCTCGGGCAGGGCTTGCGCGAAGAGGCTGGACTTGCCGGAGCCCGAGATACCCGTGACCGCAGTCAACACGCCCAACGGAACGCGCGCGTCCACGCCGTGCAGATTGTGGCGATGAATTCCCTGCAGCTCCAGCCATCCCGTGGGCTCGCGTTTGCGGTTGAGCGGCGCGGGAATCTCGTCGAACAGGTAGCGTGCCGTGCGCGATTCGGCGATCTCGCGCAGGCCCGCGGGGTTGCCACTATAGAGCACGCGGCCACCGCGCTCGCCGGCTTCCGGTCCCACGTCGACCAGCCATTGCGCGCGGCGCATCAGATCGAGGTCGTGCTCCACGACGAACACTGAGTTGCCCGCGTCGCGCAGCTTGTCGAGCGCGTCGTACAGGGCATGGCTATCCGAAGGATGCAGGCCCGCCGAGGGCTCGTCGAGCACGTACACGACGCCGAATAGCATCGAACTCAATTGCGTGGCCAGCCGCAGCCGCTGAAGCTCACCGGCCGAGAGCGTTGGCGTGGCGCGATCCAGCGTCAGATAGCCGAGGCCCAGCGCCCGCAATTGGCGCAGGCGCGCCACCACGCCCTCGGCGAGGCGTTGTGCGGCCAGGCGCTTTTCCTCCGATAGCGCGGAAGTGCGCCGCACGTCCGGTGTGATCGCATGCGTGGCGCGGCCCGATGCGGCGCGCTCGGCGCGGTCGCGCTGGGTCGCCTGCTTGTCGGTGCCGGCGCCGGCGGCATGCGCGCGGAAATCGCCTTGAGCGATGGGTTCGAGCAGGCTGGCCAGGCGGTCCAGCGGCATCTGCATGAATTCGCCAATGTCCATGCCGGCGAAGGTCACCGAGAGCGCCTCGGGCTTGAGCCGCTTGCCATGGCAGGTGGGGCATAGCCTGCCTTCCATGAAGCGCGACACGCGCTTTCGCATCAATGCGCTTTGCGTGTTGGCGAAGGTATGCAGCACATAGCGCCGCGCTCCGGTGAAGGTGCCCATGTAGCTCGGCTCCAGCTTGCGCTTGAGGGCGAGGCGGGTTTCAGCGGGCGAGAGGCCCGCGTAGACGGGCGCCGTGGGTGTTTCCTCGGTGAACAGAATCCAGTCGCGGTCTTTCTTCGGCAGGTCCTTCCACGGCCGGTCGACGTCATAGCCCAGGGTCACGAGAATGTCGCGCAGGTTCTGCCCATGCCAGGCCGGCGGCCAGGCGGCGATGGCGCGCTCGCGGATGCTCAGCGACGGGTCCGGCACCATGGTGGCTTCGGTCACCTCATACACGCGGCCCAGGCCATGACAGGTCGCGCACGCGCCCTGCGGCGTGTTGGGCGAGAAGTCCTCGGCATAGAGCATCGGCTGGTTCGCCGGATACGCGCCCGCGCGCGAGTACATCATGCGCACGAGGCTGGAGAGCGTCGTCACGCTGCCGACCGACGAGCGCGCATTGCTGGCGCCGCGTTGCTGTTGCAGCGCCACCGCCGGTGGCAGGCCGTCGATGGCATCCACGTCCGGTACGCCCACCTGGTCGATCAGGCGCCGCGCATACGGCGCCACCGACTCGAAGTAGCGCCGCTGCGCCTCGGCGTAGAGGGTGCCGAAGGCCAGCGAGGACTTGCCGGAGCCTGAGACCCCTGAGAACACCACCAGCGCGTCGCGCGGGATGGAGACGTCCACGTCCTTGAGGTTATGCTCGCGCGCACCGCGCACTTCCACGAAGCCGCTGGCCGCAGCGGTACGTGAGGACTCACCGGAAGACTTTCCTGGCATTATTTTCCCTGCAGTTCTTGATCGCGCTGATCCCGCGCGAGTGCCAGACAGATCGTACAGGACGCGCTCGTCTGCAAGGGCACGAGCGCATCGAGCGTGACGGAGCGCGGCTCGCTCACGCACTCAACTGTCGTCTACGTTGTCGGCGTAATGATCGACCGCGACTTTGCATTCGTCCACGACGACCTGTAGCGCATCCGGGTCGAGCGATTCCACCCAGCGCTCCACGTGCAGGAAGCGGTCGGTGCCGAGGTCGGCGATGCGCGCGGCGTCCGTGGTGGTGATGGTGACCGTCGCGAGCCCACGGTTGTTCGGAAGCGGCGTGAGCGTCGTGGCGATCTGGAAGCGGCGGTACGTTGTGCTGGGAGACATGGCGATGGACCTCATGTACGGAGTTTGCGGGAGCGCGGCAGGGGCGTTGCCTGCCGCCGCTGCTTGCCACGATGCACGTTTCGCTCGAAGCGCTGTGTCAGTTTAAGATAGGCAATGGCAATGCACATGCCAGCACGAATCGTCCGATATTAACTATCGGTCCAGGCCCGGCCGCGGCGGCCAGGCATGATTGATGCAGCTATTGCAGTGATGACGATGACGGCGAGTCT
Organism: Paraburkholderia oxyphila NBRC 105797; assembly: GCF_000685075.1. Lineage (GTDB taxonomy): Bacteria > Pseudomonadota > Gammaproteobacteria > Burkholderiales > Burkholderiaceae > Paraburkholderia > Paraburkholderia oxyphila. The sequence continues at coordinate 70,118 of NZ_BAYD01000044.1, forward strand.
CTCTGCGCGCTTCAAGTGGCTGGCTCGCCAGTGTCGGGCAGTCCCAATGTCGATGTAACCGGATGGAGGAACATGATGTCTGATCAGAGTGCGGGTCTGGGCGAAGCCTTCATTGCGAAGCAGCGTGATCGTCTCGAGGCGTTGCAGCGCGCGTTGCTGGGCGGCGAGGAGGGCACCATGGCGAACGAGCGCACGTTCGAGGAAGAGCACGGCGAAGAGGCGCACGAGTATGAAGACGAGGGGCAGAGACTGGAGCAGGACGTTGCCAACCAAGCGCTGCGCAATACGAACGACCAGCGTATCGCCGACATTCAGCGCGCGCTCGAGAAGATCGCCGAAGGGACTTACGGCTACTCCGACGAAAGCGGTGACCCGATCCCCGTCGAACGGCTCGAGGCCGTGCCTGAGGCGATTTTGACCGTGCAGGAGCAGGCGGCGCGCGAAGCGCATCGTTGAGGCGCGGCCATCCTGCAGGCCTGCCCACTCACTGCGGCTTCACGAGGACGTCCAGCGGCGCCGGCTGCGTGAGCGTCTCGGGCCGCAGGATCCGGTCGAGCTGCTCCTTCGACAGCAACCCCTTGCGCAACACGATCTCATAGACGCTGCCGCCGGTGGCGTGCGCTTCCTGCGCGACGGCCGTCGCGTTCGCGTAGCCAATGTACGGATTGAGCGCCGTCACCACGCCGATCGAATTCTCCACGGTGGCGCGCAGTTTGTCCGCATTGGCCGTGATGCCTTTGACGCAGCGTTCGGCCAGCGTCAGGCAGCCGTTGCGCAGGTGGCTGACGCTCTTGAACAGGCTGTGTGCGATGATCGGCTCGAACGCGTTGAGCTGAAGCTGCCCGGCTTCGGCCGCGAAGCTGACGGTGACGTCGTTGCCAATCACTTCGAAGGCAATCTGGTTCATCACCTCGGGGATCACCGGGTTCACCTTGCCGGGCATGATGCTCGAGCCGGCTTGCATCGGCGGCAGGTTGATCTCGCCAAGCCCGGCGCGCGGGCCGCTCGCTAGCAGACGCAGGTCGTTGCAGGTCTTGGAGAGCTTCACCGCCACGCGCTTGAGCACGCCGGAGAGTTGCACGAATGCGCCACAATCTTGCGTAGCCTCGAACAGGTTGGGCGCGGTCTCCAGCGCAATACCGGTGATGTCGCGCAGGCGCCGCAGCACCACCGGCGCATAGGACGGATGCGCCGTGATGCCGGTGCCGATAGCGGTCGCGCCGAGGTTGATCTCGCAAATCAGCAGCGCGGCTTCACGCAGGCGCTGCTCGTCCTCTCCGAGCATCACCGCATAGGTGCTGAACTCCTGGCCGAGCGTCATGGGCACGGCGTCCTGCAACTGCGTGCGGCCCATCTTGATGATGTCGGCGAACTCGTCGGCCTTCGCCTCGAAGGCGCGGCGCAAGACCGCCATGGCATCCACGAGGCCGGCGATCCCGAACCATGTGGCGATCTTCAGTGCGCTCGGATAGACGTCGTTGGTGCTCTGGCCGATGTTGACGTGCTCGTTGGGGTGCAGGTGCTGATACTCGCCCTTCTGGTGGCCAAGCAACTCGAGCGCGCGATTGGCGATCACCTCGTTGGCATTCATGTTGGTCGAGGTGCCGGCGCCGCCCTGAATCACGTCGACGACGAACTGCTCGTGGAGCTTGCCCGCCATCAGCTCCTGGCAGGCCGCCACGATCGCATCACAGCGCGGTTTGTCGAGCAGACCGAGCTCATGGTTGGCGAGTGCGGCCGCTTGCTTGATGGCGGCGAGTGCCTTGATCAACTCCGGGTAAATGGAGATCGGCGTGCCGGTGATCGGGAAATTCTCGATCGCGCGTAGCGTGTGTACGCCGTAGTAGGCATCGGCGGGGACTTTGCGATCGCCCAACAGGTCGTGCTCGCTTCTGAAGTGTCCAGCTTGCATGGCTACGCTCCTCGTGTTGTGGGTTCCGGTATTGCCGATGCCACGGGCAATGCAAAGAACGTATCGGCTATCACGATCAGGCCACGATCAGGCCGGCGGCTGTCCCGGCGTGCCGTCCAGGATCCGGAGCTTGTCGGTCATATCGGGAAAGTTGTGACCCGCCGCGCGAAGCTCGCTCACGAGCCGGTGTGCAACCGCCCTGCAGTGAGCCAGCGTCTCATGCAAGCGGGGCTCTGCCTGCAGGCCGGTCACCGCCTTCTCCAATTCAGCCGGAGACTCGCTCAGCAGAGCGGGCACCACTTCCTCCGGTGGTATCAGGGAGCCGTGGCTCAACAATTGTGCGGTCCAGTCGCATCCGAACAGCAGTGCACGCCGCTGGGCTTTGCGCGCTTCGTCCTGATCGAGCGTGGCGAGGCTGTGCCGGTTCTTCTGAATCTCAGCGCGCCACGTCGCGAGGACGTCCGCACGCAACGCCGCTATCGCGTCGCCGAGCGACGCGTTCTGCCCGGCCGCCACGAGGCGACGCTCATCGAGTCTGTCGAGATGGTCCAGATAGTTTTCGAGGTACGGCTGCCAGTTCAACGGCAGCGCCGGCTTCTCGAAGAACGCGCGGCTGACTTCATTGAGTTCGTTGCGAATATCCTGAAGCGCCTGGTTGTCGGCAAGACGCGCTTCATGAACGTCGTGGGCCGTCACCATCTGCCGGTGCAGCGGAAAGAGCGGATTGCTGTGGCGGCGTTGCAGATGCCGTTCAGCCGCGCCCGGACGGCTGCTCCATTTCCAGTTGGGCAGCGATTTCGCGTCGAATTCGACCGCCTCTATCATCGGCCGGAAAACCGCTAGCGCTTCCTCCGTGGCATGGCGAAAGCAGTCTGCCAGCTTGTAGTCATTGCCTTGCAGGGGGACGTCCGCATTCCCCGCATAAGGCGAGTCGGGCCTCAGCCTGAGGGCGCCGGTGGCCAGAAAGAATTCCATCGGGAGTTCCACGGACAGGCCTTCCTGCCTGAACGTGCGCTGCTCGCCGGAAATGGCCTCGACGGAATGCGCGAGGCGGTTCTCGAAGTCGAGGAGCTCATCAATGGCGTCCCCTGACGACGGCTGCGCCGCATCGGCAAGCAGGCAAAAACTTTCGCGTGTCATCCTCGCCGCGATGGTGCCGTGCTTCTCGGCAAACAGCCAGAACCACAGGGCGAGCTGGTAGCCCTTGACCCCGTTTTGGGCGGTCGCTTCGACCTCGGGCGCGAACGCAATGCCGGGCGCGGCCCAGCGCGCGAACGGCGGGGTTCCCGCGCCCTGGTACATGCCCAGCAGTTGCCGTAACGACTCGTGCGTATCGGTGGGCCAGTTGCGCGCCTCCTCGGGGCGCTTCTCTGTTTTCCAGAACCTCCAGTCCATTCTCTACCTCGCAAGAGAGCAAGCGTATTGGTGCAACGCGCTGCGAGGGATACTTGCACACTCCGCCGAGGGCGTAAACCGGTGATGTCCTTCGTTGCCCGCTGTGTCCCCAATGGAATGGCAGAACCGATAGCCCGCTGCCTTCTGCGCGGCAAGGGTTGTGCTACAGCTTCGAATTCGTGACCTGGCTGTGCGACGGCCGCGGCGTGGCTCGACGCGCAACCGACGCAGGCGATTGCGCTATGAGTATTTACCCACGCCCGCATTGCCCTGTTTGTGTCGCAAGAATCTGCGCAGCACCCACGCGGCCGCAAGCCCCGGAAAGAGCACGGCGAACGGTGGCGCCAGCACGAACGCTGCATCGCGACCGATGGGTGCATACGAGGTCTTGAGATCGTCCTCGGCAAACTGCCAGTGAAGCTGGTCCGCGACTTCCCTCGCGCTGACGTTGCGCGGCACCCCTTCAATCCGCTCGCCATCTCCGAGGCTCAACGTCAGCGAGCCGTCGCTGGCGGTCTGGATGGCGATATCGAGGCGCGAGTCTTGCCCAGGCGGACTGGCGGCGCACTTCCCTGGAGGCGGCGACTCGACCGCGCTCCCGGCATCGTCATGACCGAGACAGTCGAGCTGGTTCTGGACGGCCCGTTGAATCTCAATCGCGCTGGGCGTTAGCGGGGCGGTGAAATAGTGAGGCACCACGACCCATAGCGTGCCGACGATCCAAAACAGTGTAGCCACGGCCCAAAGGCGCAGCAGCGCGCGTCCCCATGCGATTCGTCCTGGCATTGGTCTGTCTCCTGGCTCCATTGCCGCCGCGCCCGCCGTCGATTAGCCGTCGCCCAGCGCAATGCGTCCAGGATGGCATAGCTACCAGGGACGAAAAATTCCGTCCTCTTTCGCACACTCATTCCTGCAACGAGCAACTACAGTTTAGGTGTTGGGGACAATCCTGCACGCTTGACCGGCCGTCGTCTGATCGCTGTCCCACGGTGTAAACGCCATGAAAAATCTCGTCAGCGCGCTAGTGCTCGCCTCTGCGCCGTTCGTCGCGTGGGCCGATCCGCCATTCCTCTATTCACACAGCGCAATTGTCTACGACGTCGGGCGCGGCCAGGTCCTGCTGGAAAAGAACGCCGACGACGTCCAGCCGATCGCCTCGCTCACCAAGCTGATGACGGCGATGATCGTGCTGGACAGCGGCCAGTCGTTGGGAGACACGGTGAGCGTCGACGATGACGACATCGATCGGCTCAAGCACTCGGGCTCGCGCATCCCGATCGGCGCGTCGCTCGAACGGGGCGAGATGCTGCGCCTGGCGCTGATGGCGTCCGAGAACCGCGCGGCGTCCGCGCTCTCGCGTGCGTTTCCGGGCGGCCAGCCGGCGTTCGTCGAGAAGATGAACCAAAAGGCGCGCGCGCTGCATATGGCCGATACGCATTTCGACGATCCGACCGGCCTCTCGCCGGACGATCGCTCGAGCGCACGCGACGTCGTGAAGATGGTGGCGGCCGCGTCGCACTATCCCTTGATCAGCGAATACACGACGCTGCCGCGCTACGAAGAGGAGATCGGCACGAGGACGAGGTTCTATCACAACACCGACCCGATAGTGCGCTCAGCCGATTGGGACGTGCTGGTCGCCAAGACTGGCTATATTCGCGAGGCGGGGCGCTGCATCGTAGTCGATGCCTACATGCCGAACGGGCAGGTGATGATTGCGCTGCTCGGCTCGCAAACATCGTGGGGGCGCTCGACCGATCTCGTCACGATACGGCGCTGGTTGAACGGCGACGAAACACCGGTTGTCGCGCCGCCGCACTATTACGCCAGCACCCGGCTGCATCATCACCATGCGTTGCTCGCGCATTCGCATCGCGTCAAGGTGCGGCTCGCCTCATACCGGACAGGCTCGGCAGCCAGCGTGCACCGGCAGACCGTCAAGCACCATGCCGGCAAGCGGGAACACCATACGCCTGTTGCCGCCTGAGCTGAACCTGGGGAGGCATTGTGACCACTACCCCGACACCCGGCGCGAACCCTGGCGCCGAGCCCGCGCGTAGCGGCCTGAGCATCGACGCGCTGCGGCGCGGCGTGCTCGACAATCTGGTCTGCCTGCAGGCCCGCACGCCGGGCATTGCGACGCCGCAAGACTGGTACATGGCGCTGGCCTATAGCGTGCGTGACCGCATGCTGGCGCGCTGGGCCGCGACGATCCAGACCTATGCAGCACGCGATTTGCGCGTGGCGTGCTATCTCTCCGCCGAGTTCCTGATCGGACCGCAACTGGGCAACAATCTCATCAATCTCGGGATCGAGGACAACGCGCGCGCCGCCATGCGCGCGCTCGGCCAGGATCTCGACGAACTTCTCGCGCTCGAGGAAGAGCCGGGGCTCGGAAATGGCGGCCTCGGCAGGCTCGCGGCCTGTTATCTGGATTCGCTCGCGACGCTCGAAATTCCGTCCGTGGGCTACGGCATTCGCTATGAGTTCGGCATCTTCAATCAGGTCATCCGCGATGGCTGGCAGGTCGAAGTCACCGACCTCTGGCTGCAAAACGGCAATCCCTGGGAGATCGTGCGCCCGAACGTGAACTACTACGTCTCGTTCGGCGGGCGTACCGAAATGTGGCACGACGAGCAAGGCCGCCTTCGCGTGCGCTGGCTGCCCGCGCGCATGGTCAAGGGCGTGGCGTGCGATACGCCCATGCCCGGCTTTCGGGTCAATACCTGCAACACGCTGCGCCTGTGGAAGAGCGAGGCGATCGAGTCCTTCGACCTGCAGGACTTCAATGCTGGCGACTATTACCAGGCCGTGCAGGAAAAGGTGATCTCCGAAACGCTGTCCAAGGTCTTGTATCCGAATGACGAGCCCGAAGCCGGCAAGCGCTTGCGCCTCGCACAGCAGTACTTCTTCGTCTCGTGCTCGCTGCAGGACATGCTGCGTCTGCTCGATCTCAAGGGCGAACCCGTTGCGCGTTTCGCCGACATGTTCACCGCGCAATTGAACGATACGCATCCGGCCATCGCCGTTGCGGAACTGATGCGCCTGCTCGTGGACGAGCGGCTGCTCCCCTGGGACGAGGCATGGGACATCACGCGCCGCACGCTCGCGTATACGAACCATACGCTCCTGCCTGAAGCGCTGGAGACGTGGGGGCTGCCGCTTTTTAGCCGGTTGCTGCCGCGTCCGCTCGAGATCATCTACGAGATCAACCGCCGCTTTATCGACGAGGTGCGGCAGACATTTCCCGGCGACGAAGCGCGTGTGGCGCGCATGTCGATCATCGACGAGGACGGCGAGAAGAAAGTGCGCATGGCCCATTTGTCGACCGTCGGCTGCCACGCGGTGAACGGTGTGGCCGCGCTGCATTCCGCGCTCCTCACGCAGACCGTGCTGCGCGACTTCGCGCAGATGTGGCCCGAACGTTTCCACAACGTCACGAACGGCGTCACGCCGCGCCGCTTTATTCTGCTCGGCAATCCGGGCCTTGCCCGGCTGCTTGACGAAACGGTGGGCGAGGGCTGGGTCACCGACCTCACGCGGCTGCGGAAGCTCGAGGCGCATGCCGGCGATCCGGCGTTTCTGGAACAGTGGCGTGCGGTCAAGCGTGCGAACAAAGCGGTGCTGGCGGAGCGCATCCGCCACGTCACGAATGTCATCGTGGATCCCGACACGCTGTTCGATATTCAGGTCAAGCGTATTCACGAGTACAAGCGACAGCATCTGAACGCGCTTTATATCATCACGCTTTACCAGCGTCTGCGCCGCAATCTCGAGCAGGGCAGCGCGCCGCGCTGTTTTATCTTCGGCGGAAAGGCGGCACCAGGCTACGCCATGGCGAAACTGATGATCCGGCTGATCACGGGCATCGCCGAGGTCGTGAACAACGATCCCGTCACCGAGGGCAGGCTCAAGGTCGTGTTCTATCCCGACTTCAATGTCAAGAACGCGCAATTCATCTATCCCGCCGCGGATCTCTCCGAGCAGATTTCAACGGCCGGCAAGGAAGCGTCCGGCACCGGCAACATGAAATTCATGATGAACGGCGCGCTCACGATCGGCACGCTGGATGGCGCCAATGTCGAGATCCGCGAAGAAGTGGGTGACGAAAATTTTTTTCTGTTCGGCCTGACCGCACAACAGGTGGAACGCATCAAACGCGAAGGCTATCGGCCCGCGCATTATGTCGAAGGCAATGCGGAACTGCGCGAGGTGTTGGACCTGATTGTCGGCGGGCACTTCTCGCGCGGCGACTCGCAGGTGTTTCGTCCGCTCGTCGAGAACCTGCTGCACGCCGATCCCTTCCTCGTGCTCGCCGATTACGCCGACTATGTGGCGTGTCAGGAGCGCGTGAGCGAGGCCTGGAAAGACGCGGCGCGCTGGACGCGCATGTCGATTCTCAACACGGCGCGCTCGGGGAAGTTCTCGTCGGATCGCGCGATTGGCGAATACTGCGAACGGATCTGGAACATCGCTCCCGTCAGCATTGGCCTTGATCGCGAAACCGCATAGCGACGCGGCTAGCGACACTGCCGCAGCGATGCTCGCTGGGCGGCAAGCGAGCGCTCGCCGCTTGATGCCTTCACGCGGGAAGCGCTTCTATGCCGAACCACGTGGGCACGCACGCCATCGCCTGATCGAGACTCTGAAGCATCGTCATGCTCACGCCGATGACCTCTTGCGTCGGCGGCTTCAGGTCGGGCACCGTTACGACGCGTATCCCCGCGCGATGTGCGGCAAGCACGCCGTTCTCACTATCTTCAAACGCCAGGCAATCGCCCGGCGATTTGCGCAGACGCGAAGCCGCCAGCTCATAGACGGCCGGATCGGGCTTGCCACGGGCGACTTCATCGCCCCCTGCAATCGCATCGAAGAAGTCGAGCACGCCAACGCGTGCAAGCCGCGCCCGAATCTCCTGCCCGCCCGATGACGACGCTACCGCGCAGGGGATGCCGGCATTGGCCAGCGCGCTCAGCAGGCCATGGACGCCCGTCTTCAGTGGGTACACCGGTGGATTCGTTGGAGAGTGCAAGCGCTCCCGAACGCGCACAAGCGCTTCCTGAAAGAGCGGCTCGGCGCCGATCATCGTGGCTAGCATCGCGTGGCACTCAGGCAGCGACCTGCCGATGATCTCGGCATAGTCGACAGGGCGGATCTGTACCCCAATTTCTTGCGCGACGGCGATCCACGTGTTCATGATCGTTCGCTCCGAATCGATCAGTAACCCGTCCATGTCGAAGATTGCCGCAGAGAACATATTCAAAGAATCCGAAGTGCTTGAGTCAGCTGCCACTATAGCCGCACGGTGGCGCGCCATGTGGTCAATTACGACGGAAATCTGCCTTGCCGCGCAACTTGTCGGGTATGTCGACGCGGAGCAAACGGTCGAGTTTGGCGGAGCATTGCAGATAGCGACGACGGCAAACCGAGCTGATGCCGGTTTCCCTGGCCCGCGCGGCGCATCGCGAAAGCCAGATGGGCGGCGAGCGATGCATCCCTGACGTAGACGATCGGCAAGGGGAGCAGCATGGCCTTTTGAGCGTGCTTGCGATTTTGCATCGTTTCCTCGACGTGTCCCTGGCGAACGGGACAACGCGCGCTTGAAGGCGTCAGTCGTTGCCGGCGCCACGTTCTGGGGCGCTCGCCAGGTGCTCGGCGAGGATCGCCGACACGCCGAGAAATGCCGGGTATTCGGCGGTGATGACATAGGTGGGCACGTTCGCGAGCCAGGCGTCGAAGCGGCCCTTGGCCTCGAAGCGCTGGCGGAACGACGAGCGCATGAATAGCTCGCCGAGTTTCGGTACGACCCCGCCGCCGAGATAAATGCCGCCCTGCGCGATGAGCGTCACCGCGAGGTTGCCCGCGAAGCTGCCGAGCATGCCGCAGAAGCATTCGACGGTTTCTGCCGCGAGCGCCTCGCCGTCGTGCGCGCGCTTGACGATTTCGGCCGGGTCGATGGTCGCGGCCAGCTTTTTCTCGTCGCGCGCGGCGAGCGCGCGATAGATCAGCTCGATGCCGGGGCCCGCGCACACGCGTTCGAACGACACGTGCGGCCACTTTTTGCGCGCGAACTGCAGCACGATGTCCTCGCGCTCGTCTTGCGGCGAGAAGCTCGCGTGGCCGCCTTCGCTGGCGAGCGCGATCCAGCGGTCGCCTGAGGGAATCAGGCCCGAGACGCCGAGGCCCGTGCCCGGCCCGAGCAGGCCGATCACGCTGTTCTGGCGGCGCTGGCCGCCGCCCACCTGGGTGCGCTGCGTGTCGGTCAGGCCCGGCAGCGCCATGGCGAGCGCGGTGAAGTCGTTCACGACCCGCAGCGTGTCGAAGCCGAGGGCGCGGCGCGTGGCCTCGATCGAAAAGGTCCAGTCGTGATTGGTCATGCGCACCTGGTCGCCGTCGACGGGGTTCGCGATGGCGATGGCCGCGTGGTTCACGCGGACGACCTTTGTGTCCTGAAGGTACTGCTGGAGGACCTGGGCGACGCCCGGATAGCCGGCGCACGGATACACGCGCACCTGGCCGATCTCGCCCGGGCCCGTCTCCAGCGCGAAGCGTGCATTGGTTCCGCCGATGTCGGCGAGCAGCCGTGGTCCGTCGGCGTGCGGGCCCGCGCCAGGGGCGGGATTGTCAGGTGCATCAGTAGACATCGAGTCTCACTCCTTCGTCGTTCGCCAGCCATGAGATGGCGTTGTCCCGTTCAATCCCCTTCTTCGAGGCGGCAGGTGCCGCGCAGCCTTGATGGGTGCGTAGTGAAAGGAAAAATAAGATTGACACTGTGATGTAGTTTAACTACAGTCGAGCGCCATGAACAGGACCGAGGCGAAGAAAAGCTGAGCGATGCCGCTCACCCGACCATTCGCCCCCCAGGAGACAAGACTGTGGCCGACATGATTTCAAGCAGCGCGCGCGCTGGCAGCCGCCGCCCGGCAATGGCGCGCAGCTACAAGACCCCGCTGGTTATTCTGACCTCACTGTTTTTCATGTGGGGTTTCATTACTTCGCTCAACGACATCCTGATTCCGCATCTGCGCGCCGTCTTTACGCTCAGTTATGTGCAGTCGATGTTGATTCAGTTCTGCTTCTTCGGCGCCTACCTGATCATGTCGTTCCCCGCGGGTTTCCTGGTCGAACGGCTGGGATACAAGGCGGGCATCATCCTCGGCCTGTCCACGGCGGGAACCGGCTGCCTGCTGTTCTACCCGGCCGCGGAACACGTGTCGTATCCGTTCTTTCTGGGCGCGCTGTTCGTGCTCGCCTCGGGCATCACGCTGCTGCAAGTGGCGGCCAATCCCTATGTCGCGATCCTCGGGGCGCCTGAACTGGCATCGAGCCGCCTCAACCTGACCCAGGCCTTCAATTCGCTGGGCACGGCTCTCGCGCCGTTTTTCGGCTCGGCGCTGATTCTCTCGGTGGCCATCAAGACATCCGAGGAATTGCAGAGGCTGAAACCCGCGGAACTGGCGTCCTATGGGCTCTCGCAGGCCAGCGCCGTGCAAGCCCCCTATATCGCGCTTGCTGTGGTGTTCTACGTGCTGGCTTTCGCGATCGCGATGGTGAAACTGCCGAAGATCGCCGAGCCCGAAGCGCCGGCTGAGGTGTCCGAGGCCCATGGCGTCTATCGTGCCCACACGAACGTCTGGGGGTATCGGCACCTGGTGCTGGGCGCGCTCGGCATCTTCCTGTACGTGGGTGCCGAGGTCAGTATCGGCAGCTTCCTTGTGAACTTCATGGGACAGCCGCAGATTGCTGGCCTGCGTGAGGAAATGGCTGCCCGATATCTGTCGCTCTACTGGGGCGGAGCGATGGTGGGGCGCTTCGTCGGCTCGGCATTGCTGAGCCGGATACGCCCCGGCTATTTGCTGGCCTTCAACGCGGTCGTGGTCGGCGCGCTGCTCGTGATCGCCATGCTGGCATCGGGCGCGATGGCGATGTGGGCCGTGCTCGCGATTGGCCTGTTCAATTCGATCATGTTCCCGACGATCTTCACGCTCGCGATCGACGGGCTGGGCAAGCATACGGGTGAAGGCTCGGGGATCCTGTGCATGGCGATCGTGGGTGGTGCGATCGTCCCGCTCATCCAGGGCTTCATGGCTGACCACATCGGCATACAGCTTTCGTTCTGCGTGCCGGTCGTGTGCTACCTGTATATCGCCTGGTTCGGGCTGAAAGGTCACTACGCCGATTTTGCGGCCCGGTGAGCGTCAGGAGGCCCTCAGGTGAGCGGAACGCGCGGCGTGCTCAAGCCGCTCCCCGCGCGAGTGGGCCGCAGGTGGCGATCAAGGGTTCAATTAAACCCTCACGAGCAACGGCATCCCGCGCGAGGAGGACCTCGCCCGCAACAGGAATGGTACGTCCCACCCACGCGCCAGGGATTCGTCGAACAGGGGCAAGATCGCTCAACTGGCGCCCTCAGGCGGCGCGAACCCGAGCGGCCTTGCGCGAGAGCGCGCGCGGCGCCGCGGTCGAGCCGCGAATCACCGGCTCCGGCGCCAGCGTGATGCGCAGCGGCGCGGCGCTGGACGTGGCGATCCCATTCATCTGGCGGCGCTGCGCGCCGTGGGACATAACCCAAACCGGGGGGCACGCGTATTCGTAGGACTCCAACGTATTCACTTTGCAGTACTACCGCATATTCGTCAGGCAATACGGTCGGTTTTCTTGCATA
>NZ_BAYD01000043.1 GCF_000685075.1 Paraburkholderia oxyphila NBRC 105797
ACAAAAAAAAATCAATTCTCAACGACGTTCAAATCACAAAAGCGCGAGCGAATCGCACACCGCTATGCCCGAAGGCGTCCTCCGCCTTCACGCCCCCTGCCCCAAAAAAATCCGAATTTCATCAGCAAGCCAATCGCGCAAGGCGCAAACCTTAGGATCATCGCGACTACCGATGCGATACACGAGATCATGCCCGCGCTCCGACTTCAAACAAATATCCGGAAAAGGCGCCACCAAACGCCCGGCCGCAATATCGTCGGCCACAATCACGCTACGCCCGAGCGCGACACCCTCACCTCGAATCGCGGCTTCGATAGCCATACTTCCATGACTGTAGGCGGAACCACGATCGCTGCGTATGCCCTTGATTCCCGCCAGCGCAAGCCATTGCTCCCAATTGGCCAGCATGCCATCTTCATGCAGCAAGGTACAACGCTTGAGACTCTCGACCGAAGGCCGGCCCGCCCTGCCCTCCCCCTTGGCCTCCCAATAGGCAGGAGTACAAACCGGCGTCACGGTCTCCTCCAGAATCCGCTCGGCAAGCACACGCGGATAACGCCCGCTCCCATACCGGATGGCCACATCGGCCTCCCCGTCATTCAAATCGACATACTTGTCGGTCACTTCGAGGTGAACATCGAGCTCCGGGTGGCGAGCCTTCAGCCGATGCAGCCGCGGCGCAAGCCATTTGTTCGCGAAGGACACGCTGGAATTGATCTTCAGCCGCGTAACGCTATCGTGAGCCCGCAGACGCTCCGCTTCCTTCGTCAACTCCCCCAGCACGCGGGTCACGGCCAGCAAAAACTCGGCCCCCGCCTCGGTCAGCACGATGCGCCGGGTCAAGCGCTGGAACAGCGCAACGCCAAGGTGGTTCTCGAGTGTCTTGATATGCCGGCTCACCGCGCCATGCGTGACATGCAACTCTTCGGCCGCCAGCGTCATGCTCAACAGCCGCCCGGTGGCCTCGAAGGCGCGCAGGGTTTGCAATGGTGGGAGCCGGTCGAACATATCTAAGCCATGCGTGAGTTTTACTCACGCATTATATGACGACAAATGGTTTGTCAGACGGGAGCGCCACCTTCAATATCGACAGCATCGTTCAAGGCTCTCTCTGCCGACTCTCTGTTTCGTTGCGCTCATCATGGATCTACTCGTTTTCAAGCTCGTCGTCACGCCGCTGTTGCTGTTGGCCGCCAGTCTTGCCGTTCGCCGCTGGGGCGAAGCGATCGGCGGTTTCATGGTCGGGCTGCCGCTCACTTCGGGGCCGATCTCGGTGTTCCTCTCGCTCGAGCATGGGCCCGCCTTCGCGGCCCAGGCCACGGCGGGCTCGCTCGTCGCGACGGTGGCGCAAGTGGCCTTTTGCCTGGTCTATTGCAGGCTCGCGAGCCTCGGATGGCGCATGGCGCTCTCGGGCGCCAGCGCGACGTTTGCGGTCGTGGCCGTGCTGCTGCAATGGAGCGATCTGCAGCAAACGGGCTTATTTCTCCTCGCCATCGCGGCCATCGCGTTCGCGCTCAACCTCATGCCCAACACGGCAGCCAGGAGCGCAAGAGTCGATCCGCCGTGGTGGGACTTGCCCGCGCGCATGGCGCTCATTGCCGGGCTCGTGGTCGGGGTGACGTTGATCGCGCCTTATGTCGGGCCTGAGGCAAGCGGCGTGCTCGCGTCGTTCCCATTCATGGCGATCATTATCGCGGTGTTCGCGCATCGCATCGCCGGCCGTGAAGCGCCGCAGCAGGTGATGCGCGGCATGACGGCAAGTCTGCTGGGGTTTGCCACGTTCTTCTTCGTGCTGAGTCTCGTGTTGACGCGCACGAACCTGGTGGCCGCGTACGGCAGCGCAATTTTCTGCACTCTCGCGATTCAGGCCGTGTCGCTGTACCGGATGCGCATGCCTGCCGCGCTGCCTGCGGAATGAGTCGAGCGCTATAGCGAAGTCGGAGGGAGCGCATGCGCTCCCTTAACTCTAACCACGCGCGTTCGTACCCGGGATCAGCCCTGCGCGCTTCCCGCGCCAGCCGCACTCGTTGACGAAGCCGCTGCATCCGCATCGCGCCGCAACAGCCGCCCGGCATTCGCGATGACCACGAGCGCGCCCACGTTGTGCAAGATCGCGCTCGCCACGGCGCCAATCACGCCAAGCGCCGCGAGCGCGATCACGGCTACAGTCCATCCGAGGCCGATTGCCGCGTTCGCGGTGGCAATGTTCCGGCAATGTCTGCCGAGGCGAATACAGTCGGGCAGGCGGCGCAGGTCGTCGGCGAGCAGCACGACGTCCGCCGAGGCCACCGCGATGTCGATGCCGCGCTCGCCCATCGCCACGCTCGTCGAGCCCGCCTTGATGGCGAGCACGTCGTTGAGGCCATCGCCAACCACGAGCGGATGATGGCCCGCATCGATCTCGCGCAGCACGTAGTCGAGCTTGTCGTGCGGCAGCGCCTGTGCGATCACCGTCTCGATGCCCACCTCGCCCGCGAGCCGTTGCGCCACGCTCTCGCGGTCACCCGTCACCAGCGCCTCGCGGGCAATGCCGAGCGCACGCAGATCGTCGAGCGCCTCGCGCGCTTCGGGGCGCAATGTGTCTGCGAAGGCGAACCACGCGAGCAGGCGGCCGTTCAGCGCGAGTCCCGCGCAAGTGCCGTCGAAGTCCGCCGGTGCAGGCGGCAAGTCATGCACGTGTTGCACGAGCAGATCGTGGCGGCCAAGCACGGCAACACCCGCGTCCGTCTGCGCACGCACGCCGAGTCCGCGCAATTCGCGCGCATCGGCAAATGGCACGGACGCAACCGCCCCCTGCTCCCCCTCACTCACCAGCGCGCGGCACACCGGATGCGCGCTGCTCAACGCCAGCCGCACCGCCAGCGCTCGCGCCTGCCCCTCGTCCACGCCCGGCTGCCACGCCACGCGCGTGACGCGCAGCTCGCCGTGCGTGAGCGTGCCGGTCTTGTCGATCACGAGCGTATCGATCTCCGCGATCTTGTCGAGAAACGCCGCATTCCTGAACAAGATGCCGCGCCGCGCGCCCGCCGCAATGCCCGCGATGGCCGTCGAGGGTGCCGCGAGCACGAGCGCGCAAGGGCACGACGCGACGATCACGGCAAGCATCGCCGAGGCGTTGGCGCTCACGAACCAGACAATGGCCGCGATCAGCAGCACGAGCGCGAGGTAGGCGTCCATGTAGCGTTCGAGCGCCTGGGTAATGGGCGGCTTGGCGGCTTCCGCGCGCTGCATCAGTTCGATGACCTTGCCGAGCGTCGAGTCCTCGCCCACCTGCGTGATCTCCACGCGCAACGGCCCGTCGAGGTTGATCGAGCCGCCGTACACGCTCGCGCCCTCGCCCGCGTCCTGCGGCAGCGATTCGCCCGTGATCGGCCCGTTGTCGATGCTCGAGCGGCCGTGACGCACGACCCCGTCGGCGGGAATGCGCGCGCCCGGCAACACGTCGACGAGGTCGCCCGGGCACAGCGCGTCGTACGGCACCTCTTCGATCGCCCCCTCACCGTTCACGCGCCGCACGTTGCCGGAGGTCAGGCGCCCGAGCGCGCGTATGGCCTCTTGCGAGCCGAGCACGCTGCGCTCCTCGAGCGCGTGGCCGAAGGTCATCACGATGGGCAGCAGCGCGGCCGTCGTCATGTCGCCCACGGCCCAGGCGCCCAGCATCGCGAGCGCGATCAGGCGATCGGTCACGCCGTGCAGGCTCGGCGACTTGAGGCTGTGCCATGCGCCCGCGAACACCGGCGGCGCGACCACCAGCGAGGCCGCCGCCGCGAGCAGTTGCGCAAGCGTCGCGCCACCGCGTGCGCTAGTGGGCCAGAGCCACGACCAGGCAAGCGACAGCAGGAGCAGGCCACCCGCGACGAGCGCGAGCAAGGTATGGCGCGTGATGGCGCGACGCTCGGCGGCGGACATCGCGAGCGCGTGGACTTCATGGCCGCCGTGCCCGTTGTGCCAATCGTGGCTATCGTGCCCGTGCTGGCCCTCGTGGCCTCGCTGCCCATCGTGCGCCGCATGCGCCGCGCGAGCGCTGGCCTGCGGCCCCGCCGGTTCATACGGTGTCGTCATGGCGCGTGCCCCGGCAAGACGAGGCTCGATGCATCGTTCGGGTCGATCGTCGTCACGTGTCTGGCCTTCGCGAGCACGGCCTGAACGCGGTCGCGATACGCGCGCGCAACGAGCCCCGGATCGTGGTCGAGCGCGAGCGCCGCTTCGAGCTGCGCGATCGTGGAGGTCTCCGACTGTGCCGTGGCGACGCGCTCGGCGGCGTTTGCGTGGGCGTCCTGCACGATGCGGTCGGCGTTCTGCTGCGCGCCCTGGCGCGTCTTCTCGGCGATGGTGCGCGCCTGGGCGATGTCGCGCTCTGCGTTCTGCATCGAGCTCAGCACGGCGTTGAACGCGTCAATGGCCGAAGCAGGAAACGATGCCTGCACGTCCATGCGCGCGACCTCGATGCCGAGGCCCGCATGCGCCGCGGTGAGCGCGTCGAGATCGCGCTGGACCGCGCGCGCAAGGTCGCCGCGCAGCGCTTCGCGGCGCGCGGCCATTTGCTGGTCGGCGGCCACCATCTCCGGGCGCGCCACGAGGATCGCGTCGAGGTCGCGCTGCGCGAGCGTCTGCGCGACCGCAGCCGAGACGATGCGTTCGAGCGCCGCGTCGAGATAGTCGAGCTGCAACGCGTAGGCATAGGGATTGGCCACACGGTAGAACAGCGTCGCGCTCACCTGCACGACGCCGTTGTCGCCGGTGAGCACGTAGCCGGACCCGGCGAGCGCGTCGGAATCCATACTCAGCTGCGTGCCCGCGCGCGGATCGCGCATCAGCGAAACAATGCGGCGCTCGAGCACGCGCTCGCGGCCGGGCACGAGGCGCACCGCTTCGAACGGACGCGGCCAGGCCACCAGCAAGCCCGCGCCCTGAGTCCTCACGTAAGCGCCAAAGCGCGTCACCACGGCGCTGCTGTCGGCTGGAATGCGGCGCACGTTCGAGGTGGCCCACACGAGCGCGGCCAGCACCGCCAGCGCCGCGACGAAGCGGAACGACAGGCGGACGGCCTGTGCGCCGGGACCGAGCGCGGGAAAGTTTTCGCGCGTGTTCATCGGCCTTGCCCGTGGGTGCGTGCGGGCGGCGCGGCCGCGCCGGCACCCGCACTGCCGTTCATCCCCGGCGGCCCCTGCACGAGCGCGCGGAACGGCGCCGCGTCGGTGCGCAGGATCAGGTTCGTGTTCTGGTTGACGACCGAGCCCAGCGTGTCGAGCGAGCGCAGCATCGTGTAGAGCTGCGGATCGGCCGCGTAGCTCTTGCCGTAGATCGCAGCCGCATCCTTGCGCGACTGCGCCTCGATCTCGGCCGCTTTCACGTTGGCGTCGGCGATCAGCACGCGTGCGTCGCGGTCGGCGTCCGAGCGGATCTGCGCCGCTTCGCGCAGGCCCTCGGCCGTGCGCTGCGCGGCCACGGTCTCGCGCTCGGCACGCATGCGGTCGACCGTCGCCGAGAGTGTCACGGCGGGCAGCGTGAGCCGCTCGAGCCCCACCTGCACGACGTGCACGCCATACGCGGCGTACGCCTGGGCGTCGACCTGGCGGCGCAACGCCTCTTCGAATTCGCCGATGCGCACCTGCGATGGATCGGTATTCACGAGCGACGCGAGATCGAAGCCCGCCGAGGTGGTCTGCAGCGCGGAGCCCACGAGCGAGCGGATCTGCCGCGCGGCTTCGTCGGGTTCGTTGCGCACCGCGCGCACGAAGCGGCCGACGTCGCCGGCATTGGCCGGCACGCGCCACGCCACATAGGCCTGCACGATGATGCGCAGGCCATCGCGCGTACCCACGTCCTGCAGCCCGCTCGAGGTCGTGTGCAGGCGCAGGTCCACCGGCAGCGCCGCTTCGATGGGCGCAGGCAAGCGCCACGCGAGGCCCGGCGCGAGCACCACGCGCACCGGGTCGCCGAAGCGCGTGATCACGTCCGCCTCGCCCTCGCGCACCTGCACGAAGCTCGCGACCACGAGCGCGACGATCACGCACGCGAGCGCAAGCGCCGCGCGCAGCGCGAAGCGCGGCCGGTTCGCGGGGGCGCCTGTGCCTTGCTCGCCGCCGTGGCCGTGTCCATGTCCATGTCCGTGATGATGAGAGTGCGCATCGCCGTGCGCGTGAAAGAGGCCCACGTTCAAATCACCCTGTTCAATGTCGATGCCAGATCCGATGCCAATGTCAATGCCAGCGCGTGCGCACTGATTGCGTCCACACGGCCCTGCGCGCGCGTCACCATGCCTGCCTCACGCCTGCCGCCGTGGCAGGGGTCAGCGTGCGCAGGTCGAGGGTCGCGCGGCTGCCGCTCGCGAGACGGTCGTCGATCACGGTCACGTTCGCGCTTTGCAATCCTTTTTGCAGGCTGTGCAGGTAGTACTCGAAGGCGAACGCGGGGCCGCCCAGGCCTTGCGCGATCACGTCGGCGTCGAAGCCGGCCTGCTGAACGCGCGCGGCGGCCAGCGTGTCGGCCGCGTTCGCGCTGCCCTGCGCAACGGTTTCGATCGCCTGCTGCTGCGCGCCGCCGATCGTCTGCGCGGCGAAGCCGCGTGCCTGCACCACGCTCGCCTGCGCGCGGATCTGCGCCGCCTGCACGCCGTGATACGCAGCCGCCGCGCCCGCCGGCGGATGCACGCTCTCGATCACGACCGCCACGACCTCGATGCCGCTCACGAGCGGGTCGAGCTGACGCTGCACGGCGGCGCGCAGCGTCGCGGCCATGGCGGTCTGCGGCGTATCGAGCAGCGACTGCAGCGTGCGCGACGCGAGATAGCGCACGACCTCGCGGTTCGCGATCGAGCGCACCGTCGCGTCCAGATCGACGGTGCGATAGAGGGCGGCGCGCGCCGCCGCGTCTGAGAGGCCGATGCGGTAATCGAGGCGCACATCGGCGCTCACGATCTGGAAGGCCTGCTGGTCGCCGCTTGTGCCCGCGATCACCTGCGTCGTCTCCCACGGATGCGTGACGTCCCAGAGCCGGTTGAGCTGGCCGGGCGGGGCGGCGTCGGCGGCAACGGGCGGCGCGGCCTGGCTCGTGTCGTTCGCGCTGCCCGAGACGATCAGCTGATGGACGGCGCCGTTGTCGATCGGGCGCGCGCGGCCGAAAGGCCAGGGCAGCCCCACATGCAGACCCGGCTGCCACACGGCGACCGGCGCGCCGAAGCGCTCATAGACGGCGCGCTGATCGGGACCGAGGATCGTCACGCCGCCCAGCAGCCAGCCCGCGAGCATCATGGCCGCGAGCGTGCCCGGCAAGAGGCGCACGAAACTCTGCAGCGCCCAGTTCTGCCGCAAGTCGATGCCGTAGCGCGCGCGCAATCGCTCATCGAGGGCGGCGAGCGGATGCGCTTGCGGGCGCAACGCGGCAGCGACGACGCTACGCAGGAACCACGCATCGTCCGCTCCCGCGGAACCCGACACGGGTGCCGCCAGCCATGCCCATGCCGAACGCATCGCCAGTTCGATCGCAACGGCGCCGCTCAGCACGGCTATCGTGCGTGGCAGCCACTCCGGCGCCGGCTCCCCATGCAAGGACCACACGCCCGCTGCCGCCGCACCCAATGCCGCGACGATCAGCACGCGCAACAGCCCCACGAGCGCAGCGGATGCGCGCGAAGCGGCGCTACGTTGTGCGTGAAAGCGTTCCGCGACGAGCGCGCCGAACGCGAGCACGAACGTGAGCGCAACGAACACGAGCAACGCGGCCTGCGTGCCGGCTGGCGCCGGTTCGGGCCGTGCCCACGCGAGCGCGGCGAGCCCGAGCGAAACGAGCGCGATAAACGGCACGGCCCAGGGCTGCCAGGGCAAGGCGCGCAACAGGGCGCGCAGGTCGGGCTGGTCGTGGCTTGGCGTCTCGCCGGTCTGGCTGGCCTCGTTGGTGTCGCCATCCTGCGCGGCACGCGCAGCGTCATCACGCCTGAACGCCAGCCGCGCGAGGCCCAGCAGCGTCTTCCACAAGGGCGCGCGAGCGGACGGTGCAGCCGCCTCGCGCGCAGCGATGAGCCGCGTGCCGGTCACGGCGATGCCAATATTGAGGCACGCGCTCGCCATGGCCGCGCAAGCGCGCGCATCGAGCGGCAGCCCCGGCACGCATGCGAGCAAGCCGAGCGCAACACCGAGCCCCAGCGCAAACGCGCCAAGCCGGCTCTCGCCCGCACGGCCGGCGAACCACCCATAGGCTTCGTGGTTGTCGCGAGCTGCGCGATGCACCATCAGGTATCCTTACATAACAATTACGAAAAGCGGGCAAGCGTCGCAACGCTTGTCTGGCGGGCCGAAACGCGCGCGCCCAATGTAGCGCGCTCGATAAGGAAACTCAACCGCAACGCTCGTGCGCGCCATGCATCAGATGCCCTTCTTGCCGGTCATTCGCTCCCCCATCGGCAAGCGAATCGGCGCAAAATAGCCTTGCAAACGGACGCTCAAACGCTTCTCCCTTCATTATCAAACGCTCGGCCTGCACGCGCACTGCCCAGGGCCCTGGGGCAAGCCATGCGCGGCCGGCATCCACAATCAATAAACGCACAACGACCAACGCAACGGGACCCCATGTACGGCTTGCTGATAGGACCGGCTACACGCAGGCAGGCGATCTTCGCCGGCCTCTGCGCGCTCGCAATCCTGCTGACGCTTGCGCTCGCCGCGCCGCGCGCACGCGATGCCCTGCCCGCCATCGGGCCATTCATGCCGATGTGCGCGCTCACCGTGTTCACCACGTCGTGCATCGCCGCATTCATGCTAGGCGCGCGCTTCGCGGCCACGCGCCTGCCCATGCTCGGCGCGCTCGGGGGCGCCTACGCGTTCACCGCCATCGCCGTCGCGCTGCAGTTACTGATGTTTCCTGGCGTGTTCACGCGCGCGGGCATGCTGGGCGCAGGCCCGCACAGCGCCGCGTGGATGTGGGTCTTCTGGCATGCGGGCTTCCCCGCGCTCGTGATCGTGGCCGAGCTGGTGCGCAGCCGCGCGCCGGACGACGCGCCCGCGGATCCGGGCCTTGCGGGCCTCAGTGCACGCGCCTGGCTCCTGCTCGCGGGCCCCGCCCTGCTCGCCGCGGCACTGGGTGTGTTCGTCGTTCATGTCGATCTCGTCGCGCCGTGGCACGCGAGCGGGACGGCCGCTGCACCCATGCCACCGGCCGGCATGACCGCCAACGCAACGGGACTCGTCGTCTGCGCGCTCAACGCCGTGGCGATCGCCGTCGTCGTGCTCAAGGGGCGGCTGCGGCTCGTGCTCGACTGGTGGATCGCGGTGGCGCTGCTCGCCTCGCTCGTCGATGCCGCGCTCAATACGCTGAGCGTCGAGCGCTTCACGCTGGGCTGGTACGTCGCGCGCCTGTTCAGCATGTTCGCGCCCGGCGTGCTGGTGTGCGTGCTGGTCTGGGAGGTCACGGCGCTCTACCGGCAGTTGTCGGAAGCGCATGCTTCGCTGATCCAGACATCGGCGCACGATGCGCTCACGCGCGTCTACAACCGCAGCTATTTCGACGAGCAGTTCCACCGGGCATTCGAGCGCGCCGCGCGCGGTGCGCAGCCGCTTTCGCTCGTGATGATCGACGTCGATCACTTCAAGCTCTACAACGACGCCTACGGCCATCTGCACGGCGATGCGTGCCTCGCCGCGGTGGCCGAGGCGCTCGCGCTCACGCTGCGGCCCGGCGACTTCGTCGCGCGCTATGGCGGCGAAGAGTTCGCGCTGGTCCTGCCCGGCACCCACGCCGACGAAGCCTGCGCCGTGGCGGAGCGCGCCCGCGCGGCGGTCGCGCAGCTCGCCATTCCCGCGCCCGTGGCGGCGGGCCGGGTCACCGTGAGCGCCGGCTGCGCCACGAGCGGCCCGGGCGGTCAAGGCACGCCAGGCGTTGCAGGCGGCCCGGCTGCGAGCGCCGCGCCCCATGCGCTGATTGCCGCCGCCGACGCGGCGCTCTACGCGGCCAAGCGCGCCGGCCGCAACCGCGTCGCGCGCGCCGGCGAGAGCGTGGCGTAAGGTCGGGGCCGCCCGCGCATCGGGCGGTGCTCGGCACGCGATCGATAAAGCGTTCGCTAACCTCCCGGACCTGCGATCAGGTTCGCTCCGGCCTGCTCCACACGGTGCCAGTCTAGCCGCCGAACTCGCGCAACACGGCGTCAGCGGCGGATCGCACTTTGATATTGCTCTGTTATTACGGATTCCCAGGCAATCTGCCCACGCCGAAGCCATGCTTCGACGTGACATCCGTATCCCCGCAGCCCTGCCTCGGCTTACTCAATGACCGGTCCGGAGTCCGCCGGCAGATGTGCCAATGGATCCACCGCCTGATTGCCTTCGCGCATCTCGAACTGAAGCAGCGCCTCGCCGTTGCTTTGCGTGCCCATTTCGGCGATGGGGGCACCGCGCTGCACGGCATCGCCCTCACGAACGAGCAGCCGCCGGTTGTTGCCGTAAGCCGTCACGAAACCGTCTTCGTGCTTGATGATGACCATGAGGCCATAGGTCTTGATGCTGTCGCCCGCGTAGACGACGCGGCCCGCGGCGGCGGCCTTGATGGGCATGCCCGCGCGCCCGGCGATCTCGATGCCGCGCGCGCCGTCCTCGCCGAACTCGCGGATGACCACGCCGCTGACCGGCCACACGAATTGCGCCGACGCAGCGGCGCGCATGGCGCTTACCGTGCCGGCAGCGTGGGGAGCAGCCGCATGCGGCTCGTTTGCCTGGTGTGACGGGGCATCGGGCGGCGCCATGCGCAACATCTGGCCCACGAGCAGCAGCGTGCCGGGCGAGACATCGTTCCAGCGCGCGACGTCTTGTGGCTTCTGTCCAAACCCCTGCGCGATGCTATCGAGCGTATCGCCCGGCCGCACGCAGTAATACCCCGCGCTCACTGTCCGGCAGTACGTCGTGAAGGCAGACAAGTCCGGGCCCCCAACGAGCGTGCAACCCGACAAAAGCCCGCCAACGCCCAGCAACACGCCCCCTATCGCGCCATGCCGACGCAATCTCAAGCTCGATCTCATTAAATTCGTCATCCTGCGTTTAATGCGTGAGCCGAGCATTATGAAAGGCAGGCGCGGGACCCCATCTCAGTTTTACGGGCGCAGCGGCATGCGCGCTTCAGAAGACCCCGAGCGCGAGCCCGGCGGCGAGTCCGGCACCCAGTTCCGCGCAGCGTTCGAGATCGTCGGCGCCAATGGTCTTGGGCGCGAGAATGCGCTCGGGCGTCTGCGCATGCGTGCAGACGATCACGCCCTGCGCCACCGCCTTCAGCCGCCAGCCCGTGGCGATACGGTCGATCTGGCGCAAGGCGTTCTGCCCGTCGCTGCCCGCGCAGATCATGACCGCGTAAGGGCGGCCGTTCACGCGGTCGAGCGCCGCGTAGTAGCTGCGGTCGAAGAAGTCTTTCATCAGGCCGGACATGGCCGCGAGATTCTCCGGCGTCGCGAACAGATAGCCGTCGGCGGCCAGCACGTCTTCGGGCTGCGTGGCGTCCGCGCGCTGCAGCTTCACCGCCACGCCGGATTGCTCGCGTGCGGCGGCAGCGGCGGCCTCAGCCATTTGCTGCGTTCCACCGGTCATCGTGTGATAGACGATCAGCAGCGTCTTCATGCGTATTCGCTCGTTGGTCCGCTGGCGCGCCGGGATGGCGCGTCCCATCGCTTCGATGATACCGCCGCGCGTCGCAGCGGCGCTGGATGCGCCCAGCGCTTCGCCCGATGCCCGATGCCCGATGCCCGATGCCCGATGCCCGATGCCCGATGCCCGATGCGCAGTATCATCCCCCCATGCCTACCTACATCGCTCTCCTGCGTGCCGTGAACGTCGGCGGCACTGGCAAACTTCCCATGACCGAACTGCGTGCGATGTGCGAAGCGCTCGGCTTTACCGGCGTGCGCACCTATATCGCGAGCGGTAACGTGGTCTTTCAGAGCCGGCTCGCGGCAGCGAGCGTCAAGACGCGGCTCGAACGCAGCCTTGAAGAATACGCGGGCAAACCGGTCGGCGTGCTGTTGCGCAGCGCGCAAGAGATGGCCGCCGTGCTCGCGGCCAATCCGTTCGCGAGCGCGCCGCCCGAGCGCACGCTCGCGCTCTTTCTGGACACCGCCCCGAGCGCCGACGCGCTCACGACAGTCGGCGGCCAGGGCACGGAGACCATTGCGCTCAGCGCGCGCGAAATCTACGTGTACTACAAGGACGGCATCGGGCGTTCGAAGCTCAAGATTCCCGCGGCGAAGGACGGCACGGCGCGCAACATGAATACCGTGGCCACGCTCGTGGAATGGGCCGCGCAAGGGGCCGCATAACGCCGACTGCGCAGGCCGCGCCCCTGCCCGTGCCAAAAGCCGCGCAGCACAACTGTCACGCAGTCGTCCTATGATGGGCGGCCCCGCTGCAAGCGACAAGCGATTCCAGGAGATGCCCGAGATGACGCTTCCCTACGGCTACGCGAAAGGCAAGATCGTAACGACGCCGCAACTCAAGCCCACGCAACGGCCCCATGAAGTGCAGTATCACCTGCACTTTGGCCTTTCGGTCGCGGGTGCGCAATGGGACATTGCGGTGAACGTCGGCACCACCGACGCCGACGACTTGCTGAAGTACAGGCTGCCGTTCGACTTCAGCCACCCCGTGCTCGCGACGCTCCAGAGCGCGGCGCCGGGCTCCCACGACCTGACCGGGCAAGCGGCGCTGCCCGCGCTCGACTTCCAGCGCAGCGACTTCCTCGCCAATACCGGCGCCTGGCGCGACAGCGACGTCATGGACGGCTCGGACGCCGTCGAGCCGGTCGCCACGCTGCAGCGCCTGCTGGTGCGCGCGAAGCAATCGAACTTCGATGTCTACGTGTTCGGCCGCTTCTATAGCGAAGGCAACGGCATCCACGACGTGCACATGAACCAGGGGTCCACGGGCGAGTTCATTCACCGTCCCGGCGACGACAGCAACGACCACAATGACATCTGGCAGGACGGTGCTTTACTCGTGGATCTGGGTACGCCGCAGTGGGCGCTCTACGTGGCTGCGTTCGATCAGCAACGGCTGCCGACCGACGATCTGGGCAATCCCACGCCAGATTCGAAGCCGATTTCGTAGCGGCGTTCAGTCGTTTGACTTCAGCCCATTGAAGCAAGCGCCTCTTTGAACGCTTGCACGAGGCGCTGCGAAGTGCGGCCCGGATGCGCCGGAAAGAAGCCGAGCTCGACGCCCTTGCCATCGTATTGCGCGAGCGCTTCGCGGCACGATGCGTGCACTTGCGTGGCGCCCGTCGCCTCGACGATGCGGGCGACGTTATCGGCGGCCACGCCACTGCCGGGCATGATGGCGATGCGCCCCGCCGAGCGGCGCGCGAGATCGGCGAGCACAGCCAGTCCATCCACCGCGCGCGCCGCGCCGCCCGAGGTGAGAATGCGCTCGAACTCGAGCGCGACCGCTTCTTCGAGCGCGCGCGCCGGGTCCGGCACGAGGTCGAACACACGATGCAGCGTGGTGCCGAGTCCATGGCCTTCGCGCGCACGCTCGCACAACGTACGCAGCAGCGCGACGTCGAGATTGCCGTCAGGCAGCGCCGCGCCGAGCGCCACGCCTGCGAGGCCCGCCGCGCGCACCGCGTCGATATCGGCGAGCATCGCCGCCGCGTCGGCGCTCGACCATTCGAACGAACGCGCATGCGGCCGGATCATTGCGTAGACCGGAACGGGCGCGCGCGCCGCCGCCGCGATCAGCCCCGGCGTGGGCGTGAGCCCGCCGAGCTCGAGCGCGGAGCACAGTTCGATGCGATCCGCGCCGCCAGCGACGGCGGCTTCGAGCCCATCCACGCTGTCGACGCAGACTTCGAGTGAGACTGGCATACGCGTTATGCGCCGCTCACGCTTCGCGCGCGCAGGCTGCAACGGGTGCGCATTGCGCGACGACCGTGCGTATGCACTCGATCGCGCGATCGACATCTTCCTGCGTCGTATAGCGGCCGATGCTGAAGCGCAGCGTGCGGCTGGCCGCCTCGGCGTCGAGCCCGAGCGCGCTCAGCACGTGCGAAGGCGCACCCGAGGCCGAATTGCACGCCGAGGTGGACGATACGGCCAGATCCGCGGCCAGCATGAACGGGAAGAAGCCGGGCAAGCCGATCGTGAGGCTCAGCGTGTGCACGATCCTGCGCGCCGTGCGCGCATTCTGGGTCACACCTTCGAGGTCGCGCACGCCATCGAGCAGACGCTCGGCGAGACGCGCGATGCGCTGCGTATCGGCCTCCATCCCGGACACGGCCAGTGCGCAGGCCGTGCCCATGCCCACGATCTGGTGCGTGGCGAGCGTGCCAGAGCGCAGCCCCCGCTCATGGCCGCCGCCGTGCATCTGCGGTGCGATGCGCGCGGCCACCTCGCGGCGCACATAGAGCGCGCCAATGCCCTTGGGCCCATAAACCTTGTGCGCCGACATCGACAGCAAGTCGATGCCCATCGCCTTCACGTCGATGGGCGTCTTGCCGAGCGCCTGTGCCGCGTCCACGTGCAGCAGTGCGCCCGCGGCATGCACGAGCGGCGCGATGGCGGCGATGTCCGTGAGCGTGCCGATCTCGTTGTTCACGAGCATGAGCGAGACGAGGCCGGTGTCGCTGCGCAAGGCCGCCTTGACGGCCTCCACGCCGATGCTGCCATCGGCCGACGGACGCACGTAAGTGACCGTCATGCCGCGCGCTTCGAGGCTCGCCATGGTGTCGAGAATCGCCTTGTGCTCGAGGCAGCTCGTGACCAGATGGCGCTTGTCCGTGGCCGCGTCGGCGTAGCCCTTCAGGGCGAGGTTGTTCGATTCGGTGGCGCCCGAGGTCCAGACGATTTCATCGGCCCCGGCGCCGATCAGCGCCGCGACCTGCGCACGCGCCTGCTCCACGAGGCCGCGTGCCTTCGTGCCCGCCGCGTGCGAGCTGGAAGCGGGATTGCCGAATGCGCCCTCGATGCCGAGGCATTCGCACATCGACGCGATCACGCGCGGGTCGGCCGGCGTCGTGGCCGCGTAGTCGAAATAGTGCAGTTTGTCGCCCATTGTCCGTCGTTCTGTTGCTGATTGAATGGGGCACCATGCTACGCGGCGGTCCGTAGAAAGGGGTTCCATAATTGCGGCCGGCACTCGGCGGCCAAAGAATTATTTTCTCTTCGCGCCGATCGACTGAAGCCATCGCCGCGGCACGGCCACTGGCCGGAACCGGCTTCGACAAAATGAGCCTGACGTGAATGGCGTGTATTTCGCCATTTCGGAAAGGGAAAAGCGCAATATATGGCGCCGCCATTCAGAAAATAATCGGGCCGCGCCGGAAAACCACGCGAGCTATCGAGATGCGACCCCTTCTGTGCGGTTTCCAGGCGCCGCGCGCCGCCGCGCCGGGCTACTCGAATTCAGGGCGAGAAGCCCACTGGACACCGCTTTCCGGGCAAGCGCCCCGTCGGCAAGCCGCAAGGTACAGCGCTTGCTGACGCAACCGCGATTTTCTTTTCGAATCTTCGTACGATTCGCGCGTAATTCCCGCCAGATACGCGTTTTCCCGCATTACCCCGGCTTGCGATTTATTTTCCATTTCTTTTGAGTTTTGATCCCTTACCGTCATGCCAGTTGATTGGCGTTCGCAATGCGAACCTCTTCATCGTCCCTCAGGAACAAGGGGTAGGCCCATGACGATAAAAACCAAAGTTTCGATTTGTCTGCCCACGTACAAGCGTCCGGATCTGCTGATCGGCTGCATCGAATCGTGTCTTGCGCAGACGCACACGAACATCGAAATCGTGATTGGCGACGATTCGCCGGACGAGCAGACCGAACGCCTGGTCGCCGCGCGGTACGGCAATGACGAGCGCATCACTTATCGGCGCAATACGCCCGCGCTCGGTCAGGCACGCAATGTCGCGAGCCTCTTTGCGCGCGCAACCGGCGACAAGATCCTGCTGATCCACGACGACGACTACCTCGCCGGGCACTGCATCGAGCGCCTGCTCGCGCAATGGGAGCGCCATCCGGAGATTCAGGCGGCGTTCGGCAATCAATACGAAGTCGACCACGACGGGAGCGTGGATTACGCGTCGAGCCAGCGCATGAACCACGCCTATCACCGCACGCCGGCGGCGGCGGGGCTGCAGGCCCTGCCTGGACGCACCGGCATCGTGCAGATGTTCCCGAACAACGGCTGGCTCGCCGATGCCGCGCTCGTCAAGCAGATCAGCTACGACGAGCAGCATGCCGTGTGCTGCGATTACGTCTTCGGCGTGCGCCTGTGCCTGGCGGCGCGGGGGGTCTGCTACATCGACGAACATGTCTCCTATTACCGGAAAACCGATGTCTCGGTATCCCAGTCGACGCGCAATACGACGAGTGCGTCGTCGCTCGCCGCCTGGAGCTTCCTCCAGGGGCTGAAGCTGCCGCCCGCGCTCGAGCCCGCGCGCAAGCTCGCGATGCGCCGCTTCGTGCCCATCGTGGTGTCGCTCTATGCGCGCAACGACAAGGCGCGCGCCGGCTTGCACCTCGCGCTCGGGAATCTGCACGCGTACCGGTTCGGCTTGAGCCCGCGGCTCTACTATCACCTGCTGATGATCTGGAAGAGCGCGCGGCGCGCGAAAAGGCGGCCGCCAGCGCTCGCATTCGATGCGGACGAAGCGGGCGGGGAGGTGGCCCCTGTCACGCCGGTCCTCGATGTCGCGCCGATGGTCGACGTCACCCGCACGCGCCTTCCCTGAGCGCCACGCCACGGTCTTGCCGCCCTCGCGCGGCGGCGGGCGCTCGGGCGCGCTCAGCGCCTCGAGGGCGGCATGATGAAAACCTGATGGCCATCGCGGCTTCAGGCTTCGCCCTCCTCCACCATATAGCGGCTCACCTCGCGCCGCTCCAGCAGCGGAACGATCGCTCCCACGCCAATGCGCTGGAAATGCGGCCTCCTGTCAGCGCATCAAACCCGCATGCAACTTACGCGCAGCCATTTCTCAATCCCGCTAGTATGGCAATTCGAGTTTTTTCGCGCGGTCCCTGCGGCCGATTGAATTTGAAGTAGAACCTTGAATCAGGAGCACAGTAAATGTCTTTCCGCATGACGATGTTGGCGGCCGCCGTTCTGGCCGCAAGCGTGGCAAGCGCAGGCGCGCAAGCCCAGGTCGCCGGCGCGCAGCCGCTGAGCGTGACGGTCGAGCAATCGCAGGCGCTGCTCGAAGGCTGGAGCGTGAAGAAGAGCGTGCTCGGCAAGGCCGTCTATAACGACGACAACGCCAAGGTGGGCACGGTGCGCGACCTGATCATCGCGCCGGACGGCACCGTCTCGGCCGCCATCGTCTCGGCGGGCGGCTTCCTCGGCGTCGCCGCGCACGACGTGGCCGTGCCGATCGCCTCGCTCGACGTGCGCAACGGCAATCTGTATCTGCCGGGTGCAACCAAGGAAGCGATCAAGGCCACGCCGGCATTCCAGTACGCGAAGGTCGTATCGCCGCCCAAGCCCAAGCAAGCCGATATCAAGCACTAAGATAGTGCGTGAGGCCAGCGCCATCCTGGACTGGCCTCATGGCAGACCCATGCGTGGCGTCTTTCTCGATGCCACGCATCACCCCGCCGCCATCCCCGCCTCCCGCAGTTCAATTCCTGTCCAGACACCGCTCGCGCAAAGCTCCTCGATCAGCTCGCACAGCGTGCGCCGCACGGCAAGCGAAGCGGAACTCACCGGCAATGCATTCGGCCAGCAGATGCTCGCCGGACGCCTGATCACCGGTTCGACGATGCGCCGCATCCTGGGCCGCTCGGCCTGTGCGCGCAACGCTAGCGCCGATGCCGGCAGGATCGTGCACGCCGCGCCCGATTGCGCGACCGAGAGCAGCATGGGCAACGAGTCCACGTCCGCGACGATGTTCAACGGCACCTGCTCGCGCGCGAAGGTTCTTTCGAGCAACAGGCGCAGCCCGTTGGCCACGCCGGGCGCCACCAGCGGCACATCGGCGAGCGCCGCCAGCGGGCAGGTACGCGCGCGCGCCGGCAGCCCCGGCTCGCCGAGCACGCAAAGCTCTTCGTCGAGCACGGGCTGCGCCGAGATGCCGGGCGTGGCCGTGTCGCGAAACAGGATCGCGAGATCGAGACGGCCGTTCGCGAGCAGTTCGTTCAGGTAGCCGCTCATGCTCTCGAAGAATTGCAGGCGGATGCCCGGATAGCGCTCGCGCACGCGCTCGAAGACCGGCATCGCCAGCACCGAGGCCATGGTCGTGGGCAAGCCGATGGCGACCGTGCCCGATTCCGCGCCCACGCCCTCGCGCACCTCCTGGCGCAATTGCTCCATCTGATGCAGCACGAGGCGCGCGTGACGGTATAGCGCCTGGCCCGCGGCGGTGGGCTTCACGCCCTGCGGGCTGCGCACGAGCAGCGGCACACCGAGGTCGTCTTCCAGCTTCGCTATCTGCTGGCTGAGCGACGGCTGCGCCACGTAGAGCTTTTCCGCGGCCTTGCCGAGACTGCCGTAATCGACGATGTTCACGAAGTAACGAAGCTGACGAACGTCCATGCGCGCGGCCCTTGCGATCCTTTCAATGCGAGGGTCATAGGATACCCTTATGACCGGTACATTCAATCCGTATTTCCGCGCTCCGGAACATTCGCATACAGTCGCCTCATTCCCCTATAGCAAAGTGTTGGCGAAACCAGCACTGGAGACGGCGATGAACACCCCCCTGGCTGAACCGCTCATACAGCCGGTCCAGACGGTCACCGACCTCATAGCCCCCGCCCCCGCCGCCGCGCTGGCCGCTACGCTCGACAGCAGCCGCACGCCGGGTCTGGGCGACGCGCTTCCCCCGATCTGGCACTGGCTCTACTTCTGGACCACCGCGCCGCAAGCCGGTCTGGGCGCCGACGGGCATCCGCAAAAGGGCGGCTTCCTTCCCGATCTGGGTCTGCCGCGGCGCATGGCGGCAGGCGGGCGCATGACGTTCAACGCGCCGCTCACGATAGGCGCGCAGGCCGCGCGTGTCTCGCGCGTGCTCTCGGTCGAGCACAAGGAGGGCCGCAGCGGACGTCTCGCGTTCGTCACCGTCGAGCACGATATTCAGGTCGGCGGCGTGACCGCGATCCGCGAAGAGCAGGACATCGTCTATCGCGAGCCCGCGCAGCCCGGTCAGCCGCGGCCCTTGCCCACACCGGCGCCGGCCGATGCCGACTGGCAGCGCGAGATCGCGCCCACCGAGGCGCTGCTGTTCCGCTATTCGGCGCTCACCTTCAACGGCCATCGCATTCATTACGACCGCGACTACGCACGCAACGTCGAAGGCTATCCGGACCTCGTCGTGCACGGGCCGCTGATCGCCACGCTGCTGCTCGACACGGTGGCGCGCTTCGCGCCCGAAGCCGTCGTGCGCGAGTACAGCTTCAAGGCGGTGCGCCCGACCTTTCTCGGCCACCCCTTCACCGTCTGCGGCCGCCGTGCCGCGGACGGCCAGGCCGTCGAACTCTGGGCGAAAGATCACGAAGGCTGGCTGACCATGTCGGCCCGCGCCGTGCTCGCCTGAACCACCGGACCATCTGGACGAATCCACCAGGAAACACGCAATGAACGACGCTACCGATCAATACCAGGACATCCGCGAAGCCGTGCGCGATCTGTGCAGCCAGTTTCCGGGCGAGTATTTCCGCAAGATCGACGAAGAGCGGGGCTACCCCGAAGCCTTCGTCGACGCGCTCACGAAAGCGGGCTGGCTGGCCGCGCTGATTCCCCAGGAATACGGCGGCTCGGGTCTCGGCCTCACCGAGGCCTCGGTCATCATGGAAGAGATCAACCGCAGCGGCGGCAACTCCGGCGCCTGCCACGGCCAGATGTACAACATGGGCACGCTGCTGCGCCACGGCTCGGCCGAGCAGAAGCGCAAATATCTGCCAAAGATCGCGAGCGGCGAGCTGCGCCTGCAGTCGATGGGCGTGACCGAGCCCACCACCGGCACCGACACCACGAAGATCAAGACCACGGCCGTGCGCAAAGGCGACCGCTACGTGATCAACGGCCAGAAGGTCTGGATCTCGCGCGTGCAGCACTCCGACCTCATGATCCTGCTCGCGCGCACCACGCCGCTCTCGGACGTGACGAAGAAGAGCGAAGGCATGTCGATCTTCATGGTCGATCTGCATGAAGCAATCGGCAAGGGTCTGACTGTGCAGCCGATCCTGAACATGGTCAATCACGAGACCAACGAGCTCTTCTTCGACAACCTCGAAATTCCGGCGGAAAATCTGATCGGCGAAGAAGGCAAGGGCTTCAAGTACATCCTCGACGGGCTGAATGCCGAGCGCACGCTGATTGCCGCGGAATGCATCGGCGATGGCTACTGGTTCGTGGACAAGGTCTCGAAATATGTCAAGGAGCGGCAGGTATTTGGCCGCCCGATCGGCCAGAACCAGGGCGTGCAGTTCCCCATCGCGCGCGCGTTCATCAACGTGGAAGCCGCGAACCTGATGCGCTTTGAAGCGGCCCGCCGCTTCGACGCCCACGAGCCCTGCGGCGCGCAGGCGAACATGGCCAAGCTGCTCGCGGCGGACGCCTCGTGGGAGGCTGCGAACGCCTGTCTGCAATTCCACGGCGGCTTTGGATTTGCCTGCGAGTACGATGTGGAGCGCAAGTTCCGCGAGACGCGCCTCTACCAGGTCGCGCCGATCTCGACGAACCTGATTCTCTCGTACGTCGCCGAGCACATTCTCGGCCTGCCGCGTTCATTCTGATTGCACCAGGGAACCTGCCATGCGTCCTCTCGAAGGCATCAAGGTCGTCACGTTCGAACATGCGATCGCGGCGCCCTTCTGCACGCGCCAGCTCGCCGATCTGGGCGCGCGCGTCATCAAGGTCGAACGCCCCGGCGCGGGCGACTTCGCGCGCGGCTATGACGAGCGCGTGCACGGTCTCGCTTCGCATTTCGTCTGGACGAACCGCTCGAAGGAGAGCCTCACGCTCGACGTGAAGCGCGCCGAAGCCCTGGAGATCGTGCACGCGCTGCTCGCCGACGCCGACGTGTTCGTGCAGAATCTCGCGCCCGGCGCCACGCAACGCCTCGGGCTCGACTACGAGACGCTGCGCGAGCGCTACCCGCGCCTGATCGTCTGCGATATCTCCGGCTATGGCAGCGACGGCCCGTATCGCGACAAGAAGGCCTATGACCTGCTGATCCAGAGCGAGTCGGGCTTTCTCAGCATCACGGGCTCGCCCGACGAACCGGCCAAGGCCGGCTGCTCGATCGCCGATATTTCTGCGGGCATGTACGCGTATTCGAGCATCCTCGCGGCGCTCATCGAGCGCGGCAAGACGGGGCGCGGGCGCCGCATCGACGTTTCGATGCTGGAGAGCATGGTCGAGTGGATGAGCTACCCGCTTTACTATGCGATCGACGGCCAGACACCCCCGCAGCGCAATGGCGCGGCGCACGCGACGATCTATCCCTACGGCCCGTTCAAGGCCGGCGACGGCAAGTCCGTCATGCTCGGCCTGCAGAACGAGCGCGAATGGAAGAGCTTCTGCGAAACCGTCATGCGCCAGCCGGCGCTGGCCGAGGACGAGCGCTTCTGCTCGAATAGCCGGCGCGTGGCGCATCGCGCGGAGCTTGGCAAGCTCATCGAAGAAGCGTTTGGTGGCCTCACCGCGGGCGATGTGATCGAGCGCCTCGAGGCCGCGAAGATCGCGAACGCGCGTATCAACGACATGCAGGCGGTGTGGGCACACGAACAGCTCGCCGCACGCGAGCGCTGGACGCGCGTGGGCACGCCCGCTGGCGAGATTCCCGCGCTGCTGCCGCCAGGCGCGACACTCGCCGATAACCCGCGCATGGACCCCGTGCCCGCGCTGGGCGAGCACACCGATGCGATTCTGCATGAGCTTGGCTATGACGAGGCAAGCGTTCGCGCGTTGCGGGAGAGCGGCGCGGTTTGAAGGCGTGTGGAGAATCGCGCCACTTCTGATTCTTCGCAAATAGTCAAAACG
Organism: Paraburkholderia oxyphila NBRC 105797; assembly: GCF_000685075.1. Lineage (GTDB taxonomy): Bacteria > Pseudomonadota > Gammaproteobacteria > Burkholderiales > Burkholderiaceae > Paraburkholderia > Paraburkholderia oxyphila. The sequence continues at coordinate 21,943 of NZ_BAYD01000043.1, forward strand.
ATATGTCATGCTGAATAAATACTGCAAGACATAAGCCGCAGAGCGTCATGCTCGCCGTCCTGTGCGCGGCCATTCTCGTGCTGCGCGTGGAGACGAGACTTTCCCGTACGTGCAAAAGCGCCGCTTCAGTCAAGCGGCGCTTTTTCTGTTTCTGATCTCGAATTCGAACGCGTTGGCCGCTTCTTTGCCATTGCAGGGCGCAGCCGCTCGCGCGCGACACGCGCCTGACGCAAACCACCCGCGCAATTACCAGCGCAACAGCCGCGGCCCGAGCCACGCGCCTATCGCGGCCGGCAACAACATGCCGAGCGCATACCAGATGCTCCAGAACGCCGGGCTCATCTCCGGGCAGTGCACGCAGTACGCGATGGTGGCCAGCGAGCTCGCAAAGAGGCCCGCGGCGGCGCCCGCCAGACGCGGGCTAGTGGGCGCGAAGCCCCGCGCGGCCCAGAACACCGCCGCGAACGTGGGCACCGAAAGCAGCAGGATGTTGAACGGGCAAGTGCGCCACGACTCGCCGAGCATGAGCGGCACGCGCTCGGCCGGCGCGGCCGCGCCCAGCGTGAGCCAGCCCGCCAGCCACACGCCCACGAACGGCAGGGCAACCAGCGCCCACGCATAGCCGCCGCGCACGCCCGGGCGCCCGAGCCTACTCACGACCCGCGCGGCGGTGAGCGCCACGGCAACCGGGAAGGCGAGCTTCGCCCAGAAGATCGGCGTCTGCGCGACGCTCATGAGATCGGGCCGCACGCCGAACACCAGCGCGACGATCACGAGCGACCCGGCGAGCCCGAGCGGCAGCGCACGCGCGAAACGGCGCAAGACCGCCTTGCGGTCCACGCGCGTGACGCCGGTGGAAAGCAGGTTGATGAGGTCGTCGGTTTTCATTGCGCCCCCCGAATACGCGCGGCGAGCGCCTTCAGGCCGCGGTGGATGCCCACCTTCACGGCCGACTCCGAAAGCCCCGTGAGTTGCGCGGCCTCCACCACCGAGCGTCCCTCAAGCTTCACATGAACAATGGGCAGGCGCTGCTTGTCCGGCAACTGGTCGAGCAGCTTGCCGATGTCGCGGCGGGCCTGGGCCGGCTCGTCGTCGGGGGTGGCGAACAGGTCGGTGTGATCGTCGAGCGGGTCGTTCAGCGATTCGCGACGGGAGCGCGAGCGAAAGAAGTCCATCAGTTTGTAGCGGGCGATGGCGTGCACCCAGGCGGTCAGCGGTTCTTCGGGGCGCCACGTGTGACGCGCGTTGTGCACCGCGAGCAGGATCTCCTGCACGAGGTCTTCCACGTCGTCGTGCAATTGCGGAATGCGCCTGCGCAGAAAACCGCGCAAATGCCGCGTCAGTTCCTGAAGGAACAGGCGGTACGCGTCGGCGTCGCCTTCCAGGCCGGCGAGGAACAGCGCTTTGAGACGGATTTCCGCGGGATGCAAAGGGCGTCCTGTGTTGTCGCGACGATCGGATGGCGCGCCTGCACCCGTGCCGGTGCCCGCGCCGACTTCCACACCCGCGCCGAAGCTTGCAACAGGCTTGCGCGCGGCATCGCCGGGTTCGGCGACGCCGCCGGCTCCGAATACGGGCGCGATCGCGTGAGCGTAGCCCATGGCGTCCCGCACCGCAATAGCGACCGCGCCGCCGCCGCGCGCGGCGCGCTCGCCCGTATCCATCCAACCCGCCGCTGTGTTCGCCCAGCCCACGCTTTTGCTCCCCATTCCTGAACTTGCCCGCGCTTGCCGTGCGCTGCACGGCGTGGGGCTCCCTGGAAGCTATTCGTCTGCATCGCGCGCGCGGTTACACACCGCATGAAATTTTTCACAGCGCGCGCAATTGAGCGCGCTTCATGCAAATTTTCGCGCTCTGCTGTAACCGCAGTTCGGCCCTCGACGAATTCACCGTTACCAGCACGTCACGAGGAGTCCGCGATGGAAACCACAACCGCCCAGCCGCCTGCGAGCCAGCCGCTCGTGCACGGGGCGCGCCCGATCCATCCGCTATGGCTGCGCGTGACACACTGGCTCAACGCATTCGCAGCGCTCATCATGATGTTCTCGGGCTGGCGCATCTATGACGCCTCGCCGGTCTTCCCCCACATCGTCATCCCGACATCGATCACGCTCGGGGGCTGGCTGGGCGGCGCGCTGCAATGGCATTTCGCGGCCATGTGGCTGCTCGTCTTCAACGGGCTCATCTATCTGGCGCTCAATATCGCGAGCGGGCGCGCCTTCGCGAAGTTCTTTCCGCTAAGCCCGCGCGCCGTGTTCGCCGACCTGCGCGCCGCGCTCACCGGCCACCTGTCACACGCCGACCTGCGCCACTACAACGCCGTGCAAAAGCTCGCCTATCTGGTCGCCATCACCGACCTGATCGTGCTCGTGCTTTCCGGTCTCGCGATCTGGAAATCCGTGCAGTTCCCGCTGCTGCGCGAGCTCATGGGCGGCTATGACAACGCTCGCGTCGTGCACTTCTGCGCGATGTCGCTGCTGGCCGCATTCGTGGTCGTGCACGTCACGATGGTGGCGCTCGTGCCACGCTCGCTCCTCACCATGCTGCGTGGCCATTGAGCTTGCCTTCGATCATCGATAAGGATTCCAGATGAATACGAACGACCGCAAAATCGTCACGCTGGACCGCGCGGCGATCCTCACCGATGCACGGCGCGAACTTGGAAAGCTCGACATGCCCTCGCGTCGCCTGTTCGGCAAGCGCCTGCTCACGCTCGGCGGCCTTTCGATGCTGACCGGCTGCTCGATCACCGACGAGGCCTCCGTCAACACGTTTCTTACCGCTGTCTCGCGGCTGAACGACCGCGTGCAGGCCTGGCTCTTCGATCCTCACCAGCTCGCGCCCACCTACACCGAGGCGCAAATCACGCGGCCGTTTCCGTTCAACGCGTTCTACAGCGTCGACGAAGCGCCTGTCGTGGATGGCGGCAGCTATCGCCTCAAGCTGAGCGGCCTCGTGACCGGCCAGCGCGTGTGGACGCTGCCCGAACTCTACGCGCTGCCGCACGCCGAGCAGATCACGCGGCATATCTGCGTGGAAGGCTGGAGCGCCATCGGGCGCTGGGGCGGCACGCCGTTCGCCGGCTTCCTGCGCCGCGTGGGCGCGGACACCAGCGCGAAGTACGTGGGCTTTCGCTGCGCAGACGACTACTACGAGAGCATCGATATGGCCACCGCACTGCATCCGCAAACGCTGCTCGCATTCGACTACGACGGCGAGCGCCTGCCCGCGAAATACGGCTACCCGATGAAGCTGCGCATGCCGACCAAGCTCGGCTACAAGAATCCGAAGCACATCGTCGAAATTTTCGTCACGAACACGTACCCCGGCGGCTATTGGGTCGACCAGGGCTACAACTGGTTCGGCGGTTCGTGACGACCTGAATTGCCGGACCGCATTTTTCACCCACCAAGGAGCACAGCCATGAAGAAGATCATTTTCGCCGCCATCGTCGTCAGCGCCGCCACGTTGGGCGCAGGCACCGGCACCGCGTTCGCGCAGGCAAGCGGCGCGATGGGCAACGACACCATGCAGAAAGACACCATGGGCAAAGACGCCATGTCTCACGACAAGATGACCAAGGACAGTGCGATGGCGCACGACAAGATGGCCAAGGATTCAACCATGAAGAAGCACGACGCGATGGGCATGGACCATCCCGCTTCAGGTGCCATGTCGCAATGAACCTGATGCTCGCGACGCAGTTCGCCCCGCCGCCCTCCACGCTGCATTCCAGGCCGAATTGCGCCGCGAGCCGTGCAGCCTGCCGCGCCACGCGGCGTGGCTCCAACGACTCGCAGCGCCGTGGACCTTTTCAAGGTGCCACGCGCAAGGTTACTGTAGCTGTCATTCCTGAGTTAACGTGTCAAGCACGCGCGCACGCGCCGTGCGAATGGAGCATGTGAAGAATGGCAGCCAGAACGAACGAATACGAGCAACCCATCGGCGACGCCCTGTCCGGCTGGACGGCGCGCGAGCGGCCCGGCCGCGTGAGCATCGAGGGCACGCGCTGCCGCATCGAGCCCATCGACGTCGAGCGGCATGCCGCCGACCTTTTCGACGCCTACAGCCAGGCCGCCAACGGCAGCGACTGGACCTATCTGACGATAGGCCCGTTCGCGGACCTCGCGGCGTATCGCGCATACCTCACGGGCGCGGCGGCGTCCGCCGACCCGCTGCACTACGCGATCATCGACCAGGCGAGCGGCAAGGCCGTGGGCACGTTCTCGCTGATGCGCATCGATCCGGCCAATGGCGTGATCGAAGTCGGCAACGTCACCTTCTCCCCGCGGCTCAAGCGCACGGCGCTCTCCACCGAGGCACAGTATCTGCTGATGCGCTACGCATTCGACGAGCTGGGCTACCGGCGCTACGAATGGAAATGTGACAGTCTCAATGCGCCCTCGCGAAAGACCGCGCTGCGGCTTGGCTTTCAATTCGAAGGCATCTTCAGGCAGGCCATCGTGTACAAGGGGCGCAGCCGCGACACCGCGTGGTTCGCGATCATCGACAAGGATTGGCCGGGCGTGAAACGCGCGTTCGAAACGTGGCTCGACGCCGGCAACTTCGACGCCGAGGGCAATCAGCGCGAGTCGCTCGCCGGCCTGCGCGACGCGCAGGCGCGCGGCTGATTCACCGCCTGCAGGGTCGTTGCCAGGCGCTGCAAGTCAGGCGCCGCCGTCAACCGCTCCGCCAAAACCGGCACGCACAGCGCCCGCGCGCGGTGTGCGCATTCACATCTCACGCCGTGATATATTGATTCCCGCACCAGTGTTATTGAAGTCGATGCCGACAAAATCGCCCGCGGGCCGATTGCGCGGCCTATCTCGCGCCAGCGATTCCGGCCCGGTGGCTGGTGGGTATGGCGCATGCTGACCGAACTTCCATGGACCGACGGGATGCACACAACGTAAGCGGACCCAGGGCGATGCATGCCATGCGTCTTGCGTTCCGCCGGCTCCCATACACACAGGAGTCCATATCATGCCAGTCTCCCGCCGGCGTTTCATGATCATTGCCGCTTCTGTCGCGTCGACGACGGTGCTGTCCACCGAGTCACGCGCCGACGCCCCCTTGCTCTCCGTGACCGACCCCACAGCACAGGCGCTCGGATACACGGAAGACGCCACGAAAGTCGACAAGTCGAAGTTCGCCCGCTACCAGGCCGGCCAGACCTGCGCCAATTGCCAGTTGTATTCAGGCAAGCCCGGCGCGGCGACAGGACCGTGCGCGACCTACGGTGGCAAGCTGGTGTACGCGAAGGGGTGGTGCAACGCTTACGTCAAGAAGGCTTGACGTCAGGGCTGCGGTCGATCACCGGGAAATCCGGGATGTCATTGCTGGGGCGGCAACAACCCCCAGCTGACGAGGATCGCCCGGATGCTCCGCGCGTACGCATCGCGTTCTCGCGGCGACTCCGAGTGATACGCACCAATGGCGCGCCACGTGTTGCCGTAGCGCACCATCTTCTGTTTGAGCAGCCAGGCAGCCACGAAGATGTTCACGCACGGATCGGTCAACGCGCGATGCGGTATGCCCTCGCGCGCGAGCTCGGAAAAATGCACCGAGTTGATTTGCAGTTGCCCCACGTCGATCGAGCCATTGGCGTTGTGGTTGATCGCTGCCGCGTCACCCTTCGATTCGCGCCATGCCACGGCGCGCAGCACGAGCGGATTGACGCCCTGGTATGCGCCCGCCTTTTCGAAACACTCGTCGCCGTTTGCGGCATGCGCCATCGGGCAACTGAGCGCGGCCGAGGCAAGCCACGCAAACACGATCCCGAATTTCGAACACCGGAGCGCGAGAGACATCTGCTGAACCATCGTTCTGGCCTCCAATGCGGGGGTTAGTGCGCCAACGCAACATCGAGTTGCCGTTCGATGTCCTTGAGGTAGACGCGCGACGCGTCGGACACCACGAGTCTGGGAGTCGGCATGGCGCAATGGCAGTCGTGCTGGCGCGCCTTCTTCTTGCGCGAGGCGGAATGCGAGGCAGGGAGTTCGTCGTCGTCGCCGTTCGATGGCGGCAGCATGGCGAGCGTGGGCAACGGCGGATAGACGCGAGACGCGTCGGTATCCGACACCACGGCGACGGCGCTGGGCTGGCCCGCCCACGCACTGCAGGAGACGAGCAGGACCAGTAACGGCGCGGCCGCGGCGAGAATAGTCGGGCGCATCGCGTCAGTCCCCCGATTGCAGCGGTTCGATCGACACGCTGTATGTCTGGTTCGCGCCGGCCGTGACATTCTCGAGCGCTGGCTTCAGTGACTGCCGTGGTGGCACCCCTTTCCAGATCGCCTCGTTCAGATAGCGCAGATCCTGGCCGAGCGCAGTCACCCGGATCACCGTCGGCTGCTTCTGCGCAGCGGCCAGCGCCCCCGCCTTCGCAAGCACCGTGGCGAGTTGTGGATCGCGTGCGCCGAGCGCGTCGGCCGGAATATCGAACCGCATCACCGCGGTCGGCGCGGCCGGCTTTTCAGCGTTTGCCGTATCGGCCGGGTGCAATTGCGCGCACCCTGCCATCGCCATCACGGCCATCAAGAACACGACGTGCTTCACGTTTGCCCCTTTTCGAAACCTCATGCCTATAGGGACGTTTTCGGCTCGCATCGGACGCAGCTTGATACCCCTGGCGCAAACGTTTTCGAAAAAGGAAAAGTTCGCTCGCGGCACGTGGCTTTGCGCAACGTCGGTGCGAAAGGCGCCAGAATTCATGCAGAGAAATGCTTCGTCGCGAGGCCGGCATAGGGCACTCGCTAGCGTGGGACGTCACCGTGCCCGATGCATGCCGCATTACCAAATGTCTGACGAATAAAGATGATCCGCTCCATGTTGTATGGATTCCTTATTAATTCATGCGCTGTGGCACGGTTTGAAGCACATGCATGCTGCGCGCTTCGAGGCTGGTATCAGTTAGCCGTTCCGCTCGCGCAGTATTGCGCGAAGTTCGCCTCTGATGAAGCAAAGCCTTGCTGCTTCGCGAGCTCCCACGGGCGTTCGCAGCGCTGCGTGTGTTCACACCACGAATAGCCCGCGGAACCGATGCATCCATGTGCGTCGCGATCGGCGCCCACCGTGGACGGGGTCGTGGAATTCGCGGCAGAGCAAGCGCCAAGCAGGCACGTGGCAGCGGCAAGACAGACGCGAAGCAGGTTTCGGCGCATGAATGAACTCCGATGGGATGTGGCTGAATGCCGGCCGGAGTCTACCAGCGTCCCACCGCGGCGGGCTCGGGCTTGGCCGCCGTATCAGCAGCACAAGCTTTCATTCTTATTTCAATCAGAAAACCTGATAGCAACGTTCAATTTATTGCGTTTCCCTTAAGCGTTGCCATGCGGCAAAGTGTCATCTCCGCGACTGGAGTGATCTCCGTGAATCAACGCATCGACCCGTCCCTACTTGCCCCACCCGATCTGTCGTTCGCGACGCTGGATTCGGGCGTCGTTCTGCCGTACCTCGAACGGGGGGCAGGTGAGCCGCTCCTGTTCGTGCACGGCTCGCTGTGCGACTACCGCTACTGGGCGCCGCAGCTGGACGGTCTCGCGGACGATTTCCGTTGTATCGCCCCGAGCCTGAGCCATTACTGGCCGGCCGCCGATGCCTGCATCCAGGGCGAATTCGGCTGGGAAAGCCATCTGCATGAACTGGCCGACTTCATCACTGCGATGGGGCTCGAGTCGGTGCATCTGGTGGGGCATTCGCGCGGCGGCTCGATCGCGTATCACCTTGCGCGCCGCTATCCGCGCCTCGTGCGCACGCTCGTGCTCGCCGATCCTGGCGGCCCGCTGCGCCGCCTCGAAGACGACGAAGACGTGCTGCCCCCCGCCACCAACGCGTTGCGCACGCGCGCGGCCGATCTCATCGAGCGCGGCGAGCTGGAAGCCGGGCTCGAGCTGTTCGTGGATTCGGTGAGCATGCCCGGCGCCTGGCGCAAGAGCCCGCACGCGTTCCGCGAGATGGCCATCGCCAACGCCACGACGCTGCCCAAGCAACTGATCGATCCGCTGCCCGCCTACGTGCGCCGCCCCGCTGCGGACATCAAGTGCCGCACGCTGCTGATCGACGGCCAGCGCAGCCCGCTGATGTTCCGCAACAACGTCGAGGCGCTCGACGAGTGGATCGACTTCGCGCAGCGCATCACGATGAAAGGCGCAACGCACGGCATGAACGCCACGCACGCCGATCTCTTCAATACGCACGTCCGCAACTTCATCACGCAGGCCTGACGCGCGCGGCGCCACGCGCGCCGTCTGCCGTTTTCGGGCCTGCTTGCAGCCTCATTTGGCGAACAGTTGCCCGATGTCCTTGAACGCCTTGAATTCGAGCGCGTTACCGCACGGGTCGAACAGGAACATGGTGGCCTGCTCGCCCACCTGCCCCTGAAAGCGGATATACGGCTCGATCACGAATTGCGTGCCGAACTCGCGCAACCGCTGCGCGAGCGCTTCCCACTGACTCCATTCCAGCACCACGCCGAAATGCGGCACCGGCACGTCGTGGCCGTCCACCGCGTTCGTATGCGCGCTTTCTTGCGAGGCGGTTTTCGGGTGCTCGTGAATCACCAGTTGATGGCCGAAAAAGTCGAAGTCGACCCAATGGTCGCTCGAACGGCCTTCTTCGAGACCGAATACGCGGCCATAGAAGTCGCGCGCGGCCGGCAGATCGTAGACGGGAATGGCCAGGTGAAAGGGGGAAAGGCTCATGGTTCGCTCCATACTCGCTATGCAATGCGGTTTGCCGTTCGTGCCGGCGTTTTGTCGGGCCATGATAGACGGCACGGTTGAAAAATAAAATCAATATATAATTTCGCGATACACAAATGGAATTTGTGAATGATCCGCGAGCTGAAGACGCTGATTGCCGTCGCCCGCGAGGGTACCTTCGCCGCCGCCGGCAAGCGGATCGGCCTCACGCAGGCCGCCGTGAGCGCGCAGATGCAGCGTCTCGAAGCCGAACTCGGCTTCGCGCTGTTCGACCGCGAGGGGCGCACCGCGCGGCTGAACGCGCGTGGCCAGCAGCTTCTCGTGCAAGCGCAAGAGGTGATCCGGCTTTACGGCAACCTGAGCGCCGTCACCGTGGATCCGGCGGTGGCCGTGCGGGTCAATATCGGCGCGATTGCATCGGTGCAGCGCGCATTGCTGCCCGACGCGCTCGCGACGTTGCGCCAACAGCGCCCCGGCGTGAGCACGCGCGTGATTCCGGGGGTATCGATGGAGCTCCTCAACCTCGTCGACGCCGGCGAAATCGAGCTGGCCGCCATCATCCGCCCTCCCTTCGCACTCCAGAGCGATATGCGCTGGACCCCGCTCGCGCAAGAGCCCTATCGGCTGATCGTGCCACGCGGCGTGAAAGGCAGCGACTGGATGGAGCTGATCGCCACACGGCCGTATATCCGTTACGACCGTGCGTCATTCGGCGGCCGGCAGGTCGAGCGCTTTTTGCGGCGCATGCAGCTGCCCGTGCAGGACGTGTGCGAGCTCGACGAGCTGGAGGCCATCGTGAAGCTGGTGGAGAACGGCGTGGGCGTCGCGCTCGTTCCGCAGACCGCGACCTGGCGGCGCTGGCCGGCCAAAGTGCGTGCGATCGACCTCGGCCACCATACGTTTCATCGCGATGTCGGCATCGTGCACCGCGACGCGAGCCAGATGAGCGAGGCGGCAGGCGTGCTGCTTGGTCTGCTGGAAAGGGAGGCGAAGGGGGAAGGCTGAGCAGGTTGCGTGTCCCGCTCAATCGCCCTCTTCGTACACAGGCCCATCCCACCCGTCGAGATACTTGGGCAGCGCATCGCTTACGTCGATCACGCGGTGCCGGTAAAAGAGATGCATCGTGGGCTGTCTATCCGCAGGCAAGGTCCCGCCGTGCGCTCGCGCGAGCAGGCTGTTAGGCACGACGCGCATGTTCAGCCGGTTCGTGCCGAACATCGTCTCGCCGCACGCCGGGCAAAAGGCCCGCGACATCTGCTTATGCGGATGCTGGAAGACTTGCAGCGCGCCGTTGGTCGCGACGCTATCGGCCGGCCATGCCGTTGCCGAAAGCATCGACGTGCCGTAGAAGTCGCGGCACGTCTGACAATGGCAATTCGCCAACGCGGCGGGCTCGCCGATCAGGTCGACCGTCACCGCGCCGCACAGGCAGGCTAGCTTGCGTGATTCGTTCATCGCTTCTCCATGGAATCTGCGTGCATGCGAACACATCGCTCCACGCGGGATCTGATCGTCGCATTAGATCATTTTCAGCCCGCACGCGGCCGAACGCTGCGTATTACCCGCGCTTCGTAATGTCGAATTGCATGGAGACGCCAAAGCGCAGAGCATGCATGGTCGCGCTCTGCGCCTCAGCGGGGAGATCGAAGACTCTTCGCGCAGTCTTTGTGGGGCAACGCGCGACGCTGATCGATCGCGCGTGCCCCCGTAAAGGCGCCCTCTCGGGTGCCCCAATGCACATCAGCCGCCGAGCGCCGGATCGCTATAGCCAGGACGCCCCGTTTCCACGTGCCCCGCAATGCGGCGCACGAAGCTCGCGTCGCTATCGACGGTGATGGTCAGGTCGTACCAGCCATAAGCGTTGCGCAGATCGAGATAAACCTGCTCCGTGTCGCCGCCGCGCACGCTGCGCACGATGGGCGTGCCGGGGTCGTAGGCGTTGACGATCGTGAACTGGCATTTCGCATTGCCCGTGTTTTGCAGGCGCAATTGCAGATTGCCGTTCGCCACGTCGTAGCCTTCGGCCACCTCGGGGCGCGCAGTGTCGCCGCCAAACCAGCTCATCTGCACCTGCTTGCCCGCGAAGCGGCGCAAGAAGCCGTTCGGCCCGTGCACGGTGAAATCGTACGCGCCGCTTGCGCCGAGCGTCAGCTTGTCTTCGAGACGCTTGCCCGCCTCCACCGTATAGCTGCGCGGCGCATCGGCGCTGCCCGCTGTGTAGACGAGGAACACCGCGCCGGCACGCCCTGTATTGATGAAGCGCATGCCCGCCTGGCCCGACGCGCCATTCGCGTCGAAGCGCACGAACAACTCATAGGGCAGCGCCCGTGCGAGGCGCACGCCGCTCTCCTGCTTCGGCACGCTGCCGGTCGCGGGCGGCAGCGGCACATAGCTCGGATGCCGATTGTGATCGAGCGGCGCGTAACCGCTCGTGGACGGCAGAGCGGGCAGCGTGGCATTGGGCGTGGCGAAGTCGAACGCCGAGGTGAGGTCGCCGCACACGGCACGGCGCCACGGCGTGATGTTCGGCTCGCGCAGGTCGTGCTGCTCGCCGAAACGCTTAGCGATGAAGCGGATCACCGAGGTGTGATCGAAAGTCTGCGAGCACACCCAGCCGCCGCGCGACCACGGCGAGACAACCAGCATCGGCACGCGCTGCCCGAGGCCGTACGGGCCCGCCGCGTATTGGCTGCTGCCCGGAAAAATCTCGTTGACGGTGTCCACCGTGGACAGCCCGTTGGCACTCGATGCGGCCGGGAACGGCGGCGCAAGATGATCGAAGAAGCCGTCGTTCTCGTCGTAATTGATCAGCAGTACTGTCTTGCTCCAGATCTCGGGGTTCGACGTGAGGATCTGCAGCACCTGGTCGACGTACCACGCGCCGTAGTTCGCGGGCCAGTTCGGATGCTCGGAATAGGCCTCGGGCGCGACGATCCACGAAACCTGCGGCAGCGCGTTGTTCTGCACGTCCTGCTTGAGCACGTCGAAGTAGCCGCCACCCGCAAGCACGTTCGTGCCCGTGCGTGCGCGGTCGTAAAGCGGGTTGCCCGGCTGCGCGTTCTGGTATTGATGGAAGTACAGCAGCGAGTTGTCGCCGTAGTTGCCGATATACGGGTTGTCGCCGGTCCAGCCCCACGAGCCCTGCGCGTCGAGCCCTTCGCCCACGTCCTGATAGATCTTCCACGAGATGCCCGCGCTTTGCAGCACTTCAGGATAGGTGGACCAGCCATAGCCCGCTTCCGCGTTGTCGATCACCGGACCGCCGCCGCTGCCGTCGTTGCCCACCCAGCCGGTCCACATGTAATAGCGGTTCGGATCGGTCGAGGTCATCGCCGAGCAGTGGTACGCGTCGCAGATCGTGAAGGCGTCGGCGAGCTGGTAGTGGAACGGAATGTCGTCGCGCGTGAGGTAGGCCATCGTGGTCGTGCCCTTGGCGGGCACCCACTGGTCGTAGCGGCCGCCATTCCACGCGGCGTGCGTCGTGGTCCAGTCGTGCGGCAGATCCTGGATGAACTGCAGCCCGAGGTTGGCCGCCGTGGGGTGGAACGGCAGCACCTCGCCCGCGCCGGCCGCGAGCGGCTGGTTCCACACCGGCTGGCCGTTGGGCAGCGTGATCGCGCGCGTGTCGCCAAAGCCGCGCACGCCGCGCAGCGTGCCGAAGTAATGATCGAACGAACGGTTCTCCTGCATGAGGATCACGATGTGCTCGACGTCGCGCAGGCTGCCCGTGCGATTGTTGGCCGGAATCGCGAGCGCGTTGCGGATGCCCAGCGGCAGCATCGTCAGAGCAGTGGCCGAACCGGCGCTCATCGCGGCGGTGCGGAGAAAGTCACGGCGGCTTCTCGAAGTCATGTTGTGGTTTCCGTCTTCAGGTTGAGAAAGCTCGCGCGACGCGGCGCCGCCTGACCAGACGGCGGGCGGCGCAGCTTCGCGCGACCAGGTGCGTCAGTCAGCGGTGTGAATTACGGGAGTGACGAGCGGTGCGTTGTCGGCATCTGTCGCGGCTTGATCGCCCGCGGCAGCGCCGGGCCGCGCGGGCGAGCGCACCGCGTGCGCGGCCAGGGCAGCCGCGCTGTTTGCGCTATCGGCGGAATTCGGTGTGGAAGCGCCGGCCGCAAATGTCGTTGCGAGTGGCGTTGCGGCTTGCGCCGAGTTTGGCTGCGGGTTTGTCGATGCAGCGGGCTGCGTTTGTGCGAGTTCGCGTGCGGCGCTCGTGGTGAGCGCGACGCGTGCGTCGCCGCTACGATCGCCGCATGCTGTAGTTGTGCACGCAACTATTATGCAAGCCAGCAGCGTGGCATACGTGCGCGGCATCGACAGGCCGCCGGGCAAGCTCAAACGTTTGCGCGGCGCGCCGCTCACGAGCGGACGCGCCGGCACGAATTCGACCGTCATCGAAGTCTCCATGCAGATAGAGGCACAACAACGGCTCGAGGAGCGGCCCGAGCATCGCCTTGCCGCGCGCGCGAACGCGGCGGCAAGGCAACGCCGAAGCATAACGAAGCTGCTTTTAAGTTTTGTGACGGCGGCCGAATGACCTGTGAAGGGAATAGGATGCGGCTTGGGTTGCGAGACAGGCTTAGCCGCTCGTGGAAGCGCTCGTGGCCGTGCCGGTTGCCGACTGGCTCGCGGTGGACGCTCCCGGCGCGCAGTCCTTCACGTATTCGGCGTTGAGCTTCGCGCGGGCGTCGGCAATATCGGGCGAGTAGTTATCGATGCTGGGCCGATAACCCACCGACGCCAGCTCGTTGAGCTCGCGCGCCACGTCGTCGCTCGAAAGCGCGCCGTGCGCCGGCTTGAACGGATAGCTGTTGCATTGCTGCGGCGTCAAATGGCCGGCGGCGCACGCCAGCGAACTGGCCGTCATCAGCACCAGTGGAATGAGCGGAACGGCGCGCTTGAGGATCGCGTTCATGATGAGCTGTCTCCATATCATGAGATTCGAAGGAGCCGTGGATCTTCGTCCTGGATTGTCGTTCTGGATCGGCTGCAGCCCAGATTAGGCGCCTTCGTCTCTCATGCCGGCCTCAAGCAGATGAACATTCGTTCATGCGACGCGGCCGGTGCCCCGTGCAGGCGGCACCACAACACACTACGCGTGCCCGAAGCCGCCGCCTCCAGGCGTCTCGACCACGAACACATCGCCCGCGCTCATCTCCACGCTGGCGATATGGCCGAGCGCCACGATCTCGCCGTCCGCGCGCTCGACGCGGTTGCTGCCCGCGCGCCCGGGCCGCCCGCCCGCCGCGCCGAACGGCGCGTGGATGCGGTTGTTCGAGAGGATCGAGGCCGTCATCGGCGCGAGGAAGCGGATGCGCCGGACGGCGCCGTTGCCGCCGTGCCAGCGCCCGGCGCCGCCCGACTCCGCACGAATCAAATGCGATTCGAGCCGCACCGGATAGCGCCATTCGAGCACCTCGGGATCGGTCAGGCGCGAGTTGGTCATGTGGGTCTGCACCGCATCGACGCCGCTGAAGCCCTCGCCCGCGCCACTGCCGCCCGCAATCGTTTCGTAGTACTGGTAACGTGCATCGCCGAAGGTGAAGTTGTTCATCGTGCCCTGGCTCGACGCCACGATGCCCAACGCCCCGTAAAGCGCATTCGTGATCGCCGACGAAGTCTCCACGTTGCCCGACACCACCGCCGCCGGATACGTGGGATTGAGCATCGAGCGCTCGGGCACCGTCACCGTGAGCGGCTTGAGACAGCCCGCGTTGAGCGGGATGTCGTCGCCCACGAGCGTGCGGAATACATAGAGCACGGCCGCCATGCACACGGCCTTAGGTGCGTTGAAGTTGTTCGGCAGTTGCGCTGACGTGCCGGTAAAGTCGATTGCGGCGCAGCGCGTTTGCGCATCCACGCGAATCGCCACTTCGATCACCGCGCCGTTGTCGAGCTCGTAGCGGTACGCGCCGTCCTTGAGCGCGCCGATCACGCGACGCACCGCTTCTTCCGCGTTGTCCTGCACGTGCTGCATGAACGCGAGCACCACCTCGCGGCCGAATTGCGCGACCATGCGGCGCAATTCGTCCACGCCCTTCTGGTTCGCGGCCACCTGTGCGCGCAGATCGGCCATGTTCTGATCGATATTGCGCGCCGGATAGCGGCCCGAGGCGAGCAGGTCGCGCGTCTCGCGCTCGCGCAGCGTGCCGGCCTTGACCAGTTGCCAGTTGTCGATGAGCACGCCCTCCTCTTCGATATGCTGCGAAGCCGCCGGCATCGAACCCGGCGTGATGCCGCCGATGTCCGCGTGATGGCCGCGCGAGCCCACGTAGAAGAGCGGCTCCGCACTGCCTTCGGCGAACACGGGCGTGATGACCGTCACGTCGGGCAGGTGCGTGCCGCCGTGATACGGGTCGTTGAGCATGAACACGTCGCCGTCGCGCATCGTGCCACGATTGCGCTCGATGACGGTCTTGATGCTCTCGCCCATCGAGCCGAGGTGCACCGGCATATGCGGCGCGTTGGCGATGAGGTTGCCCGCCGCGTCGAAGATCGCGCACGAAAAGTCGAGCCGCTCCTTGATATTCACCGAATACGCCGTGTTTTGCAGGCGCAGCCCCATTTGCTCGGCGATCGACATGAAGAGATTGTTGAAGATCTCGAGCCGCACGGGGTCGGCCTCGGTGCCGATCGAGCGGCGCGTGGGCAGCGGCAGGACACGCGTCATCACGACATTGCCCTGCGCGGTCAGCGCCGCCTGCCAGCCCGGCTCGACCACGGTCGTGCCGTTCTTCTCGGCGATGATCGCGGGGCCGTCGAGCACATCGCCGGCCATGAGCGCATCGCGCAGATAAAGCGACGCGTCGTGCCAGCGGCCGCCCGAATAGAGGCGCACGCGTGCCTGAACGGACGGGGCGCCGCCCGCCTCGCGCGGTGCGAGCGTGTCGGTCACGGGCTGCGCGTCGGAGTGACCGATGGCCTCCACCGAGGCGAGCTCCACCACGAGCGGCGTGTCCGGCATCAGGAACGCGTAGCGCTGCCGGTAGGCGGTTTCGAACGCGGCGCGCATCGCGTCCACGCTGCCGGCGTTCACCGCGAGCGCGGAATCGGTGCCCTGATAGCGCAAATGCACGCGGCGCGCCGTGGAAATGCGCGCGGCGTCCACGCCCTGTTCGAGCAGCGCGCCGCTCGCTTGTTGTGCGAGCGCTTCGAGCGCGGCGTCGATGCGCGCGAGCGACGCGTCTTCAAGGACGATTTCGAGCGCGCGCTCACGCATCGCGGTTTGATCGGCGAGCCCCATACCGAACGCCGAGAGCACGCCCGCGAGCGGATGCGCGAACACGCGGCTCATGCCGAGCGCGTCGGCCACGCCGCACGCGTGCTGGCCGCCCGCGCCGCCGAAGGTCGTGAGGACGTATTGGGAGACGTCGTGGCCGCGCTGCACCGAGATCTTCTTGATGGCGTTCGCCATGCTGCCGATCGCAATCTCCAGATAGCCCTCGGCGATGTCCTCGGGCGTGCGACGCTGGCCCGTGGCTGCGAAGATTTCGTCGGCGAGCGCGTTAAAGCGCGCAACCACGGCGTCGCGATCGAGCGCCTCATTGGCGTGCGGACCGAACACGTGCGGGAAGTACTCAGGCTGGATCTTGCCGAGCATGACGTTGCAGTCCGTCACCGTGAGCGGACCGCCGCGCCGGTAGGCGCAAGGCCCGGGATTGGCGCCCGCCGAATCGGGCCCGACGCGCAACCGCGCGCCGTCGAAGCCCAGCACCGAGCCGCCGCCCGCCGCCACGGTGTGGATGCTCATCATCGGCGCGCGCATGCGCACGCCGGCCACCTGGGTCTCGAACACGCGCTCGAACTCGCCGTTGAAATGCGAGACGTCGGTGGAGGTGCCGCCCATGTCGAAGCCGATCACGCGCTCGAAGCCCGCCGCCTGCGCGGCGCGCACCATGCCGACGATGCCGCCCGCCGGGCCCGAAAGAATCGCATCCTTGCCCTGGAAGCGGTCCGCGCGCGTGAGGCCGCCGCTGCTCTGCATGAATTGCAGATTCACGCCCGGCATCTCGCTCGCGACCTGATCGACATAGCGGCGCAGGATCGGCGAGAGATAGGCGTCGACCACGGTGGTGTCGCCGCGCGAGACCATCTTCATGAGCGGCGAGACCTCGTGCGAGGCCGAAACCTGCGTAAAGCCGATGCGCCGCGCCAGATCGGCGAGTTCGCGCTCGTGCGCGGTGTGGCGGTAGCCGTGAATCAGCACGATGGCGAGCGCGCGAATGCCCGTGGCGTAGACCTCACGCAGGGCGACTTCGGCACTGGCCAGATCGAGCGGCGCGACCAGCTCGCCCTGCGCGCTTACGCGTTCGTCGATTTCGACCACGCGCTCGTACAGCGCTTCGGGCAGCGCGATGTCGAGATCGAACAGGCGAGGACGGTTCTGATACGCGATGCGCAGCACGTCGCGAAAGCCGCGCGTGGTCACGAGCGCAACCGGCTCGCCCTTGCGTTCGAGCAGCGCATTCGTGGCGACCGTGGTGCCCATCTTGACCATCTCGACGTCGCGCGGCGTGATCGGCTGATCGGCGCGCAGCCCGAGCAGATGGCGGATGCCTGCCACGGCCGCATCGCGGTATTGCTCCGGATTCTCCGAGAGCAGCTTATGCGTGGTGAGCGTGCCGTCGGGGCGGCGCGCGACGATGTCGGTGAACGTGCCGCCGCGGTCGATCCAGAATTGCCAGCGGGACGGGGTGCAAGCGTCGGAAGCGTGATCGTGAGTCATGGTGCGATGCGTAGTCGATTAGTAGAACGATGTATGGTGAAACGAATGCGGACGTATTCGATGCGAGCCGGCAGTTCAAACCAGACTCAGGCCGATTCCAGCTCGCGGCCACGCGTCTCGGGCAGCGTGAGTGCGGCGACGATCAGCACGCCATAGGCCGCCACGGCGAACATGCCGATGCTCGGGCCAAGGCCGAATTGCTTCGAGAGCGCGCCGATCAGCACCGGGAAAAGCGCCCCGATCGCACGGCCCACGTTGTAGCAGAAGCCCTGGCCGGAGCCGCGCACACGGGTGGGAAAGAGCTCGGTGAGAAACGCGCCCATGCCCGAGAAGATGCCCGAGGCGAAGAAGCCAAGCGGGAAGCCGAGCCACAGCATCGAGCCGTTCGTGAGCGGCAGCGACGTATAGGCGAAGGCAATCGCCATCGAGCCCACCGCGAACAGGATGAAGTTGGGCTTGCGGCCGAGCCGGTCGGTGAGCCACGCGCTCGACAGGTAGCCGGCGTAGGACCCCACGATGATCATCGCGAGATAACCGCCGGTGCCCATCACGGTGAGGTGGCGTTCGGTCTTCAGAAACGTCGGCAGCCAGGTGGTGATCGCGTAGTAGCCGCCTTGTGCGCCTGTGGTCAGCAGCGCGGCGCGCAGCGTCGTGGAGAGCAGTTTCGGCGAGAAAATCTCGGTAAAACGCGGGGTATCCTGGGCGTCCTTCTGCGCGGCCTTTGCATGCTCGAATACTTCGGGTTCCTTGACATATCGACGAATCACCAGCACGAGCAGCGCGGGCACGAGGCCAATGAGAAACAGCGCACGCCACGCAATTTCGGGTGCCATCACCGAGAACAGCACGGCGTAGAGCAGCGCGGCCAGGCCCCAGCCGATGGCCCAGCCCGACTGCACGAGCCCCACGGCCTTGCCGCGGTCGCGCGCGCGAATCACTTCGCCGATCAGCACCGCGCCCGCGGTCCATTCGCCGCCGAAGCCGAAGCCCATCAGCGAGCGCGCGGCGAGCAGCTGGCCGTAGTTCTGCGCGAGCCCGCACAGGCCCGTGAAGACCGCGAACCACAGCACGGTCAGTTGCAGCGTGCGCACGCGCCCGATGCGGTCCGAGAGGATGCCGGCGATCCAGCCGCCAAGCGCCGAAGAAAGCAGCGTCATGGTGCCGATAAAGCCGGCGTCGCCGAGCGAGATGCCCCAGGTGGCAACGAGCGTCGGGATCACGAAGGAAAGCATCTGCGTGTCCATGCCGTCGAGCATGTAGCCCACCTTGCAGCTCCAGAACGCGCGGCGCGCGCGCGGACCGGCTTCGGCATACCAGGAAAGAGGCTGGGTGCCGGCCGGTTCGCCGATGTCTCCAGTGTCGCCGATCACGCCGGTGTGACCGGCCTCGCCGGCGCTCGCCGTGAGTGTCTTGCTGTCCATCTGCTGCTCCTTTGGATAGACGCGTAGGAAAAATGGGGTGCCGCGCGCTTCAGAACACCGCGAGCGATGCATTCGTGATGTCGGTCATCAGCATGTGGCCCGGCGCGTGCGCGATGGCGATCGGCAGCTTTGCGGCCATCAGCGCGGTTTGGGGCGTCACGCCGCAGGCCCAGTAGACGGGCAGCTCGCCGGGACGGATCGTCACCGCGTCGCCGAACTCGGGGCGCGCGAGGTCGGCAATGCCTAGCTCCGCAGCGTCGCCGATATGCACGGGCGCGCCATGCACACCCGGAAAACGGCTCGTGATCTGCACGGCGCGGATCGCGTCGGCGCCGCGCATGGGGCGCATCGAGACGACCAGCTCGCCGCCGAACACGCCCGCGCGGCGGTTCGCGATGTTCGTGCGGTACATCGGCACATTGCGGCCCTCTTCCACGTGGCGCAGCCCGATGCCCTCGAGCGCGAGCATGTGCTCGAACGAGAACGAGCAGCCAATGGCGAACACCACGAAATCGTCCTGCCACAAGGCCTCGATCGATTCGGCGCGCTCGCTCAGTACGCCATCGCGATAGACGTTATAAGCGGGCACGTCGGTGCGGATATCGATGTCGCGGCCGAGCATCGGCACCCGGAAGTCGCCGGGCTCGCCCACGCCGAGCAGCGGACACGGCTTCGGATTCGCCTGGCAAAAGCGCAGGAAATCGTGCGCGCAGGCAGCGGGCAGAATCGCGAGATTGGCTTGGGCGTACTCGCCGCAATGGCCGGCGGTCGGGCCACGAAAATCGCGGTGACGGACGGCCTGGCGGAATTCGAACGGGGTCATGATTTCGGGCGTTTCTAATGTGTGGCGTGAAGGGGCGTCGGGTCGAAAACTGCGTCGGATTCGGGACGCTGCCGGCGTGCGTGGCAAGTCGCACACCGGTAGAACGAAGCATAGAAAAGAAGAAAATTTGACGCCAACTAGTTTTTTTTGGCCCTGATGAATAGAATTTCTTAACGAAACTGCGGGTTTTCCCGGGTCACGTTGTCTTTTTTCAAGCGCCCCTTCACACGCCTCGCGCCATGAACACACGCTTTCTCGAGACCTTCGTCACGCTCGCCAGACTGCGCAGCTTCCGCACGACGGCCACCGCGCTACACGCCACGCCCGCGGCCATTTCGCAGCGCCTGAAGGCGCTCGAAGACGAATTGCAGACAGTGCTGGTCGAGCGCGAAAGCCGCGAGTTCCGGCTCACGCCTAACGGCGAATATCTGCTCGGCTACGCGAAGGCGGTCGTGGAGGCGACGCGCCAGTTGCAGGCTGCCGCGTCCAACGAAGGCACGATGCGCGGCAAGCTGCGCCTGGGCGTGATCGAGACCGTCGTGCACAGTTGGCTCGCCCACTACATGCGGCGGCTCGCGAGCGACTACCCGCAGCTCGAGGTCGAGCTTTGCGTGGACGTGAGCGTCGTGCTGCAGCGGCGCTTGATGGCGGGCGAACTCGACTTGATCGTGCGTGTGGAAGGCAGTGATGAGGAATCCATAGTATGTAACGCACTCGCCAACTATCCGGTGCATTGGATCGCGCGCGCGGGCCTGCTGCCGCTTTCGCGCAGCGGACTGGCCAAGCGCGTGCTGCGCCAGCCGATTCTCACCTTCGGGCGGGGAACCGCGCCGCATCGCGCGATGGAGGACATCGTCAGCAAGCTGGCGCTCGCCAACGGCGTGCCGCTCTCCGAGACGCGCATCACCGGGTCGCCGTCGATTTCGGTCATCGTCCAGCTCGTGCGCGACGGCTTCGGCGTGGCCGCTATCCCGCGCCTTTTCGTCGATGAGCTCGTTGCGCGCGGCGAACTGGTCGAGCTGCCGTTGCAGCCTTCGCCGCCGTCCATCGTGGTCTCCATGTCGCGACGCAGCGATGCGCCGCTATTCGTGCATGGCGCGGCGAACGCCGCACGCGCCGCGTGCCACGCGTACTGCGATCACGGCGATGCGCGGCTGATCGAACGGCTGTGAGCATCGCGGGGTGACGGCGTGGCTGCCTGATGCGGCGACAAATTCGAAGCGCGTGGCGGCGCGCCTGGTGATTGGGGCATGAACGGGCGCGAGCGGCGCAAGTGAGCGCCCTGTTAAACTTGCGCGACGGTGCATGTACGTTGCGTGCGCCGCTGACCCTTCCCGTCGTTCTCCCAATCAATCGTTGCCGCATGATCGCCCCGTCCTCTGTCGCCCGCGCACTCGCCACCCAAGGTATCGTCGCGGACGCGAGCCAGCAGCGGGCGATCGACGCGCTGTGCGCGTTGCTCGACAGTGAAGACACGAGCACGAGACAGCGCGCCTGGCAAGGCGTGTACTGCCACGGCCTGCCCGGGCGGGGCAAGAGCCTGATCGTCGATACGGTCTATGCGCTCGCCACGTGCGCGAAGCGGCGCATCCATTTTCATCAGTTCATTCGCGACGTGAACCGCCTGCTCGTGCAGGCGCCCAAAAGCGACGATCGCCTTGGCGACGTCGCGCGCGCGTGGCTGAAGGACGTCGATCTGCTCTACTTCGACGAATTCCACGTGCACGACATCGCCGATGCGTTCCTGATGGGCCGCTTCCTGGAAACGGCGCTCGCATGCGGCACGCGCATCGTGCTCACTTCGAACTACAGTCCGCGCAATCTGCTGCCCGACCCCGAGTTTCACGAACGCTTCGAGCCGACGATCGAACGCATCGAGCAGCATTTCGAAATCGTCGCTTTCGATGGTGAGCGCGACTACCGCGAGCACAACCATGCCGTTGGCGCGACAGCAGCCGAGCAGCGTTTTTTCGCGCCGCTCGAAGGCACGCACGATCCGCTGCGAGCGCTCTTCGGCGCATACGAGGCGCATGCGGGCGTGCAACCGGCAACGACGGAAGTGGCCGGACGAGCGCTGCCCGTCACGGCGGCAGGCACGCAACTAGTGTGGGTCGACTTCGACGCGCTGTGCGGCGCGCCGCGCTCGCACCTCGACTACCTCGCGCTCGCCGAACGCTGGCGCGGCGTAATCGTCGATCGCCTCGAAACGGAGATGCTCAAGCGCCGCGACGTGCTGCAGCGCTTCGTCTGGCTCGTCGATATTCTTTACGACCGCAAGCATGCGCTGTTCATCGCCTCCGACCAGCCGATTCGCGCGGCGCTCGTCGGCCTCGACGGCGCGCATGATGTCTCGCGCACCACGAGCCGGCTGGCCGAGATGCAGTCGCGCGGCTATGCGATCGGCCTCGTGCGCAAACATCTGCCCGCGCCCCCGGATCAGGCGATTGACTAGCGCGGCACGCGCATGCGCGGACGGCTGACGCTATCCGCAGATTTTTTCCATCTGATGTACAGTCCGTCGAACTTCGACACGACACGGACAGACCAGACGATGGAAACCCTCTCCCGCTTCAAACCCGTTGCGCTCGAACACGCGAGCCGCCTCGTCAATCATGGCCCGACGGTGCTCGTCACGAGCTCGGACGGCGCGCGTCACAATGTGATGGCCGCCGCGTGGTCGATGCCGGTGGAATTCACGCCGCCGCGCATCGCGATCGTCATCGACAAGAAAACCTTCACGCGCGAACTCATTCACGCGAGCGGGACGTTCGGCATTTGCGTGCCGGGTGCCGCGGCGATGGATCTGACCTATGCGGTCGGCAGCATCAGCGGACGCGAGGCGGACAAGTTCGAGCGCTTCGGTATCGAAGCCATCAAAGGTCCGGTGCTCGGCGTGCCGCTGCTCGAAGCGGGTTGCGCCGCGTGGATGGAATGCCGGCTCATTCCGGAACGGCACACCGAAGATGCCTATGACACGTGTTTCTGCGAAGTGGTCTCGGCGGCGGCGGATCCGCGCGTGTTCGATCGCGGGCATTGGGTCTTCGATGACAGCAACCGCGACCTGCATACGATCCATCATCTCGGCGCGGGGAATTTTGCTTTGGCCAGCGATGCGGTGAAGGCCCGGGAGCTTGCTGAATAAGATGCGCCGGCGGTGCCATGCACGGTTGGCGGAAGGGGCTTGTTTGCGGGTTGTGCGGGGGTGGACGTTCTATAAATTACAAAATACGTATTGATATATACGGACTAGGGGAAATTTCGCCTGTTTGGAGGGTAGGTGCAGCGTTTGTGCCTGTTTTAGGGTCCGAAAACGCATTTGCCCGTGGAACATTGGGGTTCCGGAGCGATTTCGATGCGGGCAAAGGCCGATGGCGTAAGGGTTCCAACGATTTCTTCGATTTTCACCGAATGTTTCACGGAACCCCGGATTTTGAGTGCCGTGGCGGGAATGCTTCGAGTCTGTGCGCTGGAATCGTAGCTCGGGTGGCTACAGTTCCAGCTACGGCTACGGCTACGGCTACGGCTACGGCTACGGCTACGGCTACGGCCATTCATTTTCCCACGGCAGCGGCGGGCTGCAGTTCTCCAACCTGAGGCGATGCGGTTTTATTGCCGTTCGTCGATGCGTCAGCGGCTGGGGGCTCGCGTCTATTCATGCTTCGTGAGGTACCTGCTCCGACCTCGGCGACTAGCCCGTGCCGCTCACACTATTGGGAATGTGTTTCCAGGCTACTTTGAGTTCTTTTGTTTGAGTTGACGGTTAGTTGCGTTATTGGATTTCATCCACGTGGACGGCATGTGCCTGGCGAGGCACAGTTCGCTTGATTCCACCTGCCTGATATTGGACTCCGCCCCGATGCGGCACCTCTGCCCTTCGCGCGCGAGCCCCCCCCCGCTGCGACTGGCATCTCAGCATCTCCCGTGGATGAGCGCCCGCATGACTCTGAAGGCGCGATGTGCCGGCGAGCGATCGACGTCGTCGCGCCAAGGGGATCAGACCAGATACCCGTGGCAATGTGGCTCTCGTGGCCATAGCCGCGGCTGAGTCACTGCGATCAAATATCGGGCGACGGCAGACGTAAGGCAGAGTGCGATCCTTCGAATCGAGGCTGTTCGATCGATGGGGTCTCGCTGTGCGCGACGTGCCAGATCTCAGCCGGGCGTCGGCTGTATTGCTTTCGGTAGCGGTCGGGACGCGGTATCGGGAAGCCCATGTGCTCCCAATCTCCTGGGCTGCGACACGCGGCTCATTGCATGGTGAGAACCAGCTCAACCTGAACTGTGTACGCGTACTGACAGAGTTGCCGATCATGACGAGCGCCCCCTCTTTCGCGTTGGCGCTAGGGTCGACTCACACGTTCGCGGTAAATCGCGACAAGGGGCTCGCTGTCTGAATTAGACAAGCGTCCTGTAGCTAGCTCAAAGACTGCGACTCCCATGGGAGCCACGCGTATTGCGCCCCGGTCCGGCTCGCATCGCGACTGACTGGAGACAATGCGTCGGGGACGAACGGCCATGCCGGCCGTGGCCGGAAGTCGATCACTGTACCGACCCGACGGCGTAACCCTACATGTCGCGCCGTCCCGCGACGTTACCCATCTGCAGCGCGCCGCCCTCCCCCAGCATCTAACGTGTTCACGTGCCGATCCGGGAACGTGTGGTCCGGGGCTCATTGCCTTCCTGCTTAACGCATTGTGTCGAGTCGACACACTTTGCGATGTGTCGGTCGAGTTGGCTCGGGCGGCACCCACTTCCCATGGCGATTCGTACTGCTGCCTTCATCCTGCGGCCTGGCCATAGAGCGTCGGCACTAGCCGTTAGGGGAAATTGGGCTGCCCGATCGGGTGGGTGCTTCATGGCCGCTCCGGAGTGTGTCGAGTCGACACACTGCGCGACGTGTCGGTCAAAATGCCCTGGCCAGCGTCCACATCCCAAGAGCATCCACGCCGCCGCCTTCCTCCCAGAGCGAAGCCATTGTGCGGAGTCACTGGCCGGCGGGAGAAATTGGGCGACCCGATCGGGCGTGCGCTCCGCGGCTGCCCCGTCGTGTGTCGAGTCGACACACTCCGCGGCGTGTCGGCTGAAGTGACTTGGCCACCATCCACGTCCCAAGGATATCCGCGATGCAGCCCTCCCCCGCTGGCCAAGCCCTAGCGGGAAGCCACTGGCCGGCGGGAGAAATTGGGCAATCCGATCGGGCGTGCGCTCCGCGGCTGCCCCACCGTGTGTGTCGAGTCGACACACGCTCACTGTGAGGAAGATTCAGATAGTCGAACTGCACGCGAGCCATGTTCCGATCTCGCTGCATGGCCCCCAATCGCTGTCCGGGACAATGAAGGCATCCGCTTGCCCGCGGGCCCGATTGCTTGATCGTCTTGTGGCGGTGTGTCGAGTCGACACAGATCTTGCATGTTCGGAGTAGCCGATTCTCCTGGTAGATATGTGGTCACATGGCATGGAGAGAGTTGGAGATCCTTGCGGGCTTCGTTTAGCCTGCCCCCGCGAGAAGAGGCAATTGTCACGGCTTGACTGCTCGCTGTGTCGAGTCGACACACACGTGCCTGCTTCAGATTGAACGGCCGACGTCAGCATCTTGTGGTCGCCTCGACGCAGCGGCTGGCTTCCCCCGAGTATCAGATGCTGGAGTAGCACGTCGGATTTGAATCTCTACTCGTGGACGCGCTACCGTCGTTGCTGTGCTCCACGTGTCGCCGACCGTACGGTGGACCGTCTGCCTCGAACTCCGTATGAACGGTGTGTCGAGTCGACACATGTCTGTGCTTACGCCGGATCGCACGCCCGCCTCGCGACTCTGGTGTGTCGACTCGACACACCGTTCATTACCCGCGTCAGGTATCCGATGGTTGAGTCACACGTCGGATTTGGTTAGACACCACCTTCTAACCCGTTGCCCTCGTTACCGAGTTCCATGGGGTCGGCAATTGTGCTGCAGTGCGGTTGCCTGAAACGCCACATCAGCAATGTGTCGACTCGACACACGTCTCAGTTCACACCACACTCAACGGCCACCCATCGAACCTGATGTGTCGAGTCGACACACCCGATACCTTCCCCGGGCGAACCGTTCGACGCTCAAGTAACACGAGAGGATTCGAACCACAAAGGGGCGAGCTATTATCTGTCCCGCCCGGCGGCGCGTCTCATCCGCTACAAGATTGAGGCGCGCTTTAACCGTCGCGCGAAAGTTGTGTCGAGTCGACACAACCAGTCCCGGGAGAACCCAACGGCACACGGTGCCCGTACACAGCCTCCGGCCCAGCCTTGCTTGAACCGCTACCAAGCCCGTGTGTCGACTCGACACATCCATACCGTGCGCCGTACGACCAACACACAGCGCTGATAAAACCTGGCCACGGCTCCGCTCGCTGACGCCGGCACCACGCGCTGCCGCGCCTGAGCCGCTACCCAATCTATGTGTCGACTCGACACACATTCCTGCAGACACCGGATTGGCGGCACAACTCCAGGGATTGCTGTGTCGACTCGACACAGCACTCAATCGCCCACCGCTCCACTCCACCAGCCCCTAACTCCCTCTCCCGTGTGTCGACTCGACACAGCACGCAATCGTCCACCGCCCCACTCCGCCAGTTCCCAACTCTCCTACCCTCCCGTGTGTCGACTCGACACACGCTCCCGTAGACACCCGATTGGCAGCGCAACTCCAGGCCACGACGTGTCGACTCGACACAGCACTCAATCGCCCACCGCCTCCACTCCACCAGCCTCCCAACCACCCCGCCCTCCCGTGTGTCGACTCGACACACGCGAAATCTCGTGACGAAAAAAAGCCCGCATACGCGGGCTCTCGACAACCACCTGACAACCTGACCTCATTCTCAACCAGGCTTCACATTGAACAACTGGCTGATGAGTTCACGAATCTGCGTCTCCTGCGCATCCGAAAGCACGCCAGTCTTCAGCTTCACGGTGAAGCTATTCGTATCCTTCGTGATGCTGCCCGCGTGGCTCTTGCCCGAGAAAATCTTCTCGATGCTGCGCTCCGAAACGCTCTGCTCGCTGTCGCCGCGGTCCGACTGCGCGCCAATCGCCGCAGCCAGTTTCCCCTGATCCAGCGTTCCGGCCACCACTGCCGGCCAAAGCTCGCGCGCCGCCTTCAGTCCTTGCGCACCATGCTTCTTGATCGCCGAAACGATCTCGTCCGCCGCCGATCCGCCCAGCAGCCGGGGATTCAGATCGAGGTCGCGACGGATAAAGTCGGGCAGTTTCTCGAACGCGAGAAAGCGATACAAGCCCTTGCGCGACATGCCCAGCGCCTCCGCCATACGCGTGCGCGTCGGAAACTCCCGCTCCGCGCGGCGCAGCGACTGGCCAATTTCGTAGTCGGTCAGATCCTCGCGCCCGACGTTCTCGACCAGCGCGAGCACGGCCATATCCTGATCGGAACAGTCGATCACCGAGGCCCGAATCTCTTCCTCATGCAGCAGGACGTGCGCACGCAGGCGTCGTTCGCCGGCAATCAACTGGTAGCCGCTGTCGGCGCGCCGCACGACGACGGGCTCCACCAGCCCCACTTCACGAATCGATTCGGCCAGCGACGCCAGACCTTCGTCGCTGAAGATCTTGCGCGGCTGCCAGGGGTTCGGTTGAATCGCGCTTACCGGAAGCATGAGCTTGTCGCTCGTGTTCTCGAGCTCCTGGATACGCTGCTGCGCCACGGCCAGCGCGCCCAGCATTCCGGGGCCGGTCTTGAACGCGCTGCTGCGGCGAGGTTCCGCCGCCACGGGCGCGGGCCGTTCAGTCCGCTCGGTCGTCTGACGCTCCGAAGCCGAACCGAGCTCGGCGGTCTTGGCCGCCATCTTGTCGCGAAATGAGCTCATTTCCCGGCCCTCCATTGCTCAACATAAAGGTCATCGATCCAGCGCACGTAATCCGTCAGCGGCTGTCGGACACGCGCCACTGTCTTGTCGGCGAGGTCGCCCTTGCTGATATCGAACACGGTGGCCATCGCCAGCGCGCCGTTGCTCATCGCGGAGCTCGCCGGCACTTCCACGGCGCTGACCCAATCCTTGTAGGTGCGCTGCACCCACGATCGAACGACCGGCGCCGACGACGTCTTGCCGTAGTCCACCTTCGACAGCAGCACTGAGACGAAGTCGTAGGTCTTTTCGTCGCCGCGTTCCATGATCGTATGGGCGAGATCGGAAAACAGACTCCAGAACGAAACCGAGCTGATGAAGTCGAGGCTCTCTGGAACCAGCGGCATGACCATCGCGTCGGCGGCCATCAGGGCGTTGATCGTGAGGTACGACAGCGACGGCGCGGTATCGAGAATGATGTAGTCGTAGTGCTGGCGCAGCGTCTGCACGCCCTGGCGCAGCAAGTCCCAGAACTTGAAGCCCGGATTCTTGATGACGGTGCCGGGAATATGAAATTCCGCCGAGAACAGCGTGGGGTGTGCCGGAATGACATCGAGCCCATCCCAATAGGTCGGTTGCACGAAATTCAGCAGCCCGCCTTCCATTTGCGGATCGTAAATGAACGGCAGGACCGTGCTGTCCTCGGTCACTTCCTTTTCCGCGTAGAGACCGCACAGCTCGGTGAGCGATGCCTGCGGGTCGAGGTCGATGAGCAGCACGCGGCGGCCGCGCAGCGTCAGACCTTGCGCGAGGCACATCGTCGTGGTGGTCTTGGTCGAGCCGCCCTTGAAGTTGGCGACGAGAATCACCTTGCCGTCGGCGTCGCGCACGCCCGTATGGAGCGGCGTCTGATAAATATCCGAAACCTGCTGGACCCAGGTGCGCGCTTCAGGCAAGGTAAACACCCGGCTACGCCCCGAACCCTGCGCCTCGCCTTGCGGCAAGCCCTCGCGGGTGGCGAGCAGATTGTTGAGCTTGATGCGGTCGATGCCGCACAGCTCGGCGACTTGCGCGGACGTGAATGTGGGCGCCATCTTCCGCGGCTTGGGCGCCAGCATCATTTCCCGAAGTTCTTCTGACAGATGACCGGCTTCTTCTGCAAACTGCGTAACCGCTGAAAGGTCCACGCGCCGGTCAATCGATGGAAATTCGATAGTTTTTGCCATTAATACGCTTTTTATCGGAATTTGGACAAAGCGTAGAATACAGGAAAAGCGTATCGAAACACACTCATTGAGGACGATTTTTTAAAAAATCGACCTTTTTATTTGCGCTATAACGGGCTCGGAGCGTTCGGTCCACCCTCAGGCCTTCACCCATGTGCCAAGCCGCCTATGAGGCGATTAAGGCCGTCTCCGTCGATCTGCTTATTTTTTAGGCAATTTGACCCTGGAATCTTCTGCCACGCCTCCATGCGTTGCCTTTCATTCCGGCTTCACGACCTCACGCGACAATCCAGGCGCGCTAGTGGGACCCGCGAAGGTCACGATTTTTGTGCACTTTCGCTAATCCACGAAATGATGCAATCGATGCCAGGTTCGGCGGTAACGGAATTTGTGCACCCGCGCGTGCTTTAACGACTCTGGCGCCGGCAATCGGCACAAAAACCGTTACCTGCTCCGGGCCGCAGTGAACGGAGAAATGCCAAACCGCGGAATTGCACAAAAAACGTGACCATCGCCGAGCGTTTCCAGGGCAGCCGCCTCTGGCGCGGCGCCTCGAAACTGTGAAAGTGATGTCCTTGAGCAGGTTCAGCACGGACAAGCACATAGAACCGCGCACAAAAACCGTTACCGTTTGCTGCTTCGAAGCCTCTCACCACGTCCGGGCGCATCCCCGACTGCCTCTGCACATAAAACGTTACCCCAGGGAATACCCGGCCGTGCTGCACAAAAAACGCTACCTTCAACTCGAAGACGTCGGCACGCACAAAAACCGTTACCAGGCAGCGCTGAAGGCACGAGAAATTTGTCCTCGTGAACGCAGGTTCGGCGCGCCACACACAAACCGTTACCTTAGTGGCGACCGTTCGCACATAAAACGTTGCTTCTGGCGACCCATGAGTGCCTGGAGAAGAGCCAATGACGACGCGAAACCCGTGCGATCGCCACGTCAATCCCCCGTCTACACGGCTTTCCATGCACTTCGCAGTGAGAACTTCACCTGCACGCCCCTAGCCGATTTGCATGATTTTTCGCGCGAAGCGTCTTTGTTGCTCGCGGTTGGTTTGTTTACTTAAACATAAAAAAACCCACAAACCCACTAACGCACGCTTCCAGATCCTTTGTGTTCAAGGACTTGGCCTCGAAAAGCACCGGTCTATGTGCAAGAGGCATCGGTTTATGTGCGAAGAGGTGCCGATTTTTGTGCTGGCAATGGAGAGGTCTATGTGCAGTTCGGCACGTTTTTTGTGCGCACCCTTCAAGGTTCGCCGTTCGAGGTAACGTTTATTGTGTTGACTTGTGTTAGCGGAGTGATAGAGTCGCGGCCAATATCGACGGAGAGCATGCGAATGTCGGAGGACAACGGACGCAGGACGACCACCCAGCAGATGTCGCTCGGGTTGTTTGAGGAGATGTCCGGCCAGCCCATCAGCGAGAGCACGAGAGAGATCGGCTTTCAGCGCAACAACGTTTTCGTGGCGATCAATGGCCTTGGCCTGTCGTCGCGGCGCTTTATCGACGCCGCCTACTTCATCGCCGCCCAGGAACCGTTGCCGCGCGAGATCTACGACGTCGACCTGAACTACTTCAAGTGGCTCATGCGCTACGAGAGCCGCAACGTGCGCCATCTGCAGAGCGTGATCAAGGAGGCGCAGCGGGTGCTCATCGAGGTGACGGACACGCCACCCGACCGCGCGCCCAGTGAAGAGGACCAGTGGATTTCCGAGCAACTGATGGGCAGCGTCAAGATCGGCAAGGGGCGCATCCAGTTTCGCATCCCGCCGCTGATGCTGCGCCACATCACCGGCCCGGACAAGCACCACTGGCTCAACCTGTGCATCACCGCCGCCTTCTCGCAGACTTTCGCGCGAGCGATCTACGACTACGTGCTGCCCTACGTGAGCGCTGGCTTCACCGGGTGGATCGAGCTCGACGTCATGCGCCGCTGGCCCGGCAAGCTCGGTTCGAGCGCCTCGGAGTTCAAGCATTTCCGGCCGAAGTATCTCGACCCGGCCGTGCGCCAGATCAACGAGCTCTCCGACATCGACTTGAGCTACGAGACGCGGGCCGATTCCGAAACCTCGCGCAAGATCAACAAGATCCGCTTTCGCCTGAAGCGCAAGGATACGGTTGCCGCCATGCTCAGCCGGCAGCCCGACGCTCACGACCTGCTGCTCACGCTCA
Organism: Paraburkholderia oxyphila NBRC 105797; assembly: GCF_000685075.1. GTDB lineage: Bacteria > Pseudomonadota > Gammaproteobacteria > Burkholderiales > Burkholderiaceae > Paraburkholderia > Paraburkholderia oxyphila. The sequence goes on from NZ_BAYD01000043.1 coordinate 52,861, forward strand.
AGGAAGAGTTCGGCCTGAGCAACAAGCAGTTCGACGTGATCGCCGAGCATCGCATGAGCTGGACCGACGAGCGGATCCAGCAGGCCATCGAGTACACGCGCTTTCGCCTTGATCAAGGCAAGGTGACCAGGAGCCCGGCCGGCTATCTCATGAAGGCGCTGAGCCACAACTGGCAGGTGTCGGAGGCCGAGCGCAAGATGGTCGCGATCCAGACCGAACTGGCCGTCGCCGCGAGCGCCGAGGAAACGGCGAAGGCCGAGGCCGGCACTGCCGTGAAGCAGAGCATTGCCGCGCGCGACGAAGAGGCGCGCACGCGCCGCAACGACGAAGTCCTGCGTGGGCGCGAGCATTTCGAATCCGCAGACGAGAAGACCCGCAAGGAGCTCGTGCGCCTGTACATCGCCTCGCAGGCCGGCAAGCTCATGCTGCGCCGCCTGAAGCTCGAGGCCGGCGCGTTGTCGGACGCCAATATCCTCAGCCACTCCGATCTGTCGTGGTATTTCGGGCAGTTCGTGTACGGCAAGCTCAAGCAAAGCGCTGCGTGACCAATGTCTGGACGTTCGCGGGACCCGCGCACGCGGAAATGTTGACGCCGGATCAATGACTTAGGTGCTTCGTCCCAGGGAGTATCCACAAGCTTGTCCACGAAAACTGTGGATAACCTGCCTGCTTGATCCGGGTACGTTTTCCAATGTCGGGGCCGCAACCCCGCAGCCGCAAAACTAAATCGGAATCCTGATCAAATCGTGCGCCTGGCGCGCGCGTCACACCGCAAGCAAGAGCGCTTGCGCGGCCAGTTTGCCCAGCATCGTGCCGCGGCACAGCGGGGCGCCGCAGCGGCAGGCATAGTCGCGCTGTGCGTCGCTTTCCGCTTCCTGATCGATCTCGAGCGCGTAGTCGATGAAGAGTTCCTCGCCCGGCGCGATGTCGCGGATCGCCTCGATGAACACGCGCGCGCCGTCCTCGATCGCCTCGCAGTTCGCGGCGCACGCATGATTGAGCCAGCGGGCGCCATTGCCGCCGCGCCCGCCGTCGATCACGCGCCCGTCGGAGAGGCCGAACAGGAACGTATGGCCCGAGTCGTTGCGCCGCGCATTCCAGCGCGCCGCCTCGCGCCAGGTGGTCACCATCCCCTTGTATTCGAAGATGCGTTCCCCGGCGCGCAACGGAAGCAGCGCGAATACGCCTTTGCCATGCACCGGCGATTGCCGGACTGTCACACGTTTCATAGTCGTTGAAATGGCGCAGTGGGGGACGGGAAGACGCCGAGTATAAGCCTGAAAAATGTCGGCGAATACCGCAACGTGAGCGCTCGACACGAAGCGCATTGCAACCCGCTTGTGTCTTTGCGGCAAGCCGCTCGCGCGTGCTTCGTTGCAGCGCTGCCCCACCCTCCTTTTGCAAGCCCGGCTGTGCGATTCCTTCGTCGCTCGCGTTGCGGTAGATTGACGTGGCGCTTGCGCGCGTCACTTCAATCGCGCCCGGGAGGGCCGGAACATGAGTACTTATTTCACCGAAGCCGCCTCCGCCGAGGCGGTCAATGCACGCGTGGGCGAGCAGAGCGATCCGCGTCTGCGGGAGGTCATGGCCGCGCTCGTGCGCCATTTGCCTGCGTTCGTGCGCGCTACGAGCGCGTGGAAGGCGGCGAGACGCAATGGCGCTCGCAATTCGATTTCGTGCTGACGCCGCAATGATGGCGTGACGGCAGGTGCCCAAGGAGAACCCGATGCATCGAAGCGATACCCGCAACCCCGCGCAAGAGGGCAAGCCCCCAGGCGAGCAACATGACGCGTGCGCATTGCCACTGGCACTCGTGAGCGCGCTAGACGGCGAGCACCTCGAGGCGCATGCCGACGAGGCCATGCGTCTCTCGACCGTGAGCGCCGATGGCTGGCCGCACGGCGCGCAATTGAGCGTGGGCGAGGTCCTGGCGGCCGACGCGCAGACGTTGCTCGTGGCGATGTGGCCGCGCTCGAACACCGCGCAGAACATGCTGCGCGACGCACGCCTCACGCTGACGCTGGTACACGACGGCGCGGTGCTGGAGATACGCGCGCGTGCGAGCCTGGTCGCCGAGCATCAGACGGCGCTCGACCTCAGCGTGTTCCGTCTGCATATCGAGCGCGTGGACGTGCATCGCGCGAAGTATGCCGAGGTGCTGAGCGGCGTGACCTTCCGCCTCCACGAGCGCGAGAAGGTGCTCGCGCGCTGGCGCGAGCAGATTGCGATGTTGCGCAAGCATGTTTAGTGCGTCGATTGGTACACGAGTCTTCATCCGCTTTCGCAAGCGAAGCTTATTGCCCTGATGACACGCCTCGCTTGCAACAGATTGTTGTGCTTTTCGATTTCCTGATTTCCCTGATTCTGGAAATAAAGCATCGCGCTGGCGCAACGATTATGAATCTGGCGCTGAATCTTTAATCCGCCGAAAATCGACTCAGCGTTCGGCTATTCAAAGGTCAGCGTCGTGCAGGAATTTCAATTTATTCTCGTGGTCGCTCCGGTTTGTGGCTGGCGCAGCGCAGGCGCGCTGCCCGGTTCACACTGATACTGGGCCAGGCAGGGCGGGCTTCCCGCGTCAACGGGAGAGCAAGCAATAAATAAAGCCGAATGACGCAATAATGCAAAATTGTGATTTTTTGTAAATGTTATTAAGGGGCATGCAAATACTTTCAATCAGCCTTTTAATTGACGAAATCGCAACGGTGTTTATACGTATCGAATACCACCTAACGATTCAATCGCCTCTATGATTGTTCGCGACGTTTTACCGCAGCTCAGTCATGAGGACAGTATGGACCTGGAAAGAATCCGCCGCGAAGCGTTCGCGATGCCCGTTCACAATCCCGCCTATCCGCGGCCGCCGTTTCGCTTCGTCAAGCGCGAATACTTCATCATCTCCTATGAGACCGACCCCGATGCGCTGCGCGCCATCGTGCCGGAGCCGCTGAAGCCGGAAAATAATCTGGTCCACTACGAGTTCATCCGCATGCCGGACTCGTCGGGCTTCGGCGACTACACGGAGAGCGGCCAGGTGGTGACGGTGCGCGACCCGCAAGGCCGCCTCGCGAACTACACGCATGCCATGTATCTCGACGATGAAGGCCCCATCGCAGGCGGCCGCGAGATCTGGGGTTTTCCGAAGAAGCTCGCGCGTCCGGTGCTCACCGTGGACGGCAACGACACGCTGCTCGGCACGCTCGACTACGGCACGCAGCGCGTGGCCACCGGCACGATGGGCTACAAGCACCACGTGCTCAATAGCGAAGACGAGCGCCGCAAGCTCGCCGACACCCCCAACTATCTGCTCAAGGTGCTGCCGCACGTGGACGGCACGGCGCGCGTATGCGAGCTGGTGCGCTTCTACCTGCGCGATGTGACGGTGCATGGCGCATGGAGCGGTCCGGCCGCGATCGAGCTGCATCCGCATGCGCTCGCGCCCGTGGCGGATCTGCCGGTGCGTCGCGTGGTGGGCGCGCGTCATGTGATCGCCGACCTCACGCTCGATATCGGCGAAGTCGCTTTCGACTATCTCGCGCAAACCCCGGCTCGTCAGAGCGAAACCGAAGCAGAACTCGTCTGATCGTTGATTGATTAAATAAGGATTACTCATGTCTTTGAAGAACAAGGTGGCTGTGATTACCGGCGCCGCAAGCGGCATTGGCGAGCATTGCGCGCGCACGTTTGCGAGCCAGGGCGCGGCGGTCGTGATCGCCGACCTGAACCTCGCGAACGCGGGCAAGGTGGCCGACAGCATCGTGGCGGCGGGCGGCAAGGCGCTGGCCGTGGCCATGGACGTCACCAATGAGGAAGCCGTGAACGCGGGCATCGAAGAAGCCGTGAAGGTGTTCGGCGGCATCGACGTGCTGGTGTCGAACGCGGGCATCCAGATCATCAGCCCCGTGGACGAGTTCGCGTTCTCCGACTGGAAGAAGATGCTCGCGATCCATCTGGACGGCGCATTTCTGACCACCAAGGCCGTGCTCAAGCATATGTACAGCAGTGGCAAGGGCGGCTCGATCGTCTATATGGGCTCGGTGCACTCGCACGAGGCCTCGAAGCTCAAGGCCGCCTATGTGACCGCGAAGCACGGCCTGCTGGGTCTCGCGCGCGTGGTGGCGAAAGAGGGCGGGCCGCGCGGCGTGCGCGCGAACGTCGTGTGCCCGGGCTTCGTGCGCACGCCGCTCGTCGACAAGCAGATTCCCGAGCAGGCCAAGGCGCTGGGCATTTCGGAAGCGGACGTCGTCAAGAACGTGATGCTCAAGGACACGGTCGATGGCGAATTCACCTCGCTCGACGACGTCTCCAACACGGTCGCCTTCCTGGCGGGCTTCGAGTCCAACGCCTTGACGGGCCAGTCGGTGCTGGTCACGCACGGCTGGTCGATGCACTAAGGCGGGGGGAACACGTATGCGCAGCAGCAATACAGCCGCCCGCCATGCGCACAAGCCGTTCGAGCTGCCGCGCTACGATGAAATCGCGCTGGTCCTGCAGGGCGGCGGCGCGCTCGGGTCCTACCAGTCCGGCGTGTTCGAGGGGCTCGCGCAGGCCGGCGTCGAGCCGCACCGGATCGCGGGCGTGTCGATCGGCGCGCTCAATACGGCGATCATCGCGGGCAACGAGCCGGGGCAGCGCGTAGCGGCGCTGCGCGGCTTCTGGGAGTCGATCTGCCATCCGCTCGACTGGTTCGGCAATCTCGGCTCGCTCGCGTTGCCGCTCATCGGCCAGCACGACTTCGCGCGCCGCTGGGCCAGCATGTGGGCCGCGGGCCGCGCGCTCACCGAAGGGCAGCCCGGCTTCTTCGCGCCGCGCGTGCCGCTGCCGGTGGCGGGCTGGCACAAGACGCCGCCTAGCGCCGTGAGCTATTACGACACGGCCGCGTTGAAAGCGACCTTGCAGCGTTTCGCCGATTTCGACCGCATCAACGACGGCCCGATCCGCGTCTCGGTGGGCGCGGTGAACGTGCGCAGCGGCAATCTCGTCTATTTCGACAACACGAAGATGCGTCTCGAACCCGAGCACTTCATGGCGTCGGGCGCGTTGCCGCCGGGCTTTCCGGCGGTGGAGATCGACGGCGAGTACTACTGGGACGGCGGCCTCGTGTCGAACACGCCGCTCACGGAAGTGCTGCGCGATGCGGACCACAAGGACACGCTGGTGTTCCAGGTCGATCTATGGAGCGCGAGCGGCAACGCGCCCGCGGACTTCCTGGACGTGGCCGAGCGCGCCAAGGACATTCAGTATTCGAGCCGCACGCGCGCCATCACCAACATGCTGGCCGACCGGCAAAAGCATGCGCGCTTCATCAAGGCGCTACTGGAGCACGTGCCCGCCGAGACGCGCCGCAGCGACCCGCTCTTCAAGCTGGCCGAGCGCGTGGCCGACGGCTCTGCGATCAACGTGGTGCACCTGATCTACAAGAACAAGCCGTATGAAGGGCACTACAAGGATTATGAGTTCAGTGTCGACACGATGGAGGAGCACTGGGCGAGCGGGCTCGAAGACATCCGCGCGTCGTTTGCGCATCCGGAGTGGTTCGCGGTGCCGAGCCGCGAGCAGGGCTTCGTCACGCACGATATCCACCGGCCTGTGAACGCGTTGCCGGAGTCGGATCGCAGCGTGTTGCCCTCGAACGAAGAGGCGCAGGCGGCGTAAGGGCTCGCACCGTCGAGTGGCGGCGCGGGCGTTGTGCTCACGCAGGCCTTTGCAATGCGAGGGGCGAGCGGGGCACACGCCCCGCCCGCGATGGCCTCAGCTTTTCGCGCGCGCCGACGCAGGCACGAAGCGCGGCGCGCGCTTCTCGAGATTCGCCGCGACGGCTTCGCGCTGGTTCGCGCCGCCGATCAGCGCTTCCTGCTCCACGGATTCGGCGATCAACGTGGCCGCCGCGTCGCCGCGCGCGGCGACCTGGAGCAGACGCTTCGCGGCGCGAATCGCGTCGGGGCTTTTCTGCGCGATTTCGCGCGCGGTGGCGAGCGCGAGTGCGAGCGGATCGTCGGCCACGCGCGTCGCGAGCCCGAGCTCGACCGCTTCCGCGGCCGGGACGATGCGCGCGGTGTAGATCAATTCGCGCAAGCGGTCGTCGCGCACGAGGTCGCGCGTGAGCACCATGCCGCCCATGTCGGGCACGAGACCCCATTTCATTTCCATCACCGAAAGGCGCGTATCGGGGGCGACGTAGCGCAGGTCGGCGCCCAGCGCGAGCTGCAGCCCACCGCCGAAGGCCACGCCATGCAGCGCCGCGATCACGGGCACCGGCAACTCGCGCCATAGCGTGCAGATGAACTGGAATTCATTGCTGATACCGCGCGTGCGCTGCGCCAGCGGCTTCTCGCGGGCCGTTTGCGCGAGGGCGCCCATGCTCTCCAGATCGAGGCCCGCGCAGAATGCCTTGCCGTTGCCCGAGAGCACGACCGCGCGCAGATCGGCCTCGTTGGCGAGCCGCTCGCCCGCCGCGATCAGCGCGTCGAACATGGCGGGGCTCAGCGCGTTCATCTTGTCCGCGCGGTTCAGGCGCACGTCGGCGACACCATCCGCGATGGCGATTTCCACGAGTGCGCTGCTATCGGTAGGGCCTGCGTTCATGTCTGCTCCTGATTCAATCCAGTTGTACGGGGCGTGTCACCACGTATCGACGAAACGCCGCCGCGTGCTCGCGCCCTCTTGCGGCGCGTGGCCCTGGCTCGCATTGAGCCCGCGCATGAGCCAGCGGCGTGTCTCCGCCGGGTCGATCACGCCGTCGATTTCGAGGAAGCTTGCCATGTTGATGGCCTTGCCGTTGCGATACGCGTCCGCGACCATGCGCTCGAATAGCGCCTCGCGCTCGGCCGGATTCTCGATGGCGGCCAGTTCCTTCGCATAGCCGAGGCGCACGGCGCCTTCGAGGCCCATCGCGCCGAACTCGCCGCTTGGCCAGGCGATCGTGAAGAGCGGTGCGTGAAAGCTGCCCGCCGCCATCGCCTGCGCGCCGAGTCCGTAGCCCTTGCGCAGCACGACCGTGAAGAACGGCACGCGCAGGCTCGCGCCCGCGACGAACATGCGCGAAACGTGGCGCACGGTGGCCTGCTTTTCCGAATCGGGGCCCACCATGAAGCCCGGGGTATCGCACAGCGAGACGAGCGGAATGCCGAACGTGTCGCACAGCTGCATGAAGCGCGCGGCCTTGTCGCCGGCCTGGGCGTCGATGGCGCCGCCCAGATGCATCGGGTTATTGGCAAGCAATCCGAACGGTTTTCCCTCGATGCGCACGAACGCCGTGATGAGGCCGGGCGCGAACGCGCGGCGCAGTTCGAGCACCGAGCCGCTGTCGGCCAGCGAGGCAATCACCTGACGAATGTCGTACACGCGCAGACGATTCTCGGGGATGGCTGCGCGCAGGAGGCGCTGGTCGGCACAGGTCCAGTCGTTCAGCGGCCCCTGAAAATACGAGAGATATTGCTTCGCCACGCGCACGGCGTGCGCCTCGTCATCCACGAGCACGTCGATCACGCCATTGGGCGCCTGCACGCTCGCCGGACCCACTTCCTCGGGCGTGAACTTGCCGAGGCCGCCGCCTTCGATCATCGCCGGTCCCGCCATGCCGATGCTCGCGTTGCGCGTGGCGATGATGACGTCGCAGCAGCCGAGCAGTGCCGCGTTGCCCGCGAAGCAGCGGCCCGAGACCACGCCCACCAGCGGCACCTGGCCCGAGAGCCGCGCCATGCTCGCGAAGGTGCGGCAGTCGAGGCCGGCCACGCCCACGTGGTCGGTGTCGCCGGGGCGGCCGCCGCCGCCTTCCGCGAACAGCACGAGCGGCAGGCGCCATTGCTCGGCGAGCTGCAGCATGCGGTCGGTCTTCTTGTGACTCATCATGCCCTGCGTGCCCGCGAACACGGTGTAGTCATAGGCGATGGCCATGCAGCGCGCGGCCTGCGCGCCAAACTGCGCCGCGTTCACGGTGCCGAGGCCGGCGATCAGGCCATCGGCGGGGCTCTGCGCAATGAGATCGTCGAGCGGGCGCCGTCCGCGTTGCGCCGCGAGCGCGAGCGCGCCGTATTCGACGAAGCTCTCCGCGTCGAGCAAATCGTCGAGGTTCTCGCGCGCCGTGCGCTGGCCCGTCTTGCGGCGCCGCTCCACGGCGTGCGGGCGGCGCTCGTCGCGCGTGATCGCGTGGCGCTCGAAGACTTCGGCGAGATCGGCGCGAATGTGCGCGAGGTCGCGGCTCGCCTCCGTCTCGACCTGCGCCGCCGCGACTTCGGCGGGCTCGATGAAGACGAGCGGCGCGCCTTCGTAGACGGTGCCGCCCGGCTCGCTGGCGAGCGCGCGCACGATGCCGCTTTGCGCGGCCTGCACCACGAACTCCATCTTCATCGCTTCGAGCACGGCAATGGGCTGGCCGACGGCGACCGCGTCGCCCAACTGCACGTCGAGGCTCACGAGCACGCCCTGGCTGGGCGCCGTGAGCGGCACGCAGCCGGGCGGGGCGTCATGATGCGTCGTGCCTGCCGTGTGCGCCGGAACGGGCGGTGCGGCATCCGCGCTGAAGAACAGTTGCGGATGCGCGTCGTTCTGCGTTTCGACCAGCTCGCTGATATGACGCTCGATGAAGCGCGTATCGACTGCGTAGACCGGCAGCTCGGGGCGCTGCAACAGGTTCAGCAGGAAGCCGATATTGCTCGCCACGCCTTCGAGACGGAACTCGCACAGCCCCCTCGAAGCCCGCCGCAGCGCGCTCGCGAAATCGTCCGCGTGCGCGATGAGCTTGGCGATCAGCGAGTCGTAGCTCGGGCTCGTGGCGTAACCGGCGTAGCCATAGCCGTCCACGCGCAGGCCCGCGCCGCTCGGCGGCTCCCAGGCGCTCAGGACGCCGCCCGCCGCGTGCGCGCTGCCATCGGCCTGCATCGTCTCCAGATTGACGCGCGCCTGCACGGCGTAGCCGCGCGGGTGCGGCGGCTCCTGAAGCTTGAGCCCGGCGAGCGTCGCGCCCTGCGCGAGCGCGAGCTGCGTGCGCACCAGATCGACGCCCGTGACCGCCTCGGTCACGCAGTGCTCGACCTGCACGCGCGGGTTCGCCTCCATGAACACGAAGTCGCCGCGCACGGTATCGACGAGAAACTCGAACGTGCCGATGCCGCGATAGCTCACGGCGCGCGCGAGCGTGAGCGCGGCCTCGATGATCGCGCGGCGCAGCGCGGCGTCGAGGCCCGGCGCGGGCGCGATCTCGATCACCTTCTGGTGGCGCCGCTGCAGGCTGCAGTCGCGCTCCCACAGGTGGGTGACCTGCGCGCCGTCGCCGAGTATCTGCACCTCCACGTGGCGCGCGTGCTCGATCAGACGCTCCACATACAGCGCGCCGTTACCGAAGGCGGTGCGCGCCTCGGACTCGCAGCGCGCGAACGCTTCTTCGAGACTGGCGGTGTCGCGCACCGCGCGCATGCCGCGTCCGCCGCCGCCGGCGAGCGCCTTGACCATGATGGCGCCGTGAACGGCCAGAAACGCGCGCGCCTCATCGAGCGTGGTCGCGTGGTTCGTGCCCGCCGCAAGCGGCACGCCGCAGCGCGCGGCCAGCTCGCGCGCCCGGGCCTTGTCGCCGAAGATGCGCAGCACGTCGGGCGCGGGGCCGACGAAGCGCAGGCCCGCGTCCTCGCAACGCTGGGCGAAGTCGGCGCGCTCGCTCAGGAAGCCGTAGCCGGGATGCACGGCGTCGCAACCGTGCGCGCGGGCTGCGGCAATCAACGCGTCCATGTCGAGGTAGGCCGCCACGCCGCGCCCGGCGAGCGGCACGGCCAGATCGGCGCGGCGCACGTGCAGCGCGTGGGCGTCGTCTTCGGCGTAGACGGCCACGCTGCGCACGCCTGCCTCGGCGGCGGCGCGGGCGATGCGGATGGCGATCTCGCCACGGTTGGCGATCAGGAGCGTCCCGATCGGATTTACGGTGGATATCGTCACAACAGCTTGTCCAGTTCCTGTTTCCTGACCTTGCCGGTCGCGGTCATCGGCAATGCGTCGATCACGCGGATTTCCGGCACCTTGTAGACCGCCATCGACTCGCGGCACCAGGCGGCGAGCTCGTCCGCACGCGTGCCGCTGCCTGGCTTGAGCACGACGAAGGCCACCGGCTGCTGGCCGCGCGCCGCATCGGGGCGCCCGACCACGGCGCTGCCGAGAATCGCGGGATGCTGGCCGAGCAGCGCCTCGAGCTCGCTCGGAAAGACGCTCATGCCGTTCACCTTGAGCATCTCCTTGCGCCGGCCCAGATAGCGGATGAATCCTTCCTCGGTGATCACGGCGAGGTCGCCCGTATGGAGCCAGCCGTCGCGCAGCGCCTCGGCGCTCGCCTGCGCGCGCTGCCAGTAGCCCTTGAAGAGCGAGGGCGAGCGCACGCACAATTCGCCTTCCATGCCGGGCGGCAGCAGCGCGCCGCTCGCGAAGTCGCAGATCTTGAACTCGGTGCCCGGCACCGGCAGGCCCACGAAGGTGGGCTGCGCGCGCAGATCGCGGTCGTCGTCCTGCAGGCCGAGCGTGAAGGTATCGCACGTGTGCGTCTCGGTCATGCCGTAGCTGAACTCGTAGAGCGTGCAGCCCGTGAGTTCGCGCCAGCGGCGCCGGTATTCGCGCGTGAGCTTCTTGATGAACGAGATCGCGCCCACCTGGCGCAGCGACGCGTAGTCGAAGTCGTGCACGCGCGCATGGTCGAGCACCTCGGCGATGCTGTCGACGAGCATGCCGCAATGGCTGACGCGGTAGTGCTGCACCGCGCTCATCCAGGCGAGCGGGTCCCAGCGCGCGAGCAGCACGAGCGAGGCGCCCGCGAACACGGGAAAGAGCAGGCCGGCGTTCTCGCCCGCGATCCAGAATTCGGGCAGGAAGTTGAGGAACACCGCGTCCTCGCCCGCTTGCAGCGCCACCGGCATGAAGCTCGCGCAGGTGTAGAGCATGTCGCCGTGCGTGTGGATGCAGCCCTTGGGCAAGCCGGTCGTGCCGCCCGTGTAGTTGAGCGCGGCGACGTCGCCCAGTTGCGGCTCGTGAGCGGGCGCGGGGCCGCGTGTGGCAGCGAGCGCGGGCAGAAAGTCGATGGCGTTTGCGCTCGCCACTTTCGGTGCGAGCACGATATCGGGGAGCGGCACGGGCAGGGGGACGGTATCCGGCGACCGGTCGCCACGTATCTCGCCGCGGTGGCCGCTGCACATCTCGCCCACGCTCGTGGCGATCACCTCGCGCAACGCGCATTCGCTGCGGACCTGCTCGACGATGGGCAACAATTGATCGGCGCAGATCACGACTTGCGCGCCGCTGTCCTTGAGCTGATAGCCCAGCTCCAGCGCCTTCGAGAGCGGGCTCACGGGGGCATGCACGGCGCCGAGCTTGAGAATCCCGTAGAACGCCACGTGCATTTGCGGGCAGTTCGGCATGAAGACGGCCACGCGGTCGCCGGGCTTGACGCCCAGCTCCGCGAGCAGCGCGGCGCAGCGCTCGCTCAATGCGTCGAGTTCGCCATAGCTCAGCGTGCGGCCATAGAAGTGGAGGGCGGGGCGCTCGGGCGCGCGGCGCGCCCATTCGCGCAGATTCGCCGTCAAGGGCCGCTGCCCGAGCGGATACTGCGGCTCGCGCGGCGCGTGCGCGGGCCACGCCTGCGCCCAGAGACGCTGCAGGTTGTCCAGATACTCGCGTTCGTTCATCGGATGTCTCGCGGTTTCACCGGTGTGCAAAGGCTGCCCGGGCATCTTAAAGGGGCGCGCACGCGGGCTGGAACTGATGGTTTTTCATCGCAAACCATGAATAATGTGCATGATTGGGGTGGCGCGCCGGTTTGGCCGGATTTCGTTCCGCGTTTGCTCCGCCCGCCGGTGCGATGCCGTGCCTGTGTGCCTCTTTATGCAACCGGGCGGCGCGCAAGGACACCGGCGGCCCCACGAGACACGACCAGGTACGACCACGACAAGGGCAGGCGACATGAACAGACAGCATGAATGGCCCGCTGCGGACCGCATCGATCTGAACCTCTTCCGGGTCTTCGAGGCGGTCTACCGCGAACGCAATCTCACGCGCGCGGCGGCCATCCTGCACCTGAGCCAGTCGGCGATCAGCCATGCGCTCGCGCGCCTGCGCGAGCAGATCGGCGACCCGCTGTTCGTGCGAGAGGGCCGCGGCGTGGCGCCTACGCCCGAGGCGCGGCGGCTCGCCCCCGCGATTACCGAAGCGCTGGGCCTGCTGCAGGACAGCGTGGGTCGCCTGCGCGAATTCGATCCCGGCCGCGACGCCCGCTGCTTCACGCTGAGCATGCCCGAGCAACTGGAGCCGATGCTGCTGCCCGCCATCGTCGCCGATCTGCGCGCGCGGGCGCCGCTGGCGCGGGTGCGCAGCGGCGGCGTGCGCTGGGCCGAACTCAAGCTTGAAATGGCGGCGGGGCAGGTCGACCTCGCCATCGAGATCGCCCGGCCCGCCGATGCGGAGCTGCACCAATGCCAGCTCCTGAGCGAGCCGCTGTGCGTGGTGGTGGGGCCGCAGTTTCGCGGCGAGCTCACGGCGCAGCGCTACCTCGACGCGCAGCACATCGCGGTCACGTCGCGGCGGCGCGGCATCTCGGTGGAGGATCTCGCGCTCGACCGCGTGGGGCTTTCGCGCAACGTGGTGCACCGCTGCCAGCACTACCTGGCGGCGAGCCTCGTGGCCGCGCAGAGCGATCTGCTGCTGACGATGGTGGACCGCTATGCGCGGCTCATCAATGCGCCGCTCGGCAACCGCGTCCTGCCGATGCCGCTCGATCTGCCGCCCGTGAGCCTGAATCTCTATTGGCACGAACGGACCGGCAACGAGCCCGGCAACCGGTGGCTGCGCGAGCGGGTGAGGGAAGCGTGTGCTGGAGGCGGCAGTGCGTTGGTTCGGAGTCCGGAGGTTGATCGGGCCGGGGCGGGTGATGCGCAGTCTGTGGCGCGCGGCGCCTCGGTTTGAACGATGGGCTTCGTCACACGAACGCGTACGAGCCGGAAGATACTTTGATCGTGAAACTAGACGGGAGATCTCATGCCGAGTCTTGAGCGTACGCGGCTGGCTATGCTTATTGACGCTGTGTGGCGCGTAGCGCTTCGCCTCGCGTTTCCGCTTGCTCGCGTCTGGTGGCGGCTTCGACGGCCTCACCATGAGGGCGCGCTAGTCGCAATCTATGTCGGGCAGGCGCTGTTGCTGTTGAAGTCGTCATACCGGGCCGAGTGGAATTTTCCAGGCGGCAGTGTCCGGCCCGGTGAGGCGCCGGAGGCAGCGGCGCGGCGAGAAATGGATGAGGAGATTGGTTTCTCGTCGTACACATTGGTCCCCGCTGGCAGCGCGTTTGGGACCTGGGACGGGCGACAGGACCGCGTGCATTTCTTCGAGCTGCACCTCGATCGCCTGCCTGAGTTGCGGCTCGATAATCGGGAGATTGTTGCCGCGCATCTGGCGTCGCCGCAGGAGTTGGGCGGCATCGCGGTCACGCACGCGGTTGCTGCGTATCTCGGCAGGAAGCAGGGCGGCTAGCAACGCTGCCTTTCATTCGCTGCGTCCCGGCATTCCACCCCCCTCATCCCATCCGCTCCCGCAACACCGCGATCAGGCGCTGAGCAAGCGGTGACAGCCAGGCGCCCGCCCGGTATGTCATGCCCACTTGCCGGCGCAAGTCGAGTTGCTCGGTGTCGAGCCGCAATGCGCGCAAGCCCCGCAGCGTCCCCAGCGACTCGGTTCCGGCCACGCAGAGCATCGTCGTGCCGCGCAGCAGGTGAAGCAGCGAGTGGCTCCCGAAGTCCGTCTCGACGCGCAGCTTCGGCCCCGCGAGGCCGCGCTGCCGGAACGCCTCGTCGACCTGCTGACGAATCCGGATGTGCGGCGCGGGCAGCAGCCACTGCTCCTCGGCGAGGTCGGCCAGCGTGAGGCCGCGCTTGCGATGCAGCCGATGGCCCTCGTCGGCCAGCACGACGAGGCTGTCGTGAAAGAGCTCGACGAACTCGCAGGTGCCATCGGCGCTGTCCAGTTGTGGCGCGACGATCAAGTCCAGCTCGCCCGCGAACAGCAGTGCGCCGAGATCGCGCGCGAGCCGCCGGCGTAACCGTAGCTTCGCCGCGGGCCGCTCGATCATCAGCTGCTGGCATGCGCCGAGCACGAGCGAGCCCGGCACGGTCGGCGAATAGCCGATCCGCAGCAGGCCCTGCTCGCCGCTGCGCAGCGCTTCCATCTCCTTTAGCGCGTCGTCGTATTCAAGCGCGATACGCCGCGCGCGTGCAAGAAAGAGCGTGCCGGCAGGCGTCGGCGTGACGCCATTCACCGTGCGTTCGAAAAGCGGCAAGCCCGCCTGCTCTTCCACGCGCCGCAGCGCCTTCGTGAGCGCCGGCTGGCTCATGCCGAGCGCTTCCGCCGCCTTGCCGATGCCACCGTGCTCCTGCACGGCCAGCAGATAGTCGAGGTCGCGTGTTTCCAAGGTCATTCCCATTGGTTATGCACCTATGCCAGGTGCGGCATTGAGGTGATGCCTCATATCTTACAGACTACGGTCAGACCGATGAACCAGGAGACACTGCATTGAGCTTTGCCTACTTTCTGCGCCGCGCCGCGCGCTACTGGGGCGACCGCACGGCGGTCATCCACCACGACCGGCATCTGAGCTTTCGCCAACTCGAGGAGCGCTCGACGCGCCTCGCCAATGCCCTGCTGGGACTGGGCCTCGCAAAAGGCGACCGCGTCGCCGTGCAATCACGCAACTGCACGGAGCTGGTCGAAATCGAATGCGCGCTCTACAAGGCCGGGCTCGTCAAGGCTGCGCTGAACCCGCGCTTCACGGCGCATGAGGCTGCCGATGTCGTCGAGAACTGCACGCCGCGCGTCCTGATCGCGGGCCCGGGCTATACCGCCTACACGCGGGCATCGGCCGGTTTCGCCTCGATCGAGACGTTCATCTCGATCATGGGCGACGCCCCCGGGTATGCCAGCTACGAGACGCTGATCGAACGCGCGAGTCCGCACGCGCCCGACTATCGCCCGCAGGCGGACGACCTGGCCGTGCTGCACTTTTCGTCGGGGTCGACCGGACGAATCAAGGCCGCCATGCAGACCTACGGCAACCGCCTTGCGTCGTTGCGCAAGATCGTCCTCGGCATGGACCGGCCGGCGCGCCCGGGCGACCGCCTCGCGTTGATCGGCCCGGTCACGCACGCCTCGGGCATGCTCATGCAGCCCTATCTGTTCAACGGCGCGACGCTCGTGCTCTTCGATGCGTTCGAGCCGGCCCGCTTCATCGCCGATATCTCGCGCCTGTCCATCACGCATGCCTTCATGGTGCCGGCCATGATCAACATGCTGCTCGGCGAATCCGCGCTCGACCACGCCGATCTGCGCAGCCTGAAGATGCTCGGCTACGGCGCGGCGCCGATGGCGCCCGCGCGCATCGAAGAAGCGTGGGCGCGCATTGGCCCGGTGCTCTCGCAAGGCTATGGCGCGAGCGAATCGACGTCGGGCGTGACGCGCCTGTCCATCGCCGATCACGCCGACGCGCTCGCGAATCGTCCCGCGCGGCTCGCTTCGTGCGGACGGCCGCTCGGCGAAACCGAGGTCTGTGTCGTCGACGAACAGGGGCGCGAGGTGAACGGCGAGACGATCGGTGAAATCGTGATTCGCGGCGACGACGTCTTCCGCGGCTACTGGGGCGCGCCCGAACTGACGGCCGAGGCGCTCGTCGACGGCTGGCTGCGTACCGGCGATCTGGCGCGCGTCGACGAAGAGGGCTTCATCTATCTGGTCGATCGCCGCAAGGACATGATCATCTCGGGCGGCTTCAACGTCTATCCGACCGAGGTCGAAGCGACGCTCTACCGTCACCCGGACGTGCTCGAAGCCTGCGTGATCGGCGTGCCCGACGACAAGTGGGGCGAAGCCGTCAAGGCCGTGGTCGTGCTCAAGCCGGGGCGCGAGGCGACGGCCGAGGCGCTCGCCGCGCACTGCCGCGCGCAGCTCGCCGACTACAAGCTGCCACGCTCGGTCGCCTTCGCGGCAGGGCTGCCCAAGAACGCGAGCGGCAAGATCGCCCGCAAGCTCGTGCGCGAGCAGTACTGGCAAGGCGCCGCGCGCCGCGTCAACTGAATTCACAGGAAAACTTATGTTCGACCACCTGAACGGGCCCGCGTTGATGGAAACGCGCGAAGGCATCCGCCGCTTCATCACCGATGAACTGCTGCCGATGGAGCGCGAGCTCGGTCTCGGCAGCGAGGATGTCTGGCCGAAAGAAACGCTGCAGCGGGTGTGGCGGCGCTCGGCCGAACTCGGCTACTACGCGGCCTGCCTGCCGGTTGCGCTTGGCGGCAAGGGGCTCTCGATCCTCGAGCAATGCGCGCTCAAGGCCGACCTCGCCGCTTCAGGATCGGCGCTCGCCCCGCATGTGCTGGGCGACCTGGGCGGCCCGCCGCGCGTCGGCAACATGCTGAAATACGCAACGCCCGAACAGCTCGAGCGGTATTTCAAGCCGGTCATTCGCGGCGAGAAGTCGACCTGCTTTGCGCTGACCGAACCGCATTCGGGCTCCGATGCACAGAGCATCTCGACCACGGCCGTCCAGGATGGCGACGCACTCGTGATCAACGGCGTGAAGCATTACATCAGCGGCGCACCGTTCGCCGATTTTGCGATTCTGATGTGCGTGACCGATGCAAGCACGAGCCCGCCCGAGATCACGGCCGTTCTCGTCGACCTCGATCTGCCAGGTGTGACGGTCGAGCAGCGCTACGTGCCGATGTCGGGCCAGCACATCGATGCGGATATCCGCTTCGACCGCGTGCGCGTGCCGCTTGCGAACGTTTTCGGCGGCAAGGGCAACGGCTTCCGGCTCGGCATGTCGCGCATCAACGTGAACCGCCTGCTGCATTGCCCGACGATGCTCGGGCTCGCGACCTCGGCCTACGAGGCCTCGCTGGACTACGCCCGCGCGCGCCGCCAGTTCGGCGGCCCGATCGCGCGCTTCCAGGCGATCCAGCACATGCTCGCCGACATGGCCGCCGCGCTCTGGGCCTGCGAGAGCATGATCGCCCAGACCGCGATGCTGGCCGATGCCGGCGCCGATCTGCGCGCCAAGGCGGCGGCCTGCAAGTTGTTCGTCTCGGAGCGCTGCTTCGAAGTGGCCGACAAGGCGGTGCAGATCCACGGCAACGTGGGCGTCACGCGCCACCATCCGATCGAGCAGACGTTCCGCAAGCTGCGCATGTTCCGCGTCTTCACCGGCACGAGCGAAATCCAGCGCAACACGATCGCCCGCGCCATCCTCGAGCCCGCCCAGGCGACGAGCTGAACCGGCAACACCGGCATAAGGAGACTCAAGCCATGGCGCAAACCAAACCGCAGTGGTCCTGCCTGAAAGACGTCACGATTGTCGACGTGAGCCAGCTACTGCCGGGACCCCACGCGACATCATTGCTCAAGCAACTCGGCGCCGACGTCGTCAAGGTCGAACCCCCGGGTGCCGGCGACCCGACACGCGCGCTCAGCCCCGTCCTGTTCGCGCAGCTCAATCGCGGCAAGCGCTCGGTGGCGCTCGACCTGAAAACACCGGACGGCAAGCAAGCGTTCATCGAACTGATCCGCGAAGCCGATGCGCTGGTCGAGGGCTTCCGGCCCGGCGTCATGGCGCGGCTCGGGCTCGACTATGCGACGCTCGCCGCGGTGAACCCGCGCCTCGTCATGTGCTCGATCTCGGGCTTCGGGCAGAGCGGCCCCTACGCGCACGCGCCGGGCCACGACCTGAACTACCTGGCGCTGGGTGGCTTCTGGTCGGTTCCGGTTCAGGTCAACGACCGCGTGACGCGGCCGCGCATCCGGATCGCCGACTATGCGGCGTCGAGCCATGCCGCGCTCGCGCTCACCGCGGCCATTCTGAGCGCCCGGGCGAGCGGGCGCGGCCAGCATCTCGACGTCTCGATTCACGACTGCGTGATGGCGTGGACCACACCCGCCGCGTGGGCGTCGCGCGAATACGTCGACCATCCGCTGGACTCCCCGGGCGTGATGCCGGAGAACGATCTCTTCGAAACGCGCGATGGCCGCCATCTCGCGGTCGGCATTCTCGAGAACAAGTTCTGGCTGAATCTGCGCGAGGCCATCGGCGCCGACTTTCCCGCGCTGATGGACGAGCGCTTCGCGACGCGCGCCGGGCGGCTGCGGCACAAGCTGGAGGTCAACACGCTGCTCGCGCGCATCTTCGCGACGCGTTCGCTTGCGCAATGGATCGCGACGCTGCAACGCTTCGACCTGCCCGTCTCGCCCGTGCTCGACGCGCACGAGCTGTTCGCGGACCCCCATGTGCAGGCGCGCGGCATGGTGCGCGAGGTCGCCGCCGACCAGACCGTCGCATGTCGCTTTCCGGTGAAGTTCTCACTCGGGCTGCCCGACGGCGACGACAACGTTCCGATGCTCGGCGAGCACGAAAGATAAGGTTCGGCCAGAACGACAATCACGGAGACAGATACGGTGACAGATACGGCGAAAATCGACGCCCCCTCGTACAGCCCGGTTCGCGCATGGTCCATCGCGGCTATGCTCGCCCTGATGATGCTCGTGAATTTCCTGGACAAGGTCGTACTGGGACTCGTCTCGGTACCGATGATGCGGGAGCTTCATCTCACGTCGACGCAGTTCGGCGTGATCGGCGGCAGCCTCAACTGGCTGTTCTCGATTTCGGCGGTGCTCGGCGGTCTGATGGCAAACCGGGCGTCGACGAAATGGCTGCTACTCGCAATGGCCGCGGCGTGGACCGCACTGCAATTGCCGATGCTGCTTGCCGGATCGATCTGGAGCATCCTCGCCTGCCGCGTGCTGCTTGGCGCGAGCGAAGGGCCCGCCTCGCCCGTCGCCGTGCATGCGCTCTACAAGTGGTTTCCCGATGCGAAGCGCAATCTGCCGGTTGCCGTGCTCCACCAGGGAAGCGCGCTCGGGCTGCTCGTGGCGGGACTCGGCATACCGGTCGTCAGCGCGCACTGGGGGTGGCGCGCGAACTTCTTGGTGCTGGCGGCGCTTGGCGCGCTCTGGTGTGTCGCCTGGCTTGCCTTCGGTGCGGAAGGCGCCCTGACCACGCGTGCGCCTGCCGAGCGTCAGGTACGCGTGCCCTATGCGCTGCTGCTGACCGACCGGACCGTGCTCGGCACCTTCGCCGGGCACTTTGCGGCGAACTGGATTCTCGCCATGACGCTGACCTGGATTCCGACGTGGCTGCAGCTCGGCATGGGCTACGAGGCGCATGCCGCCGGACGCATGTTCGCCTTGTTCGTCGCCATCACGGCACCGCTGAGCCTCGGGCTTGCGGCGCTCTCGCAGCGGCTGCTGGCGCGCGGCGTGCCTTCGAGGCTCGGTCGAGGGGCATTCGTTGCGGCAACGCTCGCCGTCGCAGGGATGCTGATCTCGGCGCTCGCACTGCCCGGCCTGGCGCCGCTCGCGAAGTTCGTGCTGCTCACGCTCGGCAGCGGCATGACGCTCGTGACGTACTCGGTCGGACCCGCGATGCTCGGCGAGGTGACACCCGATTCGCAACGAGGCGGCATCCTCGCGCTGAGCAACGGATTCTCGTCGCTCGCGGGTCTCGCGGCGCCGGTCGTCACGGGCATGCTCATCGATCAAGCCGGAGGCTCGACGGCGCAGGGATTTGAAATCGCATGCTCCGTGTGTGGTTTCGTATTACTCGGCTGCGGCGTGCTCTGTGCGTTTTGTCTGGATCCGCAGCGATCGTTCATCAGGCTCTCTGGCTCGACGTCGGACACCGGGGTGAATCAGACGCTCACCGATCCCGGTTAGCCGCGCTCGATGTGTCGCTTCGCGAGACATCGCCCTATCGATAATTAGTAATACAAACAAAATATAGAACTATCAAGGAGACACATGAAAAGGATTTTGATGGCCACCCTGATCGGCGGCGTGCTTCCGCTCACGTCTTACGCGCAATCGACTGTCACGCTGTATGGTGACATTGGAGGCGGCATGCGCTGGACGAATGGGCAAAAGGGTGGCGCTACCGTAGGCTTCAACAACAACATCGTCGCCGGCAACCAGTTCGGTTTCTTCGGCAAGGAGGATCTGGGCGGCGACCTTCAGGCGATCTTCAAGCTCGAAGGCGCTTTCAACAGCGGCACCGGTGCGTTGAAGAATGCAGGGACGCTGTTCTCGCAAGCGGCGTTCGTCGGGCTCAAAGGCGATTTCGGCCGGCTCACCTTCGGCCGGCAGCTCAACGTCAACGAAGACTTCTCGATTCTGATCGATCCGGCCGGCGGCCAGGGGCAGTCGCTCGCGATCGAACCCGGTGTGGTGTTCGACGCGAACTACTTCACACTCGATTCGCGGTTCAACAACACCATCAAATATCTCGGCCAGGCAGGCGGCTTTCGCTTCGGTGCGAGCTACTCGCCAGGCGGCGTTGCGGGCAACACCCGGGCAGGCACCAACTATTCCGGCGCTGCGATGTATCAGTGGGGGCCGGCGTTCGGCGGCGCCTCGTACCAGAAGACCTGGAACGCCACGGCAACGCAGTGGGCGCAGACGTTCCAGACCGGTGGCTCCCTGCAGGTCGGGCCCGCGCGCCTCTATCTGAGCTACGCGGACCTCGAGGTGACGGCGGCGAATGCCGCCGCGCCGAACCGGCGCGACCACATTCCGGGTGGGGGCGTCGTATGGGTTCCGGCAGCGTCGCTGCAGTTCACGGCGGCGTTCTATGACGACATCGCCAGCCACCTCGGCAATGCACAGTCCGCGAGCGGCCACAAGTTCACCACCTACGCGATCGCGGAATACCTCCTGTCGAAGCGCACCGAACTCTATGCCGAAGCCGACTACAACGGCTTTTCGGGTGCGTACCGCTTCGATCCGTCGAATATCGCCGCGCTCGGCACGGCAGCCGGTACGCGATCGACGACCGGCGTATCGCTTGGCGTCATGACGCGTTTCTAGGCCCCGTCTCTCCCTTTTCCCTTTTGATGGACTCATTGAACAGCATGAACGCCTCTTATCGAATTCCGCGCACGGTTATCGTGGCCATGCTCCTCACGCTCACGACCCACGCCTTCGCACAAACGCAGGGCGCAGCAACGGGCAGCGTGGCGGCCGCGAGCGCGCCGTCGTCGGCAAAGGCCGCCGACAGGAAGCTCGCGCATCGCGTAGCCAGCAGGCTGGCGCGCACCCGTGGGCTGAATGCCGCGCGCATTCTCGTGAAGGCGCGCGACGGCCAGATTACGCTCTCCGGATCCGTATCCGACAGCGAGCAGATTCCGCTTGCCGCCGACGCAGCGAGGCAGGTGGACGGCGTCATTCATGTAGAGAACCGCATTCGTGTCTCCGGGGCGTCGCTGTAGACGACGCGGGCCACACCGATTTCGAGGAGCACATTTTCATGAATCGACGCAACGATCCTGCAACCCGTTCGACCCCCGCGCTTTTTGCCACCGCATTGCTGTGCGCCAGCCTGGCACTGCCCATTGCCGTGCGCGCGCAAACCGTCGGCACGTTCGCCGACGCCGCCGCCGAAGCGAGCGTCATGCAGGGCTTTCCGCCGCCCGACGGCGCGCTCACCAACCGCGCAAATTCGCTACGCTATCCCTACCTTCGCTGGTCGTTGCGCAACACGCGCATGCTGATCCCCACCGCCAATGTAGACCGTGCGGGCGACCCGTTGCCCTTGCCCGATGGTCCGAAGCTCGATCCCGACGCGGTGCAATTCACGGTAGACGGCACCACGCTCACGCTCGCGGACTATCTGCGCCGCACGCGCACCGATGGCTTCATCGTCGTTCACGACGGGCGCGTTGTGATGGAGCGTTATTTCGATGGCTACGGTCCACATCAGACGCATGCGTGGGCGTCGATGACGAAATCGGTAACGGGGCTGGTCGCAGCGCAGTTGATCGCCGAGGCCAAGCTCGACCCGGACGCGCCGCTCTCGACCTATGTGCCGGAACTGGCGGGGACGCCGTTCGGCGACGCGACACTGCAGCAGAATCTCGACATGGAGGTGGCCATTCGTTATCCCGCGGCCCTGCCGCCCGATCTGGGTCTCTTTGGCGCCGTCGGCATCGTGCCTCGCCCAGGCGGCGCCCCCGACAGCATTTATGGGTTCCTCAAGGTGGCGCAGAAAGCCCCCGAAGTGGCCAACGGGCGCGTGTGGTACTACCAGAACGGCTCGCCTGAAGCCGTGGCTTGGGCGATAAGGCGCGTCACCGGCGAATCGTGGAGCAAACTGGTCACACGCATGATCTGGCAAAAGATCGCCGGCGATGACGGCGACGTTGTCGTCGATCGCACGGGCACGGAGATGGCCAGCGGCGGCTTGAACACCACGCTGCGCGACGCGGCGCGCTTCGGCGAGATGGTGCGCAGGAGTGAGGCGGGTGACATCGCACCGTTTCCAGCGGCGGCGACTCGCCTTGCATTGAAACCGGAGCAGAACGCGGCGGCATTCGCGCGTGGCAATCTTGCGCCTGGCCGCCCCGGCTACAGCTACCACGATTACTGGTACCAGCTCAACGACGGCGATGGATCGATCGCTGCCGGCGGCCGCTTCGGACAGGCCATTCTTATTGATCCACGCGCACGCCTCACGATCGTCAAGTTCTCGTCCGAGCCTGACCAGGCGCAGCGCCCGACTAGCGCCTCGGGCGGTGCGATCACGCACACACCGCTGGAAAGCGCGGATGCATTGCACGGGGCCATGCTGGCCATCGCGCAGACGCTCGAAGCCCGAAAGCCGTGATGACGCGACGGCGGGGCGTATCGTCGATGTCGTTATGCGCTGCTCGTCACGACCGGGACGGTGCGCCCGGGGTGACTACGTGCCTATGCACCGCGAATCATCGCCCCTCCTTCGCCCGATTTTCCGGTTGCTTTTTTGCGCACGCTCGTGCAATTTATGCTCTCGCCCGGGTGTGCGCTCTGTTCATCCACACATTGCATCGCGAGCGCACGGGGGCGTGACTGCCGGAGCGCACATGACGCCCTATCAAAGCAAACCGTGGCTGACGCATTATGCGCCCGGCCATACGGCGACCATCTCGCAGGACCACGCCAACGCGCTGAACCTGTTTCGCGCCGCCGTCGAGCGTGCGCCGCAGCGCGCAGCGCTGCTCTATTTCGACGGCGCGCTCAGCTATGCCGAACTCGACGCCCAATCCAGCGCGCTGGCCTGCGCGTGGCTCGAACGCGGCTGCGCACGCGGCGATCGCATCGCCATCTATCTGCAGAACGTGCCGCAGTTCGTGATTGCGCTCGTGGCGGCGTGGAAGATCGGGGCGATTGCGGTGCCCATCAATCCGATGAACCGCGCGCGCGAGTTACGGGTGCTGCTGGCGGATTGCGGGGCGCGCGTGCTGGTCTGCCATGCATCGCTGCATGACGAGGTAGTGCGGCCTTTGCTCGCCGAAGAGACACGCCTCGCGACCGAACGCGCCGCAAGTGGCGAGGCGAGCATCAAGCCGATCGTGATGACCACCTCGGCGCTCGACTATCAGCACCGCGACGACGAACGGCTTTTCGCGGGCATGGCGCGTCCGAACGCGACAGCGGCGATGGCGGCAACGGCGAACCAACCCGACGCCGAAGACCTCGGCACCGTCATCGCCGCTTCTCGCTCGCGCAAGCCGCCCGCCATCGATTTGCGCAGCGACGACGTCGCCATGCTCGTCTACACCTCGGGCACCACTGGCGTGCCCAAGGGCGCGATGAACACGCACGGCAACGTCGCGTTCAATGCACAGGTGTATCGCGACTGGACTGGCTTGCGCGAGGGCGCGCCGATTCTCGGCCTCGCGCCGCTCTTCCACATCACCGGACTCGTGGGCCACATAGGCGCCGCTTTCATCTGCGCGGCCCCGCTCGTGCTCGCGTTCCGCTTCGAGCCGGGCGTGATGCTCGACGCCATCGCGGAGCACCAGCCCGAATTCACGATCGGCGCCATCACGGCCTTCATCGCGCTGATGAATCATCCGCTGGCGACACGCGCGCATTTCGCCTCGCTGCGGCGCATCTATTCGGGCGGTGCACCCATACCGCCCACCGTGATCGAGGCGTTCCGCGCGCGCTTCGGCCACTACATCCACAACGGCTACGGTCTCACGGAAACGAGCTCGCCCACGCATATGGTGCCGGTTGGCCGCGAGGCGAGCGTCGATCCCGCGTCGGGCACGCTGTCGATCGGCGTGCCGGTCTTCAACGTGGAGTCGTATATCGGCGACGACGAAGGGCGGCCGCTGCCGCCGGGCGAAGTGGGCGAGATCATTTCGCGCGGGCCGATGATCGTGCCGGGCTACTGGAACAAGCCGCAGGAGAGCGCGAGGGCGATCGTCGATGGCTACTTTCGCACCGGCGACGTGGGCTTCATGGACGCGAGCGGCTGGTTCTATCTCGTCGATCGCAAGAAGGACATGATCAACGCGGGCGGCTACAAGGTCTGGCCGCGCGAAGTGGAAGACGTGCTGTACACGCATCCCGCCGTGCGCGAGGCCGCGGTGGTGGGCGTGCCGGACAGCTATCGCGGCGAGACGGTGAAGGCCGTGGTGAGCCTCAGGCCGCAGGCGAGCGCCACGCCCGAGGATCTCATTGCGTATTGCAAGGCGCGCATGGCGGCGTACAAGTATCCGCGCATCGTCGTGATCATCGACGAACTGCCGAAGACCGTGACGGGCAAGATTTTGCGGCGCGCGTTGCGTGACTAGCACGCGGGAGCCTGCTAGTCACGCAAAGTGGACTTACGCAGCGGCGGCGATGGTCTCGCGGGCGCTCGCGAGCGCGGCGCTCGCTGCTTCCGGACCCATATTCATGCCTTCGGCGTAGATGAAGCTCACGTCGGTCATGCCGAGGAAGCCGAGGAACGACGTCAGGTACGGCGTCTGGCTGTCATTCGGCGTGCCTTGATAGATGCCGCCGCGCGCCGAAACCACGAACACCTTCTTGCCCTTCACGAGGCCTTCAGGGCCGTTCGCCGTGTACTGGAAGGTGACGCCTGCGCGTGCGATCCAGTCAAAGTAGGTCTTGAGTTGCGACGAGATGCCGAAGTTGTACATCGGCGCGCCGATCACGATGATGTCGGCGGCTTGCAACTCGGCGATCAGCGCGTCGCTGCGTGCGGCAATGGCCTGCTGCTCCGGCGTGCGCTGCTCGGCCGGCGTGAAGAACGCGCCGAGCACGGCGTCGTCGAGGTGCGGCAGCGGTTGGGCTTGCAGGTTGCGCGTGAGAACCTTCGCGCCAGGCTTTGAGTTTCGCAGCTTGGCCGTCAATTCGTCGGCGAGCAGCGTCGACTGCGCGCCTTGCGAGCGGGCGGCGGAATTGATTTGTAGAATCGTGGTAACGGCGGTTTTTTGGGGAGTTGGGCGCACAATATTGCGCAGGAATTGCAGAATCGTGGTCATGGCGGCTCCGGGTCTTGTGCGCGCAATGTTGCGCAAGTGGAGGCATTGTGTTTTCTTGCGTCTCCCCGAAAAAGCCATCTGTCGACAACGAATCGTTGCTGCGATAGAACAATCGGCGATGCTGATAAGTGGTGCATTGCTTCGCTTTCCTCTGAGCATTGGGCTGCCGCGCGGACTCGGCCCCCAGCCCACGCTCGCGCTTCGAGCAAGCCACACATACTTCAGGAAAACCTGTGTTTGACCACGTCAAATTCGGCGTCAGCGACGACGGGCACAATATCGAAGTGGTTTGCCACGAACCGGCTGCCTGAGCGTTCCATCGAGCGACGTCCGCAAGCGGCCTTTGCCCCGCATGCGGGCGCATGAGGCTGGTAATCCGGACACCAGAATATCTGCTCATCTTTTGTTCTTCGCGCATCATGCGTACGCTGATCGTTACGATATGACGTGAGACAGACATGGTCGTGGCGAAGAGAACGGGCGCCGTCTATGGCGTGGAGATCGCGAATGGTCGCGTGCGGCTCATGGCCGATACGCGCAAGGCGCAACGGGGTGGCGACACGGGCATGCGTCCGCACGAATTGCTCGAAAGTGCGCTTGCCGCGTGCATCTGCATGTCGATCGAGATGGCGGCCGAGTGCGCAGGCGTGGCGATGCGGGCATGCACGGTCGAAGTGCGCCTCGACCGGCGCGATCATGAAACGCGCTTCGATGTGGCTGCGCAATTCGGCGCGGCGCTGTCCGGCGTGCAAGCGGACCTCGTACGCACCGCCATGGCTGCTTCGCCGGTCGCAAGCACATTGGGACGGCCTGTGCGCTTCAATTTTGAACTCGGCGCGCATTGATCACGCATCGGGCGCGGCGATTTGCGGAGGCACACGTGGATAAATCCACCATCGACACCTATACCAACGCTGCGAGCCGCTATGCCGAAGAATGGCAGGCGCAGCCCGCGCCCGACGACATGTATGCGCTGCTCAAGCAGCACTTCGTGGACGGCGGCGAGACGGCCGACATCGGCTGCGGCGCGGGCCGCGACGTGGCATGGCTCGATGCCAACGGCTACCCTGCGATGGGCTACGACGCGTCAACGGGACTGCTGGCACAGGCAGCGGCGCATTACCCGCATCTCCGGTTCATGGAGGCCGCACTACCCGAACTCGATGGCGTGCCGCGCGGCGCATTCGACAACGTGCTGTGCGAGACTGTCATCATGCATCTTCCCGTACCGCAGATAAGCGCTGCGTGCGCACGTCTCGTCGATATCCTCAAGCCGGGCGGCGTGCTCTATCTGTCTTGGCGCGTTTCGGAGGGCGAGAGTCAACGCGATGGCGCTGGACGCCTCTATGCCGCATTCGAAGCCGACCTCGTGCGAGACGGCTTGAACGGGGCCGCTATCGTGCTCGACAGCGAAGCCGTCAATGCATCGTCGGGCAAGTGTGTTCACCGGATAGTCGCGCGGCGCAATTAGCGGCGTAAATGCACCGATGCGCAGCGTGAAATTGCACTCGCGCCGCCGCGGCCCAGCGGCGCATTCACCGACCAATAGGCGTGGACTATGACGGGCAGAGTTAATCGATAGTTGTCGTACATCGCGATCCCACGTGTAATGCGTTCTCAAGTAGCGCGTATGAAACAGTGGAGGGGACGAAAGTGAAGATCGTGGTGCCGGTTAAGCGTGTGGTCGATTACAACGTGAAAGTTCGCGTGAAGTCCGATGGCACGGGCGTGGATATCGCCAATGTGAAGTTCTCGATGAATCCGTTCGATGAAATCGCCGTGGAAGAAGCCGTGCGATTGAAAGAAGCGGGCGTGGCGACGGAAGTCATCGTCGTGTCTGCTGGTGTCACGCAGGCGCAGGAAACGCTGCGTACGGCGCTGGCGATCGGCGCGGATCGCGCCGTGCTGATCGAATCGAATGAAGATTTACAGCCGCTCGCCGTGGCGAAACTGCTGAAAGCCGTGGTCGATAAAGAGCAGCCTTCGCTGATCATCCTCGGCAAGCAAGCCATCGACGACGATTCGAACCAGACCGGCCAGATGCTCGCCGCGCTGGCGGGTCTGCCGCAGGCGACGTTCGCTTCGAAGATCACCATCGCAGATGCCCGCGCCACGGTTGCCCGTGAAGTCGATGGCGGCGCGGAAACGCTGTCCCTGCAATTGCCAGCCGTGGTGACCACCGACCTTCGTTTGAACGAGCCGCGCTACGTCACGCTGCCGAACATCATGAAGGCCAAGAAGAAGCCGCTGGAGACGATCAAGCCTGAAGACCTTGGTGTCGATGTCACGCCGCGCCTGAAGACCCTGAAGGTTGCCGAGCCGCCCAGGCGCAGCGCGGGCGTGAAGGTCGCCGACGTGACTACGCTGATCGAGAAGCTGAAGACCGAAGCCAAGGTGTTGTAAGGGAGTGGATTGAACATGACGAATCTGGTTATTGCCGAACACGACAACGCAACCGTCAAGGCTGCGACGCTGAACACCGTGGCTGCTGCGCAGAGAATCGGCGGCGACGTGCATGTGCTGATTGCGGGGCACCATGCCGAGGCTGCTGCCGACGCAGCGGCGAAGATCGCCGGCGTTTCGAAGGTGCTGCTGGCCGACGCACCGCAGCTTGAAGCGGGTCTTGCCGAAAATGTCGAGGCCACGGTCCTTTCGATCGCGAAGAACTATACGCACATCCTCGCGCCGTCGACGGCAGCGGGCAAGAACGTCACGCCACGCATTGCTGCGAAGCTGGACGTTGCGCAGATCTCGGACATCACGGCAGTGGATTCGCCGGACACGTTCGAGCGTCCGATCTATGCGGGCAACGCAATCGCGACGGTGCAGTCGCAAGACCCCATCAAGGTGATCACTGTACGTACGACCGGCTTCGACGCTGTCGCGGCCGAAGGCGGCAGCGCAGCGGTGGAGAAGATCGAAGCGGCGGCAGGCGGCGGCCTTTCGCAATTCCTGAGCCGTGAAGTCACGAAGCTCGACCGTCCCGAACTCACGAGCGCGAAGATCATCGTCTCGGGTGGCCGGGGTCTCGGTAGCGGCGAGAACTACACGAAGGTTCTGGAGCCGCTCGCCGACAAGCTCAACGCAGCGCTTGGCGCGTCGCGCGCGGCAGTCGACGCGGGCTACGTCCCCAACGACTACCAGGTCGGGCAGACCGGCAAGATCGTCGCGCCGCAACTCTACATCGCGGTGGGCATCTCGGGCGCAATCCAGCATCTCGCAGGCATGAAGGACTCGAAGGTGATCGTGGCGATCAACAAGGACGAGGAAGCGCCGATCTTCAGCGTCGCGGACTACGGCCTCGTCGGCGATCTGTTCACGGTCGTGCCGGAGCTCGAGCATGGCCTCTGACGTGCACGTCGCGCCGGGCCTTGCGCCCTCGCGCGAGAACGCCGCGCAGGCGGCGTTCTCGCCGCAGTCGTACCTGTTCGTGCCGGGCAGCCGTCCCGAGCGTTTCGAACGGGCGCTGTCCAGCGGTGCGGACGCGGTCATCGTCGATCTCGAAGATGCTGTCGAGCCCTCGGCGAAGGATGCCGCGCGCGAGGCCATCGCGAGCTGGGTGTCGCGCTGCCACCCGGTGCTGGTGCGCATCAATGCGCGCACCACGCCGTGGTTCGAACAGGATGCGAGGCTAGGCGCACTCGATGGCGTAGCGGGCATCGTGCTGCCCAAGGCCGAGTGCGCCGAGGACGTCACGTCGGTGGTCGCCATCGCGCGGCGGCGTGTGCCTGTCTATCCGCTGATCGAGAGCGCACAGGGCATGTGGAACGCGATGGCCATCGCCAGGGCGCCTTTCGTGAAGCGCCTGATGTTCGGCACGCTCGATTTCATCGCCGATATGGACATGCCCGACGACGGCGAGCCGCTCAATCATTATCGGAGCCAGCTCGCGCTCATCTCGCGCGTGGCCGGCATCGAGGCGCCCGTCGACGGCGTCACGCCCGATATCCACGATCTCGAGCGCATCGAGCGCGATGCGCTGAACGGCAAGCGGCTCGGCTTTGGCGCGAAGCTTTGCATTCATCCGAAGCAGATCGAGGCCGTGCACCGCTGCTATCGGCCGAGCGAGCAGGAGCTCGCATGGGCGGCGCGTGTGGCCGATGCGGCAAGCAAAGCCGGAGCGGGCGCGATCACTGTGGACGGCAAGATGGTCGACCGCCCCGTGATGTTGCGCGCGCAACGAATGCTTGCGCTGGCGGCGACGCTCAAACAACAAGCTGAAACTCCCAAGGTGGTGGCCG
>NZ_BAYD01000042.1 GCF_000685075.1 Paraburkholderia oxyphila NBRC 105797
GGGTGCTGCCCGATGCAAATTGCATATCGTGTAGTTCGTGCATGTACGGCGGTGGTCGGCAGCACGCGACCCACATGGGACGGCCGATTTGCTTGATACCGGACATTCCGACGGATGAGGTGGACGGCCCGCATTTGCCCCATTTTTCGATGCCAACCGCATAATACGCCCCGTCGGCCTCCAACTTTTTTTGAAAATCAGGCGTTCAGTGGGTGTGTACTAGCCGTCCCTTCTTTACCGAATCAAACCGCGCGTCGAGCGATCAAGAAATTCGTAAAAAGGCTCGACCTCGGCGTGAGCCGCTGCAATGTCAGCAATCCCCGGCTTCGCTTCGTCGAGCGTCTTCCCGCTCCGGTATAGCAGCTTGTATGCATTCCGAATGGCTTGTATCGCTTCCTTGCTGAAGCCACGACGCTGTAACCCCGTGGTGTTCACTCCGACCGGTGAAGCGTGATTGCCCTGGGCAATAACAAACGGCGGCACATCCTGCGCGACGCCAGAACAACCTC
This sequence comes from Paraburkholderia oxyphila NBRC 105797, assembly GCF_000685075.1. Taxonomy (GTDB): domain Bacteria; phylum Pseudomonadota; class Gammaproteobacteria; order Burkholderiales; family Burkholderiaceae; genus Paraburkholderia; species Paraburkholderia oxyphila. The sequence continues at coordinate 510 of NZ_BAYD01000042.1, forward strand.
CCACCATAACGTGTGATCCGATGATGCAGAATTGATGGACTGCACACATTCCCCCGATGATCACGTGGTCATCCACGATAACGTGGCCACCCAAGGTTGCATTGTTTGCGAGAATGCAATGGTTGCCAATGACGCAATCGTGGGCGACGTGGGCATTGACCATCAATAGGTTATCGTTTCCGATCCTGGTGATACCGCCGCCTTGGACTGTGCCACGATGGATCGTGACGCTTTCCCGGATTCTGTTGCGATCGCCTACCTCCACAACAGTCGGCTCCCCAGCGTACTTCAGGTCCTGGTTGTCTTCTCCGATGGAGGCGAATGGGTAGATTATGTTGTCGCGACCAATGCGAGTGTGTCCGCTTATGACGACGTGCGACCTGAGCACGGTGCCTTCGCCAATCTCGACGTTGCCGCCAATACAGCAGTAGGGACCAACGCGGACGCGAGCGCCGATGACGGCGCCTTCTTCAATAACTGCGGTCGGGTGGATAACGGTCGTTTCGTCGATCACAAATGTAGCCTATAAGGAATGCCAGCATTCGACTTTAGCTCAAATCGAATAGCCGGGCAGCAAGCTTCGAATCGCCTCTCGCGTCGATTATATGAGGCCTCGTTCGCGCTTGCCCCGAGCCTTGGACTTGCCATCGCCACCTGAAACCAACGGCGATTGTCGACGATCGCGGCGCATGTCCCGACCGGCTGAAATTGGCCGTTCGGCGCCCGACGACTGAACGTGATGATCGTCTCGGGCGTGCGCGTGATGCAAGTGGCATAACCCGACCCACAACTGCCCTTCGATCCCGCACGCCCTTAACGGCGGCTTCCAGGAGTCAAGCGGGCGTTCCTATGGCGATGCTTACGGGAGATGTATCGACCTAAACAGGCATTCCGGAATCGTAGTCGGAATTGCTGCTCAGGGCCAAACGGTCTGCCAGTCAACTTGCTATTGCCGCGGAGTGCAGAGACAGCAGATTGATATTCTTCGACTAATTCGTTGATACGGACAGTCGCTTCGGCGCGTAGCGAGGGCCCTCCCGAGGGTGTCCGAAATGCCGCTCCTCGCGTGTCGGTGCGTGGCATCTTGCCCGCAGGACCGCTCGGATACCTGAAATCCAACGGGAGGCGCAGACGCTACGCGGCGACGCGGACCAAACGCTCAGAACGTACGCCGCTCAAGTTGCTCAGATCACTGCGCAGGGTCCGGTCGATGATTGCAGATTGCACCTGTCACGCTTGTCACGCATGGGAAAGCGGGCTGCCGTATCGAATGACCCTCGCTCCCGCGTTGACGTCGAAGGTGGTCGCAATACGCTGGCGAAGTCGAGCGCTCAGGCGAGCGACTTGGTTGATCGAGTTCGCTGCCAGTCAAGTAATTGGTTCCCCCGTGTCCAAACGCACCTGATCCGGCTGGATATGATTTCAACCGATGCACCGCTAACCCAGCCGTGCATTGAACCTGAGAGCGTATTCCCGTCGATCGCGCAGGTACGGCAGATGGCATCTTCGCCAGTTTTCGATTCGGACACGCGTGACGTCTTGCGCCGCAACGAGTTCTACACGCCGTTCGACGATCTCACGATGTATAAGAGCGCCGTGCAGCTCGGGGAGGCCGACTTGCATCCGATCCTCGGCGGCGCGACACCAACCGACATCCGCTTCTTCGAAAATCGCACGGAGGGCCAAACGCCGGAAGCGCGACGCGCCGTCGAGTTATTGATCGATGTGCTTCACCGCCTCAAGAAGCGCGTTCTGATCCAGCCCGGCGATCTGCTCGGCTCGGCAAACAACGATTGCCTGCACAACAAGGACGTGGGTACCATTCGCGATGAAAAGGCGCTGAAGGAACGGTGGCTGATGAAGACCGTCAATGTCCGTTCGCTTCGCGATCATCACGCACACTTCGTCGAGGGGCGCCCGCGTATCGTGCAGGGCTAGACGCGTAGCCAGCGCCAGGGCGACATTCAGACTGCCGCCATTCGCCCTGGTCCCAATAGGCAGCGCGCCTTGCAAATGCCTTCACTCCCAATTTCCATGCTCGAATCTACACCCTCCACCCGTACAATCACAGACGCCAATTCATCGACGCATGCCTGGAAAGTGGCGCTGCTCATGGCAGCTGCCTCGATCGGATACTTCGTCGTGCAGCTTGATGTGTCGATCGTGAACCTCAGTCTGCCCGCCATGCAGGCGTACTACCGCGCCGACGTTTCAATGCTTCAATGGATCGTCAATGCCTATACACTCGCATTTTCCGTATTCCTGCTTTCATCCGGCGTCCTCGGCGACCGTTACGGAAGCAAGCACTTCTTGATTGTAGGGTATGCGCTCTTCTTCGCGGGTTCGCTCGCTTGTGGCTGCGCGCCCACCATCACCTTCATGCTTGGTGCTCGCTTCGTTCAGGGCATCGGCGCCGCGATCATCGTTCCCAATTCGCTGGCCGTCATCAACTGGTCATTTGCCAGCCGCAACGCACTGCGCCTCACGCTGCTGTCGGTATGGATGGCATTCGGCGGTGCGGCGCTGACATGCGGTCCGATCATCGGCGGAATCATCACGTCGTTTGCGAGTTGGCGTTATATCTTTCTCATCAATTTGCCAGTCTGTCTCGCAGGTATCGTACTCACTTCGCGATTCGTCGATGCGCCACCCAAATCCGCCGCGCGTGCGAACGACTGGGCTGGGCAAATTCTGCTTCTCATCGCGTCCACAGGCCTGCTCATACTGATCATCAACTACGCTGCCCTTTCCGCGTTTGCAGTTTGCTCGCTTGGCGTTACGACCGTTGCCGGCCTTGTGTGGTTTATGCGCACGGAGAAGCGCGTCCGCCATCCTGCCATCCCGCTTTCCTTGTTTGCCGATCGCGGGCTTCAGCGCGCGCTGGCGCTGGGCGTGGTCGTCAATTTTCTATATTTCGGCATCGTGTTCTTCACGAGCCTCTATTTTCGTGACGCCCTCAGGATGAGCGCGCTGCAGGCAGGACTTGCGTTCATTCCGGTCACGCTACCGCTGATCGTCTCGAACATTGCGAGCGGGAAGTTGAGCCGGCGCGGCGGTCCCGAACGTTCGATTCTCACCGGCCTCGGGCTGCTGATTCCCGGGACGCTGCTGCTCGCGCTGCCGGCCATGCGTCATGCGTATTGGCCGATGCTGCCCGCCTTCACGCTCATTTCACTCGGTGTCGGGCTGATCACGCCAATGATCACCGCAACCGCGTTGCAGACGATCGGGCCGGAGCGCGGAGGCATGATTTCCGCGGTCGTCAACTTCTCGCGCCAGATCGCGGGTGCTTTCGGCGTCGCCGTCTTCGGGCTTTTTATCGCGCACGGGAGCACGAGCGCGTCATGGTCGGATTTCGGTGTCGCACTGATCGCGAGCGCGGGCGCGCTCCTGCTCTGCGCGTGCGCATTCCTGCGCCGTACGCGCCCGTGAAGGACGAGCGTCGCAAGGCAGGCGGCACACACCGTCCGTCGTTGACCGGGCGTCGCGATCGTTCGCCGCGCGCGATGCCCGCCCGTCAGTCGATCACGCCATGCGCGATGTGCTTGTGCGCAAGCGCGCCGCGCACAGGCACAAGGCGTTCACAACAAACGCCACCAGCGTCAGGCAACCGAACAGCGTCATTGACGCCGCGATGCCGATTATCGCGCTCACGAGCGGTCCCGCGAAGCTCGCCAGCGCGAACGCGCCGAAGTACGCGCTGAAAACGGCTGCCGGGCGCGCCGGCGCAGTGTGTGCGGCCAGTGCGGGTAATTTGCCGGCAGCAGCACCGAACGCTAACCCCGTGAGCGTAGCAAACAGCAGGAACAGCGCCGGCAACTTCAGGACCACGTCCGCGATGGCGGCCAGATAGCCGCCCACGGCAATTCCGAGCACGATGCACCATGTCGCGCGAGGTGAGCGAAAATCGGATAGCGCGCCGCCCATGAATCGGCCGATGCCGTTTGCGAGCGAGATCGCCGCCGTTCCAGCGACGCCGATCCATGCGCCGTGCCCATAGAGGCCGGCGAGGCGGCCGATGGCGGCGAACGACGCTGAACCGAATGGCACGGACGCAAACAGCAGGCAGATATTCCAGACCACGGCCCGCAACATCGACGGGTCCGCCCGCAAGGATACGTTGCCATTCACTGCAGCCGGCTTCTGCGGATCGGAGCGCAGCGCGAACAATGCGATGACACCCAGCGCACACCAAACCGCCGTCGTGGTGCCGAGCGCGACACGCCAGGACTGCGCTCGCGCGAGCCACAGAAAGAGCGGGACGCTGAGCGTCGCGGAAAAGCAATAGACAGCAAGGAGCGCACCGGAAAAGCGGCCCCGCGCGCGCGGGGCGGCACGGCGGATGATTTCCACGCTCGCCGGCGTGGACAGGCCGCCTCCTACGCCGAGCGCCACGCAGGCATAGCAGAGCGCGAACAGCCAGGGCGAACCGCTGCTCAATCCCGCGAGCGAGCCGCACGCGAAGCAGATGCCGGCCCACCGCAGCACACGCTCCGGCGGGTATCGCGCAACGAGACGGCCACCCGCAAGAACGGCCGGAAACAAGGTCAGTGGTGTCAGCGAAAACATCAGGTCGAGCGACGCGATCGACCAGCCGGTTTCGCGTTGAATAACGGGCGCCATACCGCCCCATGCATACACCATTCCGAACATCAGCTGAAACGGAATGAGACATGCGAACGTCGTCCAACCCGACAATTGTCCCTTCAACTCGCTCTCTCCGTAGGACGCAGTGCAGGTCCAATGTCATCGAACAGCCCGATTGACAGCTGCACGCCGCGCAGAAGGCCCGCGTTGACGGCGTGTATCGAAGCGTTCGTGTCGCCTGATGCGACGAACCGCGCGAGAATCTCATCGAGCACGCGGCAGTGTTCGATATCGCATTCGCAATGCAGGTCGATCGTGCGCATATCGAGGAACCGCATTTCCTCGCCAGCGTGAGCAAGCAGTTCGCGCCAGAGGGCATACTCGCGGCTGACCCAGCCTTCGATCGAGGAGAACGCTGCCAACGTCACGGCATCGTTGCCGGCGCGCAGAATATGCTGATGCCCTTCGTAGAAGCGCCGCGAGATGTCGCGCGATTGCGCATCGAGTTCATGCGCGCGGCATGCATCGATCGCGTTGCGATAAGCCTGCGTGCGTCGCAGAGATTCAAGAAAGCGCCGATAAAGCTCGCCGTGGTGCAGCTCCCATCGCACCTCCTGGCTGGAAATAAAGCCCATCTCTTCGAGCAGATTATCGTAAATACGCTTTTTGGCTTCGAGGTCTGAAAGACTCGCAAAGAGCGCGCCCACGTAGCCGCCAAAGTCATAAACGAAATGCGCGTAGAGTTCGAAGAATTCAAATAGCGCAACAGAGTCAGATCGAATACACGAATTGACGGGACGGTCGATAATGAGTTGCTCGCGCAACGTCATCAAGGAGCGCGTAGTGGCGGAGAATTCCGCTTCCGAATCGGAGCGATCGATTGAAATCGGTAACGTGCTCAAGGAAGACTCCAGGGTGAATTTTATTTCAGATGGTGTAGCGCTGCGGTGCCCGGAGCATCATAGAAGCCTCCGGTAACCTTGACTTGTTTGCTACTGAACCAAATTTTTGACTGTCAATGAACCTTGGCATGGCATACAGCGAATCGAGCGTCGTTTCCTCATGGCCGCAAAAGGTCTTTTGCGCGCCCGCCGCGAACGGCGAATGGAATTCGCTATTGAGCAATATCATGCAGCCCGGCGACCTCACGATTGCCACACCATCGCACGGGCCAGGCACCGCGAGCACGGCGCGATTGCTGGGCGGCGGTATGATCGCCGATCTGCGCATGCCGGCGCTCAAAGTCGTGCATCGGGCCGAGCATGTGGCGCGCAGCCAGGAGCAGGAGGTGCTCGTCAATATCGTCAAAGACGGTGCGGGTGAACTGTCGCAGGCGAACACCCGGTTAAAGTTTCAGATTGGCGACATAACCTTTCGAAATGCTCACGAGCCCTCTAGCGTGGCGTTTTCCGGGGCGAGCGTCCACCTGATTGCGATTCGCGTGCCGCTTGCGCGCTGGCAGGGCTACTTTCCTTCGACGCTACGCGGCCCGGTTCTCGCACCGGCCTCGCACTCGCTCACGCGCGCCCTTAACGAGCTCGTGAGGCAAATGGAAAGCGGGCTTGCCGACTGCCATGTCTCGGCAGTCGCTGCGCTCGAACAATCTTTCGTGCTGATGCTGGGTGCCGCCTGCATGCAGTTTTACGTAGAAGCGGCCGGATTCGTAGCGCGTCCCGAAAGTGTCCGCTGGTGCCAGATCCACGACTATATCGACGCGCATTTGTCCGAGGCCACGTTGACGCCCGCAGATTGCGCGCTGGCGCTGCAGATTTCCGAACGCTATCTCTATCGCGTGCTCGCCCAGCACGGCGACCGCTTCTCGCGGATTCTCCAACGCAAGCGACTCGATGCCTGCGCAGAGCGGCTGCGCGATCCGAAATACGATCGCTACCAGATCGCCAGCATTGCCTACCAATGCGGATTCAAGGACCCTGCTCACTTCAGTCGGGTCTTTTCGAAACGTTTCGGCGTTAGCCCTCGCGCGTGGCGCGCTTACGAGGACCACACAATCTGAGCCCCATCTAAAGGCGGGCCTCGGAAATTTGACCTCACGCCCAGGTGAGCAAAGATGCGGCCCCAAAAGGCACCGTATAAGCCACATCTAAACGTCTGCGATCGGGTGGAAAGCGGCCCTTTTAGTATCTAACTGAGCGCCGACTCGAGCGGCAGTAACGGGTTCCGGTCCCACGGGTCATCAACGCGGCGTCAAATCGGTTGGCGACTTCTATCGTGCGACAAAGAGGCTAAACCGGGCTGTCAGGCCAGTCGCAACAGCTTTGTCGCACAGTCGCACAACTGTAGCGCCAGTCGCAATGACTCTGACGCCCTACGGCACGTCGATGGTGACCAGCAGATAGTCCTTGTGATCGAAAGGATCGGTATAGATCAGCATGTCCAGCGGATTGGCCCCATAGCCCAACTCGGCGATCGTATCCCCACGCACGTGCGCGCCGTCCTTCAACTCGGCGACGGCGATCTTTCGCGCCGATCCCCCAGGCTTGATGCTGAGCGCCGTCGCCGCGAGCCGGACAACGACGCCTTTGACCCGCGAATCGCCCGTACCGCCCCACGTTTCAATACCTCGACGAGCAATCCGGACGGCGAGCAGGTGGTGATCTGACTGAGGGGGCCGCGAACGAAGCGCCCCGAGGTTCACCGCCTTGCTGCGGGTTCATTGAGGCGGTACCCTGTATGCCGTCGTGCGGTGAGGACCGCGCCGTGAGGACCCGATAGAGCGAAGCGGTGATGAAGGATCTGAATTCCCTGCTGATTTTCTCGAAGGTCGTCGAGGCAAGCAGCTTTTCGGAAGCGGCCAAGCGTCTCAAGATGCCGGTTTCCTCCGTGAGCCGCCGTATCGCCGAACTCGAGAATCAGCTAGGCGTGCGCCTGCTCGAGCGTTCGACCCACCATCTGAGGCTCACCGACTTTGGCGCCGAGGTCTTCGAACTGGCGAGGCATGCCAGCGAGGTCAGCGAAGCGGTTGACAATGTCATTTCGAACCGGCTCCCTGAGGTGTCCGGCACCTTGCGGCTCTGTGCGCCGCCGAGCATCTCCGACTCTCTGATCGTTCCCGTCGTCGGCGCCTTTCAGCAGGCTTACCCCAACGTACGGGTCAAGGCCTTCATTACCGAACGCATCGTCGACCAGATCGCCGAGGACGTCGACATCGCCTTCAAGGTCGGCACCTACACCGACGCAACGCTCGCCGCGCGCACGCTGCTGACCTACCGCCATCAGGTGGTCGCGAGTCCGAAATATCTTGCGAAGTGCCGCCCTCCCCAAACGCCGGGAGATCTTCTCGAGCACCGGCTCTTCGCGTTCTCCTTCTGGAAACCGGACTATAGCTGGAGCTTCGTTCACGTCAACGGCCGGGAAACCGAAACGGTCTCCTTCCAGCCCGTGATCGCGATGAACGATTACACCGGCCTGATCGTGGCGCTGCTCGAAGGTTGCGGCATCGGCGAGTTGCCGCCCATCGTTCAGCCCGAACTCGTGCGCGAGAGGCGGCTTGTCGAAGTCATGCCGGACTGGCATCTACCGGTGTTCGACCTCACGATCGCCAACCTGCGCGACCGGTATCTGCCGCGGCAGGTCCGCATCTTCAGGGACTTCGCCTCGCAGATGGTGCCTGGCCTCTTCGCGTCGCTGCCGGTCTGAACGGCGAAAGCGAGGCCCTCCAGACGGAATCGGCACGTTGTCTAACGAATCGAATGAGGTGTCCCGATGCGACATGCCGATGCAGCGCCTCGATACCTGGGTGTGCTCCTGGCGCTCAACGTGACCTATCGGGTGGTCCGTTTGCTGAAGCAGGCGAAAAACCTCGATCACTACGACTACGGCACCCATTTCAATCCATTCATCATACGTTAGCTTACCGGAGCGTTTTACTCGGGGAGATCCGGAAACAATACCGGCGCCATTTGAATGGCAAATTCCTTGAAAAGCCTGCACGGCTTCGAAATGTGCCGGTTGCCCAGGTACAGAAGCGAAAGATCGAAGGTCTGCAGGTGCCAATGGGGCATCACCTCGACGAGCCTGCCCTCGCGAATCAGATCGGGCCGAACCACGGGAGGCAGTTCACCCATGCCGGAACTGGACAAGAGCATCGGCGCGAGGCCGGCAAAGTCGTTCATCTCGAAGAAGGGCTGAAACGTGAGCGTCTGCTTTTCGTGGCCCGTCTCGTGAACGAAGGACCAGGTGCAATCCGGTTTCCAGTGTGAGAACGCAAGCAGCCGGTGCCCGAGCAGATCCCGCGGCTTCTTTGGCGAGCCGAAACGCTCGAGATAAGCAGGGGTCGCCACCAGTCGATGCCGATAGGCCAGGAGGCGCCTTGCGACCAGCGACGAGTCGCGCAATGTGCCGAAGCGGAACACGAGGTCGACACCGTCCGCGATAGGTTCCACGTAGCGCTCGGTGACGAGCACCTGGAAACGCACGTTCGGATAGTGTTTCTGGAATTCGAGCACGAGCGGCATCAATAAGGTATCCGAAATGCTTGGCGGAGCCGAAAGACGCAAGACCCCGGACATGTCCGCGAGGTGATTGGAAACGACATACTCGATCGCTTCACCCAGTTCGACACTGCGCACGGCATGCTCGTACACCTCCCTGCCGAGTTCGGTGAGGGCGAGATTGCGCGTGGAGCGCTCAAGGAGGCGCACGCCCAGCGCCTGCTCGAACTCCGCGATGCGCCGGCTGACTGTGGAAACCGGCATGCCGAGCCGGCGTGCCGCCCCGGAAAGGCTGCCCGACTCGACCACCCTTGCGAAAATCACCAGCGAGTTCAGGTTCGCCATCGCTTTTCCATCTCTGGAAAGACCATTGTGCGCTGCTTCCCGAAAATACGGCAAGCAGGCGCGCCAAACGGCGGCCCGGCGGCAGACGCGTCGCGCCATGACACACCGATCTTCCCGGAAATGGAAAATGATTTCTCGCTTTGCCGGCTAGCGGAAAATCGTGGCTGCTATAACGTTCCCAACATGCGGCGAACGAACCTGGATCGAGGCCATGGCGAGCGAGTGGTTCGACAACGCGGCAATCGCCGGCAACGACCGCGAAAGGATCGGCCGCGGGAATGCCATGCGGCTGGTCAGGCTTTGAGCCTGCGGCGACGCTATCCGCAACAGTCATGGGTCGTTTCGAGAAGGAGGCCTGCGTCATGAAACACCGTGATCACATTGCCTGCAAGGCGGCATTCACGCTTGCCACATGGTTGGCGCTCGCTTTGTCGGCGCCGTTGGCAGTCTACGCGGAGGACGCGATTCCGTACTCGCCGGATCCGGCTGTGAGCGCCAAGCAACGCGAGGTCTACGACGTCGTGCATCGTTATGAAAGCGCCCTCAACGCGAAGGACACGGACACGATCGTCGGGCTGTTTGCCGAGGGCAGTGTCGCCGAATGGAACAACAAGCGCACCTACGCGACGCGTGATCAAAAGATTGCCGGCTACAACGCACTCTTCAGGAGTGCCAGTTTCTCCACCGTTTTCTCCTATGACGCGATCAACGTTTACGGCGATACCGCGGTCGTGCGCACGCACCATCATGTGGGCGCTGCCGTCATTGAAAACGGCAAGAAGGTAACCGACTATAACCGGGAGGTCTTCGTGCTTCGAAAGATCGATGGGACGTGGAAGATCGTTCTCTACACGTTCAACACGGACCCCAAACAGGGAGAGGGTTGAAGTCGAACTGGCCTGCGCACGGTCGTATATGCGCGCTCGAAGGCCGCCAGGGGGCATCTATGAAGACCATGAATGCAGCAGTGATCCACGAGCCGGGCGGGCCTGAAAAGCTCAAGCTCGAACAGCATCCGATACCGACACCGCAGCAAGGCCAGGTGCTGATCCGTGTCAAGGCGTTCGGGCTCAACCGGTCCGAGATGTTTACACGCCAGGGATTTTCTCCGAACGTCAGGTTTCCGCGCGTGCTCGGGATCGAGGCAGTCGGCATCGTGGAGGATGCGCCCGGCATGGAATTCGCGAAAGGCGATACCGTCGCCACCGCGATGGGCGGCATGGGACGGGACTTTGACGGCAGCTATGCGGAGTACGTCTGCGTCCCTGCCCATCAGGTGCAGAAGCTGGTTACCAGTCTGCCCTGGGAAACGCTCGGGGCCATGCCGGAAATGCTGCAGACCGCGTGGGGCTCGCTGTTCAAGGCGCTTGCGCTTCAAAAGCGCGATCGCCTGCTGATCCGGGGTGGAACGACCTCGGTCGGGCTCGCCGCCGCCGTGATCGCCAAAGCGCACGGGGCGTTCGTGATATCGACGACGCGCAACCCGCAGAAAGGCGACGCCTTGCGCATGAACGGTGCCGACCGTGTCGTCATCGACTCGGGCACGGTCGCGCCGGAAATCGGTGAAGTCTCGCCCGGCGGCGTCGACAAGGTGCTGGAACTCATCGGCACCACGACCTTGAAGGATTCGTTGCGCTGCGCCAAGCCGGGCGGCGTCGTGTGCATGACCGGCATCGTCGGCAATCAATGGGCTTTTGAAAACTTCAGCCCAATGGACGTGATACCCAGCACCGTACGACTGACGATCTACGACGGCGGAGTCGAGGAATTCATGGCGACTCCATACAATGAACTGCTGGATCAGGTAACGGCAGGAACGCTCCGTATCCCGGTCGGCAAGGTATTTCGACTCGCGGATATCGTGGAAGCCCATCGGTGCATGGACGAAAACAGAGCCGGCGGAAAGATCGTTGTGCTGCCATGACATGCGCCGACGCCGTCTCTGGAGAGAAACGCTCCCTCGCGGCGTCGGCTTTGCCCGCGATCGCATCCGCCGGGATTAGAGCTGGCTCATGCCGCCATCGGCAATGATTTCCGTACCGACAATGAAGGCCGATTCGGGTGACGACAGATGCAGCACGGTGGTGGCGATTTCTTCGGGCGTCCCGAAACGGCCGAGAGGAATCTGTTTCAGGATTTGCGCAGCCGTTGCCTCGAGCGTTGCGGCATCCATGCCGAGCTTGCCGTATAGCGGCGTCTGCACCGGCCCCGGGCTGACCACGTTCACGCGCACACCGCGCGGCAGCAGTTCCGACGACAAAGTTTTTGCGAGCGAAATCAGCGCAGCCTTGCTGGCCGCATAGACCGACGAACCCGGCATGCCGATGTGCGCGTTGATCGAGCCGTTGATCACGATCGATGCGCCCGGGTTCAGCAGGGGCAAGAGCGCCTGGATCTGGAAATAGGCGCCCTTCACGTTCGTGTTGAAGCTCAGATCCCAGAGCGCTTCGTCCACGTCCGTCAACGGGGCAAACTTTGCGGCGCCTGCGTTGATGAAAACGGCGTCGAGCTTGATGTTCGCGCTACCGATCGCTTCGGCCAGCTCGCGTGCCGCGGCGACCGAACCCGCGTCATTGCGAATGGCGATCGCGTTGGGGCCCAGCGCGCTCCGAGCTTCTTCGAGCGCCGCCGCGTCACGGCCGGTGACGACGACGCGTGCACCCTCGGCTGCGAAAGCCTTGGCTGCTGCCAATCCTATGCCGCTGCTACCGCCAGTGACGAGTACCGATTTATTGTGAAAGCGCGTCATGATCTTCTCCAGTGAGTTCGGTGAGATACCGTGATTCCATAGTGCGCCGGCACGGTTGAATTGCCGTACGACGTTCGCGACGAAGACGTTCGAAACGTTCGAACGTGTCTGCGGGCGAACGGCATCGCAGATTGAATGGAGGGTGTTAGATCAGACGCGCGTACAGCACTATCTTGCTGCACCAATGTATGAAAACCTTCGACCGGCAGGGTAATACTGGACCCCGCTACCGCGACGTCCAGCGTCCAGACCTGGAACGCTGGCAAACCCGGAGCACGGCGAGAGGGTCCGTGCCCTCTGGCGCGACTCGCCGCTTACGTCACCCATTCGACGTTTTCGAACGACCTGGTCACGAATTTCGAACGACAACCCTCCCAAAGTCGACCAACATTCATCACCGCCCCGCTTGCTCCGTTCTTGTTGTTCTTCCAGAAAAAACGTAGCTAGCGATCCAGCGCGTTGACAAAACAAGGATTCCTCATGATCACCGATAAATTTCAATATCTTGAACCTGATTTTTCTACGAAAAGTTCACTCACTTCCTTGAAGCAATACCTGAAGGACAGGATCGAATATTTTCATGGCATGCGTAGCGCTATCCGCTATGGTGTGGGCCTGGCTTTGGCAACGTCGATCATCGGAAGCGTCCATGCAGAGGATGCCACGATCCGGACGATCAAGCCCGGCTCGATCACGCTGACGCCACAGATGGCCGGGCCGTCTTCCGCCTATGTGGTCGGAGGTGCGCAGCAAGCCGGTCTTTATGTCATCACCGCGCTGTACCCCGCGGGCGTCAAGAGCAAACCCCATGTCCATCCCGATCAGCGAATCATGACCGTCATTTCCGGTACGTTCTATGCAGGCACCGGCGACAAATTCGACGAAAACAAAGTACAGGCGCTCGAGCCAGGCAGCATTCTGGTCATTCCCCCCAACACCCTTCATTGGGGCTGGGCGAAGGACGGTGACGTGGTCGTAGAGGAGGTCGGAATTGGCCCGACCGGAACGCATTTCCCGTCCACCGGCGCGGGTCAATAAACCGATCAGGCACAGAAGCAGAATTACACAGGAGACTGCAATCTTCAAATCCAGATGGCTATTGGCCGCCCTTCTCATTGGCGGCACGACTCAGGGCATTCAGGTTGCAAGATCGCAAACGGAGCCGCCCGCTATCGTCCGTACAGAGATTCTCAAGGCGCCGCGATAGCCCGCGAGGAGGAGAACGGGTTCGCCAGCGTGTCGATTCCCATCCGATCGACGGCGAAAGCGTGCGCTTACCAGCCGGGCGAAGACTCGTCAAAAGTACGCATACCGGGATAACTTGCATGATAAAAATCGCAGGTCCGATTGTCGTGCGACCGTTTCGAACATCTTGTTCGATGCGATCGCACGACAATCCGGTAACTTGCGGCTACGCTAAACCTGCAGCCTTTGTCGATCTGGTCCGGTATCAATGCGAAATCTGCCGATGGAACCTGAGCGGGGAACAGGGGCTGTTGCCACAAAGCAGGAACGTTCACCAGTAGAAAGGAATGCTACCGGTTTCGGTCGCTCCCATGCTTTGCCTGCTAGACGTCTGGATGCCGCAAGGTCATGGATCGACTGACTGAAATTGAATTGTTCGTACGCGTTGCGGAACTCGGGAGCATCACCAAAGCTGCCGAAAAACTGGAATTGTCGGTTTCCTCCGCCAGCCGCTACCTGATCGGCCTCGAGACGCGTCTTGGTGTTCGCCTCGTCGACCGCGGCACACGCGGCATCTATCTGACGCAAATTGGGCATGAGCACTTCGAGCGCTGCAAGCAATTGCTCGGGGCACTTCACGAGGCGGAATCGCTCGTCAGCGCAAGCGCGACGAGTCCAGGCGGCGTCCTGCGAATTGCCTCTACGGTATCGTTTGGCATGCGTCATATTGGGCCGATCCTGCCGGAATACACGCGTCGCTATCCGAAGGTGACGGTGCACGTCGAGGTCAACAATCGATACACGAGCCTGCTGGACAGCGACGTCGACCTCGCGGTCCGGACCCGGGAGTATGAAGCCGATTCAAGCATCACCATCAGGCGCCTGGCCGAGACCCGGCGTGTACTCGCCGCCTCACCCGCCTATCTGTCCCGCTACGGCATACCGCGTGACCCGGGAGACCTGGAAAACCATCAACTCCTGCTCTATAGCTACGCCAATCGCCCGGACGAGCTGCATTTCACACGCCGCGGCACCACGACGGTACTTCCAGTTAGCGGTGCGCTGAAAAGCAACGAAGGCCAGGTCATCCGGGCAGCTGCACTGCAAGGGTCCGGCATACTCGTGCAACCCAAGTACGTCATCTACGACGACATCCTCAGCGGACGGTTGGTACCCGTGCTCGACGCATGGGAATTGCCGCGATTGACCATCAATCTCGCCTACGCCAGTCGAAGGTTCGTACCCGCCAAAGTGCGCACGTTCATCGACTTCCTGATCGAACATTTCGAAAAAATGGAGTTCGAGCGCAAGTGGACAGAATGAGCAGGCTTCGGTTGTCGTTGATTCCGGATATGCGAGGCTACTTTAACAGCGATCCGGCAGGCAACGCTCCCGCGTAGCGGGAAGCACGTTTGCAGCCATGGCATGGCTACGCCGTCGGCACGTCCATATACTGGATCAACCGGTACGTGCCTGGTACTACGAAATCCGGCTCAACCGCTACGTGATAGCTCGATGTTGCCGCGCAATGTAGTCAGCCGCGGATTGAATCGACGTTTTCTCAATTGCCTGCCTTTTCCTTGAGGCGGGCCCCCAAAAGCATGGAGAGGCAAACATGTTGTTTCTGATTTACCGTAAGGACAAGCCCGGCAACCTTCAGGTCCGTCTCGACAACTACGCGGAACATCTCGCGTATCTGACGCATTTCGGACAGAAAATCCAGTTGGGTGGCCCGACCCTGGGACCAGGAACGGGAACGGGCGACAGCGACATGACGGGTAGCTTCCTGATCTTCGAAGCGGAGGACTGGAACGAGGTCGAAGCCTTCGTCGCAAACGATCCCTTTACCCAGGCAGGTCTGTTCTCGGCCACCATCATCGAACGCTGGAAGCACGGCAAGCATAACGACATGGTCAAGTAACCGCAGCCGGCAGCGGTAACGCGGCGCGCCGTGCAACGGCACGCCGCGGGCTCCGGCCGGATTGCACGGTTCAATCACCGGCACTCGCGCTTGAACCTGTTCGAACGAATATGAAGGAGACTGCAATGCGCAATCTGAACGAGGACAACATCACTGAGGCGGTAATCGCCCGTTTGGCGGACATGCCGGATAACCGGCTCAAAGGGATCTTCATCAACCTGATCCAGCATCTGCACGCATTCGCGCGCGAAACGGGGTTGACGGAGGAGGAATGGAAGAAAGGCATCGACTTCCTGACGGAAACGGGCCACAGGTGCACCGACATACGTCACGAATTCATCCTCCTGAGCGACACGCTTGGACTATCGCAACTCGTGGTCGCACAGAACCACCAGCGTTCGAGCAATGCAACCGAACAGACGGTATTCGGGCCGTTCTATATCCCGGGCGCTCCGGTCTTGCCGGCCCATGGCGCGGATATTGCCAACGACGCCGCCGGTGAACCGTGCTTTGTGTCGACGACCGTCAAAAGCACCACGGGCGAGCCGCTGGCAGGCGTGACGATCGATGTCTGGCAGGCTGACGCGGAAGGCTATTACGACGTTCAGGATCCCGATTGGTCGGACGAGAATATGTCGCTTCGCGCCCGCTTCGTGACCGACGAGTCTGGAACATTGACGTTCCGCACGGTCAAGCCGAGGCACTATCCGGTTCCCACGGATGGAACGGTGGGTCGAATGCTCGAGGCCATGCACCGACACCCCATGCGTCCCGCTCATATTCACTTCATGGCGCAGAAGGATGGCTACGACACGCTGATCACACACATCTTCCTTGATGGCGATCCGTATCTCGATTCGGATACGGTCTTCGGGGTTCGCTCGACTTGCATTGGCCAGTTCTCGCAGCATCCAGCGGGCACAGCACCCGACGGAACGGGAATAACGGTGCCTTTCCATACGATGACCTGCGAACTTCT
This sequence comes from Paraburkholderia oxyphila NBRC 105797, assembly GCF_000685075.1. Lineage (GTDB taxonomy): Bacteria > Pseudomonadota > Gammaproteobacteria > Burkholderiales > Burkholderiaceae > Paraburkholderia > Paraburkholderia oxyphila. The sequence goes on from NZ_BAYD01000042.1 coordinate 16,727, forward strand.
GCTCGATCCGGCTAACGGTCCAAACGGGGCCCGGCTCGCCAGCATTGGGTGAAACCGCAACGCCACGTGCGGCCGAATTCGAAAGAGGCCGCACTGGCGATGCCCAACGCCTTTCCGGTCCAGGTTCGGCCCGCTATGCTTCGTCGGCCACGATGCGTGCAAACTCGTCCGCCGCGGCCGAAAAGCGCTGGGCGAGAAAATCCAGCAGCACCCTGACGCGCGGCGCCATGTAGTGACTGCGGGGATAAAGCGCATGCACTGGCGCATGGGGCGTGCGCCACTCCGGCAGCACCACCGCCAGGCGGCCGGCCTTCAGGTCGGCCCCGACGTCCCAGATCGACTTCATGACGAGGCCATACCCGTCCACGGCCCACTCGCGCGCCAGCGCGCCGTCGTTCGTCTCGCGGGCTTTCGCGAGCGGCACGGTGAACGTTTCGGTTTCCCCCTTGCGTCGGAAGCGCCACTCGTGGGCGGACGACGCGCCCGTACCCAGCACGATGAAATCGAATCGTTCGAGCTCGCCGGGATGCTGAGGTACGCCGTGCGAAGCAAGATAGGCCGGAGACGCGCACAGGAGGCGCCGGTTCGGCGCAAGCGGCTTCGCGATGAAAGAGCTATCGGGAGGGACACCAAAGCGTATCGCCAGGTCGATATTGTCCTGCAACAGATCCGAAAGCGAATCGGACAACACCATGGAAAAAAGGACGTCGGGATACTCCGCACTGAAGGCGTCGAGCCATCCCTTCAGGACATGCCGGCCAAAATCGGAGGTCGCGGAAATTCGCACCTTGCCGCGCACCACGCTGCGCCCGGCCTGTAGCGCGGCATGCGCGTCATCGAGCGCCTGCAGCGCCAGCTGGCAGTGCTCCAGATAGGTTCGCCCTTCTTCGGTCAGGCGCAACTTGCGCGTCGTCCGCTCGAAAAGCCGGGTATTCAGCGTCGTCTCCAGCCTCACGAGCCTCGCACTGGCCGCCGCGGGCGACAGTCCGAGCTTGCGCCCAGCCACCGACAGCCCGCCGAGGCTAGCCGCTTCGACAAAAAGACGGATGTCAGCAAGGCTCTCCACGATATTTCCATTGTTGTTGAAAATCCTTCAAAGGATAGCTCAATTATCAAACCGGGGATTCTTCAACAAAATGGCTGCACTCGTTCAGACCATGAGCAGAATCCATGCATCTCGACCACGCATCGATCGTCACGCGTGACCTCCACGGTACGCTGCGCTTCTTCCGGGACGTCGCCGGACTGACCGAAGGACCGCGCCCGCCATTCGGCGTCGCCGGCCACTGGCTCTATGGCAACGGCCGGCCGCTCCTGCACATCGTGCTCGCGACGATACCCGCGCCGGACGGACTCTGCTCGCCCCGCATCGATCACGTCGCGTTTCGTGTCGACAGCCATGACGAATGGAAAAGGCTGATCGAGCGCCTGCACGCTACGGCTACGCACTACAACCTCGCCGAGGTACCGCACACCCAGCAACGCCAACTGTTTGTGCGCCTGAGTCCGAACGTCGCCGTCGAATTCGTGGCGCCGCTCGATTTTACGGATTGCCAACACGGAGAGTCGGACTCCCGTTCCGTGCGCTCTTCCCTTTCGGAGATTTAGTCCATGTCAAGCAGCACTTCCCCCCTCTTTCAGCCTGTTGTCGTGGCAGGCCATGCGCTCCCGCATCGCGTTGCACTTGCGCCGATGACCCGCGCACGCAGCACGCAACCCGGCGACGCAGCCAACGCGATGATGGCCCAGTACTACGCGCAGCGCGCATCGGCCGCGCTGATCGTCACCGAGGCGTCGCAGATCTCTCCGCAAGGCAAGGGCTATTCGTTCACGCCCGGCATCTATAGCACCGAACAGGTCGTGGGATGGCGCCTCGTTACGGACGCCGTTCACGCAAAGGGCGGCCGGATCTTCGTTCAGTTATGGCATGTTGGACGTATGTCGCATCCGGATTTCCATGATGGCGCGTTGCCCGTTGCGCCGTCCGCGATTCCGTTCGATGGTCAGATCTGGAAGGTCAACGCGACGACCGGCGTCGGCGAAATGGTGCAGTGCCCGACTCCGCGCGAACTGTCGGTCGATGAGATCCGCGCGATCGTGAACGACTTCCGGCGCGCCGCGCGCAACGCGATGGACGCGGGCTTCGATGGCGTGGAAATTCACGGTGCGAATGGTTATCTCGTCGACCAGTTCCTGCGCACCACGTCGAATACGCGGACCGACGAATACGGCGGTTCGCGTGCCAATCGCCTGCGCTTCCTGCGCGAAGTGGTCGACGCGGTTTCCGAAGAGATCGGCGCGGAGCGCACCGCCATCCGCCTCGCCCCGTTCCTGACCGCGCGCGGCATGGCATGCCCGGACATTCTGCCGACGATCCTCGAAGCCGCCGAATTCCTGCAGGCTCGCGGCGTCGCTTACGTGCACCTCGTCGAAGCCGACTGGGACGACGCGCCGGAATTCACCGAGACGTTCCGCGAGTCGCTCCGTGCCCGCTTCGCGCGGCCGATCGTCGTCGCAGGCAACTACGACCGTGCGAAGGCAGAATGGGTGCTGTCGAAGGGTTACGCCGACGTGGTCGCATTCGGTCGCCCCTTCGTGGCAAATCCGGATTTCCCGCGTCGCCTCGCCGAAGGCCTGCCGCTGGCCAGCTTCGACGGCAGCACGCTGTTTGGCGGTACGGACCGCGGCTATCTCGACTACCCCGCGTGGTCCGGCGCCGCAGCCTCGGCAAACGAAACGCTGGACACCGAAACGGTAGAAGCCTGAGCACCCATCGTCGAACGTTCCGCTGCTGGCGCGACACGAAGCGCGCCAGCGCGGTTCCCCTGCACTCCCCCTCTGGAGACTCAGCATGAGCAAACTCGAATCAGCCAAGGTACTCGTCGTCGGCGGAAGTTCCGGGATCGGCCTTGCAACGGCAAAGGCATTCGCGGAACAAGGCGCGCACGTCGTGATCGCATCGCGCAGCGCAGCGAAACTCGAAACCGCCGTCGCGCAGATTGCCGGCAAGGTCACGCACGTCGTGCTCGACACCACCGATGAGGCCGCGGTCGAAGCCTTCTTCGCGACGTCGGGTCAATTCGATCACGTCGTCATCTCGGCGGCACAGACGCCTGGCGGCCCGGCACGCAAGCTCCCGCTGCAGGACGCCTATACGGCCATGAACAGCAAGTTCTGGGGTGCTTACCGCGTCGCACGCCTCGTCGATATCGCGCCTGGCGGATCGCTGACGTTCGTCTCGGGCTTTCTCAGCGTGCGGCCGAGCGGCGGCTCCGTACTGCAAGGCGCAATCAATGCCGCGCTCGAAGCACTGGCGCGCGGCCTCGCGCTCGAACTGGCTCCCGTGCGGGTCAACACCGTTTCGCCGGGTCTCATCGCGACGCCGCTGTGGGACAAACTCGATGCGCAGGCACGCCAGACCATGTACGACGGTGCCGCAGCACGCTTGCCCGCGCGTCGTGTGGGTCAAGCCGAAGACGTTGCCAATGCCGTCGTTTATCTCGCAACGACACCGTTCGCAACCGGATCGACTGTTCTGGTCGATGGCGGCGGCGCGATCGCCTGATATGAAATTGCTGACCGCCTTTGCACGAGCGTGAACCCGCTCTGCTCGACAATGACAGCAGCACACGCCACCGGCGAGGCGTGCTGCTGTAAGCGGTCACATTCTCCCACCACGGATTTCATCCCCACATGAAAACGCTTCGCTTGCTTGCATCGCTGACTGTAGCGGCGACACTCACTGTCTCGTCTGTCGTTGCGCTCGACGCCTTCGCGCAAACAGCGACCTCTGCGTCTGCCCCGGCTGCCACCCAGGACGCTCCGGTCTATGGGGCCGAACTGCAGGGCTTCGACTACCCGTGGCCCGTCAAGTGGTTCAAGTTTCACTCGCAACGACAGGACGTGCAGATGGCCTACATGGACGTCCCGCCAGCGCCGCAGACCGCCAACGGTCGTACCGCCGTTCTGCTGCACGGCAAGAACTACTGCGCGGCCACCTGGGGGCCGACCATCGGCGCGCTGTCGAAAGCCGGCTATCGTGTGATTGCGATGGACCAGATCGGCTTCTGCAAATCGACCAAGCCGGACAACTATCAGTTCACGTTCCAGCAGCTCGCGGCCAATACGCACGACCTGCTTGCCTCGCTGGGTATCCAGAACGCGACGATCATCGGTCATTCGACGGGTGGCATGCTGGGCATCCGCTATGCGCTTCAGTACCCCGATCAGACCGAGCAACTCGTGCTCGTCGATCCGATCGGTCTCGAGGACTGGCGTGCGAAAGGCGTGCCGCCCGTATCGCTCGACCAGTGGTACGACCGTGAATTGCATACGTCGGCGGATCGTATCCGCAACTATGAACGGAACACCTATTTCGCGGGCCAATGGCGTCCCGACTACGAACCCTGGGTGCAAATGCTGGCCGGCATGTTCCGCGGCCCCAATCGCGCGCGCGTGGCGTGGGATTCCGCCGAACTCTACGACATGATCCTGACGCAACCGGTCTACTACGAACTTCCGCAGATCAAGGCACCCACCTTGCTGATCATCGGCGACAAGGACACCACCGCGATCGGGAAGGAGTTCGCACCGCCCGAGATCCGGCCGACACTCGGAAATTATCCGAAACTCGCGCATGAGGCCGTCGCAGCGATTCCGCACGCCAAGCTCGTGGAGTTTCCCGCATCGGGTCATGCGCCGCAGCTGCAGGAGACGGATGCCTTCAACGCCGCCTTGCTGCGTGGCATGGTGGAACTGCATAGCGCCAATTGAGTCGATCAGCCTTGCTCCCCGGTGCTCCCAGTTGACTCGTGTCCGCTCGCGTTGGAGACTAAGCTACTCTCTGACTTTGTCCCGATGCCTCGCTTTCCGTGTGCGCAGGTATCCGGGCAGGTTCCCGCCGGACCCGCCGACTGCCTCTCCCGGACAGGCTGACCGCCACATGAACATCAACACCGTCGACCTCAACCTTCTTAAAGCCTTTGACGCGATGATGCGCGAACGCGCCGTCACGCGTGCCGGTGCGAGTATCGGTCTGTCTCAGCCCGCGATGAGTCACGCCCTGACTCGTCTTCGCGATATCTTTAATGACGAGTTATTCGTCCGAACATCCCGCGGCATGGATCCCACCGCCCGGGCACTCGCGCTGGCGGTGCCGATTCAAGGTGCAATACAGGAACTGCGGACGGTACTCGAGTCGAACCTGCCATTCTCTCCGGCGACGGCGCACAGAACATTCTCCATCGGCATGACCGAGTACGCCGAAATCGCCCTCGTCGCGCAGCTTATCGCCACGGTGCGAGAGCAAGGAGAGCGAATCGATCTCCGCTTGCGCGGCGTGACAAAGGACCAGTACGTCTCCTTGCTCGACGACGGCATACTCGACATTTTCATTGGCCACCTCGACGAACGTCACAGGCGCCTGCACACCATTGCGCTGCTCGAAGATCCGCTGGTGCTGGTCGCGTCCCGAAACCACCCGATTCTCAGCAATCCGATAACCATCGACTCGTATGTCGCATGGCCTCACGTGCTGGTCTCACCAACCGGCGAAGCGCGTGGCCCCGTCGACTCGCTCCTGGCGAAAGAGGGTTTGAAGCGGCGTATTGCGACTACGGTAACCACATTTCTCGCCTTGCCACTCGCGCTGGAACAGAGTGATCTGATCGCGAGCATTCCAAGGCAGGTGGCATATCAATTGAGCGATCGCTACGATCTGGCAATCGGGCGGCTCCCCTTCGAGCATCTCGTCGAAAGCGGCATGGCGTGGCATGAGCGCTCGACCGAAGACACGGCTCACCTCTGGCTACGGCAAACCATACAGAGCATTGCGACGTTGGGTCCCGGCAAAAGGAAAAGCGACGAGTGACAACCCACTCCCCTGGGTATCATTCGTCGGTTGGCCTTCGGTCTTGCGAACAAACAGGTCAGCTGGCGTAGCTGAACGCAGCCAGGTCCGGACCCATGGGTATGATCCGGCTCGGGTTGAGCTTGGTATGACTGCGGAAATAGTGATTTCTTATGTGCTTGAAGTTGACCGTGCGGCCCACACCCGGCAACTCGAACAGCCTTTTAACGTAATCCGCCAGACGGGGATAATCGGCTATCCGGCGTATATTGCATTTGAAATGAAAATAATAGACGCAATCGAACCGGATTAAGGTTGGAAAGAGGCGCAAATCCGCTTCCGTCAGCGCATGTCCGCACAGGAAGTCCTGCGTCTCGAGCAGTTGCTCGATGCGATCGAGCGACAGAAATAGCGCGCTAACGGCCTCCTCGTACTTTTCCTGCGACGTGGCAAATCCTGCCCGGTAGACCCCGTTGTTGATCGTCGCGTACACCCACTCGTTGACTTCGTCGATCCTGGTACGCAAGTGCTCCGGGTAAAGATTCGTGTCCGGATAAGGCGAAAACGCATTGAATGAATCGTTCATGATACGGATGATTTCAGACGACTCGTTGTTGACGATCTCTCCCGTATGTTTGTCGAGAAGGACGGGTACCGTAGCCCTCCCGGTGTAGTCGCTTCGGACCCGGGAATAGATCTCGTGCAGGTGGGCCGCCTGAAAGACGGGATCCGGATCGCCCCCCTGAAACTCCACGAACGACCACCCGTTTCCCCCCGTCTCCGGTGCAACGGTCGACATGGAAATCACGCTCTCCAGTCCCTTGATGGCGCGCACCAAGATCGCTCTGTGCGCCCACGGGCACGCGTTCGAGACATAGAGGTGATATCTGCCTGCCTGCGCGCGATATTTCGCGGACGCCTCCGGACTCACCCACTCTCGAAACGCCGACTGTGGCCGCACGAACTCCCCGCTGGCGTGCTGGCGGTAGGCGTCGTCATTGCTCAACCACGATCCGTTAATTAGCATTCCCATGTTTTACCTGCCCTATTTCATTTGCCGCAGGGAACCCGTCAGGCAGCAGCGAAATGCAGCATCCTTTGATGCTCTTCGCGGATACCGGGATATTGCTGCGAAAGGAGTGCGCCCTCATAGAAGGCAATCGCATAGGAAGGCCGCGCCTTGACGCGCTCCATCCAGGCCTGAACGCCCGGTGCATTCTCCCAGAGGTACGCGTAACCCAGATCCTCCATGCGAATCAGCAGCGGAAGCACGCACAGATCCGCCAGCGTCAACTTGCCGTCAACGAGGTACGGCGCATCCTTGAGCACGGTCTCCATCCGCGCTGCGGTCTTGCGGATACTGTCCTCCGATTGATGCAGGCGCTCGATGCTGAAACCCTTTTCCTTGTTCATCTCGCCAAGAAACTTGTCGCGTACGGGCTTCGAGGCCGCCAGCGCCTTGAACTCCTCATCGCTCATGTCCTTGAAGTGCCGCGCGAACGCCGCGTTGTACGACGGGAACCGGACCGCCACCGTCGGCACCTCCTCGAAAAAACGCATCCACGCGCGCATGTTCGCCCGAGCCTTGTGATCGGCCGGCCGAAGCGGCGTTTGCGGATATTCCTCGTCGAGGTACTCCATGATGACCGACGAATCGATGATGGGAACCCCGTCGTGCACCAGCGTCGGCACCACGCCGTTCGGATTGAGCTTCAGATACTCGGGCGCCAGTTGCTCATTCTTGAACAGCTTCATGCGATGTTCGACAAAGTCCAAACCCTTCTCAGCCAGCGTCAGGCGTACCTTCTGGCTGCACGTCGATTGCATTGCGTTATAAAGTTCCAGCATTTTTCTCTCCTTCCTCTCCAGTGCCTTCGTATTTCGTGGGTAAATGCCGCAGTGTCTGCCGGCTTGTCGATCAATTTACGCGCCGACCGCGCAACTGACCAATGCAATGTTGACATGTTGAAAATCTACGCGGCGAATGGACACCACTGATTACTCCCCAAATAATTTTCGCAATCCGAATTGATCAACGCATCTTCCGGCCATGGATGCCTCTCCAGGCAGCGTAAACTATCCGGGTGTGCCGGATCGCTCAGGCACGAACAACGCCTGGCTCTCAGATCTGAATCATCGAGGTATCCGAGAAATGGGTCTTGTAGCGCTCCAGCGCCACATCGGAATCGAATTCCCCGACCATTTTCCCAACTACCACGGTCGCCACCACATTGCCGATCGCCGTGAGCGTAGCCCGCCCGATAGACATGAACCGCTCGACGCCGAGCAGCAGCGTCACCCCCTCCACCGGCACCACATGCGTTGCGGCTACGGTCGCGGCGAGCACCACGAACGCGCTGCCTGTGACGCCCGCCGACCCTTTCGAAGTGAGCACCAGAACGAAAAGAATGCCGATCTGTTGGGATAGCGAGAGATTGATCCCATACATCTGGGCTATGAACAGCACCGACATCGAGAGATAAAGCGCAGCACCGTCCTGATTGAACGAATAGCCCGTCGGCATCACAAGCCCCACGACGCGCTTCGAACAGCCGAGCGCTTCGAGTTTCATCATCAAGGTTGGAAGAACGGCCTCGCTTGCGGCCGTACCGATGACGAGGACAATTTCCTCCTTGCAGTACTTGAGCAGCAACCAGAGACTCAGGCCATTCATCCGTGCGATCAGGCCCAGCACCACGAAGACGAATACGATCATCGACAGATACAGGTAGGCCAGCAGCTTGCCCAGTTCGACCAGCGACCCGATCCCATATTTGCCCACGCTGAAGGCCATCGCACCGAAGGCCGCAACAGGCGCGTACTTCATGATGATCTTGATCGTGCCGAAAAAAACGAGTCCGAGCCGGTCGAAGAATTCCTCGATGGGCTTTCCTCTCTCGCCAAGCATGGATAGCGCACATCCCAGGAAAATCGAAAATATGATGATCTGAAGAAGGTCGCCGTTCGCGAAGGCTTTGACGGCGTTGTCCGGAAAAATTGCGACCAGCGTATCTGCCCACGAGATGGCCACGGGTTTGGACAGTCCCACGGCCGCAGTCTTCGAGAGCGAACCCACCGTGACTCCCACTCCGGGCCTAGTCAGGTTGGCGACCACCAGACCCATCACCAGCGCCAGACTGCTGACCAGCTCGAAGTAGATGAGCGCGGTCAGGCCGATGCGGCCCGCTTTGCGCAGGTCTCCCGCGCTGGAAATACCCGTAACGATAGTGATGAACACAATGGGCCCGATCACCATCTTGATCAAATGAACGAAGATATCGGCAAGCGGCTTGAGTCCCGTTGCGACGTCTGGATACAGATGCCCGACTACTATGCCGATCACGACAGCCGCGACCACCTGAAACGTTCGTCCTCTGTACCAATGCCGTTTCCAGCTGGATACGAGCTTCGACATGCCTGCCTCCACGTATTGAGTTTAATGGGCCCGATTCAGTCAGTGCGATCGCTCCTGCAATACGCCCGCCGCTCGACACCTCGAACTACGAAAGCACAAAGGTTATGCAATCGATTGCACTTTAGAACTCGAGCCAACGGTCGTCAAGTCGAAAAATCACGGACTGCAGTTCCGTCTACCCGCTCCGGCCGCGTGTGAATTCGACCGGCGCGCGAGCAATACGGAACGCTATCGGTGTGGCACCATTGGGTGTGGCACCATTGCGTACCTGGCGACGAACGAGGCGGATAGAACCCGCGCGTGCCCCTTACAAGGTGGGCACGCGGGAGGCTCTCCCCGTGCGTCCGGGTCGCCGCTACTGTCTACCCAATCCGTTATGAACGACAAGAAATTGCGAATCGCCGACCTGGCCAGACAACTCGGGGTCCACCCGTCAACGGTTTCGCGCGTGCTCAACCCGGCGACACGGCACCTCATCAGCGCAAGCGTAGTCGCACAGGTTCTGGAGAAGGCCGAGGAAGTGGGCTACCGCCCGAACATTCTCGCGGCGGCTCTGCGCACCAAGCGATCGTGCCTGATAGGCGTGCTGATTCCGGATCTCTCGAACGCCATTTTTCCCCTGATGCTCGCAGGCATAAACGATGTGCTGAGTCGTGCCGGATATACCGTCCTGATCGTCGACGCCAGCGGCGACACCCGCAGCCAGTTGCAGGTGGTCCAGCAAATGCAGTCGCGACAGGTCGATGGCTTGATCATTGCCTCGACCGAGCGCCACGATGCCGTGGTCGACTATTGCCTCGAGGAAGGGTTGCGGGCGGTCAGCCTGAACCGGATGGAAGACGAATGCCGCATTCCGAGCGTGATCAACGACGACACGATGAGCATCAGGCTCGCTGTCGATCACCTCGTGTCGCTTGGACACCGCGCGATCGGACACATCGTCGGCCCGCTCAAGTTCTCTACCAGCCACGTGCGCTCAGTCGGCTTTCACGCGACCATGACCGCTCACGGCCTGCCGGTCGCACCGCGCATGATCCAGGAAAGCGAAGCGTATACGCGCGAGGCGGGACGCAAGAGTTGTACGGCGATGCTGAAGAATTTCCCGCAGGTCACTGCGATCGTGGCCGGCAACGACCTCATCGCAGTGGGCTGCCTGGATACCTTCCGGGAAAGGAATCTGGTGTGTCCGCGCGACATCTCACTGATTGGGCACAATGACACCGCGCTCACGGACGTCATCAACCCGCCGCTCACGACTCTGCAGATCAGACAACGCGAACTTGGCGCGCGAGCGGCTTCCCTGCTGCTCAGCAGCCTCGATGAAGATACCGTCGAGCCAGTCGAGCTGCGTCTGAAGCCGAAGCTTGTTGTCCGCGCTTCAACCGGGCCCGTGCGCGAGGCCGGATCCATCACGGCACTTCAGGGCTGAATCACGAGGCGCTCGCCCGAGCCCCGGTAGACTGTACGATATGCCTCAGCCGCATTGTCGAGCGTATAGATATTTTCGGGCAGTACCGGGAACGGCGACAACGCTCCGTCTTCGAATCCGCTATGCAGGTCATCCAGGATTTCGGCGCAAGCCTGCGTATTCAGGGCGAGCGTGTCGACACCGTAGAACGAGTGCTGCCCGCGGAAGAAGGTGAAGATGTCGAACGGCACGCTGCGCTCGAAAGTCGAAATGAAGACCTGCGCCGCCCCCTTCGCCATCGCCAGATGGCCTTCGACAAAGTAGGGACTGCCGACCGTATTGAACACGATGTCGACCCCCTTGCCGCCGGTCCGGTCGCGCACGTACCCGGAAATATTCTGCGAACTCGCATCGATCATTTCGACCGGCGCCACCGCCTTCCCACGAAATGCCTCGCTGGTCCGCTCAACGCCGAAAATCTGCAGGCCCCGCGCCGCGGCCAGTTGCGCGACGGCTTGCCCGACACGGCCGTTCGCACCGAGAATCAGGATGTTCTCGCAGGACGCCCACTGACCAACACGCCTCAGACCTTCATAGGCGGTAATGAACGGCACGCCAATGGCACCGGCCTCCGCCATGCTGACGGTCGACGGCTTCTGCCGAACGCTCGATGCCTGGACCACGAGAAGGCGCGAGTGCGTGCCGTCGCGCGAGATACCGAGCTCGCCGCCGCTGCCCCAGACTTCCTTGCCCACCAGGTCGGCCGGACCGTCGAGCACGATGCCGGCGTAGTCTCTGCCCGGCGTACGCGGCCACACGGCATGGGGCATCTGCCCGAGCGTCGCCTTCACGTCGCTCATGTTGATGCCGGCGCTGCAGACCTGGATCAGACAGTCGTCCGGACCGATCTTCGGCAACGAAACCGGCGTCACATCGAGGCTAAGCGCCTCCAGTGACGGAGCCTTTTCGAAGATCTTCAGCGCATTCGAACTATTCTCGCTCATGGTGTATACCCTTCAACGTTCAGTTATTCAGTCAGCCGACAGGCCGTAGATCCGCCGCGCGTCGCGCGGCGTCGCAATTTTTTGCCCGATGCAGAGCAGCAGATCCTTTGCGCGCGCAACGAGTTGGGCATTGCTCTGCGCCAGCACGCCTTTCGACATGAAAATGTTGTCCTCGAGCCCGACTCTCACATGACCGCCCATCACCGCCGACTGGGCCACCATCGGGAATTCGGACCGGCCGATGCCGAACGCGGACCAGATCGCGCCTGGCGGCAGCAGCGAACGCGCATAGGCCACCGTTTCGGGCGCAGCGGAAAATCCGTACTTGACGCCCATTACGATGCTGAAAAGCCCAGGGCCAGCGAGCGTTCCATCCGCAAGCAGATCGCGCGCGAGATGAATGTCGCCGGAATCGAAAACCTCGAGTTCGGGAAGCACGCCGGCCGCACGAATCTCCCTGGCCATCTTTCGCACGTTGGCCGGTGTGTTGATGACGACCTGCGCCCCGGAGTTCATCGTATTCAGATCGAGCGTCGCGATGTCGGGACGGATGATCCCGATATGCTCCACCCGCTGGTGCGGCGGCAATAGCGTCGTCCCCGGACCGGCCACACGCGGGTCCTCCTCGCCCGGCACGAACCGGCCGCCCGGCCCCGTCGTCAGATTGATGACCAGATCCTTGCTGCGACGACGAATCCGGTCGACGACATCGGCATAGAGGTCGATCTCCATCGACGGCCGCCCGGTTTCGGGATCGCGCACATGGATATGAACGACCGAGGCGCCCGCCGCCTCGGCTTCGAGCGACGAAGTCGCAATCTGCTCCGGCGTAACCGGCAGTCCCGGGTGCTGCTCCGGCGTCGTCAGGTTTCCGGTTACGGCGCAGGTGATGATCACGGTGTCCAACATTGAGCTTTCCCCTGTTCCGATCCACTCAGAGATGCCTGCCGCCGTCGACCACGATGGTCACGCCGGTCGAGAACGTCAGCCTCGTCGCGCACGCCTCGATGGCACGCGCGATGTCTTCCACCTGCCCGATCCGCTTCAGGGGCGTCGTAGCCGCGGCCTTCTCATTGAAGTCTTTACTGCGGCCCGGAACGAATGCCGTATCGACCACGCCGGGGCTCACGCCCAGCACCCGGATCCCCGGGGCAAGCGCGCGACCCAGCGCTTTCGTCATGTTGTCGAGGGCCGCCTTCGCTCCGCAGTACGCGACATTGCTGCCGATCGCCGTCGTCGCCGCGATCGACGAGACATTGACGATCAAGCCGTCGCCCGACTCCCGAAGCGCGGGCGCAAATGCCCGAATACTCGAAAATACGCCACGGTAGTTGACGAGAAACACCGAATCGATGATTTCGTCGGTCAAGGCATCGAGGTCGCCATGCGGAATCGCGAAGGTCTTGCCCGCGGCATTGACCAGGATGTCCACGCGTCCCCATTTCGCGACCACGTCCGCCGCCGCCTTCCTGAGCGAACTCTCCGATGTGATATCCGCCTCCACGGCGCCGTGCCCGGATCCCGGCAACGCCGCGGCCTGTTGCGCCGCGCCGTGCGGATCTTGCCACACCGCGAGCACCACCGTCGCGCCCGCTGCCGCGAGCGTTTTGGCGGTTTCCGACCCGATCGCGCCGTTTCCGCCGATGATCACCGCAACCTTTCCATCCAGCTGCAGTTCAGAATTCGAATTTGACATGGCAAAACTCACTCATTTGATTGGTGGAGTGGGAAATTCGCTGACCCCGGGATGAAGCGTGAGGTCATACGAAAAGACGTAGTGCGGGCGATTGAGCCTGGCGTCGGCCTCGGTACCCTCGCGATACTCGAAATGGCCCACGCAACTTCTCACGACGCCAAAGGTGACATCGCTCGACAGGTGTTCCGCGTCGTCCGCAAAAATCTGCGTGACCAACGTCTTGTAGTCAGGTCGGGACACCATGAAGTGCAGATGCGCGGGACGATAGGGGTGACGCCCCTGGGCTCTCAACAAGGCCCCGACGGGACCATGGGTCGGCACGGGATAGCCCGCCGGCCGCACCGTTTCGAACCAGTAACGGCCGTGCGCGTCGGTCGTGAACCGTCCGCGCAGATTCATATCCGGCTGTTCCGGATCCTGATTTTCATAGAGCCCGACCGGCGACGCCTGCCAGACGTCAACCGTCGCCCCGCTGAGCGGCTCCCCGTCTTCGTCTCTCACATACCCGCTGACGAACATCGGCAGGGCACCCGTCTCGTGCCGCGAGATATTCGCGCCAAGTTCGCACCGCGGCGAGTTGCCCCGCCAGAACGGACCGAGCAGCGCGGCAGCCGTCTGACCGCCTTCCGTCGGGTTATTGAGCAGCGCGACCAGCGTCGAGATGCCGACCACATCCGCGGCGAGCACGACTTCGTTGTGCGTGTCGGTGTTGGCCTTGCCGATGCCCTCGACAAACTCGATGGCGGCCTGAAATTCGGCCTCGGTCAGGCCAACCTCGCGAACAAACGCATGCGCATGTTCCGCAAATGCCGTGACCAATGTCCGCAAACGTGCATCCGGTGTGCTGGCGAAAACGCGTTTCACCATAGGGGTAAGCGCACTTTCGTCGTCAATGATTCCGTCGTCGTGATCGCCGTTCATGAATTCGTCTCCAATCTCAAGATAGCCTTAATGCAACCGATTGCATGTTATGGATTATGATTTGGCCTGTCAACGGTTCTTTCTCAGCAGATAGTCCACCGATCCGGCGTATCGATCCCCTGATAACAGGGCCGAAAGCCGCAACCCGGAAACGCGCCTTGCATGATCAGTCTGCTGGTGTAGAATGCAATCGATTGCTTTAACAGGACAATCATGACGATCTACTCTTTAGGTGAACTGCGGCCGCGAATCTCGCCTTCAGCCTTTGTCGCCCCTGAGGCGACCATTATTGGCGACGTCGTGATCATGGCCGGCGCGAGCATCTGGCCGGGCGCCGTGCTCAGAGGCGACAACGAACCCATTGTCATTTCGGAGGGCAGCAACGTTCAGGAAGGCGCCGTACTTCACACGGACGTGGGCTTCCCGCTTCTTGTGGAAGAAGGCGCGACGATCAGCCATCAGGCGATGTTGCACGGATGCACGATACGCGCGGGATCGCTGATCGGGATTCAGTCAGTCGTCCTCAACGGTGCCGAGGTCGGTGCAAAATGTCTGGTGGGAGCGGGCTCGATGGTCACGTCCGGAAAGAAGTTCGCGCCGGGGCAGCTCATTCTGGGCTCGCCCGCCGCCGTCAAACGGCCACTCCGGCAGGATGAAATCGAATCGATTCTGGGCACCGCGGCACGCTATGTCACGCGCAAAGACGCCTATCGGCGCGAACTGCGTATCGTCGACTGAACCCGCCGCCCCGGGGGCCCAACCAGGGTCGACCGGCGCCCGGCGGACTATTCGGGATTCATTTTCTAGCGAAATCTTCAGGAAAACTTATGAACATTTCAAACACCTCCGCACGAATCAGCGCCATTTGCTACGTCATCTGGGGAATACTGCACCTGCAGGCGGCGCATGCCGTCTACGTCGTCGGCCAGTCCATGAGTTTTTCGATGGCGCAAGGCCGAGTCTTCCAGGATGCCTGGAATCTGCTCTTCTTTGCGCTTGCTGCCATCGGTATCGCCCTCACGCTGAACTGGCGTAACAGCGTCTGGGGCTACTGGATCAATTTCGTGAACATAGGCGTCGCCGATACGGGCTTTATCCTGTTCGTAGTCGTACCCGGCCATATGGGAATCTGGCCGGGCATCCTGGGCCCGGTATTCTGGATTGTTGGCCTGGTTTTCTCGACGCTTGGCATCGCAAGCCGACAGGACGGCACGGTGGGCACCCGGACACACGGCAATGATTCCCTGAGCCAACCGCAATAAACGGCACGAGCTCTACTACTGGACCACGCCCAACGGGCACAAGATCACGATTTTTCTGGAGGAGGCTGGCGTATGCCCGGGAGCTACGACGGTCTCGCACGCTCGGCGCCTCTTGCGCACGGGGGCTAAACCGAAAGGCGTTGTACCCTGCCTTGTCGCCCGACGTGGCGGGATAACGTCTTCCCGCCACCAGCAACGTCGAAGCGCCACTCCACGCTTTCGCGCCCGAAACGACAAACGCGCGCGGTACGATCGCGTCCCAAAGCCCCCAGTCCGGCCGGCATGCGCGCCCTCCTGCGTGACGCATAAATGCAACCGGTTGCACTTATTCCATCCCAATCGCATCCAAAGAATCCCCCTCTCGCCAGTAGCCACGGCACGGCCATGTCTCGACATTTTTCGAATAACAAAGGGTTTTCCCGCGATACACAGAATTATTTTTCGGCTGCATTATTCAGAAAAGCCAATGCAACCGATTGCATTACAAAGAGGGCGCCATGACTTCGAGCGCCTCGCATTGACGATTTTTTAACATCGCGTTCTACCAGTCCGCCTCGTCCGGCGAGACGGATTGGCACCGTTCAAGAAATATGCATACCTAAATAAAAGACGGATTTTCAAAGGAGATCGAAGATGGCGAAATCGTATCGAATTGCCTTGCTGGCCGGCCTGTCCGGCCTTGCTCTGGTGAGCGGCTCCGCGCAGGCGCAAAGTAGCGTCACCTTGTACGGGATTCTCGACAGCGGCGTCGAATTCGTGTCTCACGCCAGCAGCACCGGCGGCAATGTCGTCCGGATGCCGTCCAACACCGGCGAATTCCCCTCCCGCTGGGGCTTGCAGGGCAGCGAGGATATCGGCAGCCGGCTGCAGATCAAATTCGTGCTGGAAAGCGGCATCTATGAAAACACGGGTGGCCTGAATCAGGGTGGTCGCCTCTTTGGGCGTCAGGCATGGGTAGGCATCAATTCGCCGTACGGCCTGCTTTCCTTCGGTCGTCAGTACACGATGACCTATTGGGCGCTCGAAGACGCCGATATTACCGGGCCCGATGTCTACGGCCTCGACTCGCTGGACGCCTATATCGCGAACGCCCGCAGCGACAATACCATTGCCTACAAAGGCACCTTCCATGGCCTGACCATCGGTGCAACGTATTCATTCGGACGTGACGCAGCCGGCACCGGGAATTCCCCGGGCCAGGGCATCTGCGTTGGGTCCGTTCCCGGCGATCCGCTGCAATGCCGCCAATGGTCTGCTCTGCTGAAATATGACTCCACCATTTTCGGCGTCGCCGCCGCCTACGACGAACAGCGCGGTGGCGAAGGAGCGGCGGCCAATCTGTACGACGGCGATCCGTCCTTTGCCCTCACGAGCAGCGGCGACAAGGATGCACGGGCACAGTTGAACGGTTACATTCGGCCCTGGGAAGCCATCAAGTTCAGCGCCGGCTGGATTGGGCGCCGCGTGACTACCGTTTCATTGGCGACACCCGGCGTCAGCAACAACCTCTACTACATCGGCGCATCGTATCAAGTGATCCCCTCGCTCATGCTCGATGGCGAGGTGTCCCGTATCCTCAACCACACCCAGGACGCACGGGCGACGCGTCCTACCATTCGGGCCACTTATTTTCTGTCGAAACGAACAGCCGTGTATGCGCAGGCCGCGTATCTGATCAATAGCAGCCACGCGGCGTACTCGATCAGCGCCGGCGGCGCGGGCAATCCGCCCAAGGGTGATGAACAAACGGCAGTCATGCTGGGTATGCGTCACCTCTTCTAGTTTCGTTCTGTCGCGGCTTCGTTTGAAAACGTGCGCCGCGCGAAAGGCGAGTTGTTCTGCAGGCGGTGCGGCGAGAGGGGCGTCACGGACGATACGCCCTTCTCTCCTGCAGCAGTTGCGCATGCTCGGCAGGCATGGCGACTTCTGCCCCGGCAGATTCGAGTTTCCGGATTTACCCAGCCGTTCAGACGTTCTGCGGGAACAGCGCGCGGCGCGTTTCCTCGTCGAATTCCGCCTTCAGCGTGAGCTGTTCCTTGAGGGCAAGCGCACGTGCCGCCGCCGGACGCGCGGCCACTTCCTCGACCAGACGCTTGACGTTCGGGTACTCGCTCAGGCCCTTCTCGCCGAAGATGTAACCGGCAAAGTTGGCCCAGCCCCACAGTGCCATGTCAGCGATCGAATACTCGTCGCCCGCCAGATACTTCGTGGTCGCGAGACGCGCATCGAGAACGCGGTAGTGACGCTCGATTTCCTTCAGATAGCGGTTGCGCGCGTACGGCACCGGCTCCGGCGAGTGATGCAGGAAGTGTACGGCCTGACCCGAGAACGGCGAGAGCCCGGTGGCGATGAACAGCAGCCACGACAGCATTTCGGCGCGCGCGCGGGGCTCGGCCGGGATAAACTTGCCGTGCTTCGTGGCCAGGTGCATCAGGATCGCGTGCGAATCGAACACGGCAACGCCGTCGTCGACGATGGCCGGCACCTTGGCGTTCGGGCTGATCTTCAGGAACGACGGCAGGTGCTGCTCGCCCTTGAAGGTGTCGACCGCAACGAGCTCAAACGGCGTCTGCAGTTCTTCGAGCAGCAGGGCGGCTTTCAGCGGGTTGGGCGACGGGTGGAAATAAAACTGGAGCATGGTGATTCCTTCAAATGGGAAACAGGGTAATGGCTGCGGTTCAATGCAGACGACTTTACTCAGTCGTCCGTGACATCACAGAGCCGGCGCATCCGGACAGTGCTTGCCTGGAACCGCGCTAGACCGCCGCAAGTTGCGGTCAACGCGATAACGGCATGGTGGACGATCGCGACCCGTTTGCCGTACGATTTAACCGATTAACTTATTCGATGGAGTCGAATATGTTGTCCGAGGAAGAACTCGCGTTGCTCGATGCGATCCGGGAGACGGGCAGCCTGTCCCGTGCCGCGGCGCGGCTTGGCAAGGCGCCGTCCACGGTTTCGCACGCCGCCCGTCAGCTGGAAACGCGCTTCGATGCGTTGCTGTTCGACCGGCGTCGATACCGTCTGCAGCTGACCCCGGCGGGACATCTGCTCGCAGAAGAAGCCAGTCGGCTGATGCTGGACATGGCCCGGATGACACGGCGTGTGCGGCAGGTCGCGAGCGGCTGGGAAGATCGGCTGTGGATCGTCTCCGACGAGCTGCTCGAATTCGAAACCGTGATGCCCGTGATCCGCGCGTTCGATGGCCTGCAATCCGGCGTCAAATTACGCCTGACCCACGAAATACTGAGCGGAACGTGGGAAGCGCTGCGCGACGGCCGAGCGGATCTTATCGTCGGCGCCACCAACGAACCTCCCGCCATTCCCGGCTTGCGCTGGTTCGAACTCGGCGTCGTCGAATGGGTATTCGCCGTTGCGCCACGGCATCCGCTGGCCGCCGAAAAGGAGCCGCTTCGACGCGAGCGCATTGCTGCATACCGCTCCGTCGTGGTGGCGGATTCCGCGCGCATGACGGCGGGGCGCGCGTATGGGATCGTCGGCGGTCAGGACTCGCTTGCCTTGCCGGCCATGCATGCGAAGATTCTCGCCCAGCGCGACGGCCTTGGCGTGGGCTGGTTACCACGGCATCGGGTCGCATCGCTGCTCGCGCGCGGTGAGCTGGTCGAGAAAGCCACGGTCGATCCGCGTGAGCCGAATGTGCTCTATGTCGCCTGGCGCGGTGAACACGAGGGCCGCGCCCTGCAATGGTGGGTCGACCAGTTGAAGCAGCCCAGGCTCGCGAAGCGGCTCGTGCGTGGCATCGATAAATTCGCGTGACGATCCCGACTGTTCCACCGTGGTTGAAGGTCATTCAACCTCGAGGCCAATTGTGTTTTGCAATTGTCTTGAAGAGAACGAAGGAGGCCCCGGCGGAAGGAAGCGTCTCCTTCATGTCGTTCAATCCAGCAGCTGGGCCACGTACGATTTCCATGCTTCCGGATGGGTCTGCGTCTGGTGCCCATACGAATGCCCTTCGGTTTCGGGAACCTCCACATAGCGGCCATGCGGAACCAGCGGTATCAGGCGCTGCATGACGCCGAGATCCGTCGCATTGAGCAGATCATCTTTGAAATTGACCGCCAGGACCTGGGCGCGAATCTTGCCGAGGTCGGCCGTGGGATTGTAGTCCCATGAAGATTCGAACCAGTAGAGGACATCGTTGGCGTCGTTCTTCCGCGCCTGCTCGACCAGATTGTCATACAGTGCGGTCGCGGCTTTGCGATCCGGCGCCTGCTCCTGAAGGCGCGCCGGGTTGACGGTGAGTACCGCGAAAATCGGCATGACGCGAAGCCATTGCGTCGGTTCCGTGGAGTAGTCACCGTTGTGCCAGCCGGGATCGTTACGAATCGCACCGACGATCATTTGTCGCCACAACCAGTTGCGCCCCGCAATGGCAATGGGCTGGCTAACGATCGGCATCAGCGCGTCGGCCATGTCGGGATAACGTTCACCCCACATCCAGGTCTGCATGCCGCCCATCGAGACACCGAGCACGAGGCGCAGGTGCGTGACGTGCAGGCCGTCAACCAGCAGCTGGTGGTTGGCCTCTATGACGTCACCATAGCCGTAATGGGGAAAGCCTGTACGCAAGCCGTCGCTCGGCTTGCTCGAGCCGCCCCGCCCCAGTCCATCGGGAACCACAACGAAATACCGCTGCGCATCCAGCGGCTGGCCCGGCGCGTACAGCTCGCGACGCATCAGGGGCGTCAGGAATTCCGCGCCGGTGCCCGTCGTGCCGTGCATCAGGAGCACGGCATTGTCGATCCTGCCCTGCGCGTCGCGCCGAGGCGTGCCTATCGTCACATAGTGGATTCGAACTTCCGGCAGGACCGTGCCGTCGGAAAATCTGAAATCGTGGGCAATGAAATCGCCGGCCTGTTCAGGCGGGCTGGCGGGCGTGCTCTCGTCGGCACGCACCGCGCCTGTACCGAATACGGTGGCGACACCGATGGCGAGCGCCGATAACAATACTCTTGAGTTATACATAGGTTGTCTGTCTTTTCACGGAAGAGGGGCGGTAAGCGCCCATGATAGTCCTCCGGGCTTCCGTGAGTCATCGTCACCGAGGGCTTGCCTCAGCCCTCGCCGCCGGCCCACGCGCGCTCGAGCAGCTCCGTGAGAGCCTTGGCCTCGATAGCACGCGGATTCGCATAGGGATTGGCCGTCACCTGCTCGACAGCCTCCGCAATGCCCTCGCGCGGCATGCCGATGTCCCGCAACGCCAGCGGAATGCCGCACTCGCCTTCGAGCTGCAGAAGCGCGGCGATCGCGTCGTCGCTTTGCATCGCTCGCGCAAGATGGGTCATCGCTTGAGGAATCGTCGGCTCGTTATAGGCGAGCACGTACGGCAGCACGATCGCATGCGTCTGCGCATGCGGCAGGTCGAACAGGCCGCCCAGCACATGGCAGAGCTTATGGTGCAGACCCATCGTGGTCGTGCCGAGGCACGATGCGCAGAGCCAGGCGCCATAGAGCAGCGCGGCGCGCGCGTCGGGGTCGCCCGGGGTTTTCATCACGCGGGGCAACGCGTCGACGATGGCGCGCACGCCCTCTTCGGCCATCAGCGACACAATCGGGTTCCCGTCAGGCGCATAGAGGGCTTCGGCCGCGTGGGCGATCGCGTTGAAAGCGGAAAGGGCCGACATGGCGGGTGGCAGAGACAACGTGAGATCGACGTCGTAGATCACGACCTCGGGTTGAATCCTGGGTCCGCGCTGCGTCGTCTTTCGGCCGCCCTCGGTCTCGCCGAGTATCGGCGTCATCTCCGAGCCCGCATACGTCGTGGGCAGAACGATCTGAGGCAGGTCGGTACGCAATGCGATGGCTTTCCCCAGCCCCGTTGTCGATCCTCCCCCCACCGAAACGACACCGTCGATCTGGAGCGACCCAGCCAACTCCATCGCTTGCGCGGTGACCTCGACCGGCGTGTGCATGGTCGCCCTGTCGAACACGCCGACTGCGCGATCGCCCAGTAAATTCTGGACCTCCGCAGCGAGCGGCGCCTGTTCTGGCGTCGAGAGCACCAGCAACCTGCGCAAGCCGAGGCGATCGGCCTCGTCGGGCAGCTTCGTGCTCGTCGCGTAGCCGAATATGACCCGCGTAGGGAGGGATTGATAGACAAATGGCCTGGACATGATCGCGTCCTCGATAAAATACGCGCTGCGGTATCACAGCAGTGTGCATGCGTCGTCAAAGGCCAGGCGCGGCAATCTGCCGGCGAGCTTGCCGGCATCGCCATCGCCCAGGCAGCACAGGAAGTTCACCTTCACCTGGCCGTCGGGGAAGAACGTCGCGTTCACCTTTTGCGCATCGAAGCCCGACATGGCTCGCGTGGAAGAAGCAATCCGGATCGCCTGATTCCTGTCCGTCTCTGCGCGCTTGAACATATCGCTTCGCTACACCTACGCAAACGCTATTTGCCGGACATGTTCGACAAACGGCGCGCGCTCGCATAGACCGTCGTACCACTTCCGGACGTACTTCGACTCCGGACGCTCGACCGGAAGATTGAACCAGCGGTGTACCAGCGGCCCAATCGCAATGTCGGCAAGCGTGAATTCGTTACCTGCCACAAAATTCTGGCGGGAAAGAACGCCATCGAGAATGGCCACCCGTTCCGCGTTGCGTAGCCGATGCTTCTCGATCGCGTCGGGCTGTCTGAACGGCTCGGGTGTTCGGATAATGCCTTGATAGAGCAGCACGTTTGCAGGACCGAAGGCCGACAACTGCCAGTCCATCCAGCACTCCACCTGTGCGCGCGCAACGGCTTCGGTCGGGTAAAGCCCCGAATCCGAAAAGACGTTGGCGAGGTATCGGAGGATCGTATTGGATTCCCAGACAACACGTTCGCCATGCAAAAGCGTCGGCACGACACCGTTCGGATTCTGCTTGAGATACGCCTCTTCCCGATTGCCTCCGTATGCGCCGCCCATGTCTACGCGCGTACAAACCGCGCCGACTTCCGCGAGCAGCCACATGACCTTCTGGACGTTCGAAGACGTATTGCGTCCCAGCACCGTGAGAGCAGAGCCGGTATCGATCACAGCGCCTCCATACCGCGCTTTACGGCATCCCGCGCGCCGACCGCGTCATACCAGCGCATTACGTTGGGGATCGAAGACCATTCGATCTGGTGCAGCTCGAACCTGGCAATCCAGGGATACACCGCGATGTCGGCGATGCTGTACTCGCTACCGGCGACGAATTCGTTGCGGGCCAGCTGAGCGTCGAGTACGCCGTAGAGCCGGTGCGTCTCTTTCGCGTACCGCTTGACGCCATATGCCTCGTCCTTCGCGTAGCGCTGGAAGTGATGCATCTGCCCAAACATCGGACCAATGCCGCCCATCTGGAACATCAGCCACTGGAGCGTGCGGTAGTAGGCGTGACCCGAGGAAGGCATCAGGCGGCCCGTCTTGTCCGCCAGGTACATCAGGATCGCGCCCGACTCGAATACGGTAATCGGTTGACCTTCCGGACCGTCTTCATCGACGATCACCGGAATTTTGTTGTTGGGATTGAGCGAAAGGAACGCTTCCGTAAATTGCTCATCCTTCGTGATATCGACCCGGGTGACGCTGTATGGAAGCGCCATTTCCTCGAGAGCGATCGATACCTTCCGCCCGTTCGGCGTTCCCCATCCGTAGAGCTTTATCATTTCGCTTGCCCCTCCTGTATTGCAGATGCGTACTTCGAGAGTTCACCGTTTTCGGCAAATCTGAGTCCGTTTTTCGGCGACCCGTTGGTCGAAACGCTGCCTCAGATCCCGGTCAGGCGGCGCGATCGGCGACGTAGTCGACTTGATATCGGGCAACACGCACGCCGGCCAGATCTTCCTTCAGCTTCAGGTGAGCAGGATGCGTGATGTAGTTGTCCAGAGCGGCCTGAGACTCGAACTCCGAGTAGAGCACCACATCGCACGCGTAGTCGATACGACTGACATCTACGCCGATTTCAACGCGGGTCAAACCGGGAACGACATCCGCAATGCCATCGAAAGCCGATTTCACTTTCTGAATGGATTCCAGTTTTTCTTCCTGTGTTTCGCCCGCCACTTTCCACATCACAATGTGTTTGATCATTTCGATATTCGACTGTTTAAATCCCCGAAGTCATCAGACCTGATTCCGCGGAAGATTTTGTTGAGATAAATCATTGGGTTCACTGTAGCTTCGTTCAGCGACCGGAGCCACAGCAAACGTGGGAGCCTGCTTCCCACGCACTGCAAATCGACTGAACACGGCCGCGCTCGCGGCGGAATGGACCCCAGGTATGATGAAAGGGCTTCCTCGGACCTTACGCAAGTCCGAACCGGCTACGCTTCGCTTCCCACAGGTGCGCGCGCCAGCTCAAGTACTGCGAACCGATAGGCATGGTCCAGATAGTCGATACCCCGATCCTGCCGGTATTCGTGTAGTGCGATGCTGGCGATGACTTCGTCCAGCAAAGGAGTGATCCGGTATGCACGAACGGCCTCGCCCAGGACGGCAACCGCGCCATCGGCCAGACTCAGGCAACGAAGCTCCACGCGGTTCATGGCCCGAATCCAGAAATCGGTATTCGGCGGGATCCACGCCGCACTGCGGGGCGGTATGACTCGCAGTTGGCTCCGGGAAACGATCCATACTACGCCGTCCCCGGTGCAGAGCAATTGCCCATACTCCGCAAGCTGGGAGCGCACGAAGGGCCCCGGCACCCATTGCTCGATGACTAACGGCCGTCCGTTGCCGCGCAAATTACGCATATCGACATCTCTTTTTCGGCATGGACACCGGAACGTGCCACGACGCGTGGGCCCATGTTGACCGACTTCGATTGAGGTGACGATCAGAACACGACTTCGAACCGTCCCTCGGCAACAGTACGCCTACGCACCCACCTTGGTACGCATCGTGACAAACTCTTCGGCAATGGTGGGATGGATGCCCACCGTGGCATCGAACTGCGCTTTGGTTGCGCGGCACTTGATCGCCACGGCAAAGCCCTGAAGCAATTCGCCGGCGTCGTCCCCGACCATATGGACACCCAGGACCCGATCTGTCTCGCGGTCGACGATCAGCTTGAGCAACACCTTGTCGCCGGACCGGGAAACGGTGTGCTTGAGCGGCGTGAAGACGCTGCGGTACCGGTCGATCGTGTACCCGCTTTCAATAGCCTGCTCCTCGCTCAGTCCAACCGTTGCAACGTTCGGATGGCTGAAGATTGCGGTTGGAATACCGCTGTAGTCCATGTGTTCGGAGCCGCCGTTGAAAAGATGGTCGGCAACCAGCATGCCTTCAGCCAACGCAACCGGCGTCAGTTGCATGCGGTGAATGACGTCGCCCACCGCGTAAATGGAAGGCACGGCCGTCTGGAATGTCGGGTCCACGACCACTGCACCGTTCGACGCGAGCTCCACGCCGACGTCTTCGAGGCCCAGACGGGCTGTATTCGGCAACCGGCCAGTCGCATATAGAACTGTGCCACACGACAGACGTTCACCATCGCCCGTCACGCAATGCAATACACCGTCTTCACGCTCAATCTTGCGGATTTCCGTGTGGAACCGGATCTTCACGCCCCGAGCCGTCATTTGCTCTGCCAGGAAATTGCCGAGGTCCGCGTCGAAATGCTTGAGCAGGCGATCGCCACGGTAGACCAGCGTGGTGTCCACACCGAGACCGTTGAAGATGGACGCGAATTCGACCGCAATATATCCGCCTCCCACCACCACGACGCGCTCCGGCAGCTTGTCCAGATAGAACGCATCGTCGGAGCTGATGCAATATTCCGCGCCTTCGATCTCAGGAATAGTCGGACTGCTTCCCGTCGCGACAAGAATATGCCTGGAAGTCAACGTGCGACCGTCCACCTCGACCGTGTGCGGTCCCGTCACTTTCGCCCGGCCGCGGATCAGTTCGACGCCAGACTGGGTCAGCAAATTGCCATAGACGCCATTCAGACGCTCGATTTCGCGGTTCTTCCCCTCGAGCAACGCGCGCCAGTCGAACGAAAGCTGGTCGAACGACCAGCCATACCCGCGCGCGTCTTCGAAGTCTTGCTTGAAATGCGCCGCGTAGGAAAACAGTTTCTTCGGAATACATCCGATATTTACGCAGGTGCCACCCAGAAATCGTTGTTCTGCCACGGCGACACGCGCTCCAAACGCTGCTGCCCGACGACTCGCACGAATCCCGCCCGAACCGGCACCGATGGTAAAGAGATCAAAGTCATATTCCGACACAGCAAACTCCTTCTTCATGGCAATTTCGACGTTTCTCGCGGCGATCCGGAATCGCGCGCCGCGCGATTCCTATCCAGCCTGGTCCTTGAGTGTCCTCTGATGTTCTTCGACTGCGTTGTACAACTCCAGCATGTCGCCCTCCCGGGCGCTTCTGTCGTCTTCTTGTTGTGAACAGGGTACTGCTTGACATAAGGGGTACCAATTTACGCGTGGGGATGGTCGTTGACCAATTCATAGTTAACATGGGAATTATGCACGCGATGAATTGACGCCATATCCAACCCATTCCGCACGCCACGCTGGCAGCGCTTCCGGCATGGTCTGGCCACCGACCGTTCAGCGCACCAGCGATGAAAGGTCGAATTTGCCGAGATCGGCGTGTTTCAGCAGGGACAGGGCCCGATGATCCCCCTCCCCCGTTGTGACCGCGGCCCGATCGCGACAGGCACGCCCTGGCGGCGCGTGGTCGCGCCATGCTTGCCGACCGGTACGGAAAAGACACCGCCTGGCAGGCGCACGGATCCATGGCCTGCACCAGATATGCAACTCCTTCGAACGAGTCCATCGGCGAAGTCGAACGGCAAAAGCGTCTTGCGCGCCCAGAATCAAGTCACGTCATTGCGGTGGCCTCGCCCACCGGTCGGTACCCGTCGCAGTGCGCCCTTACTGATATTGGAGAACAACTTGAACCTGTTTCGACGTATTGCAGGCAAGGTAGCCGCCGCGCTGATGCTGGCGGGTACACTGCAAGGCGCAGCGCACAGCGCAACGTCCATTCCGATCGAAGATCATACGATCACCGTCAATGGCCTAAAGCTGCATTATCTGCAAGCCGGGCACGGCGATGGCACGCCCGTCGTCCTGCTGCACGGCTATACGCAAACCAGTCATATGTGGATACCCTTGATGGAGCAGCTCGCCGACCACCGCGTCGTCATCGCGCCCGATCTGCCGGGCGCAGGCACCTCTTCGATACCCGCCAGCGGCTATGAAAAGAAGGCGTTGGCGCAAGACATTCATGCCATGGTCCAGCAGTTGGGCTATCACAAGATCAATATCGTGGGTCATGACATCGGCATGATGGTGACCTACGCGTATGCAGCGCAATATCCGGAGGAAGTCAAAACGGTCACGCTCATGGAGGCTTTCCTTCCCGGCGTGGGCGACTGGCAGAAGGTCTGGCTGCTGCGCGACAAGTGGCACTACAACTTCTACGGCGAAACGCCTCTGAAACTCGTGCAAGGCCGCGAACGGATTTACTTCGAGCACTTCTGGAACGATTTCGCCGCAGACCCGAAACATTCGGTTAGCGAAACGGATCGCGAACGCTACACGCGTGCGTACGCCCAACCGGGCCGGATGCGTGCTGGCTTCGAATACTTCCACGCGTTCACGCAGGACGCACAAGACTTCTCGGAGTTCGCGAAAACGCCGCTCACGATGCCGATGCTCGTCCTCACGGGTGAAAAGGCTTCGGGCCAGTTCCTGATCGATCAGGCACGCCTCGTCGATACCAATGTGCAGGCGATCATCGTCAAGGGTTCGGGCCACTGGCTGCTGTCCGAGGCGCCTGAGCAGACGATCCCCCCGATCGTCAATTTCATCAACACTGTGGGTTCACCCTGAGGAGTACGAAGATGGGCCTTCTTGTCAACGGCCAGTGGGTAGATCGCTGGTATGAAACCCAATCGACCCAGGGCCGCTTCGTGCGCAAGGACGCAGCGTTCCGCAACTGGATCACGGCGGACGGCTCCGCCGGTCCTGACGGACACGCAGGCTTCAAGGCCGAGGCTGGTCGCTACCACCTCTACGTGAGCCTCGCGTGCCCCTGGGCGCATCGCACGCTGATCGTGCGTGCGCTGAAGGGTCTCGAATCGATGATCAGTGTCTCGGTGGTTCACTGGTTGATGCTCGAGAACGGCTGGACCTTCGCGCCGGGCCCCGAAGTGGTGCCCGACGCCGTGAACGGCGTGCAATTCATGCATCAGCTGTACACGTCCGCCGATCCGGACTACACCGGCCGCGCCACGGTGCCCGTGCTTTGGGACAAGCGTGAAAAGACCATCGTCAGCAACGAATCGTCTGAAATCATCCGGATGTTCAATACGGCTTTCGACGGACTCGGTGCACTACCCGGCGACTACTATCCCGCGGAACTGCGTGCCGAGATCGACGCGATCAACCGCCGCGTATACGACACCGTCAATAACGGGGTCTACAAAGCCGGCTTCGCAACGACCGAAGAAGCGTACCTCGAAGCGGTTCATCCGCTCTTCGACACGCTCGACTGGCTCGAGGCGCGGCTCGCGAAGCAGCGCTTTCTGGTCGGCAATACATTGACCGAAGCCGATATCCGCCTCTTCACAACGTTGATTCGCTTCGACGCCGTGTACGTGGGTCACTTCAAGTGCAACCTGCGGCGCATTGCCGACTACCCGAACCTGTCCGCCTACACGCGGGACATTTATCAATGGCCGGGCGTTGCCGGGACAACCGACTTCCAGCACATCAAACGGCACTACTACGAAAGCCACCGCAGCATCAATCCGACCGGCATCGTGCCATTCGGACCGGTGCTCGATTTCCTCGCGCCGGCGAACCGTGCGCATCTCGCGAACGGCGACATCGACTCAACGGCTGCGTAACACCGATCGAGTCCGTCCGCGACGGACTCGAAATCCTGTCAATGGACTTCCGACCATGAACACATCTCAAACATCCCTGCCGGAGGTCGGCAAACTTCGTCTGAACAACTTCGCACTGGCCGTTGGCGATCTCGATCGCATGGTGAGCTGGTACGTCAAGGTCCTGGGTTTCGAAGTGACGGAGCGCGGTCGATTCGATGCGGTTGGCGCCGCTTACGCCATGCTCGACGGCATGGGCTTCCGGCTTGAACTGATATCGCGCCCGGGCACACGCAACAAGCGACCTGTCGACCGTACGGTGCCGCCCGACCACCTCGACGTGCTTGGCTGGAAGGCCCTGGTTCTGGAGACGCAGGACCTTCCCGTCACAACCGCGGCGCTCTCCGAACAAGGCGTGGATATCGTGTGGGCTGAACTGCCCCTGTCGCCTGCCATGCAATCGACGATGATTCGCGATCCTGAGGGCAATCTGATCAATATCTTCGGCTCGCCCGGGCACAGCTGAAAACTGAAGAAGGCGCGGAGCCTTACCGCGACAAAAGCCAAAATCCAGACTGGCGCGTAGCCGTGCAAACGGCACGCGCCCCTTTCACCGCCATTCGCGTCAATCCAGTCGAAACTCGACATGGATCCTGTGATGCGCCTGACGCACCGGCACGCCGTTGTGCGTCGCCGGCCGGTATCGCGCGGCTTGCAGATAGTTGCGCGCCGACTCGACGAAGTCGTCCCCACCTTCGACAGACACCGGTTGGCAATCGGACGTCGATCCATCCGCTTCGATCGCACAGTCAAAGTCCACGCTGCCCTCGTGCTCCTGATCCCGCATCCGGGGTGGATAGACGAGTGGCTTGCCGGCGATCGGCCTCGCGCTAACCTCCGTGTCCGGAACGGACGGCGCCGTCGCAGCTGGCGCTGCCGCAGGCACCGGCACGGCCGTCGAAGGCGGCCCGGCCGTCTGCGTCGGTTGCGCGGGGGCAAACGGCGCGGGCTGCACCGGTGTCGGCTGCGGGGCCGCCCGGCGCGGCTCGATGGCAGGCCGTGGCGGCGCTGCCGCCGGCAGCTTCGGCGCCGGCTTGGCCACCGCCCTGGGCACCGGCTTCGGCGGGGGCACCGGGACCGGCGGCGGTGGCGGCGGAGCGATCATCTGGATGTCGATCGTCCTCGGCGGCGCCTCGACCGCGGGGCGGCCCGCATGCATCAACGCCAGCAGAAGCAGCGCATGACACAGAATCGAGCCGGCAAGCACGCTGGCGCGCATGGATCGGATCTCCCGCAACGAAGCGACGTCAATGCTCAACATCCTCGGCCACCAGTCCAACCTTGTCATAACCTGCATCCTGAAGACGGTTCATCACATCCATCAGCTTTCCATACATCAAGCGTTGATCGCAGCGCACGAAGATCCGCTGCGAGCGATCGCCCTTCGCGGCCCGCGTCACTTCGGCCACCAGATTCGCGGCATCCACGTGACGCTCGCCGATGAACAGCGAGCCGTCTTTCTGCAGCGAAACGTAGACGGGTTCGACGGGCGGCGGAGGCGGCGCCTTGTCGGTGGCCGGCGGCAGATCCACCGGCACGCTGACCGTGGCGAGCGGCGCGGCGACCATGAAGATGATGAGCAGCACGAGCATCACGTCAACGAACGGCGTGACGTTCATTTCCGCGTTCTGCTGATACGCATGGCGCTTGATGGGGCCGTTGCCCCCGACGGTCATGCCCATTATCCGATCACCTCCATCTCGCGCGACACGATGGTGGACAGTTCGCCCTGGAAGCTGTCGAGCGTGCCGGTGATCTGGCTGATCTGGCGCGCGAACTTGTTGTAGATCATCACGGCCGGAATCGCCGCGAACAGCCCGATTGCGGTGGCGAGCAACGCTTCGGCAATCCCGGGCGCGACGACCGACAGGCTCGTCGCGTGGCTCGCCGCAATGCCGATGAAGCTGTTCAGGATGCCCCACACCGTGCCGAACAGGCCGATGAACGGCGCCGTCGAGCCGATCGTCGCGAGGATGCCCATCGAGCGCGACAGTTCCTGCATTTCACGCTCCTGAGCGAGCGTCGCGGCCACGACCATGCGCGACATCAGATTGTCTGCCTGATGCGGCGTGATCGCCGCGCCGCGGCGATTGGCCTGGAACATGTCCCATTCCTCCTTCGCGACATGCCACATCTTGCCGACTGGCGAAGGTGCAACGTCCGCGGTCCGCTTCGCAATGTCCTCGACCGCCCGCACGCCACGAATGCTCGCGATGAACTGGCGCGAGCGCCGTTGCGCGCGCCCGAGCACGACCGACTTCTCCGCCATGACCGCCCAGGTGACGACCGAGCACAAGATGAGAAACAGCATCACGCTCTGCACGAGCATGTCGGCGTGGCGGAACATCTCGATGACGTTCAGGTGCGGCACCGGCGCCAGCTCCGTCTGCGCATGCGCGCACGTGGATGCCACAGCCGCCAGCACGGCGGCGAATACTTGATCGCTACGCTTCATTTCAGTACTCCTTGAGAAAGGTTGAGCTCAGGGGCCTGCATCGATTCGACCAGCTTCTCCAGATGCTCGGCGTATGGCGGGCGCAGCGTGGAGAACGCGTCGCTGGCCGGAATCAGGTGGCTCGTGATCCGCGCATCGGCATAGCGGTGCAGGTACATCGTCGGGGCCTCGAAGGCCAGCGTGACGTCGAGGCGGGTCCAGTCGAGGCTCATATGCGCCTGATACCCGCAGGCGGCCGGCCCGACGAGCAGCGGGATGCCCTGCGTCGTGGTCGACGCGCTGCGGTGCGTATGTCCGGCCATGATGCCGATGATGTTGTCGTGCGTGCCGAGCGTATCGAGCAGCGCGTGATACCAGTCGCCGCCCTTCTCGAAGAATTCGAGCTGGGAAAGGCCATCGATCGGCGGGTGATGCAGCGCGACGAGGGTCGGGCGACCGCGGTGCGCGGCGAGGTCGTCCGCGAGCCACGCGAGCCGCTCGTCGCAGAAGTGTCCCGCTATCTTGCCTTCCTGCAGCGTGTCGAGCACCAGCAGATCGAGATCGCCGAGATTCACGCGGTATTGCACGAATGCGCCGCGCTGCGCCAGACAGGGCGCGTTGCCGAACACTTCGAGGAAATTGGCACGATTGTCGTGATTGCCGAGCGCCAGATACGCCGGAACGTCGATTTCGTCCAGCATGGCACGCAGCGCGGCGTATTCTGCCACGCTGCCGTGATCCGCCAGATCGCCGGTCAGCACGACGGCGCGCGGTTTCGGTTCGAGCGCGCCGACCCGGCTCAGTGCGTGCGCCACATACTGCGTATTGTCGGTGCCGTTGTGGCCCAGCGTGCCGGGTTCGACGACGTGAAGATCGGTCAACTGAACGATGAACATGGTGGGTGTGCGGGAATATGGTGAGTGGTTATTGAAGGACTTCGCCGGCATGGGCACATCCTTGCGCAATGCTGGCTTCTGGTTGGGCTGGCTCGATGCCGCGCGACAGCAGCAGCGACATGCCGGTGAAGATGGCAGGCAGCACCGCGAACGCGACACGCACGATCTCGTTGCCAGCCAGGCGGCCGTGCGCCGGATCGAAACCGAGGCGCGACAGTGTCCAGTAGATGATGCCTATCGCGACCGCGCCGGCGATCTTCTGCCCAAGCTGAAACACGGCGAATGAAGTGGCCGCGCTGTCGTCGCCGGTCTGGTTCGCATGACGGTGGATCTGATCGGCCAGCACGGAGCGCAGGATCATGTACTCGGCGCCCCACGTCAGGCCGCGCATGACCATGAACACGACGAGCGGCACCAGATGCCCGACCGGAATCAGCAGCGCGCAAAGCGGCACGAGCGTATCGATGACGAGCACGACCCGCAGCGCTTTCGACTTGCCGAGCCGGCGCGTCACGCGCAGCCACAGCGGAATCGACACGAGGCCCACCACCGTCTGCACGAGCAGCAGGCTGGTCGCCCAGCGGTCGAGGCGCAGTGCATAGACGACGAAAAACACGTAGAGGCCCGTATTCGCGGCTTCCGAGCAGCCGACCAGTGCGTTGAGCGCGCCCACTCGCAGGAAGTCCGGCTGCCTGAGCCAATGCGCGTAATGCCTGAGCGCGGCGGCGAAGCTTCGTGTGCGACGCGTGGCCGTGGCCTGCACCTCGGGCACGTACGCGAGCAGACCCACGACAGCCGCGGGCGTGAGCACGACATAGAGCAGCGCCAGCGCATGCAGCTGGCCCGCCATGCCGCGGTGCATGACGCGTTCGAGCGTGCTGGGCAGCAACGCCGTCAACGGTACCGCGGCGGCGGTCATCCACATCATCATCGCGACGATGCGCGAACGCTCGTGGTAGTCGTTCGAGATTTCCGCTCCCCATGCGTGATAGGGAATCAGGAACACCGTCACGCCGATGTAGAACACCGTCAGCGCACCGAGCAAATAAAGCGGCGTCACGGGGCGGGCCGGTGAAAACAGCAGCCAGATGCCGGCGACGAGCAGTGGCACGCTCGCGAACAGCCACGGACGCCGGCGGCCCCAGCGCGTGTGCGTGTGATCGCTCATCCAGCCCACCACGGGATCGATCAGCACATCGAGGAATCGCCCGAACATCAGGATCTGCCCGACGACCGCGAGGCCGAGCCCCAGCGTATCGGCGTAAAACGGCTGGATCAGGAAGGACAGCGGCACGAACAGCGAAGCCGAGACGAACGACGGCAGCCCCATCGACACCAGTTGCCGGTTCGTGAGCCTCGATAACGGTACGGTTCGCATAACTTACTCGCTTTGGCCGAGCAAGGACGCACGCAGCTTGTCGATGCCACGCCGGGCTTCGCTGTCTGCCGAGAGATACGCCTGCGCGCCGCCGAATTCCGCATCCGCCGTTTCCAGCGCCGCACGGATGTAGCGCTCGTCCGCACGCAGCAGCGGCATCGCCCGCTGCGCGTCGGCGGCCGTGTGCGAGGCGTCGGCATCCGGGCGTGCCGCGCGTCGCGCGGCCACGATGGCCTGCATCGCCGCATTCGATTTCAGATAGTCGGTGACGACCTGGTCCCGACCCACGCCGATCGCCTCCAGCAGCAGCGCGACGGCGATACCGGTCCGATCCTTGCCCGCAGTGCAATGGAGCAGGACAGGACCGCTGGCCGCACGCGCGACATGAACGACCACTTGCTGGAACTGCGCCTGACGATGGCGCACCAGATCGCGATACATGTCGATCATGAAGTCCGCGTCGAGCGCGTGCGGAGCCTCGGCGGGCGACTTGCCCTGCGCGCAGGGCAACTGGCTCGGGTGGAACTCGATCGCGATGCGCTCGATGCCGGGAGACAGCTCGCCCCCGCTTTCGCTAACCTCGTTCGCATCGCGAAGGTCGATCACCGTCTGCAGGCCGAGCGCGCGCAGCGCATCCCACTGCGGCGCGCCGCACCGCGACAGGTCGCTCGAGCGGTAAACGCAGCCGGAGCGCGTCACGAGATCGACACCGGCCGCATAGCCGCCGAGATCGCGGAAGTTCGGCACGGCAGCGCGTACCGTTTCTATCTGTTCGGAATCCGAATTCATATCGTTCATGGTAGTCAGTGTGATTACATTTCGTAGCGGAGTTGACCGATGATCATCCGCGGTTCGTTGGGTACGACCATGTAGGTCGAAGGATCGGCCACGAGCGACGGCCGTTGTCCCATCAGCGCGCCCTGGCGGTTGAACAGGTTGTGCACGAGCAGTGCCGCCGTCCAGTGCTGCGTCGGCCGGCCGAGCGCGATGCGGATGTCGAAGAGCGGCATCGCGTCGGCCTTCAGCTCGCTCGAATCGGACACCTCCGTGTAGTAGGAGGACTTGTAGGTGCCCGTAAAGGCCGCGCTGAATTCGAAGCCGGGCTGGAACGTCGTGTGGTATTCGACGGTGCCGGAAAAGCTGCTCGGGGGCGCATTCAGGAGCGGGTGGCCGGACAGGTTCTGGCTGCACACCGACGATTTCGACGCGAGCAGCTGGTCGATCGAACAGGGTGCGTTGTCGAAATTGGTGTAGTGCGCGTCGAGATACGCGTAATCGGCGCTCAGGTTCCAGTGGGAAGTCACATGCCAGTGCGTGCCCAGCTCGATCCCTTGCGACACCGCGCCGGCCGCGTTCATCGTGTCCGTGGTGCCTTCGGCGTTGATCGCCGACACCTGCAAGTCGCGAAACTGCGTACGGAACAGCGCCGCCGACACGTCGGCCGGACCGAGCTGGGTTTTCGTGCCGAGCTCGAAGGCCAGCGCCTTCTCGGGGCCGAAATCGTTGAGCGTGGAAACCGACGTTCCCGGCGCATAACCGCCCTGCTTGAAGCCGGTTTGCACGACACCGTAGACGAGCGTAGCCGGACGCGGGCGATACTCGAGCCGCACGGACGGCGTGACGGAATCCTCCGTCTCCGACTGATTGATGGCGGGCGTGCCGGCCGGGCTGAAGATCGTGTTGTAGACGCTGCTGTAGGTCTTCGAAAGCAGCTGTGCGATGGTGAGGCCCGGCGCCACGAGCGCATTCGGCTTCGGCAGCACGCTGCTCAGGCTGGCCACGGAACCGAGCGGCAAGCCGTTCGCATCGGTCGGGTCGAAATACTGATTCATGGCGACCGAGTCCTGCGAGAACCGCAAGCCGCCGACAATCGTCCACGCCGGCTGGAAGCGATAGCTCGCCTCGCCGAACAGCGCCCATGAATGCGAGTCCTCGCTGAAGCCATTACCGGGCGTCACGACCGTATTCGCGGTCGCGAGGCCGGCTGCGTTGGGCAGCAGGGCCGCCGGTATGCCGCGCGCGAGCAGCGCGCTCTGGATGGCGTTGCCAACGCTCGCGAAATTCAGCGCGCTGTAGCCGGTGTAGCTCAGCGTAGTCTGATCCGCGTAGAAGCCGGTGATGAAGCGAAACGGCTGGTCGTCCGGCGACGCAAGGCGAACTTCGATGTTCTTCGTCGCGAGGGTCATCGGATCGTTCTGGACGATCGTGTTGATCGGCAGTGCGTCCGCATAGCTGATGCGGTTGTCGAAGTGCGAATAGCCCGCGGTCGCCGAAAGCGTGTAGCCGGAATCGAAGCGATAGCTCGCGTTCAGCGCGCCGAGCCATGCGAACGGCCCCTGCGTGTTGTCCACGTCGAAGAGGCCCGTCTGGTTCGAAATCTGGCGATAGAGCTGGCCGCTCGGAATGCCCTGAAAGGCGGGGTTCGCGAGATCCTTGGGGCCGATATATTGCAGCTCGCGGCTCAAGCCCAGTTCCTGATCGTCGAGGAGCTCGAGCTTGCCGGTCAACTTGAACTGCGAGTTCGGATGCAGATCGAGCGTCAGGCGCCCGGCGTTCGTGTTGTAGCCGCCGCCGTCGTAGTGGTCCGGCGTTTCGTTCTCGATATAGCCGTCGCTCTGCCGGTGGTAGGCGGCAATGCGCATGCTCAGCACGGGCGAAAGCGGCCCCGAGAGGACAGCCGTCTCCTCCGTCGAGGCATACGAGCCATAGCTTGCCTGAACGTATCCGGTCCAGTAGTCGGTCGGGCGCGCGGTCTCTATGTTGATCACGCCAGCGATCGTGTTCTTGCCGAACAGCGCGCCCTGGGGCCCGCGCAGCACTTCGACGTGGTCGAGATCGTACAGCGGGAACATCGCGTCGCGCGCCTTCGGCAGATAGACGCCATCGACATAGACACCGACCGAGCTTTCGAGCGTATCGCCGCCCGCGGTCCCAAGACCGCGGATCGTGATGATGTCGACGTCGCTCTCCTTCGTGTACGTAAAGTTCGGTACGTAATTCGACAGTGTGGACAGGCTCTGGACCTGCTGCTGCTGGATGAACTTGCCAGACACGGCCGAGACGGACGCCGACACATCGCTGAGCTTTTGCTCGCGCTTTTGCGCGGTGACCACGATGTTCTCCGAATCGTCGGTTTTGGTTTCATCGGCGTTCGCACGCGCCGAACCGGCCATGGCGACGGCCCAGGCAATGGCGGTAACGGACAGCGTGACGGGGGCACAGCTGCGGCGATTGCGCCGCTTTCCGGATTGGGGTGCTGCCTTGAACACGATCACTCCTTGGGCATACGGACAGTTGCGAAGTGCCACGCACTTTAGCGGGCGATCGTGACGGCAATGTTACGGTTGTACCAAGTGCAAATTTCCCGCTAATCATAGAAAAACTCCTTAAATTCATGGCGATAGTTGATTTTTCGATACACTGAAGATACAGTTGCACCTAATTATTTCGCGCATCACGCGCGCCGATCTTTTCGCAAGGAGAACGGACGTTGGGGCTTCCACAGCAGACAGAAACCGTCAGCAAACTGATCGCAGCCGGAATGACGATCCTGGGCACGTCGGGCGAGACGGCCGTCACCATCAGAAATGTGGCGGCCGCGGCAGGCCTGTCCGCGCCCACGGTGCAGCGCCACTTCCCCGCCAAGGAGGATTTGCTGCTCGCCCTGCACGACGCCGCGCTCGAACGCGACGCCGCACGTATCGCCCAGCTCGGCACCGTGTTGCCGGCACTGGGACAGCGGGGAATGGAGGGGGCGCAGGCCATTGCCTGCGCGCTGATCGCCGACTCGTGCGGCGCGAATGCATCCGACACATTGGCGCGCGTGGCCGCGCTCGCCAGCATCGCCCGACGCGACGGCTCGCGATCGATGGCGCGTCGCTGGGCGAGCCGGCGCCGGGCGGTACTGGCCCAGGCCCTGGCCGGCACGGTTGCGGCGACGCGACGCGACGCGCGGTTCCTGCTCGAATACCTCACCGGCGTGGAGCTGCTTTCGCTCGGTTGCCGCCGGCATCCGATGATCCCGATCCTCAACGCCGAACTCGTGGAGCACGGCTTTCGCGTCGCCATCGGGCAGTCTCGCGCCCAATGCCCTGCCTGGTTCCGATATTGCGCATCACAGGTGCTACGCGAACGTCATCAGGAGAACCAGGCATCGCAAGGCGGCCGCACCGCGCACGCGCGCGACGTGATCCTCGCGGCCAGCTCGCGCATCCTCGCGGAGCACGGGCCGGCGGAATTGACCCATCGAGCCGTTGCGAAGGAAGCGCAGATTGCCCCCTCGCTGGTGAGCTACCACTTTCGTTCGAAGAACGATCTGCTATACGGCGCCTACCGCTACATTCACGACCGGTTCGCCACTGCCCCCGTCCCGGCGACGACCTCACCCACCCGCGCCACGCTGAACGTGGTGATCGATACGGGTGCGGGCGCGAAGCCAGCCTATGTGGCTTCGCTGGAAACCATCATCGCCGCGGCGTACGACAGCGAACTCGCGGACTTCGCGTGGCGCACGCGCATGACGCGAGGCGTCTACTATTTGCACCCGGAATGGAGCGATCAGGACGAACTCAACGCCACCGACTTCAGCGTCCATGCGTTTTCCGTGTGGACGGTCGGTGCGACGTTGCTGGCGCAGGCGTGCTGGACAGGGGAAAGACGGGAGCAGTGCCTGCACAGCCGCTTTGCGGAAGCCGAGCGACGGTTTTCGACGGGCCGGCTTTAGAAGGCGCCCTTGCCGTCTGGTGACGGAAACACCAACCCCCGCCGGCCATTCGATTGCACGCGTAGTCCTTCGCGATTCTGGTATCGATCGCGCGTATGAAAGCGCGGTCGATCCGGAAACGTTGATGCTGTGCCATAGCAGCATGTCCTTTGTTCGCCAGGACAATTCAAGGACGATTGATGCCATCAACTGGCGTGAACAGCACGGCGCACCAGAAACAGCAAGCCGTTGATTCGTAATGGCTTTATGCGTTCGATGCCAGGCCGCGAACGCCTGTGTACAGCTAGCATTTCCCCCAGGATGACACTTTCCGCACGCTCGTACAAAAATAACCTTCATCTGACAGACACCCCGGACGCCCTGGCAATCCCATCTGGTTCGTGGAGAGAGAATCGGTGAACGAGCATCGGCCTGAACTTGCAATCCGAAACCGTCTCGCGGCGCGCCGTCGTACTCGCGCGCGCCCGGCTCTCCTCACCGGCATGGCGTCCTTTCCCGATTTACTGCTGCAATCCCCGTAACGACGTTCACGTGACGCGTCGACACCGGCCTCGCGCTGCAAAGCCAGGCCGGCAACCCGCACGGATGGCGCCCCTGCGCCACGTCCGCGCGAACTGACGCGCCACGCCAGGCGGGGGGCGAATTCCGTTGAATCCCGTTGTTTCCAGGCCACGTCATTTAATCAGGATTCCATAATGCTAAATTGCAAGATGCTACGCAAGACATTGCTCGCCGCCGGACTCGCCGCCATGGGGATGACGGGCAGCGCCGCCTATGCGCAAAGCAGCGTGACGCTGTATGGCATCGTGGACGGCTCGCTGCTCTACACCAGCCACACGATGAACATGCAGACCGGCCAGAACGCTGGGCATCAGTTCTCGTTCACCGATAGCGGCATGACCGGTTCGAGCTTCGGCTTGCGCGGCGCGGAAGACCTCGGCGGCGGCATGCGTGCGGTCTTCATGCTCGAAAGCGGCATCAGCGTGGCGAACGGGCAGTTCGCCAATTCGAACGGCAACCTGTTCGGCCGCCAGGCATGGGTGGGCCTGGACAGTTCCTATGGCTCGCTCAAGGCCGGCCTCCAATACTCGCCGTTCTTTCTCTCGCTCTACGACACCGACCCGCGCGGCATGTCGTATTTCGGCAGCGCGCTCGTGAGCTACGTGAACAACGTCTATGTCACGGGCCTCTTCAACAGCAATTCGATCACCTATACGTCGCCGGAAATCTGGGGCCTGCAGGCGTCGGGCATGTTCGCGTTCGGCGGCGCGGCGGGCGACTTCCAGGCGGGCCGCCAGTACTCCGCGAGCCTGCGCTATCACCTGGGCGGCCTCACGCTCAGCGGCGCGCTCTATGACGGCAACGCGGGCGGGACCGCGGCCACCACGCCCGTGCCGAGCACCGTCGAGTTCGTGGGCCGCACCCTCGGCGCGAGCTATCGCTTCGAAAACAGCCTGACGATTTCGGCCTCGTACGCGCTCTACAAGGTCGCCCACTCGTTCGACAACAGCGTCTACTCGGGCGGCCTCAGCTACTTCGTCACGCCCTACCTCGATGTGAACGCAGGCGTCTACTACACGCGCGACGGCAACGAAGGCGCCAATCACTCGATCCTCGCCTCGAGCGGCGTGCAGTTCTTCCTCTCGAAGCGCACGACCCTCTATGGCCAGGTCGGCTACGTGAACAACCACGGACGCATGGACACGGGCCTGTCGATCAACAACGCGCTCTTCGAAGTGTCCGGCTCGACAGTGGGCGCGAGCATCGGCATCCGCCACATGTTCTGATTGGGGCACGGGCGGCCCGCGTGGTTCAGACGGGCCGCCCTGCGCGATCGCGTGCGCGAATCAGACCTTCATGCCGTGCCGATGACGATGGCGACCTTATTCTTGAAGCGCATCGTCGCTCACCTTCATTGTTGTTCGAGATAGATCCACCGAATCTGATTCGCAGAATTTATTTCTGCATAGTGGAATTTATAGAGACAATATTGGAGCGTCAAGGTGACGTCTCCGATCTCGGCACAAGGCGTTGCAGCGCTGCGCGCAATGTTATTTGGATAAGAAATTGCCGCCGTAATGGTCCGCGCGCATCGGTCTGGTACTTTCCCCAGGCTGACTGCACTGCAGAATTCATTGCCAAATTGAGCCTTGCCAATTTGCCAGGCAAGCCTGTCGCAAAGCAGAGCGCGGCAGTCCAATCTCCGTCCTTCACCCCGGCGCTCGATCGCGCCGTGCGCCGAAGGCACGTGTTCGGGAGGTCACGGTGGATCTGTTTTTGCAGCAGGTACTCAACGGCTTGACTCTCGGAGGCATCTACAGCCTCGTCGCGCTCGGCCTCACGCTCGTCTACGGCATCATGGCCGTGCCCAATTTCGCGCACGGCGCGTTCTACATGGTGGGCGCCTTCGCGGCCTTCTACCTGAGCACGCGCTTCGGGTTGGGGTACTGGAGCGCGATGGCCGCGGCCGCAGTGTGTGTGGGCGTGCTGGCCGTGCTCGCGGAACGCCTCGTCTTCTATCCGCTGCGCAATGCACCCGAGCTCGCGCCGATGATCGCCGCCATCGGCCTCATGCTGTTTCTCGAGGCCGCCGCGCAGGCGCTCTGGGGCACCGATTTCCATCGCATGTCGCCGCCATGGCCAGGCGTGCTCGACTGGGGCGGCGTGATCGCACCCATCCAGCGCCTGTTGATCATCGGCGGCGCGTTCGGCCTCGTGCTCGCGCTGCAACTGTTCCTGCACCACACCGTGGCGGGCTCGACGATCCTCGCGGTCGCGCAAAACCGCGAAGGCGCCGCGCTCATGGGCATCGATCCGCGCAAAGTGGGCATGGCCACCTTCGCGCTCTCCGGCGTGCTGGCCGCCGTGGCCGCCGCGCTCTACGCGCCGATCAACCTCATCTACCCCGCCATGGGTCAGTTAGTGATCCTCAAGGCCTTCGTCATCATCATCCTCGGCGGCATGGGCAGCGTGCCTGGCGCCGTGGTGGGCGGCCTCATCATCGGACTCGCCGAAAGCTTCGGCGCCTTCTACGTCTCGCCCGACTACCAGGACCTGATTGCCTTCGTCCTGCTCGTGGCGATCCTGTCGCTGCGCCCGCAAGGGCTCTTTTCGAGGGAGATGCGCGCATCATGACGAACCCGCCCAACTCGCCCAACACGCGCTATCTGGGCTGGATCGCGCTTTTCGTGCTCGGCGTGGCGCTGCCGTTTCTCGTACGAAACGACTATTCGCTCACGGTCATGTCCACGGCCTATATCTTCGCGCTCGCGACGGTCGGCCTCAACCTGCTCACCGGCTACACCGGCCAGTTCAATCTCGCGCATGGCGGCTTCATGGCGATAGGCGCCTATACGGTGGGCATTCTCACCGTCGACTACCAGGTGCCGTTCTGGGTTGCATTCGCGCTCGCGGGGGTCGTGAGCGGGGTGCTGGGCTTCTTCGTGGGCCTCATTTCGCTGCGCCTGAAAGGCAACTACTTCGCGATCTTCACGCTCTGCGTGGGCTACATCATCTTTCTCGTGATCGAGAAGTGGGACAGCCTCACGCATGGCGTGGTGGGCATCATCGGCATCGCCGCGCCACCCGATATCGGCCCGGTCTCGTTCGAAAGCCCGCGCGCGCTCTACTACCTCACGTTCGCGTTTCTCGCCGCCGGCATGTGGCTCATGCATCGCATCGTGAATTCGCTCGTGGGCCACACGTTCGTTGCGATCCGCAACAGTGAGCATCTGGCCCAGGCGCTGGGCATCGACCTCATGCGCAACAAGATGCTGGCGTTCCTCATCTCCACCTTCTATGCCGGCGTTGCGGGCGGTCTCTACGCGGGCTTCGTGCGTTTTCTCGGTCCCGATCTCGCCAGCATCGGCCACACCTTCGACATGACGATGTACATCGTGGTGGGCGGCATCGGCACGCTGGCGGGGCCGCTGCTGGGCGCGATCGCATTGCCGTGGCTCACGCAGTCGCTGCAGTTCATGCAGGACTATCGCTTTCTCGTGTTCGGCCCGCTGCTCATCGTGCTCCTGATCTTCCTGCCGCGCGGCTTTGTGGGCCTCTATCAGAGCGCGCGCAGCCGCAGCGCAGTGCGCCGCCTCCCGAGCACCACCGCGCGCCGCGCCACGAGCGGAGACGGCCATGCTTGAGATCTCCACCCTATCGAAACGCTTCGGAGGCCTCACCGCCGTGAGCGACGTGAGCACGCGCATCGAGGAAGGCTGCATCAACGCCATTATCGGCCCCAATGGAGCGGGCAAGACCACGTTCTTCAATCTGATCAGCGGCATGTACCGGCCCAGCACCGGCACGATCCGCCTGCGCGGCCAGGACGTGACCGGCCTGCGCGCCGACCAGATGGCGCGGCTCGGCGTGGCGCGCACGTTTCAGGCCACCGCGCTGTTCGAAACGGCTTCGGTGCTGGAGAACCTGATCGTGGGCCACCGCCTGCGCACGCGCTCGGGGCTCTGGGACGCGCTGCTGCGCACGCGTCGCTGCAAGGCCGAAGAGCGCATCTGCCGCGACAAGGCGCGAGAGGCGCTCGACTTCGTCGGGCTCGCCCACCTCGAGGCGCGCCCCGCGGGCGGCATCACCCAGGAAGAGCGCAAGCGCGTGGCCGTCGCGCTGGCGCTGGCGACCGATCCCGCGCTCCTGCTGCTCGACGAGCCCGCGGGCGGCGTGAACCCCGAAGAGACCGACGGCCTCGCGGCGCTGATCCGCAAGATCGCGCGGCGCGGCATGACCGTGTGCCTCGTCGAGCACAAGATGAGCATGATCATGAATCTCGCGGACAAGATCATGGTGCTCGACCACGGCGAGAAGATCGCCGAGGGCACCCCCGCTGAGATCCGCAAAGACCAGGCGGTGATCGACGCCTATCTCGGGAGCGACCATGCTGACGTTCAATGATGTGAGCCTCGACTACGGCGGTTTTCGCGCGCTTCACGGCAT
The DNA here is from genome assembly GCF_000685075.1 of Paraburkholderia oxyphila NBRC 105797. Lineage (GTDB taxonomy): Bacteria > Pseudomonadota > Gammaproteobacteria > Burkholderiales > Burkholderiaceae > Paraburkholderia > Paraburkholderia oxyphila. The sequence continues at coordinate 59,562 of NZ_BAYD01000042.1, forward strand.
CACGCTGCATGCGGGCGAAGGCGAGCTCGTGGTGCTGCTGGGTGCGAACGGCGCGGGGAAGAGCTCGATTTTTCGTGCCGCCAGCGCGCTCACGCGCGCGAGTGCGGGCCATATCCGCCTGAAGAATGTCGATCTGGTCGGCAAGTGTCCCGCCGATGTGGTGCGCGCAGGCGTGATCCACTGCCCCGAGGGCCGCAAGCTCTTTCCGGCCATGTCGGTGCTGAAGAATCTGATGCTGGGCGCGTATCTGCATCGGCGCGACCGCGTGGGCAATCGCAAGCGGCTGGACGAAGTGCTCGAGCTCTTTCCCGATCTCGTCGGCCGCAAGGACGATCCGGCGGGCTCGCTCTCCGGCGGCCAGCAGCAGATGGTCGCGATCGGCCGCGCGCTCATGAGCCGCCCGCGCGTGCTGCTGCTCGACGAGCCCTCGCTCGGCCTCGCGCCGCTCGTGGTCAAGCAGACCTTCGAGGTGATCCAGCGCATCAACCGCGCCGGCACCACGGTGCTGCTCGCGGAGCAGAACGCGCATGCGGCGCTCAAGATCGCGCATCGTGCCTATGTGGTGGAGTCGGGGCGCGTGGTGCTCGAAGGCACCTACGAGAGCCTCGCCGGCAACGAAGCGGTGCGCCGAGCCTACGTAGGCGGCTAAATTCCCCGCGGCCCGTGCTGCATGCGGTGCAGCGCGGCGTCTTTCAGGCTGATCCAGCAAGCAGCCACAGTGCTTCGCAGATCTCAACAGTTGTTTCTCGTCACCCCTTCGAGGATACGTTCATGACCATCAGGAAGCTGCCCCTCGCGCTCGCCGTCTCGCTCGTCTTTGCCGCCCCCGCCATGGCGCAGGAAACCGCCGTGCATATCGGCTATTCCGGACCGCTCTCCGGCGGCGCCGCGAAGTATGGCCAGGAGGTGCTCGAAGGCATGCAGATGGCCGTGGCCGAAATCAATCAAGCCGGGCTGGTGGTGGGCGGCAAGAAGGTGAAGCTCGACGTGGTTGCACTCGACGACCAGTACAACCCGAGCGAAACCGCCATCAACGTGCGCCGTCTCGTGCAGGAAGACAACGCGCCCGTGGTGCTGGTACCGCACTCCGGTGGATGCTACGCAGTCCAGACCATCAATCAGCAGCTCAAGGTCCTGCTGCTCGGCTACACCAGCGTGCCGCAGCTCGCCGCGCGCGGCAATCCGCTGACCATCCGCATTCCGCCCGAGTTCACCTCGTACACCCCGGCGTTCGTGAAGTACGAAATGAGCAAGTACGGCAAGGAAGTGGCCATCGCGAGCACCGACACCGACTACGGCAAAGCCTGGACCGCCGCATTCAAGCCCGCATGGCAGGCCGCGGGCGGCACGATCGTCGCCGACAGCCCGCTGTCGTATAACCGCGCGACGGACTTCTACAGCGGCGTGAGCCGCGTGCTCGCCGCCAAGCCCAAGGTGATCTTCGTGGGCGGCCCCTCCGAGCCCACGGGCCTCATCATTCGCCAGGCACGCGAACTGGGCTACAAGGGCGGCTTTGCGATCATGGACCAGGCGAAGCTCGATGAAGTCGCGAAGATCGCGGGCGGCTATGGCGCGCTCGAGGGCTCGATCGGCGTGATGCCGGTGGGCGACGATCCCTCGCCCGACGCCAAGGCTTTCGTCGCGCGCTTTGCCAAGACCCATGACGGCCGCATGCCGACTCAGGAAGCCTCGCTCAACTACACGGCAGTGTGGGCGACCGCGCAGGCGATGAAACTCGCGGGCACGACCACCGACGCCGCCGCGATCCGCAAGGTCTTCGATCAGGCCGTCAAGTCGCTCCCGCCGCAGAACAATCCCAATACGCTCTCGGGCGTGGATGCGCGCGGCGGCATGACCATGGGCCGGCCGGTGGTGGCGGTGGTGGAAGGCGGCAGCATCAAGACCCTGCCCGACACGGCGCTCGCCGCAGCGAAGTAACGGCGGCAAGCCCGCGCGCAGGCATCGTGCCTTCGCGCGGACTTGCCTTGACGATCAAGCGTTCGATGACTTGAAGCTTTCGCGCAATTCGCGCTTGAGCACCTTGCCGATCGCGCTGCGCGGCAGCGTGTCGACCACCACCACCTCGGCGAGCCGCTGCATCTTCCCCAGCTGCTCGTTGGCCCACGCCGCGATCGCCTGGGCATCCGACGCGGCCGTCTCGCGCAACGTGACGAAAGCCACGGGCGTTTCGCCCCAGCGCTCCGAGCTCACACCCACCACAGCAGCCTCCGCCACTTCGGGGTGCGTGAGCAGCACCTGCTCGAGATCGCTCGGATAAATATTGAAGCCACCCGAGATGATCATGTCCTTCCTGCGGTCCATGAGCACGAGAAAGCCGTCCTCGTCGAAACGGCCGACGTCGCCGGTGCGAATGAAGCGCTGGCCGTCACGGTCGTACCATTCGGCCTCGCTGGTCTTCTCGGGCTGCCGGTAGTAGCCCGTCATCATGGTGGGCGAACGCCCCACGATCTCGCCGATACTGCCAGGCTCCAGTTCCTTGCCCTCCGGATCGATCAGGCGCATCTCGTGGCCTGGCATGGGGCGGCCCACGGTATGGAGCTTGTGCGGGAACTCGTCCGCGCACAGCTCGCACGAAGCGCCGCCTTCGGTCATGCCGTAGAACTCCGTGAGGCTGCCCGGCCAGCGGCGCAGCACTTCCGCCTTGAGGCGCGCGCCGAACGGCGCACTCGTGCAGGACTTCGAAACGAAGCTCGACAGGTCGTAGCGATCGAAATCGGGGTCGGCCAGCAGGCGCTGATACTGCACGGGCACCAGCATGGTGTGCGTCGCGCGATGGCGCTGCGCCAGCTCGAGATAGCGCTTCGTCTCGAACTTCGGCATCAGCACCACGGTGCCGCCCAGCGCGAGCGTGGGAAAGAAGCTCACGAGCGTGGTGTTCGAATAGAGCGGCGTGGAGATCAGCGTGACCGCCTCGGGACCGTAGCCGCGCGCAACAGTGCGCAACGCGTACGCAAAGCGCATCGCATGCGACTGGACGATGCCCTTGGGCATGCCCGTCGTGCCCGACGAATAGATGATGTTGAAGGCCCATGCGGGCTGGATCTCGACGTGACGCGGAGCCGTCCCGCGCGGCGCGAGCCAGCCCTCGATGCCGGCAGGCTCCTTGGTGTCGCCGTGTGCGTCCAGCAACACCGTGCGCACCGTGGGCGGCGTGGCCGCGCTTTTCAGCGCTTCACGCACCGATTCATCGAGAAATAGCACGCGCGCGCCGGAGTTCTCGATCATCCCAGCAAGGCTGTCGGGATGAGAGGATGGCGCCAGCGGCGCGACGGCCGCGCCCGCGCGCAGCGCTCCGAGAAACACCGCGGCATACCACGGCGACGCGCCCGCGCAAATGGCGACCACGTCCTCGGGCGCGATGCCGTCGCGTTGCAGCGCGCTCGCGCACTGGTCGATCATCGCATCGAATTCCGCGTAGCTATAGCGCTTGTCGTCACAGATCAGCGCGGCGCGTTCCCCCTGCTCGCGCGCCCACTTGCGGATTTGCTCGCCTATGCTCACGAAGGGCGCGTCGTAAGGGCTTGAAGAAACGTTCATGTCGTCGTGCTCCGCTGCTCAAAGGTAGGCCGCGAGTTCCATCTTGGCGATCGCATTGCGATGGACTTCGTCGGGGCCGTCCGCGAGCCGGATCGTGCGCGCATTCGCATAGGCGCGCGCGAGCCCGAAGTCGTCGCTGACACCGGCGCCTCCATGCGCCTGGATGGCCCAGTCGATCACCTGGCACGCCATGTTGGGCGCGGCGACCTTGATCATCGCAATCTCCTTGCGCGCCGCCTTGTTGCCGACCGTGTCCATCTTCCACGCCGCATGCAGCACGAGGAAGCGCGCCTGATCGATGAGGATACGCGCATTGGCGATACGCTCGCGCGTCACGCCCTGGTCGGCAATCGCGCGGCCGAACGCAGTGCGCTTCGTCGTGCGGCGGCACATGGCTTCGAGCGCCCGCTCGGCGCGGCCGATCAACCGCATGCAGTGATGGATGCGCCCAGGCCCGAGCCGCCCCTGCGCGATCTCGAAGCCGCGCCCTTCGCCCAGCAGCACATTGTCCACCGGCACGCGCACGTTCTCGAACAGCACCTCGGCGTGGCCGTGCGGCGCGTCGTCATAACCGAACACGGGCAAATGGCGCAACACCGTCACGCCTGGCGTATCGAGCGGCACCAGCACCATCGACTGGCGCCGATGACGGTCCGCGCCCTCGGGATCGGTCTTGCCCATGAAGATCAGAATTTTGCAGCGCGGATCGTTCGCGCCCGAGGTCCACCATTTGCGCGCGTTGATCACGTAGTGGCTGCCATCGCGCTCGATGCGCGCCTCGATATTGGTCGCGTCCGACGACGCCACGGCCGGCTCGGTCATCGCAAAGCCCGAGCGGATCTTGCCCTCCAGCAGCGGCGTGAGCCATGCGTGCTGTTGCGCCTCGCTGCCGTAGCGCAGCAGCGTCTCCATGTTGCCGGTGTCGGGCGCGGAGCAGTTGAACGGCTCCGCGCCAATCGCCGAGCGCCCCATGATCTCGCACAGCGGCGCGTATTCCAGATTCGTGAGCCCGTCCTTCGACTCGTGCGCGGGCAGGAACAGATTCCACAGGCCGGCGGCGCGCGCCTTCTCCTTGAGCGTTTCCATGACCGGCGCGGGCTGCCACGGATTGCCGGCGCTGCGCGCCGCATCCATTTGCCCGGCGAACAGCTTTTCCGCCGGATACACGTGCTCGTCCATGAACGCCGTGAGACGGGCCTGCAATTCCTTTACCTTGCTCGAATATTCGAAGTTCATAAGCCTCTTTCCGCGAGAATAGTCAGACTGTGTATCGTGTATGCAGCAATGGCCTTGCCGCACTAGCGCAAGGCATCCACCGCGCGTGCCAGCGCCCAGGCCTGCTCCGCAAGCGGCCGCGTGCGCTTGCCGGTCTCGAGCGCGAGCGCGTTCGACGCATTGCCCTGCAGTGCGCGCGCCATCACCCCTTGCAGAATGCCGACGAGTCTGAACATGTTGAAGACGAGGTAATAGCCCCAGTCCGTTTCTGAAACTTCCGCATTGGATGCGCGCGCAACGTTCTTCAGATAACGCTGCAGATAGGTCTTCTCGTCGGGAATCCCTGGCGCGGCCAGATCGAGCCCTACCAGACCGCGCCGCGCGCCCGCCTGCATATGCCAGATCATGCAGTGGTAGGCAAAATCGACGAGCGGATGGCCGAGCGTGGAAAGCTCCCAGTCGAGCACCGCGAGAATGCGCGGCTCGTGTGGATGAAAGATGACGTTGTCGAGCCGGTAGTCGCCATGCACGATGCGGCGCTCATCGCCGGCGGGCATGTGCTTCGGGAGCCAGTCGATCAAATGGTCGGCCGCCTCGATGCGCTCGGTTTCCGAGGCGCGATATTGCCTCGTCCAGCGCGCCACCTGGCGCTCGATGTAGTTGCCCTCGCGGCCGTAGTCGCCAAGGCCAATCGCGACGGGATCGACCGAATGCAGCGCGGCGATCACCCGGTTCATTTCGTCGTAGATCGCGCCACGCGCCCCTGGCGCCAGGCCTGGCAGCGCCGCGTCCCAGAAGATGCGGCCTTCCACATACTCCATGAGATAGAACGGCGTGCCGATCACGGCGGCGTCCTCGCACAACGCGTAGGCCCTCGCGACCGGCACCGGTGTTTGCGCGAGCGCGCGGATCACGCGATATTCGCGCTCGACGGCGTGCGCGGAAGGCAGCAACGCGCCCGGCGGCTTGCGGCGCAGAACATAGCGCGCGCCGCCCGCCTCGATCAGGAAGGTGGGATTGGACTGGCCGCCCTTGAACTGCTCGACCTGGACTCTGCCCGCGAAGTCATGGACATGCTCGCGCATCCAGGCGGCCAACCGCGCGGCGTCGAACGCGTGCGCGGGCGCAACCGGGCGAGTCCCGCTGAAACTCGTCTGGAGATCGATGCTCATGGAATCGAAAGGTCTCCCTTCGCGGCACGCGCTGCGCTTGGGGCGCAGGTTTGCCGCCGCTAGATCATTCCGCAAAGCAAACATGAATTCTGCATTGCAGAAATGCTAACGCGAGCGGTTTGGGTGTGTAAAGCGCTGAAATGCGTCGACGGATCGGGAAAAACCCCACTGGCGGGGCAGCGCGACGCGAGCGAGGCTTGCCGGCGATCAGTCCAGCTGCAACTCTTGAAGACTCATCTGGCATCGGGCGAAACGCGATCGGGCGATCTGGCGATCCGGTTCAAGCCGTGTTCAGAGTGGGGAACCTGACCGGGAACGAACGTGACCATCGATGCATTCAAGCGATCCGCAGCGATGTCGTTGGACGCCGCGCTATGTCGAAGCTGTACCAATTGATCTGTATAACGAATTAATTTGGCTGGAATGAAAGGCGCAAGCAGACCGCTTGCGCCCACGCGCCTCAGCGCCCCGCGATGGCGGCCTCCAGCTGCGCGATCATATGCAGCAGCCGCGGCTTCACCTCTTCCAGCAAGAACTCGCGCGTGAGCGAAAACGACGGGCCGCCCACGTTGATGGCCATCACCGGCAGGCCGCCGCCGGGCTCGAACGCGCGGGCAATGCCGTTCACGTCCTTCTGCCACTCGCCGAACGAACAGGTCACGCCGAGTTCCGCGTGATCGCGCACGCCCTGCTCAATGCCGCGCTTGATGTTCGGCCATGCCACGTGGTCGAGCTCGCGGATCTGCTCCATCACGTCCTCGCGTTCGCGCGGCGCCACGGCGGCCAGCCACGCGCGCCCGATGGCCGACGTCGCGAGCGGAATGCGCGAGCCCACGTCGAGCGTAAGCGCCAGCGCGGCGGTGCTGCGGCAGCTTTCGATATAGAGCATCGAGAGGCGGTCGCGCACGCCCAGCGAAACGGTGCCGCCCGAGAACTCGCACAGCTCCTGCATCATGGGCCGCGCGAGCTTGCGCACGTCGAGGCGCGCCAGCATCGAGCTGCCGAGCGCGAGACACGCCGTGCCAAGGCGGTAGCGCCCGGTGTCTTCCAGATGGATGAGGTAGCCGAGCTTCGTGAGCGTCATCGTCAGACGCGAAACCGTCGAGCGCGGCAGCTTGCAGCGCTGGGCGATCTCCTGATTGGTGAGCGTGGTGTCGCCGCCGCGGAAGCACGCGAGGACTTCGAGCCCGCGAGCCAGCGCGGTCACGAAATGGCGGTCTTCCTTGTGAGCGCTTGCTCGGGCCGGTTTCTGCTTTTGCGCGGATTCGGACATTGCGATAGTGGGTAGAGAGGCGCGGAGGCCCGCGGCCTCGGCTCGGACGCGGAATTATATTCTGTATCGCAAAATTGGAAGGGGGCGTCAATGGGTAGGAAGCCTTAAGCACGTCTGCGCGCGCCGCCCAGTGCGGCTCCACCCAGCGCCCCCCACTGCCGGAATGCGCGAGCGCGAAATTGAACCACAAGAACCGGATAGCCCCGCGCGCCACCCGTCCCTAGACTCGATTCCAACACTCTGGCCGTCTCCTGCGCGCCGTAAAGCCGCCTGCTTCGAGCGCGCATTCACAAGCACTACCAGGTAAATTCGCCACGCCAGGCATCGGAAACCGAATCATGGACCATCCGCACACGCAAACCGTCGTCAGCCGTCTCTCGCACGCGAGTCTCGCCGCGCAATTCAGCGAGCAGATGGCCATCGCCGTCATTCCGATCGCCGCTGTCGTGGCGTTCGGCGCCACCGCGCAGCAAACCGCGGCGCTGCAGGCCGTCAACACGCTGCCGTTCCTGCTGCTTTCGTTGCCTGCCGGCCTGATCGCCGACCGCGTGCGCCGCAAGAACCTCATGATCGTGACGGAGCTCCTGCGCGCCGCCGCCCTCTTCGTGCTGTTCGCGCTGTTCTGGCGCCACGCGCTCACGCTCGTCACGCTGGGCGCACTGGGATTCGCCATCGCCACCGGCACGGTCGTGTTCAGCGTGGCCGCGCCCTCGCTCGTCGCCGCGCTCGTCGATGCCGGCGGCCTGCTCGCCGCCAACCGGCGCCTCGAGATCGCACGCAGCATCGCCTATACGGCGGGACCCTCAGTGGGCGGCATTCTCGCCGGATGGGGTTCCGGCCGGGTCGCCTTCCTCGCCGCCTTCACGCTCTCGCTCGCGAGCGCGGGCTTCATGACGCGCCTGCCCAGCGAGGCGCGCCGCCCACCCTCGGGCAGGCACGTCGCGCAGGAACTCGCGGATGGCCTGCGCTTCATCGGCAGCAACCCGTGGCTGCGGCCCATCGTGGCGACCGCCTTCGTGTTCAATACGTCGTGGTTCCTGCTGCTATCCGTGTTCGCGTGGTACGCGATCCATCGGCTCGGATTTGGCGCTTCGGAGGTGGGTTTCGCCCTTGGCGTCTACGGGTTCGGCATGGTCGCGGGCGCGTTTCTCTATAAAAGCCTCGCAAAGCGGCTCGCGTTCGGCCGGCAAATCCTGCTCGGCCCGTCGAGCGCCGCCATCGCCGCCGTGCTCATGGCGAGCAGCGCCCTCGCTCACGCGAAGGCGCCGGTATTCGCGGCGTTCTTTCTGTTCGGGTTTGGCCCCATCGTGTGGACCATCTCCACCACGTCGTTACGCCAGATCGTCACGCCCGGCGACCTCGTCGCGCGCGTCTCCTCGGTCATCATGATGGCGACGTTCGGCGCGCGGCCGCTCGGCGCCATGCTGGGCACGTGGCTCAGCACGCGCTTTGGCATCGGCAGCTGCCTCGTGGGCGTGCTGATCGGCTTTGGCGCGCAGCTTGCGATCATCTCGCTCTCGCCGCCGGTGCGCCTGCGCTCGATCACTACGCTGAGCGAGACGGCGGCAGTCGCCACGGCCTGAGCCGGTCTGCGCGCCGCGGCGCCTCGCATCGGCCAATATCGCTGGAAAATCAGTTAGAGAAAATCGCCATATTTGCAATAAATCTCCACGTGGAGATTTTTATAGGGCGCGATCGATGCGCGAGGCAGCGTCGGCGTCATTGAGGTCGTCCAGATTTCGGCCGCGCGTCTTGGGAATGCAGTACGTCGTCACCACGCCGATGGAGCTCAAGGCAGCAGCATACGCCGCCAGCGGAAGTTTGTTGACGTAATGGAGGCCTGTGCACGCGGGGCGTAATATGAATGGTCGTGACGCCGCGCGCCACGTTCAATGGAGACCGCCTTGCCAGATTCAACGCTTGAACTTTATGCCGATACGCAATATGCGAGCCCTTATGCGATGTCTGTTTTCGTGGCGCTACACGAAAAGGGGCTAGCTTTCGAACTGCGTGGCATCGACCTGGAAAAGCAGGCACAGCATGCTCCAGGCTTCGCCGCAACCTCGCTCACGCAGCGTGTGCCCACGCTGATCCACAAGGGTTTCGCGCTTTCGGAATCGACCGCGATCACCGAGTATCTGGATGAGGCGTTTCCCGAGCCGCCGATTTATCCCGAGGATCGGCAGGAGCGTGCGCGAGCGCGTCAGGTGCAGGCCTGGTTGCGCAGTGATCTTCTGCAGCTTCGTACCGAGAGGCCGACTGAGGTCGTGTTTCGTCATCCGTTTGATACGCCGCTTTCCGCTGTGGCCAAGGACGGCGTGCGCAAGCTCTTCGCGGTGTGTGAGACGCTGCTTGCGCATGGGCAGCCTAACCTGTTCGGTGAGTGGTGCATTGCCGATACTGATCTCGCGTTGATGCTCAATCGCCTCGTGGCGAATGGCGATGCGGTGCCGCCGCTGCTTGCGGACTATGTGAGGTATCAGTGGCAGCGGCCTTCCGTGCAGCGATGGGTGGCGTTGGAGCGGCCGGCGATTTGATGGTGTGACGCTGACGTTGGTGACAAGCTACTGGCGAGTTCTGGGGGTTTCAGTGGAACGAACGTTGGCGCGCGCGAATGAGCGACGCTCTGTTATTTCCAAGCTGCCTACGCGGCAGCGAACTCTCGCATCGGAGGCGTCGAGCTTCGTGAACGTTTCTAAGCTGCCTACGCGGCAGCGAACGCGGAACACGTTACGCTCGACGCCGACGTGACTTTCTAAGCTGCCTACGCGGCAGCGAACGATCAATTCGGCGAGGTGTGGTATCTGCCCCTTTTCTAAGCTGCCTACGCGGCAGCGAACCGCGCGAAGACGGCGCTCGCCCCAAACCAGGATTTCTAAGCTGCCTACGCGGCAGCGAACATAAGGCATCTGGTGTGTGCGTTGCAGGTTACTCTCTAAGCTGCCTACGCGGCAGCGAACGTTGCGGCGGCGGCGTGCCGGGCTGCATGTTTTTTCTAAGCTGCCTACGCGGCAGCGAACGATTTTTTCAGCCAAGCGCCCTCCGTGGCGTATTTCTAAGCTGCCTACGCGGCAGCGAACGGCACGACAGCAGCGAACATGGACGAAAGCAGAGATTTTCACGCGGGAGTTTTTCTAAGCTGCCTACGCGGCAGCGAACTCCGCGGGCACCGAAACGTCTATCGAGCTCGATTTCTAAGCTGCCTACGCGGCAGCGAACTGTACTTATTCGATTGGAAAGGGTACTGAAAATTTCTAAGCTGCCTACGCGGCAGCGAACGCAATACGCAACCCTGGCTAACCGTGATCGAATTTCTAAGCTGCCTACGCGGCAGCGAACTTCGCAAGTTGATCGACTTGCGAGAAATTGGGTTTCTAAGCTGCCTACGCGGCAGCGAACGCGGCGCGCACCGCGATTCAACTCTATATGCATTTCTAAGCTGCCTACGCGGCAGCGAACACTACAACACCAAACTCAACCCGGTTGGCGTGTTTCTAAGCTGCCTACGCGGCAGCGAACATGACCGTATCGCCGCCGATGGCGAGCGTGCAGTTTCTAAGCTGCCTACGCGGCAGCGAACAAAGCGATTGGCCTTGCGCGTGTACCGCCGGCTTTCTAAGCTGCCTACGCGGCAGCGAACTGAGTGATGGGGCTGAGCCAGTTATTCGCATATTTCTAAGCTGCCTACGCGGCAGCGAACTCGCGAACGCGGCACTGGCTACGCTGGGCGAGTTTCTAAGCTGCCTACGCGGCAGCGAACGGAAACGATGATCAGCACGAGCGCGAACGTGATTTCTAAGCTGCCTACGCGGCAGCGAACCGAGTCGTCGCTGCCTGGCCTCGGGATCATCTTTTCTAAGCTGCCTACGCGGCAGCGAACGACACGGCGCCGCTCAAGGCGCGAAAGGACAATTTCTAAGCTGCCTACGCGGCAGCGAACCCTGATGCTCGTCCCGAAACGCGGTTCGACGTTTTCTAAGCTGCCTACGCGGCAGCGAACTTGCTTTTGAACGTGCGTTTCATCTGGGTCGCTTTCTAAGCTGCCTACGCGGCAGCGAACGAAGTTGCCGTCGTGCAGGACTTGACCACGCGATTTCTAAGCTGCCTACGCGGCAGCGAACGATCGCGGGCTTGTCTGAAATGGTGACGCACTTTTCTAAGCTGCCTACGCGGCAGCGAACCCGGCGCGATTCGATCCGCGCCGCCGTGATCTTTTCTAAGCTGCCTACGCGGCAGCGAACCGGGATGGCTGATTCAGGACGGCGCCTATGGTGTTTCTAAGCTGCCTACGCGGCAGCGAACGCTACGCTGGGCGAGGGTGGAACGTTCGAAGTTTTCTAAGCTGCCTACGCGGCAGCGAACGAAGCGGTCTCTGTGAGCGGCAAGGTGCTCGTTTTCTAAGCTGCCTACGCGGCAGCGAACCTGAAAGCAACTAAGAAAAGTGCAGTCCGGGGCGTGAAATGTCCTAGATTGTTCGCTGCCGCGTAGGCAGCTAAGAAAGTGAAGCCCGACCCGGATGGGCCGGTGTGCGCGTTCGCTGCCGCGTAGGCAGCTAAGAAAACGATCCAGATCGACGATGAGCCCGTGATCGTGTTCGCTGCCGCGTAGGTAGCTAAGAAACGCTTCGTCGCGATAGCGTCGAGTCACGATTTGTTCGCTGCCGCGTAGGTAGCTAAGAAAACGCCGCCGAGGCGCAGCGCGCGGCGGCGGACGTTCGCTGCCGCGTAGGCAGTCAAGGGAATTTTGGTGGCATGACAAGGCGCAACCATCGCGTTCGCTGCCATGCAGGCAGCACGGCAACGACACGAAACGTTCCCTGGCAAAGTGCCTCAACGCCCGAAGCAAACCACCACGGCGTGCAATCCAGCCATCATCCTCCCAATACCTCACTCAAACAACTTCATAACATCATCATAAAGCGCCAGCGGAATGCTCACTCCATCACGCTCGCTACGCTCACGCGCCTCAAACCTCCGCTGCGACGGCAAGCGCGCCCCTTGCCCAACCACCGCATCAAACAGCCGCTCAGCCCTTTCCTGCCCCGCCTCATAATCCGCGCCAAGAAACCGCCTCGGATCAATCGCGATCACCAATTCGCCATGGCAAGGACTCGCCCCCGCACCCTCATCGAATGCCTGCGACTCCATGCTCGTAAGATCGCCAATCAGCGCGCCCGCCAGCAACTCCACCATGGCCGCCAGCGCCGATCCCTTGTGACCGCCAAACGTCTGCATCGCGCCTTCGAGCGCGGCGCGCGCATCCGTAGTCGGCTTCCCCTCACGATCGATCGCCCAATGCGAAGGAATAGGCTTGCCCTCGCGCGCATGCAATTCGATATCGCCGCGTGCAATCGCGCTGGTCGCAAAATCAAAAACGAACGGATGCCCATGCTCGCGCGGCCACGCGAAGGCGATCGGGTTGGTGCCGAACACGCCACGCGTGCCGCCAGCCGGCGCGACCCAGCTATGACTCGGGTTCATCGCAAGGCCCACGAGGCCATGCGCCGCGATCGCCTCCACCTCAGGCCAAAGCGCCGAAAAATGAAAGCAACGATTGATCGCCATCGCCGCGATTCCCTGCGTGCGGGCCTTTTCCGCCAGCACCGGCAAACCCGTCTCGAACGCCAGCAACGAAAATCCGTAGTGGGCATCCACGGCAAGGACGCCCGGCGACACATCGCGCAAGGTGGGCTCCGCGACCGGATCGACCTTGCCGCTGCGCACCGAGCGCACGCATCCAAGCAAACGGTAGATGCCGTGCGAATGGCATTCGTCGCGCTGCCCCTGCGTAATGACGCGCGCAATCGCATCCGCGTGAGCGCTCGACAGGCCGTGATGCATGAGCACCTTGCGCGCCAGCGCAAAAAGTTCGTCGAGCGAAAGCGTGACGCCCGCTTGTTGATTAGTCATCCCGATTTCCCTCCCGAGTAATCACTCCCTCCACGCGCCGCATGAGGCCGAGCGGATTCCCCTCGCGTAACGCCACGGGCAGCAAATCGTCCGGCAAATCCTGATACGAGACCGGGCGCAGAAAACGCTCGATGGCGCGGCTGCCCACCGAGGTCGTGCGCGCATCGGTGGTCGCCGGAAACGGTCCGCCGTGCACCATCGCATGCGCGACTTCCACGCCGGTGCCGAAGCCGTTCGCCAGGATGCGGCCCGCCTTGCGTTCGAGCGTGGGCAGGAGCGTGCGGCAGGCTTCGTGATCGGCCGACTCGAGATGCAAGGCCACCGTCAATTGGCCTTCGAGCGCCCTCAACACGCCATGCAATTCCGCCAGATCCTTGCAACGCACGATGAGCGATGCCGGGCCGAACACTTCGTCGCGCAACCCCGGTTCTGCGAGGAACGCCTCGGCCGTGGTCGCAAAAAGCGCCGCCTGAGCGTCGAAGCGGCCGCCCTCCGGACCGTGTGCGAGCCGTTCCACGTTGGGATTCGCGGCGAGACGATCGACGCCCTTGCAATAGTTCGCGTGAATGCCGGGCGTGAGCATCGTCGCTGCGCCGATGTTGCCGAGCGCGGCGCTTGCGGCCTGTTCGAATGCGCGCAAGGCGTCGCCTTGCACGGCCAGCACGAGACCCGGATTCGTGCAGAACTGTCCGGCGCCCAGCGTGAGCGAGGCGGCGAACTGCTGCGCGATCGCCACGCCGCGCGCCGCCAGCGCACCCGGCAGCAACACCACCGGGTTGATCGAACTCATCTCCGCATAGACCGGCACCGGTTCGGGGCGCGCGTTCGCAATCTTCATGAGCGCCACGCCCGCCGCGCGCGAGCCCGTGAAGCCCACCGCCTTGATGCGGTGATCGGCCACCAGCGCCTGGCCGATAGCAAGCCCGCTGTCGAACAGCATCGAGAACACGCCTTCGGGCAGGCCGCACGCCAGCACGGCGCGCTGGATCGCGCGCCCCACGAGCTCCGAGGTGCCAGGATGCGCGCTATGCGCCTTCACGATCACCGGGCAGCCCGCCGCCAGCGCCGAAGCCGTATCGCCGCCCGCCACCGAGAATGCCAGCGGGAAATTCGACGCGCCGAACACCGCCACCGGCCCAAGCGCGATGTTGCGCAACCGCAGGTCCACGCGCGGCAGCGGCTTGCGCTCGGGCTGCGCGGGATCGATGCGCGCATCGATGAAATCGCCGTTGCGCAGCACCGCGGCAAAGAGCTTCAGTTGGCCGACCGTGCGCCCGCGCTCGCCTTCGATACGCGCGCGCGGCAAGCCGGTTTCGGCCATGCAGCGTTCGATCAGCGCGTCGCCGATCGCATTGATCTGCTTTCCTATGGTTTCGAGAAACGCCGCGCGTGCTTCCAGACTGGTTTCGCGGTACGTATCGAAAGCGCTCTCGGCAAGCGCACAGGCGCGCTCGAGATCGTCTTGCGTCGCGCCGCCGAATGCCGGCTCGAGCGCCTCGCCCGTGCGAGCGTCGACGCCATGAAATGCGCCGTTCGTGCCTCGCACGCTTGCCGCGCCGATCAGCGACTGGCCGGTTAAGGTCATATTGCCCTCTTCAAAAAACCACCGGGCCGGCAAGGCCCGGATTCAAAACGGATTGGAATCCGGCGGCACGAATGGCGTGTGGCCTGCCGCCGGATGGCGAACTGCGGCGTTACTGATCGTCGTCGTCGAGTTGCAGCTTGTGGGCCGGCACGCCGGTATTGGCGCCCCAGTAGTAGATGCCGAGGCTCGCGAGCGCAACCACCACCGTGTCGTAGGGGTGAGCGAGCGCGCCCGTCCCGCCAAAGCTGCCTTGCCACGAGAGCACGATCATCACCACATAGAACGCGATGAGCCACATCGACGAGCGCACCTGGTCCGCCAGGCTCAATTGGCGCGTGGGCACGAAGCGGCCTGCCGCGAGATAGATCACGAACATCACGATCTGCAAGCCGAGCAGCCACGAAACGGTGCCCCAGCCCGACCAGTAGACGATCAACGCGGCAATCACGAACGACACCGGCCCGACGATGCCGAAGCGCCCGACGCGGAACGGCCGTGCCATATCGGGCGCATTACGGCGCAGCGCAGCGACGGAGATGGGCGCCACCGCATAGCTCAGCACGAGCGCCGCCGACACCACGTTGATGAGCGCTTCCCATGAGGGGAACGGCAGCGTCCAGAACACCGCGAGCGCGAAGGTGAGCCACAGGCCCGGACGCGGAATGCCCGAGGCCTCGTCCACCCGCGTGAACACGCGAAAGAACGTGCCCGTCTTCGCCCATGCATAGACCACGCGCGGCGTGGCGTTCATGTAGATGTTGCCGCAGCCGCTCGGCGAGATTGCCGCGTCGGCCACCACCATATAGGCGAGCCAGCCCACGCCCAATGCGAGCGCGATATCGCGGTACGGCAGCGAGAAGGCCTTGCTCACGCCTTCCCAGCCGCTCTTGAGCGCATCGGTGGGAATGCTGCCGATGAACGCGAGTTGCAGCAGCACGTAGATCAGCGTGGAAAGCAGGACCGAGAGGATCAGCGCGATGGGAATCGTGCGCTGCGGATTGCGCACTTCGCTCGCCACCGAGATGATCGGCGTGAGGCCGAGGTAGGCGAAGATGATGCCGCCCGCCGAGACCGCCATTTCGATACCCGACATGCCAAACGGCGCGAAGCCGTGCACGGTGAGATTGGCGGGCTTGAAGAACGTGAACAGCACGCCGATCACCGAGAGCGGCACGATGAACTTGAAGATGCTGATGAGGTTGTTCGCCCGCGCGAAAGTCTTCACGCTCGAATAGTTCAGCCAGAAGAACAGACACAGGAGTGCGAACTGAACGAACCAGCCCACCGTCGTAGGGTTGCCCGAATCGGGCTTGCTCAGCATGGGGAACCAGGCGGCGGCGTACTGGCGCGCGGCCACGACTTCGATGGCGATCAGGCTGGAGAACGCGATGAGCGTGACAAAGCCCATCAGATAACCGAGCAGCGGTCCGTGCGAGTACACGGGGTAGCGCACCACGCCGCCCGCGCGCGGCAGCGCCGCGCCCAGCTCGCAATAGACGAGACCGAGCAGCAGTACCGCAAAACCGCCGATCAGCCAGGAAATGATGCCCGCCGGTCCCGCGATGGCCGAGACGTGACTGGAAGCGAACAACCACCCCGAGCCGAAGATGGCGCCGAGGCCGATGAAGGTCAGATCGGTGAGCGAGAGTTGTTTCTTGAAGCGGCCAGCGCCTGCCTGCTCATCGAATGCATGGCCCGCATTCTCCACATTACTTAGTGATGCAGAACGATGCAGATTGCCTTGTGTGGACATAGCCGTGTCTCCTCGTATAGGAATGAGGCCGCGGACGTTGCCGTGCCGCGCCTCACCCTGGCCGGCAGGCACGGCTACGCGAATTGCGCCGCGCGGCGTGCGAGGGTTTCGGGTCTGTTCACAGACGAACAGACCCTAAGGCATTACAGACCCACGTCGGGCAGTTGCGGGCGCGTCGCGAGCGCCTTCTCCACCACGGCCTTCACATGCGCGAGCGCTTCGCCTTCCAGCGCGAGGCGCGGCGGACGCGTGAGCGCGCTGCCGCGGCCCACGAGCTCTTCGCACAGCTTGATGCACTGCACGAGGTCCGGGCGCGCGTCGAGGTGCAGCAGCGGCATGAACCAGTGATAGAGCGCGAGCGCCTCATCGAAACGCTTTTGCTTCGCGAGGCGGAACAGCGTCTCGCCTTCCTTCGGGAACACGTTCGACATGCCCGAGACCCAGCCCTCCGCGCCCACAGCGATGCTCTCGACCACCACGTCGTCGAGGCCCGCGAACAGCACGAAGCGGTCGCCCACGGCGTTGCGCAAGTCGATGAAGCGGCGCGTGTCGCCCGAGGAGTCCTTGAAGCAGACGATGTTTTCGCAATCCTGAATGGCGATCAGCACGTCGGGCGTGACGTCGTTCTTGTAGATCGGCGGGTTGTTGTAGACCATCACCGGCAGGTCGGTGCTCGACGCCACCGCGCGAAAGTGCGCGGCCGTCTCGTGCGGCTTGGCGGAGTACACGAGCGCCGGCATCACCATCACGCCGTCCACGCCCACGCGCTGCGCTTCGCGCACGGTCTGGCGCGCGAACTCGGTGGTGAATTCAGCCACGCCCGCGATCACCGGCACCTTGCCGCCCGCCGCGTCGCGCGCGGCTTCGATCACAGCCAGCTTCTCGCTGGTGTTCAGCGAGGTGTTCTCGCCCACGGTGCCACACACCACGAGGCCCGAGACGCCGTCCTTGACGAGGTTGCTCACCACGCGGTGAGTCGCATCGATATCGACCGAGAAGTCCGGCTTGAACTGGGTGCTGACGGCGGGAAACACCCCGCTCCATTGGATCGCGTTGCGGCTCACAGTGACAATCTCCTTCGTTGAATGGATCGCGCCAACACAGTGTGGCGATGTGAAGAAGTATCGCTATCCAGCGGGCGTAAAGCTTGGGGGCTTTCGCGACTCAAAAAGACGAAATCGGCACAATCGGGCACGCCAGCGTAAACGCGTGGGATGCGTCGGTGAACCGTATCCGGGACAACCCCTAGATATACGCGCGCGAATCTTGCTTCCGTACAGCGTATGCGGCCCGTGGGCCTGCCCGCCCGCGTGCCCGGTCAATCCGCGTCGCCAGTCTGCGGATGCAGCACCGCCCGATATTG
This sequence comes from Paraburkholderia oxyphila NBRC 105797, assembly GCF_000685075.1. Classification (GTDB taxonomy): domain Bacteria; phylum Pseudomonadota; class Gammaproteobacteria; order Burkholderiales; family Burkholderiaceae; genus Paraburkholderia; species Paraburkholderia oxyphila. The sequence goes on from NZ_BAYD01000042.1 coordinate 77,390, forward strand.
ACTCGGCGTCAGGCCCACGGTGGCCTTGAACTGACGCGTAAATGCGCTGTGATCGTTATAGCCGCAGCGCGTGGCGATGTCGGTGATGCTAAGGTCGCCGGCCAGCAACTCGGAGGCGGCGTCGAGCCGTGTCTTCAGCAGCATCTGGCGCGGCGTGAGGTGGAAGATCTTGTGGAAGTAGCGCTCGATCTGCGCCACTGACATGTCGATGAGCGTGGCCAGATGCGAAAGCTTGAGCGGCTGTGCGTAGTTGTCCTGGATGTATTTCGCGGCGATGGCGAGGCGCTGATACGCGGGGTGCGTGCCCTCGGCCGCCTGCAGGTCGCGCGAGATGCCGGCCACGCCCAGCACGCGCCCTTGTGCGTCATGCAGCGGGACTTTCGAGGTGAGGCACCAGCCCGGCTGGCGCCCCGGATAGAGATGCAGTTCGAGCTGGTCGATGAGCCGGCTGTTCAGGCGCACGACGGCTTCGTCCTGTTCCGTGTAGATGCGGCCGAAGCGCCTCGGGAAGACCTCCTCCGCGGTCTTGCCGAGCAGCGCGCGCTTGTCCTTGAAGCCGCAGCGCGCGGCGAGCGTGGCGTTGGCAATCACATAGCGCGCCTCGTCGTCTTTCACGAAGAAGACCACATCGGGCATCGCGTCGAAGAGCGGCTCCAGCAGTGAGAAGTGCGCCACCATCTGCGGCAGCGTCGTGTGTTCGTTGGGAGTGGGCAGAACCAGTTCGGGCATCGCGAGGCATGACGAGTCGGAATCGGCTCGATTATGCCCTTGCGATGCAGGCTTGCGTATCCACGCCGGGCACATCTGCGAAAGAAAATCGGGCGGCGGCGCGATGTGCGCGCCGCCGCCCGATGTCTGTGCAGATGCACAGGCCCTCCGTTATGCCGTGCTCTCGACTTCGAGCAATGTGCCGATACGCGCTGGCGAGAATGGCGGGCGCTGGCCGTTGCGCGGCCACCCAAAGCAGAATGCCGCCGCTTCGCCGCAGATCTTGCCCTGGCACGGCCCCATGCCGCAGCGCGTCTGCAGCTTCGCGTCGCGCCATGAGCGATATTGCGCGGCGTCGCCAAAGCGCACGTCTTCGCAACGGCACAGCACGGTATCCGGCGCGGCGAGCGTGCGCAATTGCGGATCGAGCGCGAACGCTTCGTGCATGCGCGCGGCAAAGCGCCGATAGCGCGCGCGCTGCGCGAACAGCGCGCGTGCCTGCGCGTCCTCGCCAAGCGCCGCGTGCGCCGCGATACGGCCTTCCACGGCCGCCAGCTCCATGCCGCCCACGCCCGTGCATTCGCCCGCCGCATAGACATCGGGCAGCGACGTGGCCTGCAAGTCGTCCACGGCGATGGCGGCCATGCCCTGCGATTCGTCGATCCTGCATCCGAGCGCGGCGCCCACGAGCGTATTCGGCACGAGTCCATAAGCACAGGCGAGGCGGTCGCAATCGACGCGCATTTCCCCGCTTGCCGTGCGAACCCGCACGTGCGTCACCTGCGTCTCGCCGCCCGCCGCCACCACGTGCGCGCCGCACAGGTATGGCGTGGCGCGCAGATCGAGGCGCATGCGCAGCGCCTGCACGAGCTTCGCGGGCGTCGCCACGAGGCCGGCCGCGAACTGGCGCACCGCATGCGGCGGCGCCTGCTCGACGATCGCCGCCACGCGCGCGCCATGCTCGCGCGCCGTGACGGCCGCGGCCCAGAGGAGTGGCCCCGTGCCCGCGATCACGATGCGTTCGCCGCGCACCGGCATGCCGCCCTTCACGAGCGCCTGGAGACCGCCCGCGCCCGTGACGCCCGGCAGCGTCCAGCCCGGATACGGCAGGAAACGCTCGCGCGCGCCCGTCGCCACGATGAGCTTGCCGTAGTCGACCGTATAGCCGCGCGCCGCATCTTCAACCAGCAACTGGCGCGCACCGGTGGCCTGCACGACGCGCGTGCCGCTCATGCGCGAGACATTGGGCAGTTTCGCGAGCGCCTCGATGGCCTCGCGCGCGCGGCCGGCCGGCTGATGCTGCGGGCCCTGGCGCCAGATCTGGCCGCCGGGCAAAGCGTTGTCGTCGACGATGCCGACCCGCGCGCCCGCGTGCGCCGCCACGCGCGCCGCGTGGAGTCCCGCCGGACCCGCGCCAATAATCAGGATGTCGAAATTCATTCGGCGGCTCTCCCCGTGACCACTTGCATGCCCTCCGCGCACAGGGTCTGGCAGGCCAGCCGATGCCGTACGCCGTCGATCGTCACGCGACACTCCTGGCACACGCCCATGCCGCACAACGGCCCGCGCAAGGCACCGTTCACCGAGCGGCGCGTGACGAGACCTGCATGACTCGTTGCAAGCGCGACAGCTGCCACGACCGAACTGCCGCGCGCCACGCTAACGCTGCGGCCATCCACGTTGAGCGTAATCGTCTCAGACATGCGTGGCTCCCGTCGACGCGGCACGCGTGGCAGCCGGTGCCGCCGCGTGTGTCGAAAAACGCGCCGGCAAATACGGGCTCGCGTCGATCCGCAATGCGTCCGGCAGGCCGAGCATCTGCGCGGCGATCAGCTTGCCCGTGGCCAGCGCGGTGGTCACACCTAGCCCCTCGTGCCCCGTTGCGAGCCACGTCGAGCGGTGGCAGGCGTCGCCAGCAAACTGTGCGGCGGGGCCGATGAGCGGCAGGCCGTCCGTGGTGGCGGGCCGAAAGCCCGTCCATGCGCGAATCGCATTGAGCGACGGCAGCTCCGGCAGATACTCGGCGGCGCGGCGCAGCATGCGCGCGAGGATGGCCGGCTCCACGGAGGGATCGAGACTGTCGAACTGGCGCGACGAACCAATCAGCAATTGCCCCGTGGGGCGCGGCTGCACGTTGAACGCCACCGAAGTGCCGGTCGCGTTGTGCGCGCTCTTGATATAGCCGAGCTCGAGCACCTGGTGGCGCACCGTGCCCGGGTAGCGGTCCGTGATGAGCAGATGCCCTTTCTTTGCCTGCATCGGCAGGCCGGGCAGCAGCTCGGCGGCCTGCAGGCCGTTGGCGATCAGCACGGCGCCGGCGGCAAGCGTTTCACCATCGGCCAGCACCACGCCCGCGCGGTCCACACGCGCGACTTGCGTCTGAAGCCTGCACATCATGCGCCCTTTCACCGGCTGCGCGAGCAGCCACGCGGCGACAGCGGGCGCATAGACCACGCCGTCGTCGGGAATCACCATGCCACCTTGCAAATCTTTACGCAGCGCGGGCTCCGCCTCTCGCACCTGTTGCGCGTCCAGCATCGAGCACGCCACGCCCTGGCTCACGAGCGCCTGCTGGCGCGTTTGCGCGAGTGCCAATTCTTCGTCGTCGGCGGCCACCCACAGCGTGCCGCAGCGCACGAACGCCTCGCGCTCGCCCAAACGCGGCGCGAGATCGAGCCACAGCTCGCGCGACCACGCCGAAAGCGCGAACTCCGCGGGCGAATCGTCCATCACCACGAGGTGCCCCATGCCCGCCGCGCTCACGCCGCCGCCCACGCCCGCGCGTTCGAGCACGAGCACGTCGGCGCCCTGCTGCGCGAGCTCGTACGCGCACGCCGCGCCCACGATGCCCGCGCCCACCACGATCACATCGGGACAGGAACCCATCGCCTTCGTCACGCGCGAATGCCCCAGGCGAAGGGATCGTCGTCGCTGAAGATCAGCTTCGATTCAGCGCTCACGTGCGCCGTGCCGCGAATGCTCGGGCGCACGTAGCCGGGCGCGAGGTCCGCGCCGGTCTCGTATTGCGCCTCGAACACGCTGCCGACGATGCTCTCCTGGCGCCACTTCGCGCCCGGCGCGAGCAGGCCGTCGGCCGCGAGGCACGCGACTTTCGCGCTCGTGCCCGTGCCGCACGGCGAGCGGTCGTACGCCTTGCCGGGGCATAGCACGAAGTTGCGGCTGTCGATGCCGGCCTGGCCGGAATGGGCGAACAGCTCGATATGGTCGATGAGCGCGCCGCCTTCGCCGGTGATGCCGTTGGCCTCGAGCGCCTGGCGGATGGCCCACGACGTTTCCGTGAGCGACTCCACATTGGCGAATTCGAGCTGCTGGCCGTGATCGGAGACGAGGAAGAACCAGTTGCCGCCCCAGGCGATGTCGCCATGGATGCGCCCAAGGCCGGGCACGTCGAGCGGCACGCCCTGGCGATAGCGGTACGCGGGCACATTGCGCACCGTCACGCTGCGGTCCGCGTGCAATTCGGCCTCGACTTCGCCCACGGGCGTTTCGATACGGTGCACGCCCGGCGCGATGCGACCCAGATGCGCGAGCGACACGATCAGGCCGATCGTGCCGTGCCCGCACATGCCGAGAAAGCCCACGTTGTTGAAGAAGATCACGCCCGCCGAGCAGCCCGGGTCATGGGGCTCGCACAGCAGCGCACCGACCATCACGTCCGAGCCGCGCGGCTCGTTGACGATGCCGGCGCGCACGCGGTCGAAATCGCGGCGGAAGATCTCGAGCCGCTCGCTGAGCGGGCCGCGGCCGAGCTCGGGGCCGCCTTCGGTCACGAGCCGCGTGGGCTCGCCGCCGGTATGGGAGTCGATTACGGTGAGGGTTTTCATGCCGACAATCGTAGGTCTCGCCCGTCTGGCCGTCTTGTTCGAACGGCTCAACGGCAATGACGATTTCGGCATAGCGGGCGCCGGACCTGCCCGGGCACCTCCGGGTATTCCCGGCCGCAAGGCTCAGATGCCCGCGCCGCCCTCCGCGCGGGCGCCGCGCACGAACAGCTGGCGCAGCCACGCCTGGCCATTCACGATCAAGAGACCCACTAGCACGAGTGCCGAGCCGGCGAGAAAGGCCGCGTCGACCTGTTCGCGCAGCAGCAGCACGCCCATCGCCACGCCGAAGAGCGGCGTCATGAACGAAAGCACGCCAAGGCGCGCCGCAAAGTAGCGGCGCAGCAGCCAGAACCAGACGAGGTAGCTCACGAAAGCCACCACGGTGGTCTGGAAGACGAGGCTCACGAGCGCGAGCGGCGCGCCGTGAAACCTGGTCTGGCCGGTGGCGAACGCAAACGGCATCAGCAGGATAAAGGCGCACGCAAGCTGATAGAAGAGCGTCTGCGTGGCGGGCGCCTCGCTCAAGCGGGTCGTGCGCACGACGACCGTGGTCATGCCCCACGCCACGCCGCCGCACAGGGCCATGAAGTCGCCGAGCAGCCAGTTGGCGCCCGCCACGCGGCCCCCGCCCACCAGTGCCGGGCCGAGAAAGGCGACGGCGATGCCCGCGAACGCGAGGCCGATGCCCACCCACTGCAGGCGGGCGAGACGCTCGTCAGGCAGCTTCAGATGCAGGCCGATGGCCGCGAACATGGGCGCGGTGTAGAGCAGCACGGCCACGTGCGAGGCGTTGGTCCAGCGCAGCGCTTCGGCCACGAACAGGAATTCGAGCGCGAACAGCACGCCCACCACGAGCCCGGAGCGCAGCGCGAGGCCGGGCAGCCAGCGCTCGCGCGCAATCAAGCGGTTGAACAGCCAGACGAGCACCGCCGCGCCGCCCGAGCGCACGCCCACCTGCATCATGGGCGTGATGTCGCCAGCCACCGACTTGATCGCCACCTGCTGGAAGCCCCAGATCAGGCACAGCGTCACCATGATGGCGATTGCCGCGCCATCCACATGTTTTCTCATTCCGGACCCGCCGAGTTTTATTCTAGACCGGCGTAGTATTCCCGCGTCACGTTCAAGTCATATAGCGCAAAACTGACAACCGATAGCGACAGACCGCCAGAGGGGCACGCGTGTGGCGGGGCTTCGCGCGCCAAGCTCTGTATGTGCGCGCTCGCACAAATTTACATAGCAAGTCGTGATTGACTGTCTAGAATGTCTGAGTGCAAGTGCAGCGACAAAAGCGGTCTGTTCAGACATAACATCCTGTAGCGTGACGTTTCCATTCCTTCAATGGAGGCATGTTCATGGCGTGCCTGAACGAAAGGATTGTCGGCGCAGTCTGTCTCCTGCTGAGCGGGTACGCGCTCGCGGACGGCCCGGTCGCGGACGCGCCCGAGGAGATGACGGTCGCGAGCATTGCCCCTATGCCCGTGGAGATCGTCGCGCCTATTCCCGGGCCTCAAAGCTATCTGCAGCGCTATGACTTCCAGTATCAGGCGCAGCAGCATGCGCCTTTCGATACGCAGTTGACCAACTTCTATAGCGCTCAGGTCAGTCATGACTTCCGGTTCGGTGCGGGGAAAGCTTCGACGCCAGGCCCGGCGCCGCAGCAGACCTCCAGCGATCTCCATCTGGGCGGGCCGCCTGTGCCGGCATTGACGATCACCCAGTTGCCGGACACCACCGTGCTAGTTGGCGCGCAACCCCAGCGGCGGCTGTCGCTGACCGTCAACGACTGGGTGTTTTCCGCCACGGGGCGCGTCGCGATTCTGCATTCGCATAGCACGGGCGCGACGCTTTCCGTCCAGCGCGGATTTTGAGGGGAGGTTTTTTGGGCCTGCTCGGCCCGGGGTCGGGCGCTCTTTCTCGTGCTAGTTGCTGCTTTGGAGTGTTGGCCTTAACTTGTTTTCGCGGCGGGCCGCAGGCGTTGGCCTTAACTTGTTTTCGCGGCGGGCCGCAGGCGTTGGCC